>CANKGV010000001.1 GCA_947481575.1 Alphaproteobacteria bacterium
GCGGCGGGCCGAGCCGCAGCAGGCGCGGCGGCGGGCGGCGGCGCGACGGGTGCCGGAGCCGGGGTCGCCGCGGCCGGCGGCGTCGCGGGGCGACCCGACGGCACTACTGCCTGCGGCGCAGCGGGAACAGCGACGGCCGGGACTTCGCCGCGGGTTGGTGCGGGCGGCACAGCCGCTTGCTGCGGCGCGGGCGCCGGGCGCGGCGCGGCGGGAGTGGTTGCGGCAGCCGGAGCGGCCGGGGTGGCCGCCGCAACTGCGGGGGCCGGCGCCGCCGGTGCGGTGGGTCGAACCGCCGGCGCGGCCGCCACCGCAGCAGGCGCCGCGGGCGCCGGCGCGGAAGGACGGGCCGCGGGTGTGGCGGCGACGGGCGGTGCCGGGGTTTGAGTGATCGGTGCGGGTGTGGTGGCGCGCGGCGCTGCGGCGGCGGTCACGCCCGGATCGGCCGCCCTGGCGGGCGCCGGGATCTGGGTCGCGGTGACGGGCGGCACCGATACCGAGGGTGCAGCCGGGGCGCGTACCGCGGGGGCCGGCGCGGGACGCGCCGTGGCTATTGCGCCGCCCGGGGCGCGCAACTGGACCGGTCCGTTGCCGGACATGCCGGGGGCAAGCGGCAGAGCCGCCGGTACGGTGGCTGGCGCGAACGGCGTAGGTGCTGGGCGCACGGGCAGCGCGTAGCGATCGAGCAAATCGTAGTTGATGGAGACGGGGGGCTGTCCGGCGCCGCCAATGATGACCGGGCCGTCCGCCAGCGCCGGGCCAGTGATGGCCAAGGCCGCGGCGGTTACCGACGCAAGCGTCAGGGACTGCAGCAGAAACTGGGGTCGCGCCAAGGTTGGCGATGCGAGGCGGCGTTTCAATCGAGTGTTCCTGGCCGGCCTTCCGGAACGAGGCTCAAACGGGCGGCGGTAAACGGGCCGCATGCGCCTTGGGCACGATAACCCAGCGACTCATCAGCCACAACGGGTTTGCCCCAACGGGCCAACTGGCCCCAGATTTGGCCCCCCGCGATGAAGCGCTACGATTTAGGCGCTCATAGGGCGGAGCGGGAACCCGCATTGACAAGGGCTTCGCACATCAGCGGATGCAGCACCGGGTTGGTGGCAAGAATGCTGCCAGAGTGGAGCATGCCTTGGCCGCCGTTAACCTCGGAAACCGTCCCGCCCGCCTCCAGGACCAGCACGACGCCGGCGGCGAGGTCCCAGGGTTTCAGGCCGCCCTCCCAGTAGCCGTCGAACCGGCCTGCGGCGACCCACGCTAGGTCCAGCGCCGCCGATCCGAAGCGGCGGATGCCGGAGGTGAGTTCCATCATGGCGGCGAGTTGCGGCAGGTAGCCTTCTTTGCCGGCGCGGCCGCGATGCGGAATGCCGGTGACAACCACCGTGTCTTCCAACCGGCGGCGGTTGGCGACGCGGATGCGCTTTTCGTTCAAGTAGGCACCTTGGCCCTGTTCAGCCCAGAACATCTCGTCGCGGATCGGATCGTAGATCACACCGGCAAACGGCTTGGAGTCGCGTTCCAGCGCGATCGAAATGGCGAATTGCGGAATGCCGTGCAGGAAGTTGGTGGTGCCGTCGAGCGGATCGACCAACCAGCGGTTCGAGGTGTCGGTACCGACGACGACGCCCTGCTCTTCCATCAGGAAGCCGAACGTGGGGCGCGCCTTGGTCAGTTCGGCGCGGATCACTTCTTCGGCGCGGCGATCGGCGGCGGAGACGAAGTCCGACGGGCCTTTGAGCGAGACTTGGAGCTGCTCGACCTCGCCGAAATCACGCAATAGTCCGCGCGCCGCTTTCTTGGCGGCACCGGCCATCACGTTGATCAAGGGGGAGCGAAGCGCCATAGGCGGCGCGTCTTATCAGCTTTCGCCGGGGTGTCCAATGGCCCCGGCGATCGCCGCGTTGAACGCAGCGACGGCGGCGGCCGGACCCTCAGCGTGTTCCCACACGCCGGACGACACGGCCAGAAAGTCGGCCCCGGCGGCTACCAGCGGTGCGCAATTGGCGATCGTAATCCCGCCGATGGCGACGCACGGGACCTCGATCACGTCGCTCCACCACTCCAGTATTTCCAGTTCGGCGTGGTGTTCCACGTCCTTGGTGGTGGTGGGAAAGAACGCACCAAACGCGACGTAGTCGGCCCCGCTTTCGGCGGCGCGGAGGCCAAGGTCTCGCGAGGCGTGGCAGGTGACGCCGAGAATGCGGTTCGCGCCGAGCGCGGCGCGGGCGGCGCGGATGTCGCCATCGCCCTGGCCGATGTGGGCCCCATCGGCATCGGCCTGAACCGCGAGGTCCGGGCGATCGTTGATAATTAGCGCCACGTTGTGGGTGCGGCACACTTCGCCCAATTCGCGGGCGGTGCGCACGACCGCCGCATCTGCGGCGCCCTTCATCCGCAACTGCAGGCAGGCGACATCGCCGGCGCCCAGCGCCGCGGTGAGTTGATCGGCGAATCCGTGCGGCAGCACGGGCGGCGTGATCAGGTAAAGGCGGCAGTCCGGCACTTTGGTTGCTATTGGCATGGGGCTTGATGGCTTGCCGGACCTTCGCACGTCAAGGCACACTGCGGTGCAGCCTAGGAGAACCGCGTGACGGGAATCGACCAAGCCAAGAAACGCCTGGAGGATGCGGTCGTCCGTTTGGAGACCGAACTCAAGGCCAAAGTGGCGGCAATGCGGACAGAATTCGCCGACCAGCTGACCGCGCAACAGGCCCAAGTCGCGCGCGCGGCGAGCGAGCGCGACGATATGGCACGGCGGCTGGCGCGGGCAGAAACCGAATTGGAGCAGCTGCGCGAAGCCACAGAGGCGGCCGGTGCGCGCCTGGATGCCACCATGGACGATCTACGCGGACTGCTGGGCGAGAGCGACGCCCGTGGCTGAAATCGACGTAAACGTTGGCGGCCGCACCTATCGCGTCACGTGCAAGGACGGCGAGGAGCAGCACCTGCTTCAGTTGGCGGAACATCTGGACCGCCACGCGTTCGACATTGCCCGGACCAATTCCACGGCGGCACCGGCGCACCTGATGCTGCTGGCGGGACTGACGGTTACCGACGAATTGAGCCAGGCGCTGGACGAGGTCGACGACCTGAAGAAACAGGTCCGCGACGTGAAGGCGAATCGCGACCGCGAGGCCGGCGTATCGCGCGACACGGCCACCGTACAGTTCGTGGAAGGATTGGCACGCCGGATCGAGGACCTTGCCGGGCGTATCCGGAGTGCCTAGTTTCCCTAGTGGCGGGCACTGCCCTTCGCGTCAGACGACAATTTCCCTGGGGCCTTCACATCCATCGGGAGCTGTTCCTACTGGAGCCTTGGTTCCGGCACACGGCGCCCACCTGCAGAGAGCAGGCCACAGAGGATGGGACGTCAACGGCCGGGTGGTCCCGCTGCTTCGAACCCAGTTGACCGACGACATGGACACCGCAAAGCGGCGCCTGCGCGCCCAGGCGAAGGCCAACCGCGCCGCATGTGCGGCTGCCGGCGGCGCCGATGCCGCGCTGCGGCTGGCAGAAATGTTCTTCGACTACATCAAGATTCCGGCGGGCACCGTGGTGGGCGCGTATTGGCCGATCCGCGATGAAATCGATGTGGCGCCGCTGATGCACGGGCTGTTGGGGCGCGGCGCCGTGGTCGCGCTGCCCGTTGTTGGCGAGCGCGAGGCGCCGTTGGCGTTCCGGGTGTGGCACCCAGCGGTGACGATGGCGGACGGGGAGCTGGGCACGTCGCACCCGCCGGAGCATGCCGACGAGGTACGCCCCACCCTGCTGGTCGTGCCGATGCTGGCGTTTGACCGTCTGGGCCACCGGCTCGGATACGGTGGCGGCTACTATGACCGCACGATCGCGGCCCTCCGCAGCACGGGCTCGATCACGGTGGTGGGCGTGGCGTTTGCCGGACAGGAACTGGACCATGTGCCGACTCACCCCGGCGACGAGACCTTGGACTGGGTGATCACCGAGGCCGGCGCCGTGCGTGCGCCCGGACTTCTTCTTCCGGAGTAGTCGAGTGCGGGTTTTGTATCTGGGCGACATTGTCGGCCGCTCCGGCCGCGACGCGGTGGCGGAACACCTGCCCGGGCTGCGGCGCGATCTGCGGATCGATTTTCTAGTGGTGAACGGCGAAAACGCCGCGGGCGGCTTCGGCATCACCGAAAAGATCTGCGGCCAGATGTTTGAGTTGGGCGTGGACTGCGTAGTGACCGGCAACCACGTGTGGGACCAAAGCGAAACAGTGAGCCACATCGCCAATGAACCGCGGCTGCTGCGCCCGGCGAACTTTCCGCCCGGCACGCCGGGGCGCGGCGCCGGCATCTTCACCACCACCGGCGGCAAGAGAGCGATGGTGATCCAGGTGATGGGCCGTGTGTTCATGGATCCCTTGGACGACCCGTTCGCCTCGGTGCAGGCCGAACTGAACAAGGTGCGGCTGGGATCGACTGTGGACTTCATTCTGATCGACATTCACGCCGAAGCGACCAGCGAAAAGGCTGCCATGGGGCATTTCGCCGATGGCCGCGCCTCGTTGGTGGCGGGCACCCACAGCCACATCCCGACCGCCGACGCGCAGATTCTGCCGAAGGGCACCGCCTACCAGACCGACGTGGGCATGTGCGGCGACTACAACTCGGTGATCGGCATGGACCCGGTGGAGCCGCTGACGCGGTTCACCCGCAAGCTGTCCAAGGGCCGGTTCACGCCCGCCGACGGTCCAGCCACCGTATGCGGCGTGTTCGTGGAAACCGACGACCGCACCGGGCTCGCCCGGACCATCGAACCGGTGCGCATCGGGGGCCGGCTGAAACCCAACATCCCCGCGCTTTGAGCTGGAAAACGTGGCATAGTCCGCGCCGTTCCTGTGCCGATGGGCCGGCGCTGGAGATCGTCGCGCGGTTTGTCTAAGTTCGCGCGCCCATCCGCTTTGTCAGAGCAAGACCATGGCCGGCCATTCCCAATTCAAGAACATCATGCACCGCAAGGGCGCGCAGGACGCCCAGCGTGCCAAGATTTTCACCAAGATCATCCGAGAACTCACGGTGGCCGCGAAGACCGGGCTGCCCGACCCCAACACCAACCCGCGCCTGCGTGCTGCCGTTTTGGCGGCGCGCGAAGCCAACATGCCGCGCGACACGGTGGAACGGGCGATCAAGCGCGGCTCCGGGGAGCTGGCCGGCCAGAACTACGAGAACGTCCGCTATGAAGGCTATGGCCCCGGCGGCGTGGCGATGATCGTCGATGCCTTGACCGACAACCGCAACCGCACGGCTTCGGCGGTGCGCTCGGCGTTCAGCAAGTTCGGCGGGTCGCTCGGCGAGACCAACAGTGTATCGTTCATGTTCGACCGCCTGGGCGTGATCCGTTATCCGGCCGACACCGCGAACGCCGACCAGATGCTGGAAGCCGCCATCGAAGTAGGCGCAAACGACTGCAAGTCTGCCGACACCGGCCACGAAATCGACTGCGCGCCCGACCAGTTCCACGCGATCCTGGCGGCGCTGGAAACGCGCTTCGGCGCCCCCACCTCCGCCGAGTTGGTGTGGCGGCCGCAGACGCTGGTGCCGCTCACCAAGGACGAACAAGTCGCCACCCTGATGAAGCTGATGCAGGCGCTGGACGACGATGATGACGTGCAGACCGTTTCGTCCAACGTGGAGATCTCGGACGAGGTGATGGGGCGCTTGAACGCGTGACAGGAGCCGCATGAGGTTTCTCGGCCTGGATCCCGGTTTGCGCAAAACCGGGTGGGGCGTGATTGAATCGGCCGGACACACGCTGCGCTACGTGGACGCGGGCTGCGTGGTAACCGAGGTCGTGCCGGAACTGGCGCGGCGGCTGGCCAGCCTGCACGAGGCTCTGAACGACGTCCTCGTACGCTACCTCCCCGACGAAGCCGCGGTGGAAGAGACCTTCGTCAACCGCAACGCCGGATCGACCTTGAAGCTCGGCCAAGCGCGCGGGGTCGCCATGCTGGCGCCGGCGATCAGGGGCATTCCGGTCGCCGAATACGCAGCGCTGCTGGTGAAGAAATCGGTGACCGGCAACGGGCACGCTGGCAAAGAGCAAGTCCACGCGATGGTGACGATGCTGCTGCCGGGGTTTCGCGCGGCGAGCTTCGACGCGGCCGACGCGCTGGCGGTGGCAATCTGCCACGCCCACCACCGCGCCACCGCAGCCAAGGTGCGCGCGGCATTGGCCGCCAGCGAGGCGCGCGGATGATCGGCAAGCTGAAGGGCCGCGTCGACACACTCGGCACCGACTCGGTGATCCTGGATGTGGGCGGCGTCGGCTACCACGTGTTTTGTTCCGCCAACACGCTGCGGGCACTGCCCGAGCCGGGCTTGGCGGCGACGCTGTTGACCGACATGCACGTGCGCGAAGATCACATCCACCTATTCGGGTTCGCCAACGACTCGGAGCGCCGCTGGTTCCGCGCGCTGCAGGACGTGCAGGGCGTGGGCGCCAAGGTAGCGCTGTCGTTGCTGTCGTCGGCCACCCCGCACACGCTGTCCCAGGCGATCGCGGCGCAGGACCCTGCGCCGCTCACCGAAGCCGCCGGCGTCGGCCCCAAGCTGGCCAAGCGCATCCTGGTGGAAATGAAGGACCGCGTCGCCAAGATCGGCGCCGATGCGCCGCGCACCGCCGGCCCTGGCGAGGCACCAATCGCCGCCGAGGACACCAACCACCAAGACGCGATCTCAGCGCTGGTCAACCTCGGCTACGGCCGCAGCGAGGCGTTCGCGGCGGTGGCCGCGGCAGCGCGCGCACCGGGCGACCACGAGGTTGAAGACCTGATCCGCGGCGGCCTCAAAGAGTTGGCCGGCAGCCGATGACGGGCACCCGTGCTGTGGCCGGTGAGTTCCGCGAAACCGATGCGGCCGAGGCAAGCATCCGGCCAAAGACGCTGGCGGATTTCGTTGGGCAGCCGGCGCTGGCCGAGAACCTGCGGGTGTTCATAACCGCGGCGCGCGACCGGGGCGAGGCGCTGGACCACGTGCTGTTAGCCGGGCCGCCCGGGCTGGGAAAGACGACGCTGGCGCACATCATCGCCCGCGAACTGGGCGTGAATTTCCGCGCCACATCAGGGCCGGTGCTTGCGAAGGCCGGCGACCTTGCGGCGATCCTGACCAACCTGCAGGAACGCGACGTGCTGTTCATCGACGAAATCCACCGGCTCAACCCGCTGGTGGAAGAGGTGCTGTATCCGGCATTGGAGGACTTCGAGCTCGACCTGGTGATTGGCGAAGGCCCGGCCGCCCGCTCCGTACGCATCGAACTGCCGAAGTTCACGTTGATTGGCGCCACCACCCGCACCGGATTGTTGGCCACACCACTGCGCGACCGGTTCGGGATTCCCGCCCGGCTTTCGTATTACAGCGTCGAAGACCTGGTTCGCATCGTGGTACGGGCGGGTGGCGTGCTGAATGCACCGCTGGCCGAAGACGGCGCGCTAGAAATCGCGCGACGCGCACGCGGGACCCCGCGCGTGGCGGGGCGCCTGTTGCGCCGTGTGCGCGACTTTGCCGCGGTGGAAGGCTCGCCGCGCATCGACGCCACCATCGCCGACCGCGCATTGACCCGCCTTGAGGTCGACACACTCGGATTGGATGCTATGGACCGTCGCTACATGCGGTGCATCGCCGAGACATTTGCCGGCGGGCCGGTGGGAATCGAAACCCTGGCCGCCTCGCTTTCGGAGCCACGCGATTCGATCGAAGAGATTATTGAACCGTTCTTATTGCAGCAGGGCATGATTCAACGCACGCCGCGCGGCCGCATTCTCGGCCCGGCCGGATTCGCGCACCTGGGCATGAGGGCGCCGAAGACTGTTGCACAGGCGCAACTGGACCTGATGGCGGACGAAAATGGCCGCAATCTCAACACAATGGATGAATAGGAGTGAGGCCGGACGATGGGAGCTGATGTAGTAAGCGCAACGGCGTTGGCGGGGTCAGGCGAATCGCTTTCGCTGATCGCGCTGTTCTTGCGCGCCGATTTCATCGTCAAAGTCGTGATCCTGTCGCTCCTGTTGGCATCGATCTGGTCGTGGGCGATCATTGTCGACAAGTTCATGCGCATGCGCCGCCTGGGCGGCGACGCGGACCGCTTCGAGAACGAGTTCTGGTCCGGCGGTTCGCTGGAAGAACTGTACGAGCGCGTCGGCGCGCAACCCACCGATCCGATGACCTTGCTGTTCGCTTCCGCCATGCGCGAGTGGCGGCGCTCGACCAAGCGCGGCGGCGTCCTGGAAAAAGGCCTGCAGGCCGGTCTGCAGGCGCGCATCGGGCAGGTCATGCAACTCACCATGAGCCGCGAGATGGAGCGCGTGGAGCGCTACATGGGCTTTCTAGCCACGGTCGGCTCGACAGCAACGTTCGTCGGTCTGTTCGGCACCGTGTGGGGCATCATGAACAGCTTCGAATCCATTGCGGCGACCAAGAACACGAGCCTTGCGGTCGTGGCGCCGGGGATTGCGGAAGCGCTGTTTGCGACCGCGCTCGGCCTCGTGGCGGCCATTCCGGCAGTGGTCGCCTACAACAAGTTCTCGGCCGACATCGGCCGCTACGGCGCGCGGCTGGAGGCCTTCGCCGCTGAGTTCACCGCGATCCTGTCCCGGCAACTCGAAGAAGAAGTCGCCTAAATGGCTGGACCGATGCTGCCAGGCCGGACGACGCGGCGGGGCGGCGGCGCTTGGAGCCGCCGGCCGATGAGCGAGATCAACGTCACGCCGTTTGTCGATGTGATGCTGGTACTGCTGGTCGTGTTCATGATCACCGCGCCGCTGCTCACGGTGGGTGTTCCGGTCGACCTGCCCAAAACCCGCGCCGATGCCATTCCCGGTCAGGACGAGCCATTGTCGGTTTCGCTCGACGCGCAGAACCGTATTTGGGTGCAGGAGCGCGAAGTGGAGCTGACGAGTCTCGGTCCGTTGCTGAAGGAAGTCAGCGGCAACAAGCCCGATGTCCGCATCTTTGTGCGCGGTGACAAGGGTATCTCGTACGGGCGCGTGCTGGAAGTGATGAGCGAGATCAGCACGGCCGGGTTCACCCGCGTCGCGCTGGTCGCCCAGCCGGTTGAGCCACCGGCCAAGGGTGGCGCGGCGGCAAACCCGAAGGGCGCCGCAGCAACCCCAAAGGCCGCCCGGTGAATATGCGCGGGCCAATGTTTGTGTCGTCGACGATCCACGTCGCGATCATTGCGCTCGTGTATTTCGGCGTGCCGCATTGGGCCGACAAGGACAAACCGCCCGAGGAGCACCCGATCGTCGTGGATCTGGTGAACGTGACCGAGAAGACCGTGGCCGCATTGGCGCCGCCGCGCGTCGATCCGGTGCCGGCACCCGATCCAACGCCACCTCCGGCACCCACTCCGGCACCCGCTGCAGCAGTTCCTACGCCTCCCCCGCCACCTCCTCCGCCGCCAGCTCCAGCGGCCGAAGCTGCCCCGATTGCGGCGCCCGCGCCGACGCCGACACCTGCCGCCGAGGCTGCCCCGCAGCCCCGCGCGCCGGAGGCTGTCGCTACCCCAGCGCCCGCGCCGGTTGCCGCGCCGACTCCGAAGGCAGTGGCCGCCGCGCCAACGCCGCGCACCAAGCCGGCCGCGCCGACTCCACCCAAGGCGGCCGCGGCACCAGCGCCGCGCACCAAGCCGGAACCGCCTAAGCAGCAACCGGCATTCGACCCAACCCAGATCGCAGCGCTGCTGGACAAAACCAAGGCGCCCCCGCCGCCCGCCCCTACCCCGGCCCCCGCGGCAGCCAAAGAGCCGCCTAAGCCCACGCCGCAGGCCGCAGCGCCGGTTGCGCCGGTTATTTCGCAGACGGCGCGCCTGACCGATCAGCCGCTGAGCGTTTCGGAAATCGACGCGTTCCGTGCCCGTATCCAGGAGTGCTGGTCCGTGCCGGCCGGCGTTCGCGATGCCGCCAACCTGGTGGTCACCCTGCGCATCTTCTTAAACCCGAACGGCGAGCTTTCGCGCGAGCCGGATATCATTGAGGCGGCGCGCATGAATTTGCCCGGGCAGGAAAACTTTCGTACTGCCGCTGAGAGCGCGCGGCGCGCCGTGCTAAAGTGCGCTCCCTACCGAATGTTCACCGCCGCGAAATACGAAACCTGGCGCGAGGTCGAGTTGAAATTCGATCCGCGCGACATGCTGGCCCGATGATGCCCCGCGACATTCAAACGAATCTTCTCGCACCTCCGTCCGGCGCCACGGCGCCGCGCTGGGGGTTGTCCATGCCGTTGTCGCGCCGCCAGGGATTCCGGGCTGCGGCGGGGCTGGCAGCAAGCGCCGCCGCACTGACGGCAATGCCTGCGCAGGCGGTGATCAGGGTCGACATCACCCGCGGCAACGTGGACCCGGTGCCGATCGCGGTTACCGATTTGTTCGCCGACACGCCGCAGGGCCGGAGCATCGGCGCGGATATCGCCCGCGTCGTGGCAGGCGACCTGGATCGCTCGGGCCTGTTCCGGCCGATCGCCAAGACCGCGTTCCTGCAGCGCCCCGAAGACATGCAGATGCTGCCGCGCTTTGTGGACTGGCGCACGATCAACGCCCAGGCACTGGTTACCGGCAAGACCACGCTGGAAGCGGACGGTCGCCTGCGCGTCGAATTCCGCCTGTGGGACGTGTTCGCCGAGCAGCAGATGGCCGGGATTTCCTACACATCCGCCCCAGACACGTGGCGGCGCGTGGCCCACCTGATCGCCGATGCAATCTACGAACGGCTGACCGGGGAAAAGGGCTACTTCGATACGCGCGTCGTGTACGTCGCGGAAAGCGGCCCGGCATCCAAGCGCGTGAAGCGCTTGGCGATCATGGATCAGGACGGCGCCAACCACCGGTTCCTGACGGACGGCAGTTACTTAGTGCTGACGCCGCGATTCTCGCCGACGGCACAAGAGATCACGTACCTCGCGTACGTGAACGACCGGCCGCGCGTGTACATCTACAACATCGACACGGGCCAGCAGGAGATTCTCGGCGACTTCCCTGGGATGACGTTTGCGCCGCGGTTTTCGCCGGATGGCCGCAAGGTCATCATGACACTCGCCGACGCCGGCAACTCCGACATCTACACGATGGATTTGCACACGCGCGAAGTGCGGCGCCTGACCAACAGCCCGGCGATCGATACGTCGCCATCATTTTCGCCGGACGGCAACCGCATCACGTTCAACTCGGACCGCGGCGGCAGCCAGCAGATCTATACGATGGACGCGAACGGCAACAACGTGCAGCGCATCAGCTTTGGCCAAGGCCGCTACGCGACCCCGGTGTGGTCGCCGCGCGGTGACCTGATTGCGTTCACCAAGTTTGACGCGAGTACCTTCTATATCGGCGTGATGCGCCCGGACGGCGGCGGCGAGCGTCTGCTGGCGCAAAGCTTCTTGGTGGAGGGCCCGAGCTGGGCGCCAAATGGCCGGGTAATCATGTATTACCGGCAGGACCAAACCAATCGTGATGGAACCGGCGGCGACGCACACCTATGGTCAGTGGACTTGACTGGCTACAATGAACGGCTGATGGTTACGCCGCTGTTGGGCTCGGACCCAGCCTGGTCGCCACTATTGACGCCCTGAGTGGCACCAAAGCGTCAAAACGTGACGTTTGCGCCTTGCTTGAACGCAAGGCTCTGATTATTGTGCAACATTTAATGGACACCCGCGCCGGGCCGGGGTCGCCCGGGGCTGTGCCTACGAGCCAACGTAGGCCGGTCCAACCGAAAGGAAGAAGGATGCGTCGAGAACTTATTGGGCCAATCGTAGCCCTGTTTTTTGTAGCTGCCTGCCAGTCGACCCCCAATGACACCGGCAACGCCGTGACCCAAGGCGCCGCCGCTGGTGGCGGCGGTGCGGGCGTGGCTCAGAACGCGGCCCCTGCGGCTGCTCCGGCTGCTGCTCCGGCGGCACGTCCGGCCGGCCCGACTGCGGGTACCCGCGCCGAGTTCGAGCAGGTGGTTGGTGACCGTGTGTTCTTCGACTTTGATAAGTTCGATTTGCAGCCGGTAGCCCGTGGAACCTTGGAACGCCAAGCCGCTTGGCTGAAGCGTTATCCCGCGGCCCGCGTGGTTGTTGAAGGCCATTGCGACGAGCGCGGCACGCGTGAGTACAACCTTGCCCTCGGCGAGCGTCGTGCCACTGCCTCGAAGAATTATCTCGTCGCCCTGGGCGTCGAGGCTTCGCGCATCACGACGATCTCGTACGGCAAGGAAAAGCCTGCGGTGCCGGGATCGAACGAAGCCGCGTGGTCCCAGAACCGCCGGGCCGTTACCGTGGTCAGCGGCGTCGCGACCAACTAGAAGACTTTGACGACAAGAGGGCATCGGGCTGGAAAACGCCCGGTGCCCTTTTTCTTTGTGGTTGCTTCACCCCATTCCGGACAGCCGCAAAACCGCCGTACTCTGGCGGTCAAATACCGGCCGTCTGGTACTGGTGCGCGGATTTGCCGCGGGCCGGAGGCTTCATGGCAAGAATGATTTCACGATCCCCGATTCACTGGCTTGCCGCCGCGTGTGTGGCCGCGCTGACCTTGGCCGCCGTGCCCGGGCACGCGCAAGACAACACGGTCGCGCAACTGACCGCACAGATCGAACAGTTACGTACGCAACTCAATACGCTGCAGCGCGACTACTACAACGGCCGGGGGCCTACGGGGCCCGCCGCCGCGGCACCGCTGGCGCTTGATCCCGCCCAGGCCGCGAACGCTGCGCAGTTTGAAGTGCGCCTGAGCCAGATCGAGGACGAAACGCGCGCGCTGGTTGGGACGCTTGAGGCGGTACGCCACGACGTCGACAGCAATCGCACACGCCTCGACAAGCTGGTGCAGGACGTCGACTTCCGGCTCGCACAGATCGAAGCGCGCATGGGCAACACCGCATCGGTGACGCCGGCGCCGGGCCCCGCTGCACCCGCAGTCCCACAGGCGGCTGCACCGACACCTACGCCCGCGACTCGTCCGGCGCCCGGCGTGCAGGGAATTGCCGGCCTGCAACCCGGCCAGCAGGTGCTGGGCACGCTGCCGGCGACGCAGCCCGTCACGAAGTCGATCCTGCCCAACGGCACACCGCGGCAGCAGTACGAATTCGCTTACAACCTGTTGGTCCAACTCAAGTACGCCAACGCCCAACAAGCGCTGCGCGAATTCATCGCGGCCAACGGCGGCGATGAGCTCACCTACAACGCCCGGTATTGGCTGGGCGAGACATACTATGCGCAGCAACAGTACCGCGACGCCGCGTCGGCCTTTTTGGAGGCCTACACGGCCGCCACGCCTGCCACCCCCGGCGGCCCGTGGAAGCCGAAGGCTGCGGACAGCTTGCTGAAGCTAGGGATGTCGCTGGCGCGCTGGGACAACCACAAGACCGAGGCATGCGCCGCACTGGCGCCGCTCAACCCGCCCGGCAACGCAGCGGCCAATCCGCAGTTCCCGACCACCACCCCCGAGGTAAGGGGACAGGCCGCGGCTGAGCTGAAGCGGCTCGGCTGCTGAGCTCCGACGCGCCGTGGCCGCGCCCGCGCTGCCGCTAACCACCGATGACTTTGCGGCGTTGATCGCGCCGCTCGCACCCAGTACCGGGGCCATGGCAGTCGCCGTTTCAGGTGGCGCGGACTCGATGGCCTTGTGCCTCCTCGCCCACCGATGGGCATCCCACACCGGCCGAACCGTGTTGGCGCTGACGGTCGACCACGGGCTGCGCCCGGATTCCGCCGCCGAGGCCACCCAGGTCGCCGGGTGGCTGCACCGCCGCGGCATCCGTCACGCCGTGTTGCCGTGGACAGGGCCGAAGCCCACCGCAGGACTGCAGGCCGCCGCGCGCGCCACGCGCTACCGGCTGTTGGCCGAACGGTGCCGCGCGGAGGGGATCGCCGATGTGATGGTCGCCCACCATGCCGGCGACCAAGCCGAGACCTTCCTGATGCGGCGCGAACGCGGCAGCGGGCCGCGCGGCCTAGCGGCAATGCCTGCGGCCCGGCATGTTGACGGCATCCGGGTGCTGCGACCGCTCCTCCCCGTCCCTAAGGGTCGCCTAATCGCAACGCTGCAGGCATGCGGGCAGGATTGGGCAGAGGATCCTTCCAACGAAAACCAACGTTTTGCGCGTGTTCGCACGCGACTCGTGCTCGCGTCCGGTTCCCCATCCTCGACCGACCGGCTCGCTGCACTCGCGCACGTCCACGGGGTTCAACGCGAACAAGCCGATGCGGCGCTGACGCGTCTATTGGCCGAGTGTGCGTTCCCCGACCCGGCCGGGTTCTGCCGCATCGGCCTGCGGGAGCTACTTGCGGCGCCTCCGGCGATGGCCACCACGGTTTTGGCCAGGGTGGTCACCACCGTTGGTGGCCTGACCTACTTGCCGAGTGACGCGAGTGCCCGCCGGGCCGTGTCGGCATTGGCGGCCGGCCGCAGCCACAGCCTGCACCGTTGCGTGTTGTGGCAAACCAGCATGGACGAGTATGTGGCGTGCCGTGAACTGCGGCGGCTGGACCGCCGCCCCATTGAACCCGGTAGTCCGGTGATGTGGGACGCACGCTTTTTGGTCGCCGTGGCGCCTGGACGAGGCCGCCCGGCCCTGGCAGTCGGTCCGCTTGGGCACTCCGGATGGGTCCAGGTTCGCCCCCGCGTGACTTCAGCCATCCCCCATCGCGCCCGGCTCGTGTTACCCACGGTCTGGGCGGGAGAGCGCGTCGTGGCGGTGCCGCACCTGCAGTTCGGCGCAAAATGGGGCGCCACAGCCACATTCTTGCCCGCGGAAAGCTTGGCCCCACCGCACTTTGCAGTTGTTTCGGCGGCGGAGTAGCCTATCTACTATTCTTGCTTCCAACGGTTGCTGCGGCGTTGCGGCGCGTGGCCCTCCCGAAGCACAGGTCCCTAGGAGCCAATGCCATCGTGAGCAGCTTCGGCAAGAACTTAGCCCTATGGGTGATCATCGGTGTTCTGGTGCTCGCCCTGTTCCAGATGTTCAGCCCCAGTTCCGACCGCGGACCAGAGTCGGCGCTCGCGTTCTCGGACTTCTTGGATGAAGTCCAAACCGGTCAGGTTAAGGACGTGACCGTAAAGGGCGCCGCGATTACCGGGCACTTCGCCGACGGCCGGGCGTTCCGCACCTATGCCCCGAACGATCCGTCGCTGGTGGATCGCTTGTCCGCACGCGGCGTGCGCATCACGGCGGCGCCGCCGTCCGATGGGCCTTCGATCCTGAGCGTGCTGCTGGGCTGGTTCCCGTTCCTGCTGCTCATCGGCGTCTGGATCTTCTTCATGCGTCAAATGCAGTCGGGCGGCGGCAAGGCCATGGGCTTCGGCAAGTCCAAGGCCCGGCTACTGTCGGAGAACCAGACGCGCGTCACGTTCGACGATGTTGCCGGTATCGACGAGGCCAAGGAAGAACTGGAAGAGATCGTCGACTTCCTGAAGGACCCGCAACGCTTCCAGCGTCTGGGCGGCAAGATTCCGAAGGGCGCACTGCTGGTCGGCCCGCCGGGCACCGGCAAGACGCTGCTGGCCCGCGCCATCGCCGGCGAGGCTAACGTGCCGTTCTTCACCATCTCGGGCTCCGACTTCGTCGAGATGTTTGTGGGCGTAGGTGCGAGCCGCGTGCGCGACATGTTCGAGCAGGGCAAGAAGAACGCGCCCTGCATCATCTTCATCGATGAAATCGATGCGGTCGGCCGCCATCGCGGCGCCGGCCTCGGCGGCGGCAATGATGAACGCGAGCAGACGCTGAACCAACTCCTTGTGGAGATGGACGGGTTTGAGGCCAACGAAGGCGTAATTCTGATCGCCGCCACCAACCGTCCGGACGTACTGGATCCGGCACTGCTGCGCCCGGGCCGCTTCGACCGCCAGGTGGTGGTGCCGAACCCGGACATCCTGGGCCGCGAGAAGATTCTGAAGATCCACATGCGCAAGGTGCCACTCGCGCCGGACGTCGAGCCGCGTGTGATCGCGCGCGGCACGCCCGGGTTCTCCGGTGCGGACCTCGCCAACCTAGTCAACGAAGCGGCTCTGCTGGCCGCACGCAAAGGCCGCCGCTTGGTGACGATGTCCGAGTTCGAATCGGCCAAAGACAAGGTCATGATGGGCGCCGAGCGCCGGTCGATGGTGATGTCGGACGCCGAGAAGAGCCTGACCGCGCATCACGAAGCCGGTCACGCTCTGGTGGCACACTATGTCCCGGCTTCCGACCCGATCCACAAGGCGACGATCATCCCCCGCGGCCGTGCGCTGGGCATGGTGATGCGCCTGCCGGAAAACGATCGCGTCTCGCTGAGCCGCGAGAAGATGGAAGGCGACATCGCCGTTGCGATGGGTGGCCGCATCGCCGAAGAGGTAATTTTCGGCCGCGACAAAGTGACATCGGGCGCCGCCCAGGACATCGAAATGGCGACCCGCATGGCGCGCGCGATGGTGACCAAGCTCGGCATGTCCGATGCGCTGGGCCCGCTGTCGTACGCGGAGAACGAGGAAGAAGTGTTCCTCGGCCACTCGGTGGCACGCACCCAGAACGTGTCGGAGAAGACCGCGGAGATGATCGACGCGGAAATTCGCCGCATCGTCGATGAGGGCTACAACCGCGCTCGCAACATCATCGTTTCCAAGCGTGGCGAGTTGGAGTCGCTGGCAAAGGGCTTGCTCGAATACGAGACCCTTACCGGTGAAGAGATCGGCACGCTATTGCGCGGCGAGGCAATTTCGCGTCCCGAGACCGCAGACGACACGCCGGCCGGTAGCGCAGTGCCGTCCAGCGCCGCCGGGCGCACCCGCAAGCCTGGTAAAGAGCCGGGCCTCGAACCCAAGCCGCAGCCTGGGGCTTAGGCCCCTGGCGGCTGCTCCAACGTTGACTGACGCTGGTACCCGAACCCCCGCCCTGGAGCGGGGGTTCGGCGTTGGCGCTAGGCTCTACCTTCGGCCCTTAGCGATCACCGGCGGCAGCGCCGCACGCGCCCTCGTGCGCTCGGGTGACGCCGTGTGGCTGGCCGGGGGACCGTGTGCGTTTTCGGCCCTGGAAGTCAGCGCCCGTGCGCCGGGTGGCGTGCGGCGGGCCACCGGCTCGGTCGCCACAGTGCGCCGCTGGGCCGAGGGCGAGGACGCCGCGAGCCGTGCTCGGTTCACGACGCTGTGGACGGCACTGACCAGCCCCCGGGGGCCGACTGCCGGGCTCGACTGGAGCCGTCCGCGGATCATGGGGATCGTCAACGTCACGCCCGACAGTTTTTTCGACGGCGGCCGCTTTTTCGGCGCGGCCGAGGCGATCGAGCGCGGCCGCGCGATGCGCCAGGCAGGTGCCGAGATTCTCGACGTGGGCGGCGAATCAACGCGCCCAGGGGCGCAGCCCGTTGCGGAACCGGAAGAGGCCCGGCGCGTCGTTCCAGTGGTGGAGGCGCTGGCGGCAGGCGGGCTAGTTTCCATCGACACGCGCCACGCCGACATTATGCGCGCTGCGATCGGTGCGGGAGCGGTAGCGATCAACGACGTCGACGCGTTGACGGGGCCGGACAGTTTGGCAGCGGCGGCGGCGTTGGCGGTTCCGGTGGTGCTGATGCACTGCAACGCCGACCCGCGCACGATGCAAAACGCGCCGGTTTACAGCGACGTGACGCTGGACGTGTTCGACTACCTGGAGGCGCGGGTGGCCGCGTGCGTCGCTGCGGGAATCCCGCGCGAGCGGATCGTGGTCGACCCTGGCATCGGATTCGCCAAGACGGCAGTTCACAACGCCGAACTGTTAGACGCGGTCGCTGCCCTGCACGCTCTTGGGTGCCCGGTCCTGTTGGGTGCCTCGCGCAAGAGTTTCATCGGCAAATTCAGCGTGGGCGAGGCCGCGGACGCGCGCCTACCGGGCTCGGTCGCGGCGGCGGTATGGGGCGCCAGCCAAGGCGTGCAAATTGTCCGGGTGCATGACGTGGCGGAAACCGCCCAGGCGCTTGCGGTATGGGCCCGGGCCACGGACCCTGCCCTGTTGGCGGCCGGCTGAAACTGGACTAGGAGACGGCATGGCAAGAAGATACTTCGGTACCGACGGCATCCGTGGCACCGCCAACGCGGAACCGATGACCGCCGAGATCGCCCTGAAGGTGGGGATGGCCGCGGGCCGCCAGTTCTTGCGCGGCGACCACCGGCACCGCGTGGTGATCGGCAAGGACACGCGCTTGTCGGGCTACCTGCTGGAGCCGGCGCTGACGGCCGGATTCATTGCAGTGGGCATGGACGTGGTGCTGGTAGGGCCGATGCCCACTCCCGCCGTTGCCATGCTGACCCGTAGTTTGCGCGCCGACCTGGGCGTAGTGATTTCAGCATCGCACAACCCGTTTCAGGACAACGGCATCAAGCTGTTCGGCCCCGACGGCTTCAAGCTATCGGATGAGGTCGAACACGCGATCGAAGCCCGGATGGACAACGGCCATTCTGAAGGCCGCGCCAAACCCCCGGACCTTGGCCGCGCCATGCGCCTGGAGGACGCTCCGGGCCGCTACATCGAATATGTGAAGCACACGTTTCCCGAGAACCGCACGCTCGATGGCATGAAGATCGTGCTCGACTGCGCCAACGGCGCCGCCTATCGCGTTGCACCGACCGTGCTGACGGAGCTCGGAGCGCAGGTCGTTGCAATCGGCGTGGAGCCAGACGGCTTCAACATCAACCACGGGTGCGGCTCCACCGCGACCGGGCGCATGCAGGAGGAGGTGGTGCGGCAAGGCGCGCATCTCGGCATCGCGCTGGACGGCGACGCGGATCGCCTGGTGATGGCGGACGAGCAAGGCCACATGTTGGACGGCGACCAAGTGATGGCGCTGATCGCGGAGTCGTGGCACGGGCGTGGGCTGCTGCGTGGCGGCGGTGTGGTTGCCACCGTGATGTCGAACCTTGGGTTCGAGCGCTACCTGGAAGGCATCGGGCTGACCTTGGACCGGACCCAAGTGGGCGACCGTTACGTAATCGAGCGCATGGTCGCGACCGGGTGCAACCTGGGCGGTGAGCAGTCGGGCCACATCATCATGACCGACTTCTCGACCACTGGTGACGCATTGGTGGCGACCTTGCAGGCCTTGGCCGTGCTGGTCGAAAAGAAGCGCCCCGTGAGCGAAGTGGGCCGGATGTTTGCACCCTATCCGCAACTGCTGCGCAACGTGCGGTACGGCGGCGGCAAGCCGCTCGAGGACGCCAACGTAAAGCAGGTGATGGAAGCGGCCCGCGTGCGCTTAGGTCAGGACGGCCGGTTGCTGGTGCGCAATTCCGGCACCGAGCCGCTGATCCGCGTGATGGCGGAAGGCATCGACGAATCCTTGGTGATCGCCGTGGTCGATGAAATTGCGCGCGCGGTCGAGCGCGCCAGCGCCCGGCTGTGAAGGGCCGCGTTCTGATCATTGCCGGCTCGGATTCGGGCGGCGGCGCAGGCATCCAGGCGGACATCAAGACGGTGACGGTGCTGGGCGGCTATGCCGCCACGGCCATCACCGCCCTCACCGCGCAAGACACGCGTGACGTGCACGCGGTGT
This sequence comes from Alphaproteobacteria bacterium, assembly GCA_947481575.1. Classification (GTDB taxonomy): domain Bacteria; phylum Pseudomonadota; class Alphaproteobacteria; order UBA2966; family CAIVPW01; genus CANKGV01. The sequence continues at coordinate 19,491 of CANKGV010000001.1, forward strand.
TCCCGATCCCGCCCGCGTTCGTGGCACGGCAGATGGAGGTCGTGCTGGCCGACATCGGCGCGGATTGCATCAAGACCGGAATGCTCCACTCGGCAGCGGTAATCGCGACAGTAGTTGAGGTGCTGACGCGCACAGCGCCCGGCACTCCGCTGGTGGTAGACCCGGTGACCGTTGCCAAGGGCGGTGCCCCGCTCTTGGAACCCAATGCGATCGACGCGGTGCGCGGGCTGTTGTTGCCGCGCGCGACGGTTGCGACACCCAACATTCCGGAAGCTGAGTTGCTGACGGGCGGTAGAATCGGGTCCGTTGCCGCAATGGAGGCCGCTGGCCGTGCATTGCTGGCGTTGGGGCCGAAGGCGGTGCTGGTCAAGGGTGGCCACCTGGACCTGCCCACGGTAGTCGATGTCCTGGTGACCGCCGACGGCGCGATCCACATGGAAAACCCGCGCATCCACAGCACCAACACTCACGGCACCGGTTGCACGCTCGCATCCGCCATCGCCACCGGGCTGGCCCAGGGAATGAACGTGCGCGACGCGGTGGTGCGCGCCCGCGGCTATGTGTGGGAAGCGATTCGAACGGCGCCGGGCCTAGGCAAAGGCCACGGCCCTCTCAATCACGCCCGGTCGCTCTAACGCTGCTGCGCGACGATCCCGCCGACCGCTTCGCCACCGCGGCGCGCCTTGCGAGCGGACGGCTCGAACAAAATGCGTAGCCGCGATCCGGTGGCGAACGCGTAGCGCTCCAGCGTGCGAGTGGACGGCCACACGCGACCGCTTTCCAACCGCGCCACGACCGGCTGTGTCGTGCGCATGCGGTGCGCCAGTTCGTCCTGCGTTAGTCCGGCCCGCGTGCGCGCGGCCACCATTGCTGCAGCGAGCGCAAACTCCGCCTTACGGTTCCGGAGTCCGGAACGAGTCTTCCCTGCCATGGTCCTCCCCCGCAGCGGTGCCCACCGCTCGTTCGATTAGCCTGCCACGGGAAACGGCAGCGGACAATCCGGGCTATGCCAGATTGGCAATGGCGGCGCAGAACCGCGCCAGTTCCGCATCGGTGTTGTAGTAGTGGACTGAGGCACGCAAGAGCGCCGTGAACCCGCGCGCATCCATGTCCAGGCGGGTTTGGTGGGCGCGCGAAACGCTGATGTTGATCCCCTGTTCGCGCAGTTGCTCGCGGACGTCGTCGGGATCGGCGCCATCGACGGTGAACGTGACGATGGCGCACCGGTCTTGGCCGAGATCGCGCACCGTCACCCCGCGCAGTTCCCCAAGCATGGCGCGCAGGCGCCCGGCCAATCCGCGCACCCGCGCAGCAATCAGATCGAGCCCCCACGTGCGGGCGTACTCCACGGCGACGCACAGGCCGATCCGGCCGGCAATATTGCCTTCCCAGGACTCAAAGCGGCCGGCTCCGGCGCGCAGTTGGTATTCCTCAGGCGCCAGCCACGTCGCCGAGCCCTGATCGATGAACGGCGGCTCCAAGCGTTCGGCCAGTTCGCGGCGCACGTACAGGAACCCTGTGCCGCGCGGCCCACGCAGGAACTTGCGGCCCGTGGCGGTGAGCATGTCGCAGCCGATCGCCCGCACGTCGATGGGCATCTGCCCCACTGATTGCACCGCATCGAGCAGGTACGGAATGCCGGCGGCGCGAGCCACCCGGCCCACTGCGGCAGCCGGGTTCACCAGCCCGCCGTTGGTCGGCACATGGGTCAGCGAGATGAGCTTCACCCGGTCGTCAATCGCCGCCTCCAGCGCAGCTATCGACAACTGGCCCGACTCATCGTTGGGGATCACCTCGATCTGCACGCCCGCGCGCCGGGCAACCTGGAGGAACGCAAGGTAGTTTGATCCGTACTCACTCACGCCCGTGAGGATGCGATCCCCCGGTGCAAGGGGCTGCGCGTAGAACAACATGTCCCAGGCCCGGGTCCCGTTCTCGGTGAGGGCGATTTCGTCTCGTTCCGCCCCGATCAAGCCCGCGATGGCGTCGTAAGCCCGGGACAGCGGGCGTTCGGCACGCTCGGCCGCCTCGTAGCCACCGATTTCGGCCTCGAGCCGCAGGTGGTTGGCAACCGCCTCAACAACGCAATCGGGCATCAGGGAAGCACCGGCGTTGTTCAGGTGCAGGACCGTCTCGCAGCCCGGCGTTTCGCGCCGCGCCCGGATCACGTCGATCGACGGCGGCAAGGGTTCCACCCGCGGAATCTCGGAGGGCAAGCGGATCTGGTGGGGAAGTTCGTCCATAGGATCCAACAAGCGCACGCCTACGGCGACTGTCAATCGGCCGCACGGGCGGCAATTGACAAACCGGTGCGCCACCATACTATCCGCCCCGGGCCACGACCCCCCAACGGGTCGCGACTCTCTGAAAGGAGAGGACAGTGAAACCTCAAGTTCGACCGCAGCGGCCGTATTTTTCTTCCGGCCCGTGTGCCAAACGCCCCGGCTGGTCAACGGCGGCACTCCAGAACGCACTCGTTGGCCGTTCGCACCGTTCCGCCCCCGGCAAGGCGCGGCTGAACGAGGTGATTACCCGCACTCGCACCCTGCTCCGCCTGCCAGAGGGCTGGCGTGTGGGCATCGTGCCGGGGTCCGACACCGGCGCCGTTGAAATGGCGATGTGGTCGCTGCTCGGCGCACGGGGCGTCGATGTGCTGGGGTGGGAAAGCTTCGGCAACGACTGGATCAACGACGTCGTCAAAGAGCTGAAGCTCAGCGATGTCCGGTCCTTCACCGCACCGTACGGGTCCCTGCCCGACCTGCGCCAAGTATCGCCGGACCGCGACGTAGTGTTCACCTGGAACGGCACCACCTCCGGCGTATGCGTTCCCAACGGCGACTGGATTTCGGACCGGCGCACCGGGCTAACGATCGCCGACGCAACATCGGCCGCGCTCGCCATGGATTTGCCCTGGCCCAAGATCGATGTAGCCACGTTCTCATGGCAAAAGGTGCTGGGCGGCGAAGGCGCGCACGGTGTGCTGGTGATGGGCCCGCGCGCGATTGAGCGCCTGCAGACCTACACCCCGGCGTGGCCGATGCCGAAGCTGTTCCGCATGGCCAAGGGCGGCAAGGTAAGCGACGGCCTATTTGAGGGCGAGACAATCAACACGCCCAGCATGCTGTGCACGGAAGACGCCCTCGACGCCTTGCGCTGGGCCGAGGACATCGGCGGACTGCCCGCCACCATGGCGCGCTCGCGCGCCAATCTAGCTGCCGTGGCCGCTTGGGCCGCGAACTCCCGGTGGGCAGCGTTCCTCGCTACCGACCCGGCAACCATTTCCTGCACATCGATTTGCCTGAAGGTCATCGACCCCGCATTCACCGCACGCGATCCCAAGGCGCAGGCCGCGGTGATCAAGGCCGCGGCCGGCATGCTCGAGAAAGAGGGGGTCGCTTTCGACCTGGCCAGCTATCGCGATGCACCACCGGGCTTCCGAATTTGGGGCGGTGCCACCGTTGATGCCGGCGACATTGCCGCGGTGCTGCCGTGGCTGGATTGGGCATATGCAGCGGCGCTGCAGGAGCAGAAGTAAATGCGCGTTCTGATTGCCGACACGATGAGCCCCCGGGCTGCCGAGATCTTCCGGGACCGCGGCGTGGAAGTGGACGACCGCCCCGGCATGGCGGCCAAGGACCTGATCGCCGTTGCAGGTGCGTACGATGGCATCGCCGTGCGGTCTTCGACCAAAATCACCGCTGCCGTCCTGGACGCGGCAACCCGCCTGCAAGTGGTGGGACGCGCCGGTATCGGCGTCGACAACATCGATGTCGCCGCCGCGACCGCCCACGGCGTGGCCGTGATGAATACGCCGTTCGGCAACTCGATTACGACCGCCGAGCACGCCATCGCAATGTTAATGGCCCTTGCGCGCCAACTGCCCGAGGCAGACCGCTCCACCCATGCCGGCAAGTGGGAAAAGAACCGCTTCATGGGCGTGGAAGTGGCGGGCAAGACGCTGGGCCTGATCGGCTGCGGCAACATCGGTTCCGTTGTGGCCGACCGTGCCCAGGGCTTGAAGATGCGCGTGCTGGGCTACGACCCATACCTCTCGGCCGAACGCGCCGTCGCGCTGGGTGTCGAAAAAGTTGAACTCGAAGAGCTCCTTGCCCGCGCAGACTTCATCAGCTTGCACACGCCGCTGACCGACCAGACCCGCAACATCCTGGACGGCGCAGCGATGGCCAAGACCAAGAGGGGCGTGCGCATCATCAACTGCGCCCGCGGCGGACTGATCGACGAAGAGGCGCTGCACGCGGCCCTGGTTTCCGGCCACGTCGCTGGCGCCGCGCTGGATGTTTTCGCCAAGGAGCCCGCCACCGACAGTCCGCTATTCGCGCTGGCGCAGGTAATCGCCACGCCGCACCTTGGCGCCTCCACCAGTGAGGCCCAGGAGAACGTGGCGATCCAGATCGCTGAGCAGATGTCGGACTTCCTGTTGCTGGGAGCCGTCACCAATGCATTGAATATGCCGTCGGTCAGCGCCGAGGATGCGCCAAAGCTGCGGCCCTACATGCGCTTGGCGCAGCAGCTCGGCAGCTTCGCTGCTCAGGTGACCGAGACGGGGATCAAGTCGGTGCGCATCGATTTCGAGGGCCAAGTCGCGGCACTCAACACCCGGCCACTATCGGCAGTCGTGCTGGAAGGCTTCCTGTCACCGCTGATGACGTCGGTGAATATGGTCAACGCAACGGTCGTGGCGCGCGAGCGCGGCATTGCCGTAACCGAGTCGACCAACGAACGCGCGGGCGACTATCACTCCCTGATCCGCCTCACGATTGAGGCCGAGGGGCGAACGCATTCGGTGGCCGGCACGCTGTTCTCCAACAGCAAACCACGCGTGGTCGAGGTGGACGGCATCACGGTTGAGGCCGAACTGGCGCCGCACATGCTGTTCCTGATCAATGACGACAAGCCGGGATTCATCGGCGCACTGGGCACGACCCTTGGCGGCGCCGGGGTGAACATTGCGACATTCCACTTGGGCCGCATGGCTGCTGGCGGCAGTGCCATGGCGCTGATCGAGGTCGACGGACCGATTCCCGAGGCAGTGCTGGATGCCGTACGGCGGCTGCCGTTGGTGCGCCAAGCCAAAGGGCTGAACTTCGCCCTGCCGCGCGTTGGCGCGCGCGCAGCCTGAGCCCGCCATGAACGACACCCTGCGCAAAGCGCTCCTGCCAAGCGGCCTGAGCGACACACTGATGCCCGACGCCGCGTTTGAAGCGGACATGATCGAGCTGATGCTGGGCGCGTTCGCCGCGTGGGGCTACGAACGTGTGAAGCCGCCGCTGGTCGAGTTCGAGGCGAGCCTGCTGGACGGTCCGGGCGGCGCAATCGCCGCTCAGATGTTCCGGGTGATGGACCCGGTGTCCGACCGAATGATGGCGATCCGCGCCGACATCACGCCGCAGGTGGCGCGCATCGCCACCAGCCGCCTGCGCAATGCTGCGCGCCCGCTGCGCCTTTCGTATGCCGGCCCGGTGCTGCAGGTGAAGGGGACCGAACTGAAGCCTGAGCGCGAGATCACCCAAGTGGGGATCGAGTTGATTGGCTCCACCGCGCTTGCTGCGGACGCGGAAGTTATTGCCGCAACTGCCGACGCATTGCGCAGTGTCGGCATTGCCGAGCCGTCGTTTGACCTGACCATGCCGAACCTGGTGCCGCTGGTGTGCGCGGCCATGAAGCTCGACGCGGAAACCGCGGCGCACGCGCGCACTGCCTTGGACCGCAAGGACGCGGGTGCATTGCAGGCGTTGACGGGGCTCACCGCGAGTCAGCGCACCGTGTTGGCGGGTATGCTTTCGGCGGCGGGATCAGCGGAATCGTGCGTGGGCGCGCTCCAGGCCGCGAAGCTTGGATCCGCGGCAGAAGCGTTGGTGCGCGATCTCGGCACAGTGGTCAGTCACGTGCGCTCCGCCCTGCCCGACCTGCGGCTGACGGTCGACCCGGTAGAGTTCCGTGGTCTTGAGTACCAGACCGGCATCAGCTTCACGGTGTTTTCCCGCGGCGTGACGGAGGAATTGGGCCGTGGCGGACGCTATCCGCTGGCCAGCGGCGAGACCGCCACCGGCGCTACTCTGTTCATGGGCTCGGTGCTGCAGGGCGTACCCGCGCGAGCGGCAACGCGCTCCCTGTATCTTCCGTTCGGCACTACCGCCGCCCAGGCGGCGCGTGCCCGAGCCGAGGGTTGGACGACCAGGGCAGCGCTGGAATCCGACGCCAGCTCCCGCTCCGCCGCTGCGGCGCAAGGCTGCACCCACATTCTTGAAGGCGGCGCTCCCAGGCCGCTGCCCTCCCGCACATAGGATTGTTATGGCGAATGTCGTCGTCGTCGGCGCCCAGTGGGGCGACGAAGGTAAGGGCAAGATTGTCGATTGGCTGTCGAGCCGCGCCGATATCGTGGTGCGCTTCCAGGGCGGTCACAACGCCGGCCACACGCTGGTTATCGGCGGCAAGACCTTCAAGCTAAGCCTGTTGCCGTCAGGCGTCGTGCGGCCCGACAAACTGTCGATCATCGGCAACGGCGTCGTTGTCGACCCGTGGGCCTTGTTCGCAGAGATCGATGCAATCGCCGCGCAAGGCATTCCTGTTTCGCCGGCAAACTTGCGCATCTCGGAGAGCGCGGTGTTGATCCTGCCGCTGCACCGCGACCTCGACACGTTCCGCGAGGATTCCACAAACCAGCCGCTGGGCACCACCCGGCGCGGCATCGGTCCGGCCTATGAGGACAAGGTGGCCCGGCGCGCGGTGCGCGTGTGCGACTTGGCCGATCCCGATCAGATCACCGCACAGGTCCACAAGTTGCTGCTGCACCACAACGCGCTGCGGAAGGGCATGGACCGCCCGCCGGTGGACGCCGACGAATTGATCCGCTCGCTGAAAGCCATTGCGCCCAAGCTGATGCCGTACGCCGACCCGGTATGGCGGCGTCTGGATATCGCGCGCCGCGCCGGCAAGCGCATCCTCTTCGAAGGCGCCCAGGGTGCGCTGCTCGATGTCGATCACGGCACCTATCCGTTCGTCACCTCGTCCAATACCGCGGCGGGTCAGGCCGCGGTGGGATCTGGGGTTGGCCCGGGCGCGTTGAGCTACGTGCTCGGCATCACCAAGGCCTATACGACACGCGTCGGCGGCGGCCCGTTTCCGACCGAGCTCAGCGACGAGGTGGGTATGGCGTTGGGCGAGCGGGGCAAGGAATTTGGCACAGTAACCGGACGGCGGCGGCGCTGTGGTTGGTTCGACGCTGTGTTGGTGCGCCAAACCGTGAAGGTGAGCGGTATCGACGGCATCGCGCTGACCAAACTCGACGTTCTGGACGGCATGAAGGAACTGAAGGTGTGCACGCGTTACCGCGTGGACGGCCAGGATACCGACTATCTGCCGGCTTCCAGCGCACTGCAGAAGCGCGTGACGCCGGTGTACGAGACCTTAGAGGGCTGGACCGACAGCACCCGCGGGGCACGCAGTTGGGCGGACCTTCCGGCAGCGGCCGTGAAGTATGTGCGCCGCATCGAGGAACTGATCGAGGCGCCGGTGGCGCTGCTGTCCACCAGCCCGGAGCGCGACGATACGATCCTGATGAAGGACCCGTTCGCGGACTGAGGGTTAGGCCGCCGGCCCGGCCGCCGGTGGCGGAGCCGCATTCGCGCTGAATACCCGCGCTTCCCGGGCGACCACGTTTACCTTCGCGCCGACGACGAGGTCGGGTAGGTGCTCCGACGAACGCGGGATTTCCGCTTCGACCATCGCCTGCAGGCCGTCCAGGGCCATTTCGACCTTCGCTACCGGGCCCGCCGCCGTGACGTGGCGAATGGTGGCCGGCAAAGCGCGAACGTCGGAAACGATCTCCAGATCGTGCGGCCGCACAAACGCAATCGCCGGCCCATCGCCGATCCGCGGCGCCGTATGGCGCGCGAACGGGATGCCGTCCAGAATCGCGTGCCCATTTTCGACCATGCACGGAATGCGGTTGGCGTTACCCAGAAACTCGAACACGAACGGGCTTGCCGGGCGGTCGTAGACCTCGGTCGGCGTGCCGACCTGCTCAATGCGGCCGGCGCCCATGACGACAACACGGTCGGCGAGTTCGAGGGCCTCCTCCTGGTCGTGGGTCACAAACACACTGGTGAGCTTGAGATCGCTGTGCAGCCGCCGCAGCCACCGGCGCAGTTCCTTGCGCACCTTGGCATCCAACGCCCCGAACGGTTCGTCCAGCAACAGCACGCGTGGTTCGATGGCTAGCGCGCGCGCGAGGGCAACACGTTGGCGTTGGCCCCCCGAAAGCTGCGAAGGATAGCGGCCGCCGAGCTGTTCGATTTGCACCAGCCGCAGGAGTGTACTGACGCGTTCTTTGATGACGTCTGGCGTTGGCCGCTCGGCGCGCTTCTTCACGCGCAGGCCAAACGCGACGTTCTCGAACACGGTCATGTGCCGAAATAGGGCGTAGTGCTGGAACACGAACCCGACCTTGCGGTCGCGCACGTGGCTGGAGCTCGCGTCGTCTCCATCGAACAAGATCTCTCCCGCATCGGGAAAATCGAGTCCGGAAATGCACCGCAGCAGAGTGGTCTTGCCGGACCCCGATGGCCCCAGCAGCGCGACTAACTCGCCATCGTTGACGGTTAGGCTGACCCGCTCCAGGGCCCGAAAGTCCTGGAACCGCTTCGAGACGTTGCGGACATCGATGCGCATGAACAGCCTTGCGTTGAAGAGCTAGTGTGCGGCCCGGCGCCTAGAGCGAGCGAACTGCCAATCGAGCACGCTCTTGGCGACCAGGGTAACGACAGCCAAGAGTGCGAGTAGCGACGCCACCGCGAACGAGGCTGAAATGTTGTAGTCGTTGAACAAGACTTCGACCTGTAGCGGCACGGTGTTGGTCTTGCCGCGAATGTGGCCGGAGACCACCGAGACCGCACCGAATTCGCCCATGGCGCGGGCGTTACACAGGAGAACGCCGTACAGCAGTCCCCAGCGGACGTTGGGCAGAGTCACGCGGAAGAACGTCTGCCAGCCACTCGCCCCCAACGAGATCGCCGCAAGTTCCTCTTCGGTCCCCTGTTCCTGCATCAACGGAATCAATTCGCGGGCGACGAACGGGAATGTCACGAAGGTCGTCGCCAGCACGATTGCCGGCGTGGCAAAGAGGACCTTGATTCCATGATCCATTAGCCACGGCCCGCCTGCCCAGCCGCTCGACCCGAACATCAAGACATAGACCATGCCGGCGATCACCGGCGAGACTGAGAACGGTAGATCGATCAGCGTTGTGAGTACGCTCTTGCCGACGAATTCGAACTTGGCCACGGCCCACGCCGCAGCGACACCGAATACGACGTTGGCCGGCACGGCGATCGCCGCCGCGAGCAGAGTCAGGCGAATGGCAGCCAGGGTGTCGTCCGTCGTGATCGCTGCGAGGTAGGCCGGAATGCCCTTTTTCAGCGCCTCATGGACGAGCACGGCCAGGGGCATGCACAGGAACACTGCCAAGAATCCCAGTGCAAGAAGGGTGAGAATCCACCGCACCACCACGGGTTCGGCAATGGACGATGCTCCGCGCGATGCGATCACGATCGTGCCTTACGCGTCGGCCGAGGAGCGCCGGTAGGCCCAGCGCTGCAGGATGTTGATTAACAAGAGAAGCGCGAACGACGCCACCAGCATCACCGCAGCGATCGCCGCAGCGGCACCTACTTTGAATTGCGCGAGTTGAATCATGATCAGCAGCGGCACGATCTCAGACTTCATCGGCAGATTGCCGGCAATGAAGATCACCGACCCGTATTCGCCCAGGGCCCGGGCAAATGCGAGCGCAAAGCCGGTGAGCAGCGCTGGCCCCAGTGCCGGAAACAAGACGCGCACGAAGGTTTGCAGCCGTGTCGCACCAAGGCTTGACGCCGCCTCTTCCGCCTCGGGCTCCATGTCTTCCAGCACAGGCTGCAACGTACGCACGACAAACGGCAGTCCAATGAACACCAACGCGATGAATACTCCGCTCGGCGTGTAGGCGACCTTCCAGCCCAGCCAGTCCATAAGCGGCTTGCCCAACCAGCCGTTATTCGACGAAAACAAGGCCGACAGCGAGATCCCCGCGACGGCCGTCGGGAGAGCGAACGGCAAGTCGACGAGCCCATCGATGATTCGGCGTCCCGGAAAGCGATAGCGCGTTAGAACCCAAGCGACGAGAAGGCCGAACACAGAGTTGACGATGGCCGCCGACAGCGAAGCGACGAGCGTGAGCCGGTAGGCAGCAAGAGCGCGCGGCGAGAACGCGGCGAGGACGAAGTCGTGCCAGCCCAGTTGGGCCGACTTCCAAAATACCCCTGCCAGGGGGATGAGAACGATCAGGCTGAGGTAGAACAGCGCGAAACCCAGCGCCGGCCCGAAACCGGGCAGGACGCTGGGCTTACGTATGCTGCTGAAGAACCCCCGAGCCACCAGACCCTGGCTTATTTCGCGGGTTGGTAGATCTGGTCGAACACGCCGCCGTCGGCGAAGTGGTCCTTCTGTGCCTTGTTCCAGCCGCCGAACTTTTCGATCGTAGTCAGTTCGATGTTCGGGAAGCGGGCGAGATCTTCCTTCGCGGCGCTTTCCGGCTTGAATGGGCGATAGAAGTTCTTGGCAATCAGTGCCTGCGCTTCCGGGCTGTAGAGGTACGCGACGTACTCTTCAGCCAAGTCCCGGGACTTGTGCTTGTCGACATTGGTGTCGACCACCGCCACCGGCGGAATGGCCAGAATGCTGAACGTCGGCACAACGATCTGGTAGTCGGCGCCGAGTTCCTTCAACGCCAGGAACGCCTCGTTTTCCCACGAGATCAAAACGTCGCCGATGCCCTTTTGGGTAAAGGTCGTGGTCGAGCCGCGGGCACCCGTATCCAGCACCGGAACGTTCTTGAACAGCGCGCCGAGGTACGCCTTGGCCTTGGCTTCATCGTTGTTGTTCGCCTTGAGCGCGTAGCCGTAGGCCGCCAGGTAGTTCCAGCGCGCGCCGCCAGAGGTCTTTGGGTTCGGTGTAATCACCTGAACGCCTGGCTTCACCAGATCGCCCCAATCCTTGATGGCCTTTGGGTTGCCCTTGCGCACCAGGAACACGATCGTCGAGGTGTACGGCGCACTGCCGTTGGGCAGCCGCGCCTGCCAGTCGGCCTTAATCAACTTGCCGTTCCGGGCCACGGCATCGACGTCGAAGCCCAGCGCCAAAGTGACGACATCGGCCTCGAGGCCATCGATGACTGCTTGGGCTTGGGCGCCCGAACCAGCGTGGGACTGATTCACCTTTACGGTCTGCCCGGTCTTGGCCTTCCAGTGCGCGGCGAACAGCGTGTTGTAGTTCGAATACAACTCGCGCGTCGGGTCGTAGGAAACGTTGAGCAGTTCGCGGGTCTGCGCGAACGCCGGTGCGGCGGCGATGAACGCGGTCGCCGCGACTACCGCAGCGCCAAGGGCGAGCCTGACGGCCCGGAAAGAGCTTTGCTTCGTGACCATGATGGTCTCCATTCCGCCTTGGTACGTATTCCTAATCAACTTGATCGACTTATACGCAACGCATGTCGCTGGTTGGCCCCCTCCGGCGTCAGCCCATTCGGGAAGATATCTTATTTCTAATCACCTTAGTAGAGATATATCCTGAGAGTCAGGAGTGCGTCAACTCCCCTTCCTGCTAGGTGGCATTCAGGAGAGGATTAGCTTGGCAGCGACAAGAGTTAGGACGATCGCCAGCAGCATGCGCAGGCCTCGCTCTGGGATGAGCGGGGCGGCATAGCTGCCCACCAGGATGCCCGGTATCGAACCGATTAGGAGCGAGGACAGCAAGACGAGGTCAACGGAGCCAATCCACCAGTGGCCCAATCCAGCGACGAGGGTCAGCGGCACTGCGTGCACGACATCCGTGCCGACAATCCGGACTGTCGGATAGGTCGGATAGAGCAGGAGAAGCGCCGTAACACCCACCGCCCCGGCGCCAACTGACGTGATCGAAACCAGGAAGCCGACCACCACCCCCGTTACGACGGTCAGGACCAAATCGCGCGTGGGGTGCGGTTCCTGCGAAACCCGGCGCAGGGATTGGATCCACTTGCGGAACAGCAGCAGCGTGGCTGTGAGCAGCAGTGCGCAGCCCAACGCGACGTTGATCAAGTGCGCGGACGCCGCGCTGCGGATGCCGAGGTGGGAAATGACAACGAGCGTGGCCGCCGCCGCCGGGACGCTGCCGGCCGCCAGCAGCCCAACGACCTTCCAGGCCACGTTTTGCTTGAAGCCATGGACGATTGACCCCGTGCCTTTGGTCACCGCCGCGTACAGGAGGTCCGTGCCCACTGCGGTGGCCGGATGAATGCCAAACAGGAGGACGAGGATCGGCGTCATCAACGACCCGCCGCCCACCCCGGTCAAGCCGACGATCAAGCCGACACAAGCGCCGGACAATATGTACAGAAGAGACATTAGGTTCTGCGCTGATCCTGCCGAAGGGAGTCCGCACGAGCACCGCGGCCAGAAAGGGCCGCGGTGCTCGCGTTGGTTGATGAGCGGTGCGGGCTAGATGCCCAGCCCGTGCTGTTCCTGACTGTGGTCTTCGACTTCAAGCGCGGAGATCGCCGCCGCCGCCTCTGCCGCCTCGGCAATCGTTACGTTGTCGAGTACGTCGGCGATCGCATCGCGGACCCGGCGCATCTGGATGCGCACGCCGCATGTCACTTCGTCGCGGCAGTCGTCACACTTGCGGTAGGCGTTGATGCTGGCGCACGGAAATGGGGCCAGCGGCCCATCGAGGACCCGGATGACGCGCCCGAACGTGATTTCTTCGGGCGGCTTGGCGAGGCCGTAGCCGCCATTTCTGCCGCGCTGGCTATGGAGCAAGCCATTCTTGCGAAGTTCCAGCAGGATCAGCTCCAGATACTTGCGCGGCACGTTCTCGCGGTCTGCGATCTCGGCCACTAGCACAAGTTGCCCAAAGGGGCGCTCCGCAAGCATGAGCAGCGCCTTCAACCCGTACTTGGCTTTCTGAGTAAGCATTGCGGCCGATTTATAACAGACTAAGTGGAGATATGGGCCAAACGGCCGTGCGCGCCCACCGGCCTAAAGCGCTACTTCGCCGGCCTGTTTCTTGAGTGCGTCGAGGAATTGGCGCGCGCTGCCCAAATAGGGATCGGCAGCTAGCGCCCGCTGGAATGCGCGTTGGGCATCGGGCGTGCGGCCCATGATGAGGTAGATCTGCCCCAGCCCCGCCAGCGCGCCAAAGTGGCGCGGTTCGAGCGCCAGGGTGCGGTCGATGTCCGCTATCGAGGCGCTGAACCGCCCCTGCAGGAAATACAGGGTCGCGCGGCGGTTCCAGCCCTCAACGAAATTGGGGGCCAGCGCGATGACCTTGTTGAAGGAATCGAGGGCGTTGTCGAAGTCGCCCTTGTTCATCGCTTGAGTGCCGCGCTCGAGCAGCAAGTCCGCCGTTGCACTGCCCGACTTCGCCAAAGCGCGGGTAATGGCCGTTTCCACCCGCGCTGCCTCCTGCCGATCCGTGGTCTCGCCCAGGCGGTTGAAAAGCGAATCCAAGGCCGGGTCCGCGGCAAGCGCCGGTGCAGCGAACACCGGCAGTGCCAACACCGCCGCAAATGAGAGGCGAATCCTCATTGGGCCATGATAGCGCCGCGGTGCCGCAGCCCGCTACTCACTGATTGGCGACTGGCCCGCGCGCCATAGGTTCGGGCCTGGGTCCGCCGGCCGCCCAATCCAACAGTTCCACCGTATGCACCATCGGCAAATCGGTGAACCGGGCCAAATGCAGCATGCAGCCAAGGTTGGCGCACGCCATGGCGCCAGCGCCGGTCTGGGCCAGATTTGCCGCCTTGCGGGCGCCGAGTTGGTCGGCGATCTCGGGCTGCAGCACGTTGTAGGTTCCCGCCGCGCCGCAGCACATGTGCCCCTCGCCCACTTCGGCGACCACGAACCCCGCCTTGGCCAGCAAGTCGCGCGGCTGGCGGGTAATGCCCTGGCCGTGCCGCAGCGAACACGAGTCGTGGTAGGCGATCGACGGTGCGCCCAACAGGTCCGCACCGGTACTTCCGCCAAGATCCGTCAGCACCTCGCTCACGTCACGCGCTAACGCAGCGACCCTGGCGGCGCGGTCGCGCCACTCGGGGTCGTCGGCAAACATGTGGCCATAGTCGCGCAACGTGGTGCCGCAGCCCGACGCATTCAGCACGATCGCATCCAGGCCGCGTTCGGTGTCCTCGCGGATCCAGGCTGCAATGTTGCGCTTGGCGAACGCCTTCGCCTCGTCGAGGCGGCCCAGGTGATGGGGCAACGCCCCGCAGCACCCGGCGCCCTCCGACACGACTACCTCGCAGCCCCGCCCGCGCATCACGCGCACCGTCGCTTCGCTGATGCGACCGCCCAGCACCTGCTGCACGCAACCTTGCACCAGCGCCACGCGCTTGCGGCGCGGGCCATGCGCGGCGAACACCTGGGGCGCGTGTATGGGTGATGGCGCGGGGATGCCGCCGCGCGGCGCAGTGGCAACCAAGCGCCGCAGCCGCGCCGGCAATGCCCACGCCACCCACCGGCCGGGAATTGCGGCTATCAGGGACAGGCGGAACAACCACGGCCGTGGCAGCAACACCGCCAGCAGCGCGCGGAACAGGCGATCGGACAGCGGGCGTGTGTACTCGCCTTCGATCCTTGCACGGGCACTGTCCACCAGATGCATGTAGTCGACACCAGAAGGGCACGATGTCGTGCACGCAAGGCAGGACAGGCAGCGGTCGATATGCCGCACCGCCGTGTCGCGCACCTCCCCACTTTCCAGCATGTCCTTCATCAAGTAGATGCGGCCGCGCGGACTATCGCGCTCGTCGCCGAGCAGCGCGTAGGTCGGGCACGTCGACAGACAGAAGCCGCAGTGCACGCACTTGCGCAGGATGCTGTCGGCCTCCTGCACGCCGGCATCTGCAAGCTGGACCGGGGTAAAGTTCGTCTGCATCAAACGCCCATGCGCCCAGGGTTGAGGATGCCGTGCGGATCGAACGCCGCCTTCACGCGCCAACTCAACGCGGCGACCGCCGCCGTTAGCGGTTGCATCGCACCGGCGGCGGCGCGAACGGTATCCGGTGCGCGCACCAGTGTTGCGTGTCCGCCGTACGCGGCGAATGCGTTACGGACTGCCTGCGCCTGCGGGTCCGCGCCGCGCACCGCAACCCACACCAGTCCGCCGCACCAATCGAACAGCACGTCGGCATCCATTACCGCGGCAATCGCGGCCGCAGTCGCCACGCCTGCCGATGGCGGTACGGACACCCGCCACAGCAAGACGTCCTGCGGCAGCAGCCGCACGTCGCGGATTGCGCGCCACAGGCCTTGCGACTCTTCGCGCTCCAACGTCGTCGCGTTGGCCGGCCGCAGCATATCGCGCAGAAGGGCGAGGCGATGCGCGACCGAGGCTGACAGGCCTTCGACGCGGAGGACCGTCGCTGACGCGCCCGCGATCGCCGCAATTCCGGATCGCCGCGCCGCCGCAGCCGGAAGATGTGCCAGCCCGGAAACATCCGCTTGGACGCCTGCCGCCTGCATCAACGCAGCAACTCCCGGCCCGTCTCCCAGACCGTGGAGCACGAGCGTCATCGAGTCTTCCGGCGCGGGCATCACTTTGACCGACACCTCGGTCATCACCGCCAGCGTGCCGAACGACCCGGCCAGCAACTTCGGCAGATCGTAGCCGCTAACGTTCTTCACGACCCGCCCACCGGTCTTGAACACTTCACCGGCCCCAGAGACCGCCGCCACTCCCAATAGGTGGTCACGCGCTGCCCCGGCGAATGGACGCCGCGAGCCGGCCGCATTGCACGCCAGGGTCCCGCCAAGGGTGGCGTCACCGCCCGTTCCAAGAATCGCGCCCCAATCCGGCGGCTCGAACGCCAGGTGCTGGTGATGGGCAGCCAGTGCGCCGGTCACTTCGCGCAGTGTGGTTCCCGCCTTGGCGGTCAAGACCAGTTCCTCAGGCTCATACGCGACAATGCCCGTCAGTGCCGAAACATCGAGGGTATCCCGGGCCGCCACCAGTCCACCCCACGCCGCCTTGGTACCGCCCGCGGCGATGGCGAGGGGTGTGCGGGATGCGACCGCCTGAGCAATCGCATCGCGCAGTTCGGGCTCAGTTGTGGGGCGCATCAGAACCGGGGCAGATCGGGGAACCGCTGAGCGCCGCCATGTACATGGACGCGCCCCAGTTCCGCGCAGCGATGGAGGACCGGAAATACTTTGCCCGGGTTGAGGGCGCCTTCCGGGTCGAATGCGCACTTCACGCGCTGCTGCACGGCGAGGTCCACTTCGGTGAACATCTCGCCCATCAAATCGCGCTTCTCGACGCCCACACCGTGCTCGCCGGTCAATACGCCCCCGACCGCAACGCACAGGCGCAGAATGTCCGCTCCGAATTCCTCCGCGCGTTCCAACTGCCCGGGCTGGTTCGCGTCGTACAACACGAGCGGGTGCAGGTTGCCATCACCGGCATGGAACACATTGGCTACCTGTAGCCCGTAGTGCTGCGACAGCTCTCCGATGCGGCCCAAGACGTGGGAGATCTGGCCGCGCGGAATAGTTCCGTCCATGCAGTAGTAGTCTGGAGCCAATCGTCCCACCGCCGGAAATGCGGCCTTCCGACCGGCCCAGAACTTGAGCCGCTCCGCGTCGTTGGCGCTGACGCGGATCGATGTCGCGCCGCACGACCTCGCGATGGCGCCGACGCGGGCCGTGAGTTCTTCCGCCTCGACCGCTGGGCCGTCTAGTTCCACGATCAGGATCGCTTCGGCGTCGAGCGGATAGCCGGCACGGGTGAAGGCTTCTGCGGCGTGGATCGCAGGCCGGTCCATGAGTTCCATGCCGCCGGGAATGATTCCGGCGCCGATGATGCGCGCCACACACTGGCCTGCGGCCGCAACGGTGGCAAATCCGACCAGCGAGGCGCGCGCCGTCTCGGGCTTGCGCAAGATGCGCACCGTCACCTCGGTGACCACGGCCAGCAGACCTTCTGACCCGGTGAGCACGCCCAGCAGATCGTACCCTGCGGCATCGAGGTGACGGCCGCCGAGCCGGATCACCTCGCCGTTCATGAGAACGGCCTCGACACCGAGCACGTTGTTGGTGGTGAGCCCATACTTCAGGCAGTGCACGCCGCCGGCATTTTCCGCCACGTTGCCGCCAATCGTGCACGCGACTTGGCTGCTCGGATCGGGCGCGTAGTAGAAGCCGCGCCCATGCACCGCCGTACTGATGTTGGCGTTGGTCACACCCGGTTGCACCACTGCGCAACGGTTCGCGTAGTCGACCTCAAGGATGCGGTTGAACCGCGCCATGCCGAGCAGGACTCCGTCGGCCAGCGGGAGCGCGCCACCCGACAGCGACGTGCCCGCACCGCGCGGCACGACCTTGGCACCAAATGCCGCGCACGTGGTCAGGATCGCCGACACCTGGGCGGTGGTGCTGGGCAGTACGACCAGCATCGGCAATTGCCGGTAGGCGGTGAGTCCGTCGCTCTCGTAGGGACGGCGCGAGTCTTCGTCGGCCAGCACCGCCGCTTCGCCCACGATGACCCGGAGCGCCGCAGCGAGTTCGCCGCGACGGCCGAGAACGCGCGCATCGGGTTCCGGCATCAACATGGGAGTCTCGCGCTACGCCGCTGGCGGTGCGGATCGTTGGGTTTGCGCGAGGAACAATGGGCAGCGATCGGCCCGAAGGCAAACGCTGCGTGGCGACCAAAGGCCGCCGGGGCGACTAGCCCTGGCGCGCCTTGTAGCGCGGGTTCGTCTTGTTGATGACGTAGACGCGGCCCTTGCGGCGCACGACCCGGCAGTCGCGGTGACGCTTCTTCAATGACTTCAGAGAGTTGGCGACCTTCATGACACACGTCTTCCGGGTTGTTTGAGCGCGCGGACCATAGGGACTAAGCCCCCCCAAGTCAACCGCGCCGAGTCAGCCAAACACGCCGTGTTCCGCCAGTATCTGGTGCGCCTCCGCCATAGTTTCAGCTGGGCGGACGAGGAATCCGCGATTGAGTTGGGACAGCGCCTCGTCGCGCTGTCCGTGCAGCGACAGCACATGAACCGCACCGGTGAACCCAGCCCCTTTGGCGGCAACGACATCGCTGGCCATATCGCCCACCATCCACGACAGCCGCGGATCGGCGCCGATAAGGCGCGCCGCATGCAAAGGCATCCCCGGCCCGGGCTTTCGCCAATATTCGTGTTCGGCGCCCCACGCGCGGGTGTGTTCCGGGTGAAAGGCGCATGCCACGCGAGCGTCCAGCCAGGCGCCGTGGCGTTCCAGCCGCGCGTCGATCTCCGCCTCGACCTGCTCCCACGCGTCCCATCCGTACATGCCGCGATCGATTCCCGATTGGTTCGAAACCAACGCCACCGGCACTCCGGCCCGGTTGGCAGCCCTGACCAAGTCCGCGGCGCCTTTGCGTAAACGCAGGTCCGCGACTTTGTGCAGGTAACCGACCTCTTCGACCAATACGCCGTCACGGTCCAGGAATAGCCCTGCGCGGGGGATCCCGACGTCCAACCCGGGCCGTGTCCGGGCCCGGACTCCAGCCGGCAATGCTGGCTCTTTCCACATGCCGCAAATATAGGCCGCTACAGCGACCGCGCCACCCGGAAGCCCACGTCCCACTCCCGGTGCACGGGGTCGACGGAGCCGCGCATCGCCGAGCGCGCGACACCAACTTTGTTGTTCCAGGTGCCGCCCCGCAGCACCCGGTCGGTGCCCTCGCCCGCCGTCCACGCCTCGCCGTTCTCCGGCGCACCGGCGTAGGTCGGATGGTAGCGGTCCTCGACCCACTCGATCAGGTTCGAGTTCATATTGACTAGGCCAAACGCATTCGGCGCCGAAACCGGATCCCCCGCTGGGCCACCCTGGTACACATAGGCGGCGACGGTGGTGCCGAACGGGTACGGAGTCGTTGTGCCGGCCCGCGCTGCGTACTCCCATTCGGCCTCGCTCAGCAGCCGGTATTCCTTACCGGTCTTCGCCGACAGCCACGTCACGTAGGCCTTCGCTTCGTTCCAGTTCACGGTCCGCACCGACAACTCCGGCCGCGGCCAACCATGCGAGTCGGGACGATAGCGCCCGCAGCCGCCATCGGCGGCGCAGGCGTCCCACTGAGCAAACGAAAGTTCGAACTTGCCGACGGCAAACGGCTTGGCGATGGTGATGCGGTGCACGGGCCCCTCGTCGGCACCACGGCCCGCTTCCCCCGGCGGCGATCCCATAAGGAAGCTGCCGGCCGGCAGCACCACCATCTCCGGGCAATTGTCGCAGTCGCGAAACGCACTACCAGGCGCAGGCGCGACTTGAGCTTGGGCCGCTTCGGCAACAAGGCAAAGCACGGCAAGCGCTGCGGCAACCAATACCTTCACGGCGGCCCTCCCGAAGTTCAGCGGGGAATGCTAGCGCGAACTCGGCGGGTCAGGGAGACTTGTTGGGCGGGACTTGAATCCAAGCGAACCGCGGCACGGTCTTGCCTTCAACTACCACGTGTTCTTCGAACATCGCGCGCGGGCGCACCCACAGGCCGCGAGCGCCGTAGAGCGCCCGATACACCACGAACTCCTCGCCGGTTTCAGAGTGCGTGGCACAGCCGACGACTTCGTATTCGTTGCCCTTGTAGTGCCGGTAGAGTCCAGGCTCGGTCATCGCCGCTCGGCCTCGCTATCTCACCCACGCATTCGCGATCATAGCGCTCCGCGGTAGCAGGCCCGGCCAACCAGAAGCGCTATACGCGCCGGCCGAACATGGCGAGCAGGCCACCCGACGCCATTAGGGCCACGCCGCCCATGACATACCACATGGTGTGATTCGTATAGCGACCGGTCAGAGTCTCGGCGACTTGGTCGAGTGGCGCCTGCGAGTAGTGGTAGCCGAAGCCGAGCAGCACCGCCCCGATGACGACGGCAACAATTCCGATGGGTTGGTTCATGGTGGTCTCCTGTGGACGAATGGCAGCGCCTAGTTGCCGTCGCATGTGCAAATCCCGAAATCAATCACGGCGACCGCGACCCTGGGGTCAGCGGTCGCCGGTTGGAATAGCTAGATGCGGCCCGTAAGCAGCAAAATCACCACGATGATGACGACGATTCCGATGCCGCCGCTGGGGAAGTAGCCCCAGCCCCTGCTGTGCGGCCACGCGGGGAGCGCACCCACAAGAATTAGGATGAGGAGGACGAGGAGAATGGTGTTGAGGCTCATTGCGGTGCTCCGGTCAGGCTGCGGCTATTTTCCGGACAACGTGTCCTTCAGACCGCCCACGGCGTTCTGAATCTTGCCTGCGGCCTTGTCGGTCTTCCCCTCAACCTTCAGCTTGGAGTCGCCGACGATCGTTCCGACGGTTTCTTTGATCGCGCCCTTCATCTGTTTCACGGCGCCTTCGACACGGTCCTTGTTCATCTTGCGATACTCCTGGCTGGTCTCGCGCATTGCTGCGCAGCGATCGGTGGTTGCCGGCCATGGGTACCAGGAAACACGCGGAGGCCATGTTCCGGATAGCACAGGCTGGATTCCGCGTCGGATCATCGCGGCGTGCCGCATTCCGCCTTGCCCCGTCACAAAGCCGCGACGGGGTGGCCGAGGCGGAAGCACTGCTAGATCCCGTCTTCATTCGAAGCGGGAAGTGAGCACCATAATAATTACTTTGTAGCGTGTGCCGCCCGGCACACATGAACCACAATGTGGCGCGTATTCATGGTGACAGATGCAGCAAACATTTGCTGTCGATCGAGAGGTCACCAAGATGAATTTCCATGATATTCAACAGTCACTGTTGGAGAATCGCCGCAAGATTTGGCTGGCTCTTCCGGTCGGTCTTCTGATTCTGGGCGGTTGTTCTTCCGGCAACTCTGCCTACAACAAGACGACGGACGGCGGTTACCACGCGCGCAGCAATAGCCCCGGCTACAAGGCGCTGCAGGACGGCAACTACGTGTACGCGGCCCAGTACTTCGAGGCCGCCAACCGCGAAACGCCGAACAACCCGTACTTTGAACTCGACCTCGCCGCTGCCTACCAGCGTCAGGGCCGGATGGCCGAAGCAGAGCCACTGCTACGCCAGGCGATGCTGCATGGCGCGGATGAAGACCCGGTCGCCTGGACCACCAACCTCGCCGAGAACCACTCGGTCGCCGAAACCGCGTGCCAGAACCTCGACATGGGGCTGACGATCGCGGCGACCCCAGGGATCGCGACCGAATGCCAGCGCTACCGCACCGTGGCTTTGGCTGAACCCGTGGCCGCGCCGACCCCTGCAGTTGCCGTGCCGGTGTTCCAGCCGGCGTTCGTTCCGGTGGCAGTCGCGGTTGCCGCCCCCGTGGCGGCTCCGGTGGCGCAGCCTGCGTTCGTACGCGGCACCTCGCGCGGCTTCATCTACTTCGACTTCGACAAGTCGGGGCTGACCCCAACCGGCAAGGATCAGGTCAACACTTTCGCGGCCGAATTGCGCAGCGACATGGCCGTCCAGGTCGTTCTGCTCGGCAAGGCCGACCATCCCGGCACTGATGAATACAACATGGAGCTCTCGGATCGCCGTACGACCGAGGTCCGGAACGCACTCATCGCGGCGGGGATTTCCGGGAACCGCATTACCTCCCACTACGTGGGCGAGCGCGAAGCTCCGGTAGTAACGGCCGAGGACACTCGGGAACAGCGCAACCGCGTGGTTGAACTGACCATCAACTAGCCGCCAAGCGCTGCGCTGCAGCAGCGCCTCTCCTCACGACACGGCGCCATCGTCGCAAGATCTGCACGATGGCGCCGTCCGTTTGTGCGCCCCCTCACAGGATGGACTGACATGAACACGTACACGATCGCCAGGATTGCCCTCGGCCTGCTGGCCGTAACGACCCTGGCCGCGTGCATCGGCGTGATCTTCCCGGTGCCGGTGTAACGGCCACCCTACTCGGCGTAGTGGCGCAGCAGCAGGACGTTGTACTTCATGACGTCGTTCAGCGACTCGAAGCTTGCCGAACTGCCTGCGTACCAAGTGTCGTGACGGCCCTGCATCGCGAAGATGTCCCACGGCAGGCCTTCGGCAACCGCCGCGGCCGGAAAACGCGGGCAGTACGCCCACCGGCAGCGCTGCACGATTGATAGGTCGGCGAAGCCGAGTTGCCGCATCTCCGGCGCGAAACTCTGATCGAGATCTGCGAGCACAGCTGGGCCATGGGCGTCTTGGCGGAACTGATAGGCCACGCCCAGCGCGGGGCCGATATTCGCCGCCGGCGCCAGAAAGCGCCGCTCGCGCACGCCACTGACCGACAGTGTGGGATTGGGTGTCAGCGCGTCGGCGACGTTCAGCGCGTAGGCCGTCGCGGGCCAGCGGGACGCCTTGAACAGTGTCGTAACGAACGACGAATGGAGGAACTGCCCAAAGATCCGCTGTTCGTCGTCGCTCGGCTGCGCGAGGTAGCCGAGCGAACCGCGGAGATCGCCCGATAGAATGATCTGGTCGAAGCGCTCCTCGGTAGCTCCATTCTCGGTCCGCAGCGTGACGGCAACCGGCCGGCCGCCACCCGGGCGTTCGATCGAAACCACTTCACAACCCAGCCGGATGTCGAGTTGGTCGCGCGCCGCGATGGTGGTGAACAGGCTCTGGCTGCCCCGGTCCACCGCCGAGACGATCGGCCGCCGGGTTAGCCCCAGCCGGGTCAGGATGAACGACACCACGAAGCGGCGCTCGTTCCACAGCAGCGGATAGAACGACGGCGAAGTCTCCAGCACGCCATAGCCCTGCGCCGATGTGGCCAAGCGGAAAAACGGTTCCAGAATCTGCAGGCGGCAACGTTCCATGAGTTCGCCGAACGGCGCGGCAAGTTCGCGCAGGACCGCCGGGGTGGGGCGGTCGCTCAGTGGGTAGTAACCCCGGCCGAGGAGCCGGTTGCGCTCGGCCACGAGCCGCCGCACGGCACCCAATGCGTCGATCAGGCGCCGCGCAGCGCCGCCAGGCCGCAGGGTGCCGGACCGGATCAGCCGGTCCGTTAGGTGGCCGGTCCAGGCATCGAGGCTGTAGGTGGTGAGGCTGCCGGAGAATGCCGCAGTGACCACGTCGCGGGCCAGCGCGGGCGGAGAAACCACACGGCCGGCGTCATACTGGGCGAGCAAGCGCCGATATTCATCGTAGTTGGAGGGGACGTAACACGCACCCATCTCGAAGACGGTGCCATCGTGAACCACCGACAGGGACTTGCCGCCGACCCGGGTGTCGCGCTCCAGCACGGTCACCCGGCCGAACCCGCGCTGCTTCAGCAGATGGGCTAGGTGGACCCCGGCGGGACCGGCGCCGACGATACCGATGCGGTGCCGCCGCAGCAGACGCGGTGCCGTTTGGCCGGTAGTCCCGGTCATCGTCCCTTGGCCCCCAAAGCCCGGGAATGGTGGGCGCGCCTGGATCGAACCAGGGCCCCCTAAGACGTCAACGCCCGCGAAACGGCGGACGCAATTCAAGCGAACTCAGAATAGCGGAAAGCCGCAGAAATGAACTCGATTTGCGTGCGGATTGCCTGCCCCCAAATCGGTAAGAGGTGACAATCGCTTCGAATTGCCCAGGAGTTCTTCCCGCCGGGACACAGGGCCCATACTCTGGCACCCGATGTCCGACGCAATTCGCTGGTACGACGCCAATGCCGAAAATGTATCTCGGCGCTACGAGTCAATAGCGGCCGAGGCTGTCCACGGCTGGCTCGCCAACCTTCTGCCGAACGCCCCCGCGCTGGTATTGGATGTTGGCGCTGGGACTGGCCGAGATGCCGCTTGGCTCGCTTCAATGGGGCTAGAGGTCGTTGCCGTCGAGCCGTCCGGTGCAATGCTCACCGAGGCCCAACGTGCCCATCCATCGCCATCAATCCGGTGGATCTCCGACGCCCTACCAAGCCTCGACAAAGTATTTCGCCTGGGGCTGTCATTCGACCTGATCCTGTTAAGCGCAGTTTGGATGCACGTTCCTCCCGCTGATCGAGCTCGCGCCTTCCGTAAGCTGATCACACTCCTTAAGCCCGGCGGCTGCATTGCCATCACACTGCGGCATGGGCCAGCAGAGCCCGACCGCGGCATTCACGACGTTTCAAATGTTGAAATTGAGAAACTTGCACGTGCACATGGTGCTTTCGTCGAAAGAACCACCAAGAGCAAGGACGCACTTGGCCGCGACGCGATCACATGGACCCAGCTTGCTGTGCGCCTGCCCGACGATGGTAGCGGGGCACTACCGTTGCTCCGGCACATCATCCTCAACGACAACAAGTTTTCGACCTACAAATTGGCGCTGCTTCGTACACTTTGCCGGATAGCAGATGGCGCGGGCGGATATGCGAGCGATGCCGGTGACGGCGACGTTGCGGTTCCACTCGGCTTGGTCGGCCTCTACTGGGTGCGCTTATTCAAGCCGCTTCTCGCTGCCGGTCTTCCGCAAAATCCGACCAATCAGGGGGATGGACGGCTTGGATTCGTCAGAGACGGCTTTCGCAAGTTAAGCGGCGTCTCGCATCTAGATTTGCGCGTCGGCATGCGTTTCGGCGAGGACCGGTCGGCCGCGCTTCATTCTGCGTTACGCGATGCGTGCGAAACGATCACTCGCATGCCAGCACGTTTCATGACCCTTCCGGGTGGCGGGCCCGTCTTTCGGGTCGAGCGGATTGGGCGGGTGCCACGGCGAGGCACAATCCACCTGAACGCGACCTATCTTTCCAGTTTTGGTGAACTATTCGTCCCACGGCATCTGTTTCGCGCGCTCCAGCGCTTCGACGTATGGATTGAGCCAGCACTCGTCGCTGAATGGTCGAGGCTAATGACCAGCTACGCCGAGGGGCAAGGGCGAAAACTATCGGAGGCCGGGATCGCTGCGGCGATGGCCTGGTCGGAGCCAAGCCGCGATGTGCGGATCGCTAGAGATCAAGCCGTTCGGCTCATGAAGTCTGGCAAGCTGTATTGCGTCTGGAGCGGCCGTGCACTTTCCGCCGACGCTCTCGACGTCGACCACTGCTTCCCGTGGTCCGCATGGCCCTGTGACGATCTTTGGAATCTTCTTCCGGCACATCGCGACGTAAATCAGAAGAAGAAGCGCAACAAACTGCCCGGCGCTGAGCTGCTTCGATCAGCCCAAGGCCGAATCCAGGAATGGTGGGACAAGGGATACTTGAAGGCCCCCAACCAAATGTTGTCCGAGCGGTTCATGACCGAAACGAAGGCGACCCTACCGGTCATCGAGCGCGTCGACTTTCAGGTCGGCGATGTATTCGACGCGTTGAACATGCAGCAGATTCGCTTGAAGCACGATCAACAAATTCCGGTTTGGGAACCCACGTAGCGGACTGGGGCCACACAAGGGCATTGCATCGATCACGAGCAAGATCTGCGAATCGCGAATACCGGTTGGCGCCAGCAATCTCGACGCTCGAACCGATTCGGCGCTTCACATCATCAAGGCCCAAGCTGCGAGAACCACTACAGAGCCCATTTAGGGCGCGTTTTGGTTGGGATCCAGTGGGGATTCAAATCGGCCAGCCAGGGAAAATCCCGCTAACCATCGAAAGGAATGGTGGGCGCGCCTGGGATCGAACCAGGGACCCCTACGATGTCAACGTAGTGCTCATACCGCTGAGCTACGCGCCCATTCCCGGCCGGGCGTGACCGCCCAGCGCGAAAAATCGCCGCCATATCACCTACAACCTGCCTCGTTGGCAAGCGCGCGGTTTGATCCCCCTATGGTGCGGCCTCCTTGCGTCAAAGCGCGCTTCACCCGTAAGAAGGTTTCGTGGGTACCTCCAGCGCTTCCTTAGCGGCGCGTCTCCAGCATCCGCCTGGACCGCGGCAGCCGTTTGAAATCCTGGCACCGGCGGCGCAGTCGGTGCCGTTGGTGTTCGTGTCGCCGCATTCCGGCACCGACTACGATCCCGCGTTTGTGGCGTCTTCGCGGCTCGACATGACCACCCTGCGCCGATCGGAAGACAGCTTCGTCGACGAATTGTTCCAGGCCGCGCCCGCTTCCGGGGCGCCGCTGCTGCGCGCCCACTTTCCGCGCGTGTACCTGGACCCGAACCGCGAACCGTGGGAACTGGACCCCACCATGTTCGAGGACGAACTGCCGGCGTTCGTGAACACGTCGTCGCTCCGCGTGGCCGGCGGTCTCGGCACGATCGCCCGCGTGGTGACCAACGGCGCCGAGGTCTATCGCGGCAAGCTGCGGTTCGCCGAAGCCGAACGGCGCGTGCGCCAGCTGTACATCCCATTCCACGAAGCGATCCAGGACCTGCTCGCCGCCACCGTGGACCGGTTCGGCGTGGCGCTCCTGATCGACTGCCACTCGATGCCATCGGTGGGCGGACCCATGGACCGCGACCCCGGCCACGAGCGCGCCGACATCGTGCTGGGCGACCGCTACGGCACCAGTTGCGCCCACGGCATCACCGAGGCCGCAGAGCGGTACCTGTCCCGCGCCGGACTGCGCGTGGCCCGCAACGATCCCTATGCGGGCGGATTCACCACCCGCAATTATGGGCGGCCCGAATCCGGCGTCCACGCGCTGCAGATCGAGATCAAACGGTCGCTGTACATGGACGAGGCGCGCATCCTGCCGTTACCTTCGATGGCCGCGGTGAAGGCGATCGTCACGTCGCTGATCAGCGTGCTCGCGTCACTCGATCACCACGCGCACCGGGAGCAGCGCCGCTAGCTTCCCGCTGCCTTGCGCCGCTGTTCCAACTGCGCGGCGAAGCGCTTGAGATTGACCGGCATCCGCCGCGCCCCCCAGGTTCCCGGCGGACCGTCAAACACTCCCGGCATCGGATAGCCGCACGCATTGCACTTGCCTTCGCCGGTTAGCGCCCACGTGCCGAGGGTGTGCCAGTTGCGGCCGATCACCTTGGCGCCGCAGCCCGGGCAGTAGGTGGAACTGCCCTCCTCGTCGTGCACGTTGCCGACATAGACGAAGCGCAGGCCGGCCCCGCGGGCGATCGCACGGGCGCGGGTGAGCGTCGCGTGCGGCGTGCGCGGCAGATCGGTCATGCGGTAGTCCGGATGGAACGCCGTGAAGTGCAGCGGCACATCCGGGCCCAGGTTCTCGGCGAACCATTCGGACAGCGCGGTGATCTCTTTCTCGCCGTCGTTTTGGCCCGGGATCAGCAGCGTGGTGACTTCGAGCCACGTCGAGGTTTCGTTGTGGATGTACTTCAGCGTGTCCAGGACCGAGTCGAGACGGCCGGTGCACAGTCGCTTGTAGAAGTCCTCGGTGAACGCCTTCAGGTCGACGTTGGCGGCATCCATGTAGCGGTACATTTCGCGCGCCGGTTCGGGGCAGATGTAGCCTGCGGTGACCGCGACAGTCTTCACGCCCACCGCGTGGCACGCCTTGGCGACATCGACCGCGTATTCCAGGAACACCGTCGGATCGTTGTAGGTGAAGGCGACGGAGCGGCAGCCGGCGGCGAGCGCGGCCTTGGCCAGCAGCTCCGGCGACGCCGCATCGGCCAGCGTGTCCATCTGGCGCGACTTCGACATGTCCCAGTTCTGGCAGAACTTGCACGTGAGGTTGCAGCCTGCAGTGCCGAAACTGAGGATCGCGGTGCCCGGCAGGAAGTGGTTGAGCGGCTTCTTCTCCACCGGGTCGACGCAGAAGCCCGACGAGCGGCCGTAGGTGGTGAGCACCATGGCGCCGTCCTTGGCGGCGCGCACAAAGCACAGGCCACGTTGGCCATCGTTGAGTTTGCAGAAGCGCGGGCATACGTCGCACTGCACGCGGCCATCGGCCAGGGTGTGCCAATAGCGCGCCGGTACGCCCTCGATCACGTCCGGGGCTTCCGCTGCAGGTGCCGTTTCTTGCGTCACGTGGTGAGCGTCCCTATCCTCGGCGCAATGGGATTTGGCGCCGCAGGCACTGTCCGCAACCCGTTCGTTGCCGGCTCGTTCTACCCCGCTTCCGAGGGGGAGTTGCGCGCGGCCGTCACCGGCCACCTCAGCAACGCGGCAAAGGCCGCCGGCGCGCCGGTACCCAAAGCGATTATCGCCCCCCATGCGGGGTACGTCTATTCGGGCGCCATCGCCGGCACTGCGTATGCGCGGCTGGTCCCGGCCCGCAACACGATCCGCCGCGTTGTGCTGGCCGGACCATCGCACCGGGTGCCGTTCCGCGGCATCGCGATTCCGACCGTGACCGGGTTTGCCACGCCCTTGGGGGTGGTGCCGCTGGACCGGGACGCACTGGGCCGGATTGCGCAACTGCCGTTCGTGCATGCCCGCGACGATGCCCACGCCGCCGAGCACAGTTTGGAGGTCCACCTGCCGTTCCTGCAGGAGACCCTCGGCGAGTTCCAATTGGTGCCCCTGGTGGTCGGCGATGCGACCCCGGCCGAAGTGGCGGCGGTGCTGGAAGCGTTGTGGGGCGGGCCGGAATCGTTGACGGTCATCAGTTCCGACCTGAGCCACTACGAGACCTACGAGACCGCGCGGACGATGGATGCAGCGACGTCTTCCGCCATCGTGCGCCTGGACGGCAACGCCATTGCCGAGAAAGGCGCGTGCGGGCGCCGGCCGATCCGCGGGCTGCTGGAACTGGCGCGCCGGCAGGGCATGCGGGCAACCGCAATCGACGTACGCAATTCCGGCGACACCGCAGGGCCCAAAGACCGTGTGGTGGGCTATGGCTCCTACATCGTGGAGGAGAACCCGCGCCTGCCGGACTCCGCGCGCGCGGTGCTCCTTGCTGTCGTACGCGAGGTGGTGACCCGTTCGGCCCAGAACCCGCAGAATGAACCGGGCGTGGACCTGTCGCGGTATGCGCCCGAGTTGGTGGCGCCGCGCGCCGCGTTCGTGACATTCACCCGCCAAGGTCATTTGCGTGGCTGCATCGGATCGCTGGAAGCGCACCAGCCGCTGGTGCTGGATGTCGCCCGCAACGCGTTCAAAGGCGCGTTCCGCGATCCGCGCTTCCCGCCGATCACGGCCGAGGAAATCCCGCAGTTGGCCGCCAGCATCTCGGTGCTGAGCCAGCCGGGCGAGCTGCAACTGGGCTCGGAAGCCGAGTTGTTGAGCATCATCCGGCCGGGCATCGACGGGTTGATCCTGGCCGATGGCGGCAAGCGCGGCACGTTCCTGCCCAGCGTGTGGGAGCAACTGCCCTCCCCCAAAGACTTCCTGCAGCGCCTGAAACTGAAGGCCGGTTTGGCGGCCGATCACTGGTCGCCCACGGTGCGCGTGTGGCGTTACCAGACCGAATCGTTCGGAATGGCTCTGGGAGCCACGATCCATTGATCGTGGTCTTTGGCTCACCCCTGAATGCATTAGTGGATTCAGGTTGGTAGGCACGATGGCTCCACATTCACATGATGAATTGCGTTCAAATCCGCAGATTCATTTGAGATTCGTGGTTGACAGCCCCTTGCCGGAGCCTCCACTCTCGCCCCCAAAGCAGCACTAAGACTGCACGAGGACTGCACTGAACTACCCTGGGGATGGGGATGGCCAAAACAGCCACGGGCGCGAAGGATTCCGCCGTTACTACCCATAACCACGCGACAACCAGCCCCATCATCGGTCATCTCGGCAGCGGTTTCCGCCGCGCCATTCTTAGCGCCACGGCGTTGGCGCTGGTCCTTTCCGTTGCTGTGCTGATGGTTCCGCGCGCGCCCGCACACGGCGCGCAGCCGCCCGCGCGCACTGCGGCGGCGCCGGCCAAGACGGCGGCGGCACCCGTCAAAGCAGCTGCGGTAGCGGCCAAGACCCCCGTAGCACCGGCACCCAAGCTGACCGTCACCGCCACCCCGTTTGCGGGCGGCGTGCTTCGTACGGTCGTCATCGAAAAGGGCAGCACCTTGCTGTCCGCGTTGATCGCTGCGGGCGTGAACAACGACGCCGCCAACGACGCAATCCGTGCTCTGGCGAAGCAATTGGACCCGAATAAGGTCGCGCCCGGCCAGAAGATCGAAGTGCTGTTCGCCGGTGCGCAGATGCGCGTGTCTTCGGTGCGCCTGCCGATTTCCGCCAGCAAGGGCGTCCAGGCAGTCGCCGCCGCGGGGAACTTCACCGCATCGACCTACGACCCGAGCCACGTGCCGGCACCGGCCACCGGCCCCCTGGTATGGGTCGACGGCGGCGTAACTTCGCGCACCTTGGAACTGAAGGCCGGCCAGACGCTCATGGCCGCGGTGTTGTCGCTGGGCGCCGACCGCCTGGAAGCGGACCGCGCGGCCGCCGCGGTGGGCAAGCTGTTCAACGTGCGCAAGATGCAGGTGGGGCAGCACATCACCGCGATCTTCGGCGACGGCATGCAGTTGTTGGGCCTGTCGGTTTCGCTGGACGGCGATGCGGAGGTTGCCGCGTACCTTTCCGAGGCCGGCGCGTACGAGCCGACCCGCACGACTGCCGACGAGCGCGCCGAACTGGCCGCGACCGTGGGCCAGCGTGCGCCCGTGCAAGACCTGCCGGACGTTGCCGCCACCCCGCTGCCGCTGCCGGTCGCGATCAAGACGGGCGCCATCGGCAAGGGCGACACGCTGATCGACGTGATGCTGCGCCTGGGCGCCGGCCGTGCGGAAGCGGCAGCCGCGAGCCAAGCAGTGGGCACTGTGCTGAACTTGCGCCAACTGCAGATCGGCCAAAGCGTGGCCGCTTCGTTCGGCCAGCGCGACGGCGACCGCGCCCAGCGCCTGATCGCCGTTTCCGTGGCGACGGGCCCCGACAAGGAAGTGGCCGCCATCATCGCCGCCGGCGACGAATTCACGGCGCTCCGCACCACGCCGGCCCAGCGCATCCAGCGCCTGGCGGCGATCGTGACGCCCGCCGCGCCGGCGCCGATTGCGGCAGCGCCCACGGCGGTGGCCGACGCCGGCACCGCCGCGGCGAACGCACCGCTGCAGCCCCTCGATCTGGCGACGACGTTCCACACCGCCATCGCCGGTGAGACCATCGTCCGCGCTGCCACTACCTTGGGCGCCAACCTGAACGACGCGTTGTTGGCGGCCCAAGCGCTGGCAGAAGAGTTCCCGACGGGCCAACTGGCCGAGGGCCAATTGGTGACCGCCACCCTGGGCCGGGTCGCGGCCGGCGGCGAGACGCGATTGCTGGCGCTGTCGATCGTCATGGCCGCGAACGACGAGATTCTGGCGCTGTTGACCGAGGACGGCGCATTCGAGACCGACCACATGACCCCGGCGGAGCGCGCCAAGCTGATCGCCGAATCCCTGGCGCCGCGGCCCCAAGCCGAGGACGTGGTGGCGGAAGCGGACACCGGCGACGACGTGCCGGGGCTGGTGGGCTACGACCACAACATCCAGACGCTGATCGTGAGCCGCGGCGACACGCTGCTGAGCGCCGCCATGAACCTGGGCGCCGCGCGTGCCGATGCGGTGGGCGCCATCGAAGCGCTGACCACCCTGTTCGACGCCCGCAGCCTGCGCGTGGGCCAAGTGATCGAGGCTACCTTTGGCCGCATCGAGCGCGATGGGCCGATGCGCCTGCTGGCCCTGGCGCTGGCGGTGAACTCGAACGTCGAAGTGGCTGCGTTCCTGAGCGAGACCGGCAACTTCGCGCCACGCACGCTGACCAAGGAAGAACACGAGCAAATCGTTGCCGCGGTGACGGGCGAAGGCGTGCAGGACGTGTTGGCGACGCCGGCGAAGGCCGTGCCCGCGGTCATTGCCGCCGCACCCTCCCCCACGCCCGGGTTTGAGTGGCTGGCGACGATCGACCGCTCGGTGACAGTAAAGCCGGGCAGCACGCTGCTGGAAGCGGTGCTTTCGGCCGGGGCGACCCAGCAGGACGCCCACGACGCCATCGAGGCGCTGACCGAGATCTTCAACCCGCGCCAGCTGCAAGCCGGACAAGTGATCCGCTTGAGCTTTGGCGGTGCCGACCAGGGCGACTGGAGCAAGCGCTTGGTGGCGGTGAACCTGCCGCTCAACGTGGAACGCGAAGTGGCGGCGCTGCGCGCGCCCACCGGCGATTTCGGCTCGAAGGAGATCGTGAAACCCCTGGGCCTGGACGTGGTGCGGGCCTCCGGCACGATCGGCGACAGTTTGTTTGGTGCGGCGGCCAAAGCGGGCGTGCCGAGCACCGTGATCATGGATCTCGTGAAGATCTTTTCGTGGGACGTCGACTTCCAGCGCGACATCCAGACCGGCGACAAGTTCGACCTGATGTTTCAGCGCTACGTCGACGATCACGGCAACCCGGTGAAGGTGGGCGCGATCCAGTACGCTTCGCTGACGCTGAGCGGCACGACCTTCAAGCTGTACCGGCATGAAACCGCCGATGGCGTGATCGACTATTACAACGAGCAGGGTGCCAGCGCGCGCAAAGCGCTGCTGCGCACGCCGATCGACGGCGCGCGCCTTACTTCCACCTTCAGCAACTCGCGCATGCACCCGGTGCTGGGCTATAGCCGCGCCCACAAGGGCGTGGATTTCGGTGCGCCGATGGGCACGCCGATCCAGGCAGCGGGCGACGGCATCATCGAGTTCGCCGGTCCGTTCTCGGGCTACGGCAATTACCTGCGCATCCGCCACAACTCGGACTACAAGACCGCCTACGGCCACATGACCGCGTTCGCCAAGGGCATCCGCCCAGGCGTGAAGGTGCGCCAGGGCCAGATCATCGGCTATGTCGGCATGACCGGCCTCGCCACCGGCCCGCACCTGCACTACGAGATCCTGGTGCATGACACCCAGGTGAACCCGCTCGCGGTGAAGATGGCGATCGGCAAGAAGCTGGAAGGCCGCGAGTTGGCCCAGTTCCAGGGCGTGCGCCAGAAGACCGATGTGGCGCTGGCCACCGTGCCGGCCCTCAGGCTCGCCGCGAAGTAGTCCCGCCGGGGGGACGGCCCCCGGCCAGTCGGCCCACCGATAATACGGACGATTTACGGTAGCGGCGCGCCCGCGCGGGCGCGGCGAACGACCGTGCCGTTTTGTACCGTTTTCGCGTAAATACGCGAGAAATACGCTGCTCGCGATTCCGTGAATGCCCATGGGTCCATCCTTTTTGGACTCGCCATGATGGATCACGTTATGTATTGTGTCAATACGTATCGTGTCCGCCGGTGGGGGCCGGATCGGCGCCGGCTGGGACCCTTCGACCCGTTCCGCTTACACTAACGCCATGGTGATTCTGATCGCGGTGACCGTACTGGCGGCGGTGCTGCTGGCAGCGCGGTGGTGGACGACACCGTACCGGCCGGGGACGGTGGCGTTGCCCTTTCCCCCGCCGTTGCCGGCGCTGCTGGCGATTGCGTTGGGCGGCGTGTGCGAACTGGTCTGGCCCACGACGTGGGCGCCAGGACCGGTCGCCACGATCCTCGGCGCGGCACTGGTGGCACTGTCCCTTGCCGTGATCGGCGCGGCGGGGATCGCGTTCCGCAGCGGCGGCGTAAGCCCGAACCCTGGACGCGTGGTGCCGGTGGTGCTGGAGCGCGGCATCTTCCGGCTGTCGCGCAATCCGATGTACGTGGGGTTCCTGCTGTTGGCGATCGGCAGCGGCGTGTGGGCGGACTCGATCTGGATCGCCGCCTTGGCTGTGCCTGCGTGGGCGGTGCTGCACTTCCAGATCGTGGTGCGCGAGGAGGCATACCTCGCGGGCTTGTTCCCGGAAGCCTACGGAGCCTACCGCGCGCGCGTGCGGCGCTGGCTGTAGGGCCGGCCCACAGTTAGTCTGCCCGCGCCGTGATCGACGTCCTGGCCATATCCGGCAGTTTGCGCGCCGCTTCGAAGAACACGGCATTGCTGGAGGCGGCAGTGCGTGTGGCCCCGCAGGGCATGCGCGTGCGGCGGTTCCGCGGGCTGGGCTCGTTCCCGTTGTTCAACCCGGACACCGAATTTCCGACGCCGCCACCGGTGGCGGATTTCATTGCACAGATTGCCGCCGCCGATGCGTTGTTGATCGCCAGCCCCGAGTACGCCCACGGCGTGACCGGGGTGATGAAGAACGCGCTGGACTGGGTGGTGAGCAGCCCGGCCTTCATCGACAAGCCGGTCGCGCTAGTGAACGCATCGCCGCGGGCGACGATTGCCTATGGCGCGCTACGGGAAACGCTGGTGACGATGTCGGCGCGGATGATCGAGGGCGGGTGCGTGACGATTGCGGTGCCGCCGATGGCACGGGATGCGGAGGGGGTGCTGGCGGTGCCGGATTTGGTGGTGGCGTTGCGCAGCGCGTTAGCGGAAATCCAGCGGGCCACTCAGTAAGGCGTGGATGGCCGGAACAGGTCCGGCCATGACGGCGGATATACTTAGGTGTTGACCTTAGTATCTGTGCGTTCCACATTGTCGGCGATGCATGCGGTCGACACCCTATTTCGCGCGCTGGCGGATCCCACCCGGCGCCATGTGCTGGAACGGCTGGCCCGGAGCCCGGCTTCGGTGAGCGAACTGGCGGAGCCGTTTGATATGGCGCTGCCGTCGTTCGTGCAGCACATGGCCGTGCTGGAGCAGAGCGGGCTGGTGCAATCCACCAAGACCGGGCGGGTGCGCACCTACCGCATCGTGCCGCAGCAATTGGCAGCCGCCGAGGATTGGCTGGGCAAGCAGCGCAGCCAATGGGAGCGGCGCATGGACCAGTTCGACGACTACGTGATGGAACTTAAAAGGAAGCGCACATGACGATGATTTGGCCGCCCAAGGCCGACCCGAAGCTGGACCTGGTGCTGGATCGCGTTATCGACGTGCCGCGCGACTTGGTGTGGGAGGCGCTGACAAAGCCCGACCACGTGATGAAGTGGTTCTGCCCGCGCCCGTGGACCACGACCGAGTGCGAGATCGACCTGCGCCCCGGCGGGGTGTTCCGAACGGTGTTTCGGTCGCCGGAAGGCGAATCGTCGCCCAATCTGGGTTGTTTCCTGGAGGTGGTGCCGCAGCAGCGGATCGTGTGGACCGACGCGCTGCTGCCGGGCTTCCGGCCCGCGCCGGCGCCGTTCATGACGGCGTTCATTGTGCTGGCAAGCGAAGGCACCGGCACCCGCTACACCGCCACGGCGGTGCACGGCGACGAAGCGGTCCGCAAGCGCCACGAGGAGATGGGGTTCCACGGCGGGTGGGGCACCGCGCTGGACCAGATGGTTGAGGTCGTGAAGGGGATGCGGCGGTAGAGGAAGAGAGGCGTGGATGGCCGGGACAAGCCCGGCCATGACGCACCGCTACATCAGTTTAGTACTCGACGCTCCTCGCCGGGGCGCGGCTCCGGGGGGCCGGAGCGGGACCAGAGGGAATCCGCTTCGGCCAAGACGCCGTTCACCACCAGCCCGCGGGGGTCGGCGGTGACCGGCACGGTGGCGCCTTCCGGAAGCTTTCCTTCGAGCACCTGGCGGGCCAGCGTGTTTTGCACCTGCTGCTGAATCACGCGCTTCAGCGGCCGGGCGCCGTAGACCGGGTCGTAGCCGGCGTCGGCGAGCCAGACCTTGGCCTTCTCGTCCACCGTCAGCGTGATCTTGCGGTCCGCCAGCAGCTTGTTGAGGCGCTGGAGCTGGATGTCGACGATGCCGGTCATGTCGGCGCGGCCCAGCCGGTGGAACAGCAGGATTTCATCGAGGCGGTTCAGGAATTCGGGCCGGAACGCGCGGCGCACGACCTCCATGACTTCGGCGCGTACGGAGCCTGAGTCCTGGCCTTCGGCCTGGTTGGCCAGCACATCGGCGCCGAGGTTGCTGGTCAGGATGATCAACGTGTTACGGAAATCCACCGTGCGGCCCTGGCCGTCGGTGAGGCGGCCGTCATCCAGCACCTGGAGCAGCACGTTGAACACTTCCGGGTGGGCCTTTTCGACCTCGTCGAACAGGATCACTTGGTAAGGGCGGCGGCGCACCGCTTCGGTGATCGCCCCGCCCTCTTCGTAGCCGACGTAGCCCGGCGGCGCGCCGATCAGGCGCGAGACCGAATGCTTTTCCATGTATTCGGACATGTCGATGCGGAGCAGCGCCGATTCGTCGTTGAACAAGAATGCGGCGAGCGCCTTGGCGAGCTCGGTCTTGCCGACGCCGGTGGGCCCGAGGAACAGGAACGAGCCGATCGGGCGGTTCTGGTCTTGCAGGCCCGCGCGGGAACGGCGCACGGCTTCCGACACGGCGCGCACGGCTTCGGATTGGCCGACGACACGGCGGCCCAATTCCACTTCCATGCGCAGAAGCTTTTCGCGCTCGCCGGCCAGCATCTTGTCGACCGGCACGCCGGTCCAGCGCGAGACGATGGAGGCGATGTCTTGCTCCGTCACCGCTTCGCGCAGCATGTGTTCGCCGCGCGCCCCGGTCGCTTCGGTGAGCTTGCGCTCCAATGCCGGGATCACGCCGTAGGTGAGCTCGCCGGCGCGGGCGAGTTTGCCGGCGCGCTGGGCTTGCGCCAGTTCGGTGCGCGCCGCTTCCAGCTCTTCCTTGAGCATCTGCGAGCCTTTCAGGTCTTCCTTTTCCACGCGCCAGCGGGCGGTGAGTTCGGCGGAGCGCTGCTCCAGCTCGCGCAGTTCCTTCTCGATCTTGTCCAAGCGCTGGCGCGAAGCCGCGTCGGTCTCCTTCTTGAGAGCCTCGCGCTCGATCTTGAACTGGATGATGCGGCGGTCGAGTTCGTCGATCTCTTCCGGCTTCGAATCGACCTCGATGCGCTGCTTGCTCGCCGCTTCGTCGATCAGGTCGATGGCCTTGTCGGGCAAGAAGCGGTCGGTGATGTAGCGGTTTGACAGCGTGGCGGCGGCGACGATCGCCGAATCGGTGATGCGGACGCCGTGGTGCAGTTCGTACTTTTCCTTCAGGCCGCGCAGGATCGAGATGGTGTCTTCGAGCGTCGGCTCGGCAACGAACACCGACTGGAAGCGGCGCGCAAGCGCCGCGTCCTTTTCGATGTACTTGCGGTATTCGTCCAGCGTGGTGGCGCCGACGCAGTGCAGTTCACCGCGCGCCAATGCGGGCTTCAGCAGGTTGGACGCGTCCATGGCGCCATCGGCCTTGCCCGCACCGACCAGCGTGTGGAGCTCGTCGATGAACAGCACAACGCTGCCCTCGGTGGCGGTGATTTCCGACAGGACGGACTTCAGGCGCTCTTCGAACTCGCCGCGGAACTTGGCGCCGGCGATCAGCGCACCGAGGTCGAGCGACAGCAGGCGCTTGTTCTTCAGGCTTTCCGGCACGTCGCCGTTGATGATGCGCTGGGCCAGGCCTTCGACGATGGCGGTCTTGCCGACGCCGGGCTCGCCGATCAGGACCGGATTGTTCTTGGTGCGGCGCGACAGCACCTGGATGGTGCGGCGGATCTCTTCGTCGCGGCCGATCACCGGGTCGAGCTTGCCGGAGCGGGCGTCGGCCGTGAGGTCGCGGGTGTACTTCTTCAGCGCCTCGTAGCGGTCTTCGGCGGAAGCCGAATCCGCCGTGCGGCCCTTGCGCAGGTCGTTGATCGCGGCGTTGAGGGTTTCCGGCGTGGTGCCCGCGTCTTTCAGGATGCGCGCGGACCGGGTGCCGGCGGCCATGGCAAGCGCCAGCAGCAGGCGTT
Source organism: Alphaproteobacteria bacterium (assembly GCA_947481575.1). Taxonomy (GTDB): domain Bacteria; phylum Pseudomonadota; class Alphaproteobacteria; order UBA2966; family CAIVPW01; genus CANKGV01. The sequence goes on from CANKGV010000001.1 coordinate 56,965, forward strand.
CGGCGGTGACGAAACTATCGCCGGATTTCTCGGCGAGTTTCTCCGCGGCCTCGAACAGGCGTGCGGTTTCGGGGGCAAGGAATACCTGGCCGGCGCCGGCGCCTTCGACCTTGGGCAATTCACCCAACGCGGCGGTGGTGGCCTCCAGCGCCTGTTCGGGGTGGCCCCCGGCGGCCTTGATCAGGTTCGCGGCGAGGCCTTCGGAGTCATCCAAGAGCACCTTGAGTACGTGCTCGGGCGTGAAGCGCTGGTGACCGGAGCGCTGGGCGAGGCCCTGGGCCGATTCGAGGAATCCGCGGGCGCGGTCGGTGTACTTTTCGATCTTCATGAACCGGAGCTCCTGGTCAGGCAGCGGCCGACAGGCATCCCCCGACGGGCGATGCGGGCGGCTCCAAACGCTGCGGCAGGCGCGGCGGCCCCAAACGGGCACCGGCCGGCGTCACCACCGGCAGCACCCGTGATATTGGCATCCGCGCACCCGGTACAAGGGCGCGGGGCCGCTGCGAGCGAGTCTCACGCCCGCAGCAAACGACGCTGCAACCAGACCGGTGGAGCAGCCGGTCAGCTGACCGGCGGCAGATCGTCGTCGGGATCGGTCAGGATCGGCTGGTCGGTGCCGGACGCCTGCATCTCGTTGCTGTTGCCGCCGTCTTGGCCTTGGCGCTGCTGGCCGTCGGCCATCGGCGCACGGCCGTCGCCTTGGCCATTGCCGTTGCCGTCGCCGGAGCCTTGCTGGTCGCCGCCCTGGCCATTCGGCTTGCGCTGCTGCCCGGAGGCGCTGAGCACGCGGTAGTAGTGCTCGGCGTACTGCAGGTAGCCTTCGGCCGCTACGCGATCGCCGGCCGACTGGGCTTCGCGCGCCAAGTTGGTGTAGCGGTCGAACAGTTGACCGGCGTTGCCGCGGACCTTGTTGCCTTCGGGGCTGCTCGATTCGAGCGAGCGATTCATGTTGGGTGGCAGGCGACCACCACCACCGCCGCCACCGCCACCGCCGGGCCCACCGGGCCTGCCGTTGCGTGACCGCTTGGAGTTATTCCCGCGTCTCATGTTCCCTTTACTGGTGTTGTAACGAGTTAGCCTTCACGCACGTTGATGGAAAGGCGCATGCACCGCGGGGCGGAACCGGACCATATTTCCCCCGGTAGTTCGCCATAGGCGAACTTGCCATCCCGGGTCCGGTAGAGGGTGCTGGCGAGGAATTTGTCGTCCGGAATGCGTTGGTCACGCGTTCACAAACTGACTCCCTAGATCGGAAGCCTATCCGGAAGGGGTTTGGTTTCCAAGCGTTTTTCTGGCCTGGGCAGCCAGAACGCAGCGTTCCACCCCCGCCAGATCGGCACGGGTGCCGATCACCCGAAGCCCCACCCCGGCCATCAACTGCGCCACCGCTTGGGCCTGGCCCGCCCCCACCTCGAACGCGACGAGGCCGCCGGGGGCGAGATGCGGGGGCAGCGCCCGGACAATCGCGCGGTAGTGGGCGAGGCCATCGGGCCCGCCGTCCAGTGCCGCGCGCGGATCGTAGTGGGTCACTTCCGGCGCCAGCGCGCTCAGGTCGCCGGACGGGATGTACGGCGGATTGGCGACGATGACGTCGAACGTGCCGACGACCGGCGCAAACCAACTGCCGGCGGCGAACTCCGCGCGGCCTTCCAAGTCGAGGCGCGCGGCGTTGGCCGAGGCGGTGCGCACGGCCTCCGGCGCGATGTCGATGCCGAGACCGTGGGCCGCCGGAAATTCGCGCAGCAACGCACACAACAGACACCCGGTGCCGGTGCCGAGGTCGAGGATGGTGGCGGGCGGACGTGCCTTGCGTTCCGCCACCACCGCTTCGATCAGCGTTTCCGAATCGGGGCGCGGATCCAACGTGGCGGGGGTGACGGCGAACTCCAGGCCCCAGAACTCGCGCACCCCGGCGATCCGCGCGACCGGCTCGCGCAACGCCCGGCGCTGCACCAGCGCATCGAAGCGCGCGGCTTGGCCTGGGTCCAGGTCCAGTTTGGGATCGAGCAGCGCGGCGGGGGTGCCGAGTACCATGGCCGCCAGCAGGCGGGCGTCGCGCACGGCGGCCTCCACCCCGGCCCGTTCCAGCGTCGCGCACGCGGCGCGCAACGCTTGCGCCAAGGTCACGCGCCGGGCTCGTCCAGCTGCGCGAGGCGTTCGGCTTGGTCTTGAGAGATCAGCGCCTCGATAACTTCGTCGAGGGCTTCGCCGGCCATCACCTTGTCGATCTGGTGGACCGTCAGGTTGATGCGGTGGTCGGTGACGCGCCCCTGTGGGAAGTTGTAGGTGCGGATGCGCTCCGACCGGTCGCCGGTGCCGACCTGGCTGCGCCGCGCGGCGGAGCGTTCGGTCTCTTGCTCAAGGCGCTTCTTTTCATAGAGGCGGGCGAGCAGGATCTTCATCGCCTTGGCGCGGTTCTTGTGCTGGGACTTTTCGTCCTGCTGGGTGACGACCAACCCGGTGGGCAAGTGGGTGATGCGCACCGCGGAATCGGTGGTGTTTACCGACTGGCCGCCGGGGCCGGACGAGCGGTACACGTCGATGCGCAACTCGTTGTCTTGCACCTTTACGTCGATCTCGCGCGCTTCCGGCAGCACCGCGACGGTGGCCGTGCTGGTGTGGATGCGCCCCTGGGTTTCGGTATCGGGTACCCGCTGCACGCGGTGCACGCCGGATTCGAACTTGAGCCGCGCGAACACGGCGGAGCCGGAGATGGTGGCTTGGGCTTCCTTGATGCCGCCCTGTTCCTTTTCGCCGTAGGACATCATCTCGAACTTCCAGCCGTGCAGGTCGGCGTAGCGCTGGTACATGCGGAACAGCTCGGCGGCGAACAGGCCCGCTTCTTCGCCGCCGGTGCCGGCGCGCACTTCCAGAATGGCGTTGCGCTCGTCCGCCTCGTCCTTGGGCAGCAGCGACACCTTCACCCTGTTCTCAAGGTCGGCCAAGTGCTTGCGGGTGTCTTGCAGCTCGGCCTCGGCGAGCGATTTCATCTCGGCGTCGGTACCGGGATCGGCGACCAGCTGCTCGGCGCCCGCGACGTCGGCGCGCACCTTCTGCAACGCCTCGATGGCCGCCACGATGGGGCCGAGTTCGGCGTATTCCTTGTTCAGCTTGATGAACGCGTCGCCGCCGCCGCCGCCGGCGGCGAGCTGCTGCTCCAACGCGCGGTGACGGGTCATGACGCCGGCCAGCGTCTCATCGGAGATGCGCGCGGCCATGGCTATTGCAGGTAGACCTGGAGCGCGTCGACCAGGCGGTCGAGCGGCACCTCGGTTTGGGTGCCGTGGGCAAGGTCACGCACGGTGGCGATGCCCTTGGCGATTTCGTCATCGCCCAGCAGCACCGCGGCACGCGCACCAACCTTGTCGGCACGCTTCATGCGTTTGGCCAAGCTGCCGGAGAAGCCAAGCTCGACGCGATGGCCGTGGCTGCGCAGATCGCGGGCGATCTTGGGCGCCAGCGCTTCGCCCTGTTCACCGACCGGCACGATCGCCACTGGGTGGTGCGGTTGCGGTGCAGCCGCCAGCAGCAGCGCCAGCCGTTCGACACCGCCGCCCCAACCCACCGCAGGGGTAGCAGGGCCGCCCATAACGCTGACCAACCCGTCGTAGCGGCCGCCGCCGATCACGGTGCCCTGGGCACCCAGGGCGGTGGTCGTGAATTCGAACGCGGTGTGCGAGTAGTAATCGAACCCGCGCACCAGCCGGTCATTGACCGTGTAAGCGATCCCCAGCGCATCGAGCCCGGCGCGCACGGCGGCGAAGAAGTCTTGCGACTCGGCATTGAGCGAGTCGGCGAACTTTGGCGCATCGGCAACCAGCTTGCGGTCGTCCGGGTCTTTTGAGTCGAGGATGCGCAGCGGGTTCTTGATCAGCCGGGTCTTGCTGTCATCGGACAGGTCGGGGGCATTCGCGGTGAAGTAGTCGACCAGCACGTCGCGGTAGGCCGTACGGCTATCCGAATCGCCGAGCGAGTTGATCTCAAGCTGCACCTGGGGCGCGACGCCGAGCGCGGCCAGAATGTCCTGGCCGAGCGCGATGACTTCGACATCGGCGCCGGGGTCGGCGACGCCGAACACTTCGACGTTGATCTGGTGGAACTGCCGCATGCGGCCCTTCTGCGGGCGCTCGTGGCGGAACACCGGGCCGGTGCAGAAGAACTTGAGCGGCAGCTGCTGCGCCAGGCCATTGGAGATCAGCGCACGGACGATGCCGGCGGTGAATTCGGGCCGCAGCGTGATCGAATCACCACCGCGGTCCACGAATGTGTACATCTCCTTGGTGACCACGTCGGTGGTCTCGCCCAGGGTGCGCTGGAACACTTCGGTGAATTCGAAGACTGGCGTGGCCAGCTCGGCATAGCCGTAGCGCTCGGTCCACTCGCGCGCGGTATCGGTGACAACGCGGTGACGCCGCAGGTCGTCCGGCAACAGATCGTGGGTGCCGCGCACCGGCTGAAGCTTTTCCATCCGGGGTTTCCTAGCGCACGGGCGGCAAATGCGCAAAGCCCTCCCCCGCCGGGGCAGCGGGCTACTCGGCGGCGGTGGCCGTTTGCGCCGCCGCGGCCTCGATGGCGGCGGCCTTGGCTTCGACCATGGCGACGATGTGGTCGATCAGATCGCCGTCGTTGGTGCGGTGGTCGGCGATGCCGGAGACATACACTTGGTGGGTGCCCTTGCCGCCGCCGGTCAACCCAATATCGGTTTCGCGGGCTTCGCCGGGGCCGTTTACCACACAGCCCAGCACCGAGAGGGTGATGGGGGTGCGGATGTGGGCCAAGCGTTGTTCCAGGGCTTCGACCGTCTTGATGACCGGGAACGCTTCGCGCGCGCACGAAGGGCACGCGATCACGGTGACGCCGTGGCGGCGCAGGCCGAGGGATTTGAGCATTTCAAACCCGGCGCGGACTTCTTCCACCGGGTCGGCAGCGAGCGACACGCGGATGGTGTCGCCGATGCCGCTCCATAGCAGCGCGCCGATGCCGATCGATGACTTCACGGTGCCGGCGCGCAGGCCGCCCGCTTCGGTGATGCCGACGTGCAAGGGGTAGTCGCACTCTTCGGCCAATTGGCGGTAGGCGGCGACGGCGAGGAATACGTCGGACGCCTTCACGCTGATCTTGAACTCTCGGAAGTCGTGGTCTTCCAGGATGTGGGCGTGGCGCATGGCGCTTTCGACCAGCGCTTCCGGGCACGGGCTGCCGTACTTCTGCAGTAGGTCGGATTCCAGCGAGCCGCCGTTCACGCCAATGCGGATCGAGACGTTGTGGTCCTTGGCGGCCTTCACCACCTCGGCCACGCGCTGCTTCGAGCCGATGTTGCCGGGATTGAAGCGCAGGCAGGCGGCGCCCGCCTCGGCGGCCTCGATCGCGCGGCGATAGTGGAAGTGGATATCGGCGACGATCGGCACCGGCGAGTGGCGGACGATTTCGTGCAGCGCCGCGGTGCTTGCCTCATCGGGGCATGAAACGCGGACGATATCGGCGCCGGCCGCCGCCAGTTCGGCCACCTGGGCGATGGTGGCGGGCGCATCGGAGGTGCGCGTGTTGGTCATGGATTGGACGGTGATGGGCGCTCCGCCGCCGACGGCAACCGGGCCGACGTGGATTTGCCGCGAGGGGCGGCGGGCGATCTCGCGATAGGCGCGCGTCATAGACCCAGTACTTAGGGCGCGACGGCAGTGCCGTTCAACAACTTCTCGGGCATCAGCGAGACGTTGCGGCGCACGGAGCCTGCAGGCCCCAGTGCCGGGATCAGGCGGCCATCGACCAAGACATCGATAGCGCCGGCGTTGCCGGTCATCATCACGAGGTCGTCGCGCGACGGCGCGAGGTACTTGTCGCCGGCCCGCAGAATGCGGGTGAGCAGGAGTTCGCCAGCGGCGCCGGTGATCTGCACCCAGCTGTCTTGGGTGGCGAGGATGACGACGCGGGCATTGGTGCCGACCGCGCCGTAGGTCTGGCCGCCGGGCAACGCGGCCAATTCAGCCGGTGCGGCGGGCGGGATGGCGGGCGGCGCGGCCTGCACCACAGGTGCGGGCGCGGGCGGGGTCACCGGCGCCGCAGCGGCGACGGTCACCGGGGGCCGGGGCACGGCGGGCACAACCGGCGTCACTTCGACCGGGGCGGCCGGCGCGGGCGTGGGCGCTGCGGCGATCACAACGGGGAGCAAGGCTTCGGCCGGCGGCGTGACCGCGGGGGTGGCGGCCTGAACTTCGGCGACGACCGGCGCGGCAGGCTCCGCAGGAGCCGGAGCAGGCCCAGCTATGGCCGCCGCTTCGGGCGCGGGCGCTGGGTCAACTGCGGCGGCAGGCGCAGCGGCGGGCAACTCGGGCGCCGGTGTGGCCGCTGGGCCCGGCGGCGTTACGGCAGCGGCCGGTGCGCGGGCCGGGGCAGGCGCGACGGCATCGGGCGGCGTGACATTCGCCGGGGTGCCCTGGAATAGGCCGAGCACCTTGTTCAGCGCGTTTTCCAGCGCACCAGGAGTGGCCACGGCGGGCGCAGCAACCGGGGGCGTGGGAGGCGCCGCAGGAACCGCAACGGGTGCGGCGGCGACCGCCACCGGAGCCACCGCTACGGGTTCGACCGGGCGGCGCACATCGGTGTTGGCGAAGGCGTTGTCGATCAGCGGGCGCGGCGCCAGGGCCGAGTCGGACGCAGCGGCGACCGGAGGTGGCGGGACGCGTTCGATGCCGACGTTGCCGGCGCGTTCGGAATAGAACCACGCGCCGAACACAACCGCGGCCAGGAACGCGGACATGCCGAGCAACCAGCCGCGGGGAACGCGGTCGGCGGTTTCGGCGGTCGGGAATACCAGCGGCGAGTGATCGCGCTTCTGGTTGGTTTCGGCCTTGAACGCTTCCACGGCGGCGGTGGGATCCATGCCGAGGTAATCGGCGTAGGAGCGCACAAAGCCGAGGGCGTAGGCCGGCGCCGGCAGATCGCCGAAGCGGCCGTCTTCGATGGCGGTGAGATGTTCGCGACGGATGCGGAGCGCAGCAGCCACATGGCCCATGTCGAGGCCAAGGTTGTTGCGGGCGCCCGCGAACTCGGTGCCGATGCCGACGTAGCGTTCCGTGGCCGGCGCGGTCTCCTTGGGCACGCCCCGCAAATGGGCGCGGCGTTCCGGATCCCGGCGGTTCGGATCGAAGTCGAGCGGCGTAATGTTGGTCATGCAAAGCGCTCCGCGGCGCTGAAATGCGGCCAAGCGCCGCGCGCCACTGTCGCCGGCTCATGGTTAACAAAAGGTTTAAATCGCACGAAAACCCCGCGCAACGCCTTATTTTCTGCCGTTTTCGCCAATTTGGCAAACACGAAGCCGTGTTACCGGCGGAATGCGGCAGTTATACGGCCGCGTCGCGCGACGCCAGACGTTCGGCCAGGGCCACGATTGCCTGGGTGGTCAGGTCTTGGATGATCTCCGCCGCGGGCTGCACCACCCGCACCATGCCGACACTTTGGCCGGCCATCACCGAGCCGTTCTCAACGTCGCCGTCGACCACCGCCCGGCGCAAAGCGCCGGCCCAGAAGTGCTCGATTTCAAGCTGGGCGCTCGCCTGATCGACCTGCCCGGCGTTGAAGCGATCCACCACCGTACGCTGGAATTCCATGAACCGGCGCGTGCCTTCGTTGGCGAGCGCGCGGACCGGAATGACCGGAAAGCGCGGGTCGATCTGCACGGAGGGCACGGCATCGCGGGCGGCGGCGCGCACGAACGCCTGCTTGAACGCCGGATGGGCGATCGATTCGGAGGCGCACACGAACCGCGTGCCGAGCTGGCAGCCCGCCGCGCCCATCTCCAGGTACGACGCAATCGCCTCGCCGCGGCCCAAACCGCCCGCCACGAACACCGGCACGTCGCGGATGTTGGGCAGGATTTCTTGCGCCAGCACATTCAGCGATACCGGGCCGATGTGGCCACCGGCTTCGGCGCCTTCGATGACGATCGCATCGGCGCCGGTGCGCACGAGGCGCTGGGCGATACCGAGGGTGGGGGCAAAGCCCAACACCTGCACGCCGCCATCCTTGAGATGCACGATATCGACCGACTTGGGCAGGTTCCCGGCCAGCACCACGTGGCCGACCTTGGCGGCGATGCACACGTCGCACAGATCGCGCAGCCGCGGGTGCAGTGTGATGATGTTGACGCCGAACGGCTGGTTGGTGAGCGCGGACGTGGCGGCAATTTCGGCGGCAAGCTGATCGGGCGACATCGAGCCGGTGGCGATCACGCCGAACCCGCCGGCGTTGGAGATTGCCGCCACCAGGTTGCGTTCCGACACCCAGGTCATTGCCCCGCCCATGATGGCGGTGCGGGTGCCGAGCAGGGCGCGGCCGCGCGCCGACAAACGGTCTAACAGCGCAGCAGCCTGCTCCAGGTGCCCCGCATCGTACTTGCTCGCGCGCGGGTGGCCGCCGCGGTCTTGGTTCCGGTCGAGGGCCCGGTCAGGCCGCATCCAGGCCGTAGACGGTGTGGAGCGTGCGCACTGCTAATTCCGTGTACTCCTCGGCGATCAGCACGCTGACTTTGATTTCCGAGGTGGAGATGGTCTGGATGTTGATGCCCTTGTCGGCCAGCGCCTTGAACATGGTGAAGGCGATGCCGGCGTGGCTGCGCATGCCGACGCCGATGACCGAGACCTTGGATACATCGGATGCCGAGATCACGCGCTCATAGCCGATGGTCTTTTTCGCGCCCTCGATCACCGCCAGCGCACGCTTGAGATCGGTGCGGCCCACGGTGAACGTCATGTCGGTGGTTTTGCCGTCTTCGGAGACGTTTTGCACGATCATGTCGACGTTGATCGCGGCTTCCGACAGCGGCCCGAACACGCGGGCGGCCACGCCGGGCTGATCCGCGACCTTGACCAAGGTGATCTTGGCTTCGCCGCGCGAATACGCGATGCCGCTGACCAGTACGTCTTCCACGCCCGCCTCCTCATCGACCACCATGGTGCCGGGGACGTCGGCGAAACTCGACAGCACCTGGACCGGCACCCGGTACTTCATCGCCAATTCAACCGAACGGGTATGGAGCACCTTGGCGCCGAGGGATGCCAGCTCCAGCATCTCCTCGTAGGTGATCCTATCAAGCTTGCGCGCCTTTTCCACGATGCGCGGATCGGTGGTGTAGACGCCATCGACGTCGGTGTAGATATCGCAGCGATCGGCCTTAAGCGCCGCCGCCAGCGCCACGGCTGACGTATCGGACCCGCCGCGCCCGAGGGTGCTGATGCGGCCCTTGGAATCCACCGCCTGGAAGCCCGGCACGACGGCAATTTCGCCGCGCGCGAACGATTCCTCGATGGGGCCGGTTTCGATCGAAGTGATGCGCGCCTTGGCGTGGTGGTCGTCGCAGCGGATCGGGATCTCCCAGCTCGGCCACGAGCGGGCTTTCAGCCCCACCTGCTGAAGTGCCAGCGCCACGAGGCCGATGGTCACTTGCTCGCCGGTGGCAACCACGGTGTCGTACTCGGCATCGTCGTGCTTCACGGTGGAGATTTGGTCCACCAGCTTGACCAGCGAGTCGGTGACGCCCGACATGGCCGAGACCACCACCGCGACCTCGTTGCCTGCCTCAAACACCGCCTTCACCTTGCGGGCGACGTTTTTGATGCGCTCGACGTCTCCGACCGACGTGCCGCCAAACTTAAGTACCAGACGTGCCATGGAAATCTGTGTCGCGGGAGGCTGCGATTTGCCCCCTCAAGGGCGGGTATTCATACTCTGTCGGCCATGACCGCTGCAACCGCGTCGCCCCACGCCGATCCCGCCGAAATCGCCCGCTTTGCCGCCCAGGCGGCCGAGTGGTGGAACCCGCACGGGCCGATGGCCGCCCTGCACCGCATCAACCCGGTGCGGATCGGCTACATCCGCGACCGGTTGTGCGCACACTTCGGAAGCGACCCCAAGCAGGCCAAGCCGCTGCGCGGGCTGGCGATTGCCGACATCGGCTGCGGCGCCGGGCTCCTGTGCGAGCCGCTGGCGCGCCTGGGCGCGACGGTGACGGGCGTGGATGCGGCACCTGAGAACATCACTGCCGCCACCGCCCATGCGGCGGGCATGGAGCTGGCCATCCGCTACCGCTGCGCGACGGCCGAGGAACTGGCGGGGGAGACATTCGACGCGGTGCTGGCAATGGAGATTATCGAACATGTGCCGGACCCGGCGGCATTCACAGGAGCCGTGGCGGCACTGGTGAGGCCGGGCGGCGCGCTCATCGCTTCCACCCTCAACCGCACGCCGAAGTCGCTGGCGCTGGGCGTGGTGGCCGCCGAGTACCTGCTGCGCTGGGTGCCACGCGGCACCCACGACTGGCGCAAATTCGTGAAGCCATCGGAATTCGCCCGCGACCTGCGGGCGAGCGGGATGACGGTGAGCGATGTGACCGGGATTTCGTTCGAGGCAGCGACCGGCACGTTCGCGCTGTCGCGCGACGTGGACGTGAACTACCTGCTGACGGCAGCAAAGGCTTAGGAAGGCGTGGATGCCCGGAACAAGTCCGGGCATGACGGTCAGCTACGCATCGCCGCGGACGGGCCAGGGGATTTCGCCGAACTCGATGCCTTCGTCGCGCAACTCGGCGGCTTCATCGGGCGTGGCTTCGCCGTAGATGTTGCGGGTTTCGGTTTCACCGTAGTGGATTTTGCGCGCTTCTTCGGCGAACTGCGGGCCGACGTGGTCGCAGTTCTTTTCGATGAACGCCTGCATGTTGGTGAGGGCCTTCATCGCCTGCTCGGCAGCCTCGCGGCGAGCCACGGCGCGGCCGCGGGTGGAGACGTGCGGGGCCATCGGCGCGCGCTGAATCTTGCGGTCGCCACACACCGGGCACTGCACCTTGCCGCGCTTCGCCTGGGCATCGAACGCGTCGGAGCCAGGGAACCACGCCTCGAACACGTGCTCGTTACCGCAACGGAGATCGTAGACGACCATCGCTAAGCCTTTGCCACCTGTCCCTGAAACCATAGCAGGAATTGGTGAAGCAGGAATTGAGCCAAATCCCCGCAGAGTCAATGGCTGGAGCCTACCCGCCCGGCGCGGCAAATGGCCGGTCGTGGGTTAGCGCCGGGAGCTTGGAGCGGGCGGCGGCGATCTGGGCGACATCGATTTCGGCGAGGATCACACCGGGGGCATCGCCCGCTTCGGCCACCACTTCGCCCCACGGCGCGACGATCAGCGAGTGCCCAAAGGTGCGGCGGCCGCCGGGGTGAGCGCCGGTTTGGGCGGGGGCGACGACATAGCAGCCGGTTTCAATCGCGCGGGCCCGCAGCAGCACATGCCAGTGGGCGCGGCCGGTAGGTTCGGTGAAGGCGGACGGGACCACCAGCAGGCCGGCGCCGGCCTGGGCCAGCGCGCGGTACAGGTGCGGGAAGCGCAGGTCGTAGCACACCGACAGGCCGAGCTTGAGCCACGGCAGATCGGCAACCACGGCACGCTCGCCGGGGCGGAACACTGCCGACTCGCGGTAGCTGCGGTCCGGCAGGTCGGCATCGAACATATGGATCTTGTCGTAGCGCGCGGTGATGGCGCCGGTGGGCGACACCAGCACGAGGCGGTTGGACAGGCGCGCCGCATCCGGATCGCGCACGCCGAAGGTGCCGGCCAGTACCCAGCGGCCAACATCGCGTGCGGCGGCGGCGATGGCGGCGACGCCGGGGTGCGCATCCTCGGTGGCGGCGCCGCGGTTGGCGCCGAGCGAATCGGCGGGCATCAGCACGGCGTTTTCCGGCAGGGCGATGAAATCGGCGCCTTGCTTCGCGGCGGCGTGGATACCCGCGACGGCGGCGGCGATATTGGCGGCGATATCGGCGCCCGCGGTGAGTTGCACGCAGGCGGCGGTGAATTTGGTTGGCATGGCTAGCTGATATCGGCCGGGCGGATGACCCGGGTGAGGGTTAGCACGTCTACGTGCGCCGCACCCGCGTGCAGCAAGGCGCGGGCGCAGGCCTCGACCGTGGCCGCCGGTGGTGAACACGTCGTCGACCAGCACCACGCGCCGGCCCACCACCGGGCGGCGCACGGTGAACGCGCCGCGCACGTTGTCCAGCCGGCCGTTGCGGCTGAGGCCGCCTTGGATGGGCGTGTTGCGGGTGCGGGCGAGCAGCATGGGCGCGGCGGGCACCCCGCTCGCCTTCGCCACGGCAACCGCCAGCAGCGCCGACTGGTTGTAGCGGCGGGCGAACAGGCGGCGGCGATGCAGGGGCACGGGGGCCACTACATCGGCCTCGCGCAACAGCTCGGCACCAGCGCGGGCGAGCCAGGCGCCGAATGCGGGCGCGAGATCGGTGCGGTCGGCGTGCTTGAAGCGCAGCACCAGGCCGCGGGAGGCGTCATCGTAGGCCAGCACGGAGCGGGCGCGGCGGTAGACGGGGGCTTCGGCAGCGCAGGCGCCGCACAGGGCACCATCGCCGTGGGCGAACTCGAAGGGCAACCCGCAGCACACGCACTGGGGCGCGGCGATGAAGCGCAGGCTGGTCCAACACGGCGCGCACAAATCGCCTTGGCGATCGACCAATGCATCGCAGTTGAGGCACCGGGCCGGCAGAACCCAGCCCAGAACCCGTTGCGCGCCCGCAAGAATCGCCGCGGCTTTCATCGCCGCAGGATTCCGCCCCCGTGGCGCTGGTACAAGAGGGTTATGGATGCCGTATTCGACCGCGCCACCGTCCGCGCCCACCGCAACCGCGCCGCGGCGCGGTTTGCCGACCACGATTTCCTGATCCGGGCGGCGGGCGAGCGGCTCGCGGAGCGCGTGGCCGATCAGGAACGCCCGTTCCCGCGCGCGCTCGACGTGGGTTGCCACGACGGGCTGATGGCGGAGCTGCTGGCCGGGCACGTGGGCGAACTGGTGCAAACGGACCATTCCCCGGCGATGGCCAAGCTCGCGCAGGCGCGCGGCGGCAACGTGGCGGTGATGGACGAGGAACTGGTGCCGTTCGCCGAGCACTCGTTCGACCTGGTGGTGAGCGCGCTGTCGCTGCATTGGGTCAACGACTTGCCGGGGTCGCTCTCCCAGCTTCGGCGCTGTATCCGGCCCGGCGGCATGATCGTCGCTTCGCTGTTCGGCGTGGATACGCTGCGCGAACTGCGCGATGCGTTCCTGGTGGCGGAGGCGGAGCTGACCAACGGCGCGAGCCCTCGGGTGTCGCCGTTTGTGGACGTGCGGGATGCCGGCGACTTGCTGGGGCGCGCGGGGTTCGTGCGGCAGGTGGCGGACACGGAAGCCATCACCGTGACCTACGCCAACCCGTTGAAGCTGCTCGCCGATCTGCGCGGCATGGGTGAGACCAACGCGCTGCGTAACCGCGAGAACGCACACCTGAGCCGCGCCGTGCTGGCGCGGGCGATGACGGAATACGTGGAGCGGTTTGCCAACCCGGACGGGCGGGTGCGGGCGACGTTTGAGATCGTCACCCTGACGGCGTGGGCGCCTTAGAGGAGCCGGCGCAGGATCGGGATCAGCGGCAGATCGGCGGGAGGCATGGGGTAGCGGTCCAGATCATTCACGCCCACCCACGCAAGCTCTTGGTTCTCTTGGCCGCGCGGCACCCCTCCCCAGGTGCGGCACAGGTACAGCGGCATCAACAGATTGAAATCGTTGTAGGAATGGGACGCGAAGGTTCCCGGCACCAGAACCTTTGGGTCGACTGTGACGCCCAACTCCTCGTGCAGTTCGCGCACCAGGGCGGCCTCGGGAGTTTCCCCCGGCGCGACCTTGCCGCCGGGGAATTCCCACAGGCCCGCCATCGACTTACCGGGCGGACGCTGGGCCAGCAGGACCCTACCGGCCCCGTCCAACAATGCGGCGGCGACCACCAGGACTAGTGGCGCCGCCGGCACGATTAGGAACGATAGGCCGCGTTGATGCGGATGTACTCGTTGGTGAGGTCGCACGTGTACACGGTGAACTTGCCGCGACCGACGCCGACGTCGACGTGGAACTCGATTTCGCGGTTCTTCATGTACGCGGCCACCGGTGCCTCGACATAGTCGGCACGCACGCCGCCATGCTCCGCCACCGGATACGGACCGATGGCGATGGTCAGGCGGTCGCGGTCGGCTTCTTCGCCGGACTTGCCCACGGCCGCGACGATGCGGCCCCAGTTCGGGTCTTCCCCCGCCACAGCGGTCTTCACCAGCGGCGAGTTGGCGATGCTGAGGCCGATCTTGCGCGCGGCCTCGGCGTTGCGGGCGCCGCTGACGTTGACGGTGACAAACTTGGTGGCGCCTTCGCCGTCACGCACGATCTGCTGCGCGAGGTCGAGCATCACCGCGTCCAGCGCCTCCCGGAACTCGGCCAGCTTGGGGTCGGCGGCGGAGTTGATGACCGGGTGGCGCGCGCCTTTGCCGGTGGCGAACAGCAGCACGGTATCGGACGTGCTGGTATCCGAATCCACCGTGATGGCGTTGAAGCTACGGCTCGCGCTCGCCTTGACCAAGCGTTGCAGCACGGGCGCCGGAATGCGCGCATCGGTAAACACGAACGCGAACATGGTGCCGAGATCCGGCGCGATCATGCCGGAGCCCTTGGCGATGCCATTGATGGAGACCGTCGCCTTGCCGATGCTGGCGGTGGCGGTGGCGCCCTTCAGAAACGTATCGGTGGTGCGGATGGCGTCGGCGGCGGCATCCCACGCGGTCTCGCTTAGGCTTTCGACCACGAGCGGGATGATCGCTTCGAGCTTGTCGACTGGCAACGGCTGGCCGATCACGCCGGTGGAGGCGATGAACAGCTCGTCGTCTTTGCACCCCAGCGCGGCGGCGGCGGCGCGGACGGTGCGATGCACCGCCTCCACGCCGGCGGCGCCGGTGAAGGCGTTGGAGTTGCCCGCATTGGCCACAAGGCCGCGCGCGGTGCCGGGCACCAGGGCCTTGCACCACAGCACCGGGGCGGACGCGGTTTTGGACAGCGTGAACACGCCGGCCGCAGAGGTGCCCTTGGCCAATTCGACCACCAACGTATCGGACCGCCCGCGGTATCGGATGCCCGCCTGACCCGTGCCGACGCGCACGCCGGCGATCACCGGCATGTTCGGGAAGCTTGCGGGAGCCAGCGGCGAACGCGCGATGGCTTTAGCGGTGGTGGCCGGAGCGGTCATTCTGTTCTCAGGGGCCGGGGGTTGGTCCGGGCGCTTCTGTAGAACAGTTCGCGCGCCGCCGGAAGCACCCGGCGTGGGCCGTCTGGGCGTTCTCGATTTGACCCCGGCGTACTTCGCGGCCCCGGCCATTTCTGGACACGCTCAGCCAGCAAGAAGGTGAGCGGGCGCACCAAGTACGCGGCGGTTGATCGGTGTCAAAGCACCCGCGTCGCGAGTGCTGCTAACCTGTATTGGCACCCGCGTTGGAGACTGACCATGACTTTGCAGGCAATTCGACTGGAACTGGCCCGTAGCGCCGAGTTGCCGGAGGGCAGCACCAAACACGGCTACGAGTTCGTGGCGCCGCTGGATGCGCACGGCCACTTCGACCCCGCCGAGTGGAAGGCCAGCAAAGCCGCCTGCAAGGTGCGCCGGTTTTGGGGCGACGCGGAGAACGAACTGGGCGAGTTGATCCACACCCGCGGCAAGAATTGGGCGTTTTCCTATGTCCCCCACAAGGACGAGGACGACGAGCCGATCTTCAAGTTCGACCGCCACGCATTCACCCAGGGCGAATACGTTTCCATCACCGAACACGACGGCGTGCAGCGTACGTTCCGGGTGGTTTCGGTGCGCCCGGCGCCGGCCGGCAACGTTCAGCAACTGCGGCCGGCCAGCAAACCACGCTGAGACTCCCGGCCCAGGGGCTGCGGTACCAGGGAAACCGCGCCCCTTGCGTTGACAGGGCTTGGGTCCGCGCTTATCTGTCAGCCACCTCCCTCAGACCTATAGTCCCTGCATGTTCTGGAAATGGTTCGGCACCAATAACGATCGCGTGCTGAAAAAGCTTCGGCCCGCCGTCGACGCAATCAACGCGTTGGAGCCGGAGATTCAACGCCTGTCCGACGACGAGCTGCGCGGCCGCACGGCTGCGTTCCGCGAACGTCTGGCCAAGGGCGAGACCCTGGACAGCTTGATGGTGGAGGCATTCGCCACCGTGCGCGAAGGCGCCAAGCGGGCGCTCGGCCAACGGCATTTCGACGTGCAGTTGATGGGCGGCATGATCCTGCACCAAGGCAAGATCGCCGAAATGAAGACCGGCGAAGGCAAGACGCTGGTTTCCACCCTGGCCGCGTACCTGAACGCGCTGCCGGGCAAGGGCGTTCACATCGTGACCGTGAACGACTACCTGGCCCGTCGCGACGCGGAATGGATGGGGCAGATCTATAAGCGTCTGGGCATGACGGTCGGCTGCGTGGTGCACGGGCTGGACGACAACCAGCGCCGCGACGCCTACGCGTCGGACATCACCTACGGCACCAACAACGAGTTGGGCTTCGACTTCCTGCGCGACAACATGAAGTTCCAGCTGGAGACGATGGTCCACCGGGACTTCAACTTCGCGATCGTCGACGAAGTCGATTCGATCCTGATCGACGAAGCGCGCACGCCGCTCATCATCTCCGGCGCGGCCGAAGATTCGAGCGAGCTGTACCGCAACGTCGACAAGATCATCCCGCAGCTTGAGAAGGGCGACTACGAGAAGGACGAGAAGCAGCGCACGGTCACCCTGACCGAAGCCGGCGCGCAAAAGGCCGTGGAGTTCCTCCAGAACGCCGGTCTGCTGGTGAAGGGCGACCTGTACGACATCGAAAACGTGACGATCCTGCACCATCTGACGCAGGCGTTGCGCGCGCACGTGCTGTTTGCGCGCGACACCGAATACATCGTGAAAGACGACAAGGTCGTCATCATCGACGAATTCACCGGCCGCATGATGGAAGGCCGCCGCTATTCGGAAGGCCTGCACCAGGCGCTGGAAGCCAAAGAAGCGGTGACGATCCAGCCGGAGAACCAGACGCTGGCGTCGATCACGTTCCAGAACTTCTTCCGCATGTACAAGAAGCTTTCGGGCATGACCGGCACCGCCGCGACCGAGGCTTCGGAATTCGGCGACATTTACAAGCTGGATGTGGTGGAAGTGCCGACGCACATGCCGCTTAGCCGCAAGGACTTCGACGACGAGGTCTATCGCACCGGCACCGAGAAGTTCGCGGCGATCGTGAAGCTGATCGAGGAATGCCGCGAGCGCCGCCAGCCGGTGCTGGTGGGCACGGTTTCCATCGAAAAGTCGGAGCTGCTGTCCACGCTGCTGAAGAAGGAAAAGATCCTTCACCAGGTGCTGAACGCGCGCTTCCACGAGCAGGAAGCGGCGATCGTGGCGCAGGCCGGCCGCTCGGGCCAAGTGACCATCGCCACCAACATGGCGGGCCGCGGCACCGACATCCAGCTGGGCGGCAACGTGGACATGCGCATCGCGATCGAACTGCTGGGGGTTACCGACCCGGCCGTGCGCGCCGACGGCGAAGCCCGCATCCGCGAGGAAGTGGCGTCCGAGAAGAAGGACGTGCTGGCTTCGGGCGGGCTGTACATCATCGGCACCGAGCGCCACGAAAGCCGCCGCATCGACAACCAGTTGCGCGGCCGTTCCGGCCGCCAGGGCGACCCGGGCAAGTCGAAGTTCTTCCTGAGCCTGGAAGACGACCTGATGCGCATTTTCGGCTCGGAGCGCATGGACACCATGCTGCGCCGGCTGGGCCTAAAAGACGGCGAGGCGATCATCCACCCGTGGGTGAACAAGGCGCTGGAAAAGGCCCAGCAGAAGGTCGAGCAGCGGAACTACGAAATCCGCAAGAATCTGCTGAAGTTCGACGACGTCATGAACGACCAGCGCAAGGTTGTGTACGACCAGCGCAAGGAACTGATGCGCTCGAAGGACGTGTCGGACACGGTGGAGGATATGCGCCACACGGTGGTCGACAACCTGATCAACGAGTGCGTTCCCGAGAAGGCGTACCAAGAACAGTGGAACATCGACAAGCTGGAGCAGGAAATCGGGCGCGTGTTCGCGACCCTGGCTCCGGTACGCGCGTGGGCCAACGAAGAAGGCGTGGGCCATGAAGAGATGCGCCACCGCCTGATGGACATGGCCGACCGCATGATGGCCGAGAAGGCCGCCAACACCGGCCCGGACATCTGGCGCATGGTGGAGAAGAACCTGTTGCTGCAGGCGTTGGACCAGCATTGGAAGGAACACTTGTTCCGGCTGGATCACCTGCGCCAGGGCATCGGCCTGCGCGCCTATGGCCAACGCGATCCGCTGAACGAGTACAAGCGCGAGGCCTTCGACATGTTCGACGGCATGCTGGCGACGCTGCGCGAACACGTGACCACGCTGCTGGCGCGTGTGGAGGTCCGCATGGGCCCGCCGCCGGAACAGCAGGCGTTCGAGACGCGCTCGCAGATGCTGACCTCGGCCGCCACCGGCGGGCCGGAAGTGATCGAGCCCGACCTGGGCGAAGCACCCCCGCCGCCGCCGGAGCCGGTCAACGACCCGGCGCTGTGGGGCAAGGTGTCGCGCAACGCCCTGTGCCCGTGTGGTTCCGGCAAGAAATTCAAGCACTGCCACGGCGCCGACGCCTAACTGACTGACCCGGTTCCGTTCGTCCCCGCCGCTGGCTATGATCCTGGCCCGGGGGTACGGCGCCCGCGCCATGATTGTGACGGTGACCAGTGACTGCAGCGACGCTCGCAGCGCGGCTCCTGGTTTTGCTTGCTGGGCTCGCGGCGGTGGTGCCGGTTACGGCAACCTCCGCCCAAGACGCCCCCCCGCCCGGATTCGGCCCCACTGATACCGGTGCGCTGACCGCGCGCTGGCCGTTTACCGACCCGGCGTTCCACGCAGCCACGACACCCGCCGCCATCGCCACCGGGGCCGAGGACACCCTGAAGGCGCTGGTGGACACGGTGGCGCACGGGCCGCGGTTCGCCATTACTCTGCCCACGCCCACCATTGCCGAAGGCGCCACCACACGGCCGCCTGCGGACACCGCGCTGTGGCCAATGCCGGCGGACGGGTTGTTGGCGCAAGGCACGGCGGGGCGGCCGGCGCCGGAGCGCTGGGCACTGACCGGCGACGCGCACCGCCGCAACGCCGCAGCGCTGGATGCGGTGATCGCCTATGCCGAGACCGCACGGCACACGGCGGACACAGTGGGCATTGCCACCCTGATGCTGGCCCCGCCAGAGCCGGCGGCGACCACGGCGGCGCGCGCGTTCCGCGACGTGCTGGACGCGCGCAACCGGACGTTTGTTTCCGGCGTGCCGAACTGCGACGAGGAGCCGTGGTGCGTGGCGCTGCGCACGGCGCGCGCCAAGGCATCGGCGAGCGGCGGGCCGGCGGCGCTGGAGGACAGCCTGGCGCGCTATCTGCTGGAAGCGGGCGCCGTGGGGCTGCATCTGCAGTCGAGCCAAGGCCAGGCGCGCATCCAGCTGGATCACAACCAACAGCGCGCCGAGTTCGGCGTGCACCGCACCGTGGTGCTGCGGGCGATCGCCGACCCGGCAGCGGCGCGCCAACTGCCGTGGGAACTGAGCGCCGTGATCGGCGCATCGGTGTGGCACCTGCGCGGCCTGGACGGCAGCCAGCCCGCGTGGCCGGTGGTTCTGAACGAGGCGGCGGCTAAGGGGCTGGAGGAACCGGGGTTCGGCTATTCCGGGTTCGACCTGGATGGCATTGCGGTGACGCGCTACGCCGCTGCGCCGGAAGGCGGCTATGAGGTCAACGCGGCGTTGACCCTGATGGACGGCGGCGGGCGGCGCGCGTCGCTGTCGCTGGTGCTGCGATTTGCCTATGGCCCCGACGCGATCACCGTGACGGCGGCGGAACTGGCGCCGCTGGCACCCGTGGTCCCGGCCGCCGAAATCGTGCTGGTGCCGGTGGCGCGGGTGAGCGCCGAGGCGCTGCGCACCGCACCCGGGCCGTTGGGCCTGATGCGGCTGGTGCGGGCCAACGCCGTGACGGCGGCGACGGCTTCATCGGCGCCGCAGGACTATTACGTGTTTGCGTTCGTGGCGGACCGTTTGCCGGGGGACGCGCGGCTGGACCTGCGCATCGCCGACAAGGCTGCGGGCATCGGTGGATTTCCGGCGGGCGCGGCGGAACGCGACTTCGACGGCTGGCGGGTGCTGGCGGCGCAGATGACCCTGACCCTGAACGGGCCGGTGGAGTTCACGGTGAAGGCCGTGTTCGCCGCCGGAAGCGGGCCCGATGCGGGCCAGCGCGCGCCGGCAGTGGCGGCGACGAAGTCTTCGTATGTATCGCCCCAGGCAACGGCGGCGGCGCCCACAGCAGCGGACGACGCGCCGGGTGCAGGCACGGCGTTCCCCAATTTCGCGCAGCGGCCGCAATGACGACGCTGGGCATACGCGCAAGCCTCGTGGCGCTGCTGGCGATGGCGGCGTGCGCGGAGGTGCCGCCGGACGGCGTGGGTACGCCGGCGCCCTTGGTGACCGAAGCGACCCGGGCGGTGGCCGCGGCACCTGCGCCGCAAGCGCCGGCGCCCATCGTGGCACCGGTGACGGTGGCAGCACCGGTGCGCAGCGGACCCGCAGCGTTCCCCCTGCCCGCCCCGCTGGCGACAACACAGACGACGATGCCATCGGACGCGGTGCGGGTGGCGGCGGCGGTGGTGGACCGGCTGCGCGGCGGATCGGGCATGGCGGCGGGGGTGCTGTTTAGCAACGCTGCGGGTGCGGCGGTAGGCGCGGCGCACGCCGACGTGCCGGGGTTCGACTGGCACGACACGCGGCTGCTGCAATACACCGGACAGCCCGGGCCGGATCGCACGGCGGCGGCAACGCTGGAGTTCGTCGACGAATTCAACCGCCGCGCGGCGATTCTGTTTTCGGCCACCTATGGCGTCGCGGACGAGCCGATCGAGGTGAAGGACATCACCATCGCGCCGCTCTATTCCCTGAACCCGCGGGTGCTGCTGTACGCGATTGCGGCGCGCGATCTGCCCCAGGCGGCGCCGCCCAAGACGCCCGGAGCGCTGCTGCAGATCGCGGCGGCGTTCGGCATGCCGTGGCGCGAGGAAGCGCTGGCGGAAGGCGACTACGTGCTGGCGGTGTTCGTGATGGACCGCATTTCGCCTTCAGCCAAATTCACCGTGGCCGTGGGCGAGCGGGGCGGCACGGAAGGATTCAGCGACACGGCACGCTACCTGGAGCAGGACAACTTTCGCGCCGCCGTGATCCCGGCGCACCTGAGCGCCGCCACCGCGAAGACGTGGGTGAAGGCCATCGTGACGCCGGGCGTGGAAGTGGATGCCGGCGACCGCGCGCCGTTCGTGGCCGGGCTGTTCCCGCTGGACCCGCGGACGCAGACCGCGGGCGAATAGTACGGACGGCGGTTAGGCCAGTCCGACCCGGCCCATCTCGAGGAACTTCTGACGGCGCGAGGCGCGGTAATCGCTGCCCTCGTTGTCGAGTTCGGCGAACGCGGCTTCGATGGCGGCGCCGACGCGGCGCACCATTTCCTGCGGGTGGCGCTGAGCGCCGCCGGTAGGCTCGGAAATGATGCGGTCGATGACGCGCATCTTGAACAGGTCCTGGGCGGTGAGCTTTAGCGCTTCCGCCGCTTCCCGCGCCTTGTCGCCGGAGCGCCACAGGATCGCGGCGCAGCCTTCGGGCGAGATCACCGAATAGATCGAGTGTTCCAGCATCAGAATGCGGTTGCCGACGGCCAGCGCCACCGCGCCGCCCGATCCGCCCTCGCCGACCACGACGCACACCACCGGCACCTTCACTTCGAGCAACGCTTCGATGGCGCGGGCGATGGCTTCGGCCTGGCCGCGCTGTTCGGCGCCGACACCGGGATAGGCGCCTTGCGTGTCAACCAGCGTGAGGATCGGCAACTGGAAGTGTTCGGCCATGTGCATCAGGCGCACGGCTTTGCGGTAGCCCTCCGGGTGGGCCATGCCGAAGTTGTGGGCGATGCGGCCGTCGGTGCCGATGCCCTTTTCGTGGCCAATCACCATGACCGAGCGGCCACGGAAGCGGCCCGGACCACCCTGGATGGCGCGGTCGTCGCCGAACAGACGGTCGCCGGCGAGCGGCGTAAAACCTTCGATCAGCGCCGCGACGTAGTGGCTGAAGTGCGGGCGGTCGAGGTGGCGCGCGACCTGCGTCTTCTGCCACGGCGACAGGTTGGAATAGGTCTCCTGCAGCATCTGCTCGGTGCGGTTCTGCAGCCGCGCGACTTCGGAGCCGATGTCGACCTCGCCGTTGTCGGCGAGGTGGCGCAGTTCCTTGATCTTGCCTTCAAGCTCGGCGATCGGCTTTTCGAACTCGAGAAACGTCTCGGTGCCCATGCAGGTTTCCCCTTAGGCCTTTTTCGATGCGAGCAGCTTGGCCTTGGCCACCATGACTTCGGCCTGGCGCACCGACGCGGCATCGATCATACGGCCGTCGAGGGTGATGGCGCCACGGCCGCTGGCCTGCGCTTCCTTCATGGCTTCCAAGATGCGGGTAGCGCGGTCCACCTCTTCCTTCGGCGGATTGAAGGTTTCGTTGGCCAGCGCGAGCTGGCTGGGATGGATCGCCCACTTGCCTTCGCAGCCCAACGCGGCGGCGCGGCGCGCGCCGGCGCGGTAGCCGTCCGCGTCCTGGATGTTGCCGAACGGGCCGTCGATCGGG
Organism: Alphaproteobacteria bacterium; assembly: GCA_947481575.1. Lineage (GTDB taxonomy): Bacteria > Pseudomonadota > Alphaproteobacteria > UBA2966 > CAIVPW01 > CANKGV01. The sequence goes on from CANKGV010000001.1 coordinate 79,578, forward strand.
CGCAGGCCGTTGGCGCGGGCAGCCACGACTACCCGGGCGATGGCGTAGTGCCACATATCGCCCCAGTGGTTCTGGCGCGCGCCGTCGGCGAGCTGGTCGGTGAGCACGACGTAGTCTTTGCTGGGGCCGCCGATGACGGTGGTGCGAGCGCCGGTCGATGCTGCGTAGTCGGCGACACCGAAGTGCAGCGACTCCAGGCGCGGGCTGGCGGCGGCGATGGTCTCGACGTTTTGCATTCCGAGGGCGGTTTCGATGATCAACTCGAAGCCGATGCGCTTGGTGCGGCCCTTTGCCGTTTCACACTGCGTGACCAGCATGTCGAGGGCGTAGACGTCGTCGGGCTTGCCGACCTTGGGGATCATGATGAGATCCAGGCGCTCACCGGTCTGTTCCAGGATGTCGATGACGTCGCGGTACATGTAGTGCGTATCCAGCCCGTTGATGCGGACCGATACGGCGGACGCGCCGAAATCGAGGGTGTTGAGCGCGACGATGATGTTCTTGCGCGCCTGGACTTTGTCGTCGGGCGCAACCGCGTCTTCGAGGTCGAGGAAGATCACGTCGGCGCCGGAGGTGGCGGCCTTTTCCATCATCTTCGGGTTAGAGCCCGGCACCGCCAGCTCGGACCGGTTGACCCGCGGGACCGCGGGGCGGACCAGGGTGAAGCTCATGCAGCGACCTTTCTATGCAACGGAATGGGCGGAAACGAGCCGGGAACCTAATCCGCCAGCGGATGGCGCTGCAAGAGCGCCTGGAGCCGCTCGTCCAGCACGTGCGTGTAGATCTGGGTGGTGGAGATGTCGGCGTGGCCGAGCATCTGCTGTACCGCACGCAGATCGGCGCCGTGGGCCAGCAGGTGGCTGGCGAACGCGTGGCGCAGCACATGGGGCGAAACGCGCTGGTGGTCGAGCCCGGCGGCGATGGCGAGGTCTTTGAGCAACTGCGAAAACCGGCGCGCGGTGAGGTGCGCCGCGCCGCCCGTGGCCGGAAACAGCCATGGCGAGGGCAGCTGTTTGGCCTTGGATTGCTCGGCCTGGTAGTCGCGCACGGCCGCCACGGCGGGCTCGGACAGCGGCACCATGCGTTCGCGCCCGCCCTTGCCGCTGACCACCAGGAAGCGCGGATCGCCGCGCAGGGCGGCGCGCGGCAGCGACACCAGTTCCGAGACCCGCAGGCCGGTGGCATAGAGCAATTCCAGCAACGCCACGAGCCGCACACGGCCGGGGCCAGGGTGGTTGCGGGCGGCGGTGAGGAGCGCGTCCACCTCGGCTTCCGACAGAATCTTGGGCAGTGGCCGGCGGCGCCGTGCGCCTTCGAGGGTGGCCGTCGGGTCATCGGTCCGCGTGCCTTCGGCAAACAGGAACCGGTAGAACTGACGCAGGCACGACAGCCGCCGCGCGGCAGTGGACGGCGAGAGCTGACGGCGGTGCAGCGTGGCGAGGTAGTCGCGCACCGCGCGGGTGCCGGCGCTGCCGGGCGACTCGCCAGAGCGGGCGAGGAACGCAGTGAAGTCGCCGAGGTCTTGGGTGTAGCCGCGCAGGGTGGCGCGGGCGGCGCCGCGTTCGGCCGCCATCATTTCCAGGAACGCCTCGACGTGACGGTCGGGGGCGGGCTGGGCCAGAACTAAAGCCCCCGCAGCAGCGCGGCTTCGACCACCAAAGCGCGCGCTTCGGTGCCGAGGCCAATGCGGCGCAGGGCGCTGGCGGCATCGCGCACGGCAGTGATCCCGGCGCCCTGGGTGCCGGCATCGCCGAGTGAGAGCAGCGCGAGTGCCACGGTCTCGCCGACGCGGTTGCTGCGCGAGGCTTCATCGAGCGCGCGGGCGATGGCCGGCGACGGCGCGGTGCCGTTGGCGGACAGCGGCCCGGCCATCAGCGGGTCCCATGCGGCTTCGGGGAGCGGATCGCCGACCGCGTCGAACAGCGAATACAGCATGCTGCGGCGCGCGATTTCGTCGGGGTTCGCAACCGCGGGCAGGTCGCTCCACCAGCGTCCGGCGCGGACGCTGTCGTGGGCCAGCGCGCCTTCAGGATCGGCAAGCTGCATGAGCGGCCAGGCGGTGACCAGAACCTGATTGGCGGCCGGATCACCGCCGTTGCGCACGCGCTGCGCCGCCATATCGACCCAGCGCCACGCCAGCGCGGGCTGGCCCGCGGCGAGGAAGGCGCGGATTGCGGCGGGCGCGAATCCCATCAGCGCTGCGTCGGGGTCGATGCTTTTGGCGGTGTCGAGGTTGATGCGGGCGGCGGTGAAGTATTGGCCCTGGTCGAACCCGGCGCGCCACGCGGCGGTGAGCAGGGCGGCGCGCTGACCCGGTTCCGCCGCCACCTGGGCGGACTGAAACAGCAGTGCGTTGACCGGCGCGCCCGCGGACTTGGCCGAGGTATCGAGCGCTGCGGCGATCTGCGGTGCGCCGTAGTTCGCGGCGGAATAGATATCGGCCAGCACATCGGTGGTGAGAGCCCCGGCGGCTTCGGCGCGCTCGGCAGCGGCGAGCGACGCATCGGCCACGCCGCCGTCGGGCTTGGGTGCGGTGGCGATCGCCCACAACACATCGGGCCGGGCGCCGCTCAAGGCATCGGCCGGCATCGCCTGATTGGCGGCACGCAGCATGGCGAGGTGCAGCGGGGTGGGATCGACCAGGCTGGTGACCGGCGCGGCATCGCCGGTGAGGCCGGCGAGCAACTGGAAGAACGCATCGTCGCCGGTTTGGCCCTGGTCGCGCAGCAGCGCGACCGCCAGCGATACGGCGCCGATGTCTTTTTCCAGCGCGCGGCAGAATGCGAGCGCCTTCATGTAGTAAGGCTTCGAATCGTTGCTGAGCGCGTCGGGAACGCCCTGGCAGGCGCCGGCGTAGTCTTGCGACAGCAAGCTGGCGTCGATTTTGGCGCGGATCAACGCTGGGTCGGCTTCCGGCGACGGCACCAAGCGCAGCAGGTCGACGACATCGCGCACGCGGCCGGACGCCATGAGGCGTTCGATGCGGATACCGAGCATGGTGGGCGCAACTGCAGCGCCGTCCGGCACCGCCGCCGTGGTGAGCAACAGGCGGCGCGCCAGGCCTTGGAGTGCCGGCGAACCGGTGTTGACCGGCAGGCGCGCCAGCACGGATTCGACCCGTGGACGGCTGGAGCCTTTCCACATGCCGATGCCGAGGCCGCCGTTGCCGTCATCGAGCAGGCCGATGACGGACGGATCGACCGCCTTGAGGGCCCCGACTTCGATCGGCACCACGGGCGGCTGGGCGGGCTGGGGGACGCGCGGGCCGGTCAGCGGCTCGGGCAACGGACGGTTACCCGGAGCGCCGGCCGCCGGACTGGCTGCTTCGCCGGGGCCGGCTAAAATCGTCAGCGGAGTCTGCTGGGCCAAGGCGGGTGCGCCGCCGAGCAACGCTATGGCAGCAACGGTGCTCACCCAAGACGCGGTGCGGTTCATGCTGCGAACTCCGGGCAAACGGCCGCTATTTCGGGAAGCGGTCGTTGGAAATGACCTGTTCGACGTGGGTGCTTGGCGCCGGAATGTTCCATGTGGCCAAAAAGATCGCTCCGCCCCCGACGACGAGAACGATCAACACGACCAAATACAGGGACAATCTGGGCATCACAGTCCGCTGCGTCGCTCGGGTTCCAGGAACCGAGCGCGCTCCAACATTGGGCAAGTTCGCACGCTGCACTATGATAGGCGGAGGACTATGGCAAAGATGCGACAATCTACCGGCGCGCCGGACCGTGTACAACCGGCCCGGACCCAAGCGGAGCCGTTGCCGCCGATTCGGGCTCAGCGCGAGCGCGCATGACTCTGGCAGCCGTGCCGGCGCTCGACCGCACCGTGGTTTTGGTGGGGTTGATGGGAGCCGGGAAATCGAGCATCGGACGGCGGCTGGCCCAGCGCCTGAATGTTGCGTTCGTGGATGCGGACGCGGAAATCGAATCTGCCGCTGGCACCAGCATCTCGGACATCTTCGCGCGCCACGGCGAACAGGCGTTTCGCGATGGCGAACGCCGCGTAATTGCGCGCCTGCTGGAACGCGCGCCCCATGTGCTGGCGACCGGCGGCGGTGCGTTCATGGATGAAGAAACCCGCGCCCACGTGCGGCAGCACGGTATCTCGGTGTGGCTGCGCGCGAGCCTGGACACGCTGGTGCGGCGGCTCGAAAAGAGCCACCAGCAGCGGCCGCTCCTGGCCAAAGGCGACTTGCGGACCAATCTTGCGACCCTGATGGACACGCGCTACCCGACCTACGCCCAAGCCGACGTGGTGGTGGACACCGGCGAAGGCCCCCACGAGCCCGTGGTGGAGGCCATCGTTGAGCGGCTGGTCCAATACCAAGCCGCGCACCCCGCGACGCGCAATCCCGTGGAGGCTGCGTGAGTTCGGTCGCGACCATCCATGTGGCGCTGGGCGAGCGTTCCTATGACGTAGTCGTGGGTAGCGGATTGGTGGCGGACGCCGGACGCCATCTGAAGCCGGTTCTCGCGCGGCCGGCGGTGGCGATCGTGACCGACGCCAACGTGGCCAAGCTGCATTTGCCGGCGCTGCAGGCCGCACTGACCCGCGACGGCATCGCGGTGGCCGCGACCGTGGTATTGCCGCCCGGCGAGGCGACCAAAGACGTGCCGTACCTGATGCAGGTGCTGGACGAACTGCTGGCCGCACGCATCGAGCGCACCGACACGGTGCTGGCGCTGGGCGGCGGCGTGATCGGCGACCTGACCGGATTTGCCGCCAGCGTGCTGCGCCGCGGCGTGGCGGTGGCGCAGATCCCGACATCGCTGCTGGCCCAGGTGGACGCTTCGATCGGCGGCAAGACCGGGATCGATACCCGGTTCGGCAAGAACTTGATCGGCACGTTTCACCAGCCGCGCATCGTGCTGGCCGATGTGGGCGTCCTTGGCACCCTGCCCCAGCGGGAGCTGCTGGCCGGTTACGCCGAGGTGGTGAAGTACGGGCTGCTGGGCGACGCACGGTTCTTCGACTGGCTGGAGACCAATGGCGCCAGCGTGATGCAGGGCGACGCCGCCGCACGCACGTACGCGGTGCTGGCCAGCGCGCGCATGAAGGCCGAGATCGTCGCCGGGGACGAGCGCGAATCGGGCCGCCGCGCCCTGCTGAATCTGGGGCACACGTTCGGCCACGCGCTGGAAGCGGAGCTGGGATACGACAACCGTCTGCTGCACGGCGAGGCGGTAGCGTGCGGCATGGTGATGGCGTTCGACCTGTCGGTACGCATGGGACTATGCCCGGCACCGGACGCGGAACGGGTGCGGCGCCACCTGCGGGCGGTCGGCCTGCCCGCGGGGCTGCCCGGCGAGGCGCCGGACGGCGGGTGGAACCCGCGCCGGCTGCTGGAACACATGCGCCAGGACAAGAAGGTTTCGGGCGGAACGCTCACGTTTATCCTGGTGCGCGGGATCGGCAAAAGCTTCGTCAGCCGTGAGGTGACCGAAGCCGACGTGCTGAGCGTGCTGGATTCCGTACTGCTGGCGGCCTGACCGGGAATACCGAATGCAGACGGCACTTCTTCTGGCGCTGGTGGCGATCTTTCTGCTGCTGGTATTGAGCGCCTTCTTCTCGGCCGCCGAGACATCGCTGACGACGGCAAGCCGCACCCGCATGCACGCCCTTTCGCGCAAGGGCAACCGGCGCGCCGGAACGGTCGAGTGGCTCAACCAGCGCCGCGACCGGTTGCTGAGCAGCGTGCTGCTCGGCAACAACCTGGTGAACATTCTGGCGTCGGCGCTGGCAACCAGCGTGTTGATCAGCATCTTCGGCGACGCCGGTGTGGCCTATGCCACCGCACTGATGACCGTGTTGGTGTTGGTGTTCGCCGAAATCTTGCCCAAGACCTATGCGCTGCGGCACGCCGAGCGAACGGCACTGGCGCTGGCGCCACTGGTGCGGCTGATTGTGGGCGTGCTGGCCCCGGTGAGCGCCGCCCTGCACGCGGTGGTGCAGGGCATCCTGCGGATCACCGGCAACGGCGCGGCGCCGGTGGACGCCGAAGCCCGCGATGAAATCCGCGGCGCGATCGAGCTGTTTGCGCGCGAGGCGGGGTTTGTCGGCGGCGAGCGCAACATGCTGGGCGGGATCTTGGACCTGCCGACGGTCGAGGTGTCCGAGATCATGGTGCACCGGACTTCGATGTTCGTGGTCGACGCGAACCTGCCGCCCGCCAAGATCGTCGCGACGATCCTGGAGGAAGAATACAGCCGCGTACCCTTGTTCAAGGACCAGCCCGACAACATCGTCGGGGTACTGCACATCAAGGACCTGGTGCGGGCCCTGGCCCAGCGCCGCGGCGAACTGGACGGCCTGGACGTGCTGAGCCTTGCGAAGGAGCCGTGGTTCATTCCGGAGACGACCACGTTGCGCGAACAACTGACCGCGTTCCGCCGCCGCAAGGCGCATTTCGCGCTGGTCGTGGACGAGTACGGCGCGCTGATGGGCGTGGTGACGCTGGAAGACATTCTGGAGGAGATCGTCGGCGAGATTTCCGACGAGCACGATGTGGGTGGCGCCGGCATCCGTGCGCAACAGGACGGCAGCATTATTGTCGACGGCACCACCACGATTCGCGACTTGAACCGCCGGTTCGATTGGAACCTGCCGGACGAGGAAGCATCGACCATCGCCGGTCTGGTGCTGCACGAGGCGCAGATCATTCCGGAGGCCGGCCAGACATTCACGTTCTTCGGCCACCGCTTCGAGATCCTGCGGCGTCAGCGCCACCAGATCAGCAAGCTGCGCATCCGGCCGCCGGCGCGGCCGGCTGAGCCAGCCAACTAGCCCGCGCACCGCGGCGGTGTTCAACGATCTGATGGCGGAAAGGATCGGCGGCGCCCCAGGCGATAGCGCCGGCACGGCCGCGCAGTCAACCGCGGTAGCGAATTCCTAGGCTACCGCCGTTGCCGCTGTTCGCCTTGACCTGAGCCTCAACCCGCTCGCGAGCGGAAATAGCTCATGATGTAAACGCGCAGGCGCGACGTGAAGCCGCCTTCGGCTCCCTTCTCGCCCACCTCGGTGCAGATCGCATTGGCCGTGACGCCTTCTCGGCGGCAAATCTCGGCCAGCGCGTCCCACATCTCGCGTTCCAGCCGGACGCTCGTGCGCCGGCGGCCAATCCGAACGTTCTTACTAACTAAAGCACTCGGCATACTGCGCTCCGCATCCAGGAGTCCGGGGCGCTAATAGCATGGCGCCAACGGACGTGACACCCCCCGGTTGTAGAATTAACACTACCCATGGTAGCGGTCGTCATTCGTCAGGTGCTCTAAGTTGCAACGACAGGGCGTGCACCCCACCCTGCAGTTCTTCGGCCAGCAACCGGTGCACGAGCCGCTGACGTTCGGCCCTTGGCTTGCCGGAAAACGTGGCCGCCGTCACGTGCACACGGAAATGCGTTTCGCCCCCGGGGCGCGCCCCGGAATGGCCGGCATGGCGCGCAGATTCATCGAATATCTCGATCTCTGCGGGCGCCAACGCCGCCGTGAGCTTTTGCATCATCGTCTCGCGAACCGTCATGCGTTACATCTTCGAACTGCGCGCCAGTGTCGGCACCGTGCGGCTATAGTGAGGCGCAAACATGGCACCCATCTGGATCTTCGCGATCGCCGCCGGTCTTGCGATCTTATTCGTCGGCGGACTGGTTTTGGTTGCGCGGCAAATGGCCGCAGGGCAGCGCGACGTGGCCAGTTTACGCGACCGCATCCTTGAATATGGGGCGGTTCAGGACCGAATCCACACCGTCGTACGCGAACGCTTGGACGAAGTCGGCCAAAAGGTCGGCGATGGGCTGCAACGTTCCGACCGCACCATCGGCGAAATCCGCGAGCGCCTGGCCGTGATCGACCAAGCCCAGAAGAACATCACCGAACTGTCGCGCGGCGTTGTGGGCCTGCAGGACATTTTGTCGAACAAACAAGCACGCGGCGCGTTCGGCGAGGTGCAGCTACAGGACCTAGTAAAGAGCGCCCTGCCCCCTTCCGCCTATGCGTTTCAGCACACCCTGTCCAACGGCAAGCGCGCCGACTGCCTGATCCTGATGCCGAACCCGCCGGGGCCGATCGTGGTCGACGCGAAGTTTCCGCTGGAGAGTTATCGCGAACTGCGCGCGGCCAAGGACGAGCCGGCGCGCGTTGCTGCGGCGCGCAAATTTGGACGCGACGTGCTGACCCACGTGAACGACATCGCCGAGAAGTACATCGTGCGCGGCGAGACGGCTGAATCGGCGATCCTGTTTCTGCCGAGCGAAGCAGTATTTGCCGAACTGCACGCCGCCTTCACCAACGTGGTGGAAGATTCCTACCGCAAGCGCGTGTACATCGTTTCGCCCGCGACGCTGTGGGCCACGCTGAACACGATCCGCGCGATTCTGCGCGACGTGCGCATGCAGGAACAGGCGGCGATGATCCGCGAGGAAGTGCTGGAATTGCTGGGCGATGTGCGCCGCCTGGATGAGCGCATGGCGAAGATGGCGAGCCACTTCGACCAGACCGGCGAGCAGATCCGGCAAGCACGCATTTCCGCCGACAAGATCGTGCGGCGCGGCGAGCGGATCCGCGATTCCGACCTAAGCGCCCAAGTGGAAGCGGCACCGACGGAGCCGGTTGCCCCGCCGGCACCGAGCCTGTTCGCGCGTGACTAGCCGACCGGCTTGCGCGACTTCAGTGCCCAGCCCAACGTGCCGTCGTCGAGGTAGTCGAGTTCGCCGCCCATGGGCATGCCGTGGGCGAGCTGCGACACGGGCACACCGGCATCGGCAAGCAGATCGGCAAGGTAGTGCGCCGTGGTCTGGCCTTCGACCGTAGCGTTGGTGGCGAGGATTACCTCGCGGATACCGCCCGCGCGCACCCGCGCCAGCAATTGGCCGATCGCCAAATCGTCGGGCCCGATCCCGGCCAGCGCGGAGAGGGTGCCGCCGAGAACGTGGTACCGGCCGCGGAATGCGCCGGAGCGTTCCATCGCCCATAGATCTGCGACGTCTTCAACCACGCAGAGGATTGCGGCATCGCGGCGCCCGTCGGCGCAGATGGCGCACGGCGAGGCCGAATCCAGGTTTCCGCATACCGGACATGGGCGGACCGTGGCGGCGGCGTGCTCCATCGCCTGGGCAAGGGGGACCAGCAACGCATCGCGCTTGCGGATCAGGGTGAGCGCAGCGCGGCGCGCCGAGCGGGGCCCGAGGCCGGGCAGCTTGGCCAGCAACTGAATCAGGCGCTCGATCTCAGTGCCGCTCACGGACGGCCCTAGAACGGCAGCGAGAACCCCGGGGGCAACGGCAGCCCGCCGGTTACCTGGCTCATTTCGGCCTGCACCAGATCGGCCAGCTTGGCCTTGGCGTCGTTGTGGGCGGCGATGATCAGGTCTTCGAGGATTTCGCGGTCGCCGGCGAGCAGCGACGGGTCGATGCGCAGCTTGCGCATCTCGCCCTTGCCCGCCAGCGTTACCTCCACCAAGCCGCCACCGGCGGCGCCGGAAGCTTGCAGACCCGCGATACGCTCTTGGGCTTCCTTCATGCGCGACTGCATCTCCTGCGCGGTGCGCATCAAGGTACCTAGGCCCTTCATTCTTCGCTCTCTCCGGGTTCCGGTTCGGTGACGGGGACGGCTTCAGCGGCAGCATCGGCGATGGGTGCGGGCGGCGGCGCGACGGTGCGTACTTCGCGGATTTTGGCGCCGGGGAATTCGGCCAGCACCGCTTGGACGGTGGGATCGGCTTCGGCCTCGGCAAATGCCGTGGTGCGGGTGGTGTCGTCCTGCTCGCGCAGGGTGGGCGCGCCTGCTTCGTTGGACACCGCGACCACCCAAGGACGCCCGGTCCACGTGGCAAGAAGGCCGGAGAGTCGGTTCGACAGGTCGCGTGCCGCGCGCGCATCGGCGCGGAATTCCAACCGGCCCGGTTCGAACCGGACCAAGTGCACGAAGTTGTACAGGTCGGCGTAGACCCGTGGCTCGCGCCGCTCGCCCGCCAGCGCCACCAAAGCGCGGTAGTCGGACAAGGCGACGGTGGGGGCGCCGGAGGGCGGCTCCGCCGCGAACAGCGGTGCGGGTTCCGCGCGCAGCGGCGCGGCGACCGCAACCGCTTCGGCAGCGGCCAGAGCGCGCGGCGGCGGCGCGGCAGGGGCTGGGGCGGCAGAGCGGGGGCGGGGCGGCGTATCGCTGGCGTTCAAACGTTCCACGACCTCGGCGGGCGGCGGCAGGTCGGCGACGTAGGCGAGACGCACCAGGATCATCTCGGCCGCGGTGAGCGGGTCGGGGGCGATCTGCGCTTCTTCCAGGCCTTTCAGCAGCATCTGCCAGGCGCGAGCGAGCACGGGCATTGCCAGTGACTGCGACAAGGCAACGCCGCGTTCGTGCTCGGTCTTGGTGCGGGCGCCGGTGTCGGCCGCATTCGGCACGGCCTTTTGGCGCGTCAGCCAATGCACCAGCTCCAGGAGGTCCTGCAACAGCAGCACCGGGTCGGCACCAACATTGTAGAGGTCGCGCACGATGCCCAGCGCTGCTGGGACGTCGCCGCTGAACAATGCCACCAACAGATCGAGGGTGCGGCCGCGGTCGGCGAGGCCGAGCATCTCTTGCACCGCCGCTTCGGTGACTTTGTCTTGGCCCAGCGCCATGGCTTGGTCGAGCAGCGACAGGCTGTCGCGCACCGAGCCCTCGGCGGCGCGGGCGATCGCTTGCAACGCAGCGTCTTCGATCGCCACGTTCTCTTTGGCGGCGATGGCGCCCAGATGCGCTGCCAAGACCGCCGGTTCCACCCGGCGCAGATCGAAGCGCTGGCAGCGTGACAGCACCGTGAGCGGGACTTTGCGCACCTCGGTGGTGGCGAACACGAAGGTAACGTGCGGCGGCGGCTCTTCCAGCGTTTTCAACAGGGCGTTGAACGACGCGGTGGACAACATGTGCACTTCGTCGAGCACGTACACCTTGGAGCGGGCGCTGACCGGGGCGTAGCGGATGCCGTCCAGCAGCGCCCGCATTTCATCGACTTTGGTGTGGCTAGCGGCGTCGATTTCCAGCACATCGACGTGACGGCCATCGGCGATGGCGCGGCACGGATCGCAGACGCCGCACGGCGTGAGGGTGGGCCCGCCTTTACCGTCAGGGCCGATGCAGTTGAGTGCACGGGCGATAATGCGGGCGGTGGTGGTCTTGCCGGTGCCGCGCACGCCGGTTAGCAGGAACGCATGGGCGACGCGGCCGCTGGCGAACGCGTTGTTCAGCGTGCGCACCAGCACATCCTGGCCGACCAGTTCGGACAGGACCTGCGGGCGGTACTTGCGCGCCAGGACCCGGTACACAGGAGGATTGGCTTCGGTCATTCGCGCCGATCGTTCCGCGGTGTGGAGTTGGGCGCTGCCAGGGGCCGCCCCAGGGGCGTGGAACCGGCGCTGCTCATAGGTGGGAGACTGGACAAACGACCCGGGCCGAACTCGTTACGGCTGCTTCCTTCCGGACCTGACCGGGTTGGCGAGAAGCCCGTCCGCTCGCCAGTCTCCCGCGCCCTTCATACCAGATTCGGCAAAGAAGAGTCCCGCGCCTACCGGTCGCCGGTTCAGCGGTGCTTCCGGCGGTACGGATGAGCCCGGTACACCCCCAAAACCTTCATTGCCGCCGTGTGGAACTGCAGTTCCTCGAACGCATTCTGGACCGACGGCTGGGCCGGGTGGCCTTCGATATCGATGAAGAACTGGGTTGCGGCAAAGCTACCGTTGAGCATGTAGCTCTCGATCTTCACCAGATTCACGCCGTTGGTAGCAAACCCGCCCAGCGCCTTGTACAGCGCCGCCGGGACGTTGCGGACCGAGAAGACAAAGCTCGTGAGGGTCAACTCCTTGCCCAGCGGCGGAAGTTCGAGCTTCCGCGACAGGATGACGAAGCGGGTGACCGTGCTGGCCGCCTTGCGCAGCTTCACCAGCCCGTTGAGCTTGGCGGCGGACTCGGAGGCGATGGCGGCATGGGCCGGGTCATGCAATTCGGCGATCATCCGGGCCGAACCGGCGGTATCGGCCTCCACGACCGGCGTCACGCCCATATCCAGAATCATCGGGCGGCACTGGCCGAGGGCCTGGACGTGGCTGTGCACGAACTTGACGCGCTTCAGCGTCGCGCCTTTGGGCCCGAGCAAGTAGTGGTCGACCGGCTGGAAGTGCTCGCCGATGATGTGCAGACCCGATTCCGGCATCAGGTGGTGGATGTCGGCGACGCGGCCGCCGACCGAGTTTTCGATGGGGATCATCGCGAGGCGCGCGCGGCCCTCGGTCACCGCGCTGAAGGCGGCTTCAAAGGTTTCACAGGGCAGCGCCGTCATGCCGGGCAGTGCCGCTTGGCACGCGAGGTGCGAGTAGGCGCCCGGTTCGCCTTGGAACGCGACCGTGGTGGCGGGACGCGCCGTCTTGCCTGGGGAACGCTTGGCGGTCATCGGCTGTGTGCTGTGCTGGAACCGGCCGCCAGCAAGGCTCGCACCCGGTCGAGATCGGCGGGAGTATCGACACCGAGCGGAAACGTGTCAACGAGCCGGGCCCCAATGACCATGCCGTCATCCATCGCGCGCAACTGCTCCAACGAGTGGGCACGCTCGTTGGCCGACGGCGGCAGGCCGACGAACCGGGCGAGTGCCGCGCGACGGTATGCATAGATGCCGATGTGGTGGTAGCAGGTGCGCCCGGCGCACGCGGCGCCGTCGCGGGCAAACGCGGTAGCGCGGGCGACGCGGCCGGCGCCGAACGCGGCCTGCAGCTTGACCACGTTGCGGTCGGTGAGTTCGTGGCCGGTGAGCGGGCTGGCCAGTGTGGCGATGTCCACCATGGGATCGGCGAGGGGTTCGAGCACCGCGGCGAGCACCGTTGGGTCGATCGCCGGAAGGTCCCCTTGAAGGTTCACCACGACGTCGTGACGGGCGCGAGGGTCGATCTGCTGCAGAGCCTCGAAGATACGGTCGGAGCCGGACTGGTGGTGGGCGCCGGTGAGCGTGGCCTGGCCGCCGGCGGCGTTGACCGCATCGGCGATTGCCGCGTCTTCGCAGGCGACCACGACCGGGCCGATGTCCGCCTGCATGGCGCGGCGCCAGACGTGGACGATCATTGGCGCACCGTTGATGTCGGCGAGCGGTTTGCCGGGCAGGCGGGTGGCGCGCAGACGCGCCGGGATGAGGACGATGGGCCGCACGATGGCTCCAGGTTGCCGTTCCGGGCAGAGGTATAGCGCAAACCCGGCTTGGGGCGTCGGCTTGCTTGCGCGCGCGCCGCGTGGCTAGTGTGCTGCAAGTTTCTGGGGGCACCTCATTCCCGGGAGGGAGCCATGAATTTCGTGTGGAAGTTCGGTGTGTCGCTGGTTGGGTCGGTGATTCTCCTGGTGGTCATCGGCATGATCGCCAACGGCGTGTACAACGCCGGCCGCACCGAAGTGGCGGCGGCCAAGCCGAGCACGCCGGCACCGGCGGCTAAGCCAACCGCGGCGGCTACGCCGGCGGCGGCACCCCCTGCGGCCCCGGCTGCGCCCGCGACTGCAGCACCCGCCGGTGCGAGCATCGCGGTGCGGCTCGTGGAGGCGGACCCGGCGCTCGCCGCCACCGTGCGCATCGCGTGCGTGTCGTGCCACACGTTCGACAAGGGCGGCGCCAACCGCGTCGGTCCGAACTTGTGGGGCGTCGTCGAGCGGCCCAAGGGCAGCGTGGCGGGCTTTGGCTATTCCGACGCCATAAAGAAGCAGAGCGGTGGGTGGACATTTGCCGACCTGGATCGCTTTTTGACCTCGCCCAAGGACATGGTGCCCGGCACCAAGATGACGTTCCCCGGCATTGCCGACCCGGCAGCGCGCGCCAACCTGATCGCCTTCTTGCGCACCCAGGCCGACGCGCCGGTGCCCCTGCCCGCACCCTAAGGTGCCGCCCCGCAAACGCGCCGCGGTGCCGGCGGGGCTGGTTGCATTCGCCAGCGCGCTGGCCGATGCGACCGGGCCGATCCTGCGCAAGCATTTCCGCGCCGGCGGCGCGGTCGAGGACAAATCCGACGGCAGCCCGGTGACCCAGGCGGACCGCGCGGCCGAGCGAGCGCTGCGCCGGCGCATCCGACAGGCCTATCCGGACCACGGCATCCGCGGCGAAGAATTCGGCGACGAACGCACCGACGCGGAATACCTATGGGTGCTGGACCCGATCGACGGCACCCGCTCGTTCCTATCCGGCAAACCGGTGTTCACGACGCTGATCGGATTGCTGCGGCGCGGCGAGCCGGTGCTGGGCGTGATCGACCAGCCGGTGACGCGCGAGCGCTGGGTCGGCGCCGCGGGCAAGTCCACCTGGAATGGCCGGGCGGCCAAAGTCCGGCCCTGTAAGCGGATGGCGGACGCCGTGCACTTCACGACCGGCCCAGAGTGGTACAAGGGCCGCGACAAGGCCGCTTACCAGCGGCTGACGGCGGCCGTGCGTATGACGATGTACAGCACCGATGCCTATGCATTCGGGCTGTTGGCCTCGGGCCACACCGATCTGGTGGTGGAGGCCGGCCTGCAGCCCCACGACTTCTGCGCGCTGATTCCGGTGGTCGAGGGCGCCGGCGGGATCATCACCGACTGGCACGGTGGCCGCCCCGATCCGCACAAGCCGTGCAACATCGTTGCGGCCGGCGATGCGCGGGTGCATCGCGAAGCGCTCACGGTGCTGGGAGCCCCGCCCAAACGGGGGTGACCGGCCTTGCTACCGCGGGGCGGATTGACGCACACTTTCGGGGGATTGGGCTCGGAAGGAATTTCAGTCATGCGTTCAGCGACGCGAGCGTTTGCCGCCGCCATCGCACTTGGCCTGGCTATTCTGCCGGCCGCCGCGCAGCAGGCGCAGCACACCACGATCTATTACGGCGTGACCCTGATCGGTAACGGTCTGGGCGACGTGAAGTACCCGAAAGACTTCAAGCACTGGGACTACGTGAATCCCAACGCGCCGAAGGGTGGCGACTTTCGCCAGTACGCGATCGGCAGCTTCGACAGCTTCAACTCGTTCATCGTGAAGGGGCTGAAGGCCGGCGGCATCGGCATGTTGACCGAGTCCCTGTTCGCCGGGAACGGCGACGAAGAGGACGCCGAGTACGGCCTGATCGCCGAGAACATGGAAGTGCCCGACGATCTGTCGTGGGTGATTTTCAACCTGCGGCCGCAAGCGCGCTGGTCGGACGGCACGCCGATCACCGTCGATGACGTGATCTTCTCGCTGGAGACGCTGAAGACCAAGGTTCACCCGTTCTACAAGCAGTACTTCGCCAATTTGTCGAAGGCCGAACAGGTTGGCCCGCGCGCGGTGAAGATCACCTTTGATACCGGTGGAGAACTAAACCGCGAGCTGCCGGTGATTTCGGCGCAGATGCCGGTGATTTCGAAGGCGTACTGGACGAGCCACGACATCACCGCCACGACGCTTACGCCGTTCTTGGGCAGCGGCCCGTACAAGGTGAAGTCGTTCAAGGCGCCGAGCACCATCACCTATGAGCGCGATCCCAACTATTGGGGCAAGGATCTGCCCCAAGCCCAGGGCCTGAACAACTTCGATACGCTCACCATCGACTACTACCTGGACGAGACGGTGGCGTTAGAAGCCTTCAAGGCTGGCGAGTACGACTTCCGCATGGAAAGCACGTCGAAGGTGTGGGCCGTCGACTACGCCAGCCCGGCCTTGCAGAAGGGCCTGATCGTCAAGACGCTGATCCCCGACGACACCAAGAAGCCGATGCAGGGCTTCGTGTTCAACCTGCGCAAGCCGAAGTTCCAGGACCGCAAGGTCCGCGAGGCGATGCAGTACTTCTTCGACTTTGAATGGTCGAACAACACCCTGTTCTATGGCCAGTACACCCGCACGCGCAGCTTCTTCGAAAAGTCGGAACTGGCGGCGACCGGCCTGCCGACGGGCAAAGAGCTGGAAATTCTGACGCCGTACAAGAGCAAGTTGCCGCCGGAAGTGTTCACCACCGAATACAGCCCGCCCAAGTCGGACGGCACCGGCAACAACCGGCCGATGCTGCAGAAGGCACAGCAACTGCTGCAGGACGCCGGGTACACGGTGGTCGGCGGCAAGCTGGTGAAGGGCGGGGAGCAACTCAAGATCGAGTTCCTCAACAGCAACCCTGCGTTTGAGCGAGTGGTGGGTCCGGTGGTGCAAAACATGCAGCGCCTGGGCATCGACGCCACGCTGCGTACCGTGGATACATCGCAGTTCAAAGAACGCACCGACAACTTCGACTACGACGTGATCGTCGACGTGCTGGCGCAGTCGCTTTCTCCCGGCAACGAACAACGCGACTTCTGGGGCTGCGATTCCGCGAAGGATCCAGGTGGGCGCAATTCCGCGGGCATTTGCGACCCGGTGGTAGAAGACCTGATCCAGAAGATCATCGCCGCACCGGACCGCGCCACGCTGATCGCCACGACCCATGCGCTCGACCGCGTTCTGCAGTGGGGCTTTTACGTAGTCCCGAACTGGTACATCGCGGCGTTCCGCGTGGCCTATTGGGACAAGTTCGGCCGTCCGGACGTGAACCCGAAGATGGGACCGTCCATTGCGGCATGGTGGGTTGACCCCGCCAAGGTGCGTACCGTGTCGGCCGGCAAAGCGCAGCTGGGCCGCTAGAGCCATCCGGAACCGGCCCCGGCCGTGACGAACATCCGGCCGGGGCTGCCATCGCCATGCTGACCTATATCGTTCGCCGAATCGTTCTGATGGTGCCGACCTTGCTCGGCATCATGGTGGTGAACTTCTTCATCATCCAGGCCGCGCCCGGCGGTCCGGTGGAACAGATGATTTCCGAGATGCAGGGACGCGCGGTAAGCGCGACCGCACGCATCACGGGCGCCGGCGCCGGCGATGCCGAGGTGGCGCGCACCGGCGGCGGCGGGCCGGGAGCCGGCCTGACCACATCGCGCAACGACATCCCGTCCAAGTATCGTGGCTCGCGCGGGATGCCGCCGGAACTGATCAAAGAGATCGAGAAGCAGTACGGCTTCGACAAGCCGATCGGGGAACGCTTCATTCTGACGATGAAGGACCTGATGGTGTTCAACTTCGGCCGCAGCTACTACCGCGACGCGACCGTGATCGACCTGATCTGGGAGAAGCTGCCGGTTTCGTTGTCCCTCGGCGTTTGGGCGACGCTGCTGACGTACCTGATCTCAATTCCGTTGGGAATCGCCAAGGCCCTGCGCGACGGCAGCAAGTTCGACGCCGCGACCAGCGTGATCATCCTGGTCGGGAATGCGATCCCCAGCTACCTGTTTGCGGTGCTGCTGATCGTGTTGTTCGCCGGCGGCAGTTTCTGGCACGTGTTCCCGTTGCGCGGACTGGTATCGCCGGATTGGGACCAGCTGAGCCTGGGTATGAAGGTGCTGGATTACGCCTGGCACATGGTGCTGCCGCTGGTCGCCATGCTGATTGGCGGCTTTGCCACCTTGACCGTGTTCACCAAGAATCTGTTCATCGAAGAGATCAGCAAGCAGTACGTGATCACCGCGCGGGCCAAGGGCCTGACGGAGCGCCGCGTGCTGTACGGCCACGTCTTCCGCAACGCGATGCTGATCGTCATCGCCGGATTCCCGGCGGCGTTCCTGAGCGTGTTCTTCGCCGGATCGATGCTGATCGAGATCATCTTCTCGCTCGATGGCCTGGGCCGCATGGGCTACGAGGCGACGCTGAACCGCGACTACCCGCTGGTGTTCGGGTCCCTCTACATGTTCACGATCATCGGCCTAGTGATGGGGTTGGTGCGTGACCTGATGTTTGCCTGGATCGACCCGCGCATTCACTTCGAGAGGGTCGAGGTCGCGTGAGCATCGCCCCGCGCACCGCCGACGCACCACAGGGACCAACGGCCGCGCCCTATCGCGCCGAAGACCGGTTTCTGGGCCTGCGCATCCGCCCGATGACACGGCGGCGCATCGACACGTTCCGGCGCCACCGGCGCGGGTATTGGTCGCTGTGGATCTTCGTCGGGCTATTTGCGATCAGCCTGTTCGGCGAGGTGTTGTGCAACGACCGGCCGCTGATCGTGAAGTTCGACGGCGAGTACTATTTTCCGGTGCTGGTGGACTACCCCGAGACCCGCTTTGGCGGGTTCTTTGAGACGGCCACCAACTACCGCGACCCGTACGTGCGCGATTTGGTGAAGGAGCATGGTTGGGCCCTATGGCCGCTGATCCGGTTCAGCTACCGCACCATCAACTACGATCTGAAGGTGCCGGCACCATCCCCACCTTCCCCCGACAACTGGCTCGGCACTGACGACCAAGCCAAAGACGTCGTCGCCAACATCGTGTACGGCTTCCGCATCTCGGTTGCCTTCGGATTCACGCTGACCATCCTGAGTTCGATCATCGGCGTACTGGTCGGCGCGGGGTCGGGATACTTCGGCGGCTGGTTCGACCTGCTCCTGCAGCGCTTCATGGAGATCTGGGGCAGCGTACCGACCCTGTTCCTGCTGATCATCCTGGCCAGCCTGATCACGCCGGGCTTCTGGACCATCATGGCGCTGCTGATGCTCTTTGCCTGGATGGGCTTGGTCGACTTGGTCCGCGCCGAGTTCTACCGGGCGCGCGGCCACGACTATGTTCGGGCGGCGCGTGCCTTGGGTGTGGCCGACTGGACGTTGATCGTCCGCCACGTCCTGCCCAACGCGATGATTTCGACGGTGACGATGCTGCCGTTCATCCTGGCCGGATCCGTGACGACCCTCACCTCGCTCGACTTCCTTGGCTTCGGCCTGCCGCCCGGGTCGCCTTCGCTCGGCAATCTGCTCAACCAAGGGAAATCGCAACTGAGCTCGCCATGGCTAGGAATCTCGGCGTTCGTCATATTGTTCGTGATGCTTACTCTGCTGGTGTTCATCGGCGAAGCCGTGCGCGACGCATTTGATCCGCGTAAGACCCAATCGTGACATCGGTTCCGGTAGTTGAGCGCGGCCGCGCGGCCGCCACTCCGATGACGCAGAGCCGCTTGGTCGACGTGAACGACCTTTCGGTTTCCTTCCGCGTCGGCAACCGCACCGTGGAGGCCGTGCGCGGCGTTTCGTTCCACATTGAGAAGGGCGAGACGGTCGCGCTGGTGGGCGAAAGCGGATCGGGCAAGTCGGTGACGGCGCTGTCGCTGCTGCAACTGTTGCCCTACCCGCGCGCGTTCCACCCGACTGGGTCGATCCGGATCGATGGCGAGGAGATGATCGGTGCCCGCGAGCGTACGTTGCGCAGCATCCGCGGCAACCGCGTCGGCATGATCTTTCAAGAGCCGATGACGTCGCTGAACCCACTGCACACGGTGGAGAAGCAGATCGCCGAGACGCTATTCGTGCATCGCGGCATGAGCCGCACCCAGGCGCGGGCGCGGGTGATCGAACTGCTCGGACTCGTGGGCATCCCAGACGCCGAGCGGCGCCTGGGCTTCTATCCGCACCAGCTTTCCGGTGGGCAGCGCCAGCGCGTGATGATCGCGATGGCGCTGGCCAATGAGCCCGACCTGCTGATCGCCGACGAACCGACCACGGCCGTGGACGTGACGATCCAAGCGCAGATCCTAACCCTGCTGAAGGACCTGCAAACGCGGCTGGGCATGGCGCTGCTGATCATTACCCACGAGCTGGCGATCGTCCAAAAATTGGCCGAGCGCATCTACGTGATGCACCGCGGCAAGTTCGTGGAAGAAGGCGCCACGCGCGAAATCTTCGCGCACCCGCAACACGAGTACACGCGGATGCTGATCGCTTCGGAGCCGAAACCGCGCCGCGACGCGCCGCCGGCCGGAACGCCGGTGATCCTCGAGGTGAAGGACCTCAAAGTGCACTTCCCGGTGCGCGGCGGATTCTTTGGCCGCACCCGCGACTACATCCGGGCCGTGGACGGCATTTCGCTGACCCTGCACGAAGGCCACACGCTCGGCATCGTGGGCGAGAGCGGGTCCGGCAAGACGACGCTGGGCTTGGCCATTCTGCGGCTGATCCGCAGCGACGGATCGATCAAGTTCCGCGGCACCGAGCTGCAGGGGCTGACCTTCAACCAGTTGCGGCCCCTGCGCAAAGACATTCAGATCGTGTTCCAGGACCCGTACGGATCCCTGAGCCCGCGCATGTCGGTTGGCGAGATCATCGCCGAAGGCCTAGTGGTGCATCAGCCCCGCATCACCTACGACGAGCGCCGGGAACGCGTGGCCGCGGCGCTGATCGAGGTGGGCCTTGAGCCCGAAATGATGGACCGCTATCCGCACGAGTTTTCCGGCGGCCAGCGTCAGCGCATCTCGATTGCCCGCGCCCTCGTGCTGAAGCCCCGCCTGATCGTACTGGACGAGCCGACCTCGGCCTTGGACCGCACGGTGCAGGTGCAGATCTTGGACCTACTGCGCGGCCTGCGTGAGCGCTACAACCTCACCTACCTGTTCATCAGCCACGACTTGAAGGTAGTGCGCTCGATCGCCGACCGGGTGGTCGTGATGCGCAACGGCAAGATCGTTGAAGAAGGCCTGTGCGAGCAGGTTCTGAACCATCCCCAGACGCCCTACGCGGCCGCGCTGGTCAAAGCCTCGTTCGACTTGGTGGCCGACAACTCAGGCGTGGTCGGCATCTAGCTGCTGCCTAGCGGCGGCCGCCGTAGCGTTGCTCGATCAGCCGGTAGATCGCCCGCATCGTTTGCGCCTCGCCGCCTTCGGGGCGGCCCGGTTTGGGCTTCGGATTCCAAGCGTAGAGGTCGAGGTGAACCCAGCGCGGGCTGGCAGCCACGAACTTCTTTAGAAACAGTGCCGCGGTGATCGAACCGGCGAACGAGCCGCCGCTGATGTTGTTGGTGTCGGCGATCTTGCTGGCCAGCATGTCCATGTAGCCTTCCCACAGCGGCATCCGCCACAGCGGGTCCGCCTCGCGCTCGGCAAGCGCGGCGAGTTCCGCAGCGACCGCATCGTCGGTCGAATACATCGCCGGCAAGTCGGGGCCTAGCGCCACGCGGGCGGCACCGGTCAGGGTCGAGAAGTCGATCAGCAGATCTGGCTTTTCGAGGTCTGCTTCCGCCAGGGCATCGCCCAACAGTAGGCGGCCTTCGGCGTCGGTATTGCCGATTTCGACCGTGAGGCCGTTGCGCGCGGTCAGGATATCGCCGGGGCGGAAGCTTTCCGCCGACACCGAATTCTCCGCCATCGGCAAGAGCGCGCGCAGGCGGATCGGGAACTTGGCGTCGGCGAGCATGCGGAACAGGCCGAGCGCGATGGCGGCACCGGCCATGTCTTTCTTCATCAGCAACATGCCGTCGGCGCTTTTCAGGTCCAGGCCGCCGGTGTCGAAGCACACGCCTTTGCCCACCAGGGTCACGCGCGGGCCGGTCCGGCCCCAGCGCAGATCCACCAGCCTGGGTTCCTGGGACGCGCCTTTGCCAACGCCGTGAATCATGCCGAAGCCGCGGCGTACCAAGTTCTGACCGATCACCGTGGTGGCCTTGGCGCCAACGTCCTTGGCTACCTGGAGCGCCACGCGGGCGAAGTCGGCCGGCCCCAGATCGCCGGCCGGCGTGTTGATCAGATCGCGGACCAGCGTGAACGAACCGTGGGCGCGTGCCACGTAGGCGCGATCGGCACGCGCCGGCCATTGCAGATCAGCGGGGGCATGGTCCGGGTCTGTTTTGCGGTAGCGGCCGAAGCGGTACGACGACAGCGCCCAGCCGAGGGCGGCCTGGGTCTGCGCGCGCGCATCGATCTGCGATCCAGAGATCGGCGCCAAGCGGTAGCGGCCGCGCGGAAGCACATCGGCAAGGGCGAAGTCCCAGATGCGCGGGGTGGCCGACACTCCCAGCACGATGCCGGCAATGCCGCCCTTCGGCGTGGGCACAACTTGGAACTTGCCTGGCTTGATCTTGAAACCCTGACGCTTGAGCCATTCGCTCACCGCAGCGGGCTGGGCCGCAAGCCATGCTTTGGCGGAGGCCTCGGTGACCGGCCAAATCGGAATCGCGCCGCTGCTTACGTCGACCAAGGGAATCGATTGTTTCGCCACCGCCAGCCTCGCGCTGTTCCGCCGTTGATCCGGCGCCGCGGAGTATAGGAGAGGCCGCCGTACGGAGGAATTGCGCGCCGACGGCGAAATGCGGCATCAACAGTATCTGCCCCCAACGGCAAGGAGCGCCCATGGCCCTGACCCTCGTGATCGGCAACAAGAACTACTCGTCGTGGTCGCTGCGCGCGTGGCTGGCGCTCAACCACACCGGAACGCCATTCGAGGAAGTGGTGGTGCCGCTCTACGAACCAGGCAGCACTGCCGCGATCACGCGGTATTCGCCCAGCGGCAAAGTGCCGGTGCTACGCGATGGCGACGTGACCGTGTGGGAATCCTTGGCGATCTGCGAGTACCTGGCGGAGAAGTTCCCGGACAAAGGCCTGTGGCCCAGGGATGGCGCCGCGCGCGCCGTGGCGCGGGCGATCAGCAACGAGATGCACGCGGGGTTTCGCGCCCTGCGCGACACGATGGTGATGAACATCCGCGCCAAGGGACGGAAGGTGGAGATGGGCGATGCGGTGACCGGCGAGATTCAGCGCATCGCCGACATCTGGGCCGCAGCGCGGGCAAAGTTCGGTGCCGGAGGGCCGTTTCTGTTCGGCACGTTCACCATCGCCGACGCCATGTATGCTCCGGTGGTGACGCGCTTCCACACCTATGGCGTGGCACTAGAGGGCGAAGCGAAGACGTATGCCGACGCGGTGTGGGACATGCCGCCCATGCAGGCCGTGCGCAAGGCTGCCGCGGCCGAGCCCTGGGTGATCGAGCGCTTTGAGCGCGGGCGGCTGAACTAGCGCAGTTCTGCCGCCACCGACTTTGCGTAGGCGGCCAATTCCGGGCTGATCATGACTGGGTACGGCGGTTGCGCCGGAACCAACCCGCGAACCGGCCGCGGTAGCTTGGCAATCTCCGCCTTGGCATAGGCGCGCGCCGCATCGAGGCTGACGCGGCCGGCCGGTAAGCGCTTGCCCTCGGACATCACCGGCTGGAGCAGGGCGCGGCCCAACAAGCGTTCTGCGGCACGGGTGATGGTGTCGCCGGCCGATATGCCGCGGTGCTCATCGCGGAACACCTGCTTGCGGCCAGGGAGGACTTCCTTGCCGGTGGAGCGCTTCAAACGGCCCTGTCCGGCGCATTCGGTCATCTTGTAGACGATGTCGAACGAGGGCGCGTCTTCTGACACGCCCATGCGGGTGCCGACGCCGAATCCGTTGATCGGCGCTTCCTTGGCCATCAGATCGGCGATCGCGTATTCATCGAGCCCGCCGGATGCAAAGATTTCCACACGGGGGAGGCCGGCCTCGTCGAGAATCGCCCGCGCGCCGCGTGACAGCACCGCCAGGTCGCCGGAATCGAGCCGCACCGCCGTGACGGCACCGGGGCCGAGTTCTTGCGCGATCTCCACCGCGTGGCGCACGCCGCGCAAGGTGTCGTAGGTGTCGACCAGTAGCGTGGTGCCCGGATACTGCCGCGCAAACGTGCGCAGCGCTTCGAGCTCGGAGCCGTAGGCCTGCACGTACGAGTGAGCCATGGTGCCGACCGGCGTGAGGCCATACATCTGCGCCGCCAGCACGTTCGACGTGCCGGACACGCCGGCGATCGCGCACGCGCGCGCGGCTTTGATGGCAGCATCGGTGCCGTGCATGCGGCGGGCGCCGAAGTCCACCACCGTGCGCCCGGCAGCGGCTGCAACCACGCGCGCGGCCTTCGATGCCTGCACGGTCTGCACGTGCATCTGGTTCATCACGAAGGTTTCGACGATCTGCGCTTCGGCTAGGGGCGCAGTGATTTCGAGCATCGGGACACCGGCGAACACCGGCGTGCCTTCCGGCACCGCCACGACATCGCCGGTGAACCGGAACTCGCGCAGCCAATCGAGAAACTCAGGTGAGAACCGCTTGAGTGTGCGCAGGTACGCGATGTTGTCATCGCTGAACTGCAGCGATTCGAGATAGCCCAACACCGAATCCAGGCCGCACGCGAGCAAGTAGTTGCGCTGGGCCGGCAAGGTGCGGGCGAACAGGCTAAAGGTGGCTTCGCGAGTGGCGAGGCCATTGGCCACGTAGGCTTGCGCCATGGTGAGCTCGTAGAGATCGGTGAACAGGGCGACGTTATCCGCGCCGACCCATGTCCCGCTCAGTCCCGAGCTACCCATCCCTAGCGTCCTTCACATTCCTTGGCGCCGCCAACACCTGTTACGGGCTGCCGCACGGGTCCGCAACTGCGACCTGATCGCACCCCGGGGCCCGTGCGCCGGATTTGCTGGCTCGGTGCGGGCCGTTAGGGCACCCTTCGCCTATGGCCGGATCGGTGTTCATCTTCTTGGCGCGCTGGCTGCGCGACCCCGCGCACATCGGCGCCATCATGCCTTCGGGCAAGCAACTGGCCCGCGCCATGGCGGCCCAAGTCGCAGGCACCACCGGTGCCATCGTCGAGCTTGGCGGGGGCACTGGCACCGTGACCGAGGCGCTGCTGGCGGCCCAGGTGGACCCCAAACGCCTGATCGTGTTGGAACGCGATGGCCATTTGGCGGACCACCTGGCCAAGCGGTTTCCCGGGGTGACCGTGGTCCACGGCGATGCCCGCGACGTTCGCGCTGCAGTGGCAAAGGCAAACGTTGGCCCGGTGGGCGCGTTCGTTTCCAGCTTGCCGCTACTGTCGCTGCCGAGCGCCGAATGCGCGGCGATCGTCGCCGAATGTTCCCAATTGATGGGCGCCGACGGGCGCTTCGTGCAGTTCACCTACGGCCCCCGTTCACCGATCCCCAACCACGGGCAGTTCGGCCTGCAGGCCCGCGCCACCGCGTGGGTGCTGTGGAACGTGCCGCCCGCAACCGTGTGGCGCTACACCCGCGCCGCGGCGGCGGCCTAGCCATGCGCGGCACGGTCCTAAGGTTGGTATTGGTGCTGGCCTTTGCTGCGGCCGGATGGGGGCTGACCGACTCAGACGCCGGCGTGGTCAACGCAACGGTCGCCATCGGCGCCGCCGACAGCGAGCATCAACACGGCGACGGAGCAGCACACGGCCACTGTTGCGAGTGCGCGGCCGCAGGATGCCCGGTGGCAATCCTAGGCGAGCGGCCCGGCGTTGTGGCGATGGACGAGCGTACGTGGGACGCCGCACCGGATCAGCGCACTCAATCCGATGCGCGCAGTTACCTCGTGGAGCCACCGCCGAGACCGTGGGCCTAGCACCGACGTGCTCTTAGTCCCCAACATTTCACGAGGTTCGTTCCATGCGTGCAATCACTCGCCGCAACTTCCTGGACTACTCATCCGTGCTCGCCCTCGGCGGAGCCGCGTCACTGACCCTGCCGCGTTCCGCCCGTGCGGCCGCAATGACACTGAAGGTCGGCACCCGGCAGATCGAGGTCAACGGTAAGTCCGCCACCGTGTTCGGCATCCAGCAGCCCGACGGTACCCACGGCCTGACGTTGGACGGCGGTTCCAACTTCGCGGTCCAATTGGAGAACGCCCTGAAGGAGCCAACTCTGGTGCATTGGCACGGTCTTACGCCGCCGTGGCGCCAGGACGGCACGCCAGGGGTGACTCAAGAACCGATCGCGGCGGGGGCCAACGCCACCTACGACTTCACGCTCAATCGCACCGGCACGTTCTGGATGCACTCGCACCTGGGGTTCCAGGAGCAGGCATTGCTGGCGGCGCCGCTAATCGTGCGCAATGCCGATGACCGCAGCCGCGACGAGCAGGAGGTCGTGGTCCTGCTGCACGACTTCTCGTTCAAGACGCCGGAGGAAATCTTCGCCGGCCTGCGCGGGTCAGGCCTGGACAAGATGATGGACGATGGCATGGCGGCCATGCACGGCTCCGGCGGCGGTATGGGCATGAGCGGCATGGGCGGGATGGCCGCCGCCGATACCCACGCCGCGGCGCCGATGCCGGGCATGTCGGACCTGAACGACATCGAGTACGACGCCTTTCTGGCCAACGACCGGACCCTAGACGATCCAGCGGTGATCAAGGTTGCGGCCAACGGGCGGGTGCGGTTGCGCATCATCAACGGCTCGGCAGCGACCAACTTCACCGTCGATCTGGGTGCGCTTACCGGCGAGTTGATCGCCGTCGATGGGAACCCGATCGTACCGGTCACCGGCCAGCGCTTTCCCATCGCCATGGCCCAGCGGTTGGACATCCGACTCACGGTCCCGGGCGGCGCGGCGGCCCCGATCCTTGCGCTGCGCGAGGGCGGCCCCCAGCGCACGGGAGTGATCCTGCAGCCCACCGGAGCGGCCGTGGCAAAGATCGGTACGAGCGGCACCGCCGATGGACCGACGCTGGATCTGACGCTCGAACAGGCCCTGAAGTCGCCGACGCCGCTGGCACCACGGCCCGCCGACCGTACGGTGCCGATCACGTTGATCGGCAACATGACCGGCTATCTGTGGGGCATCGACATGAACGGCGCCACGTTGAACAAGTTGATGGTGAAGACCGGCGAGCGTGTAGAGATCGCGATGCGCAACAATTCACCGATGGCGCATCCGATGCACCTGCACGGCCACCATTTCCAAGTTATCCAGATCGGTGACCGCGCCATCGCCGGCGCGATCCGCGATACGGTGCTGGTGCCGCCCAACTCGGAAGTCCGCGTCGCGTTCGATGCGGACAACGCGGGCAAGTGGGCATTCCATTGCCACAGCCTGTACCACATGAACGCAGGCATGATGACGACCTTGGAATACGAGGGAGTCGTCTAGCGAAGGCCTGCGGGACGTGGCGCACTGGCTCGCTTTCTGATAGCGGATGCCGGTGCGCTACGTTTCTCCCGAACGCCCCGCGGCACCTGCGATCCTCATGCTTGCGGGGGTGGTGGCGCCGATTCTGTACATCGTTGCTGTGGTGATCGGCGGTCTGCTGCGGCCGCGCTACAGCCATTTGGACGACGCGATCAGTGTGTTGATCGCCGAAGGCGCGCCGCACAAGGTGCTGCTAGGCGGCCTGTTCTTTGCCTACAACGTGCTGGCGATCTTTGCCGCCGATGCCCTTGCGGCGCGCTTACGCTTGACCGAGTCGCGCCCACTGCGCTGGGCCGGCGCTACGTTCCTGACCACCGCGATCCTGGGGATGCTGTTGCTGGCGGTGCCGATGGACCGGCCCAACGCGCCGATGACGCCGATCGGCGTCGGTCATGCGATTCTGGCCGGACTGGTAGCGCTCGGGTGCCTGGCGACCGTGGCACTCACCGCCTTCGGTGCAGCAAAGCTGGGTTACGGCACCTACGCCACCTTCGCCTGGCGGACATTCGCCGTGATGCTGGTGGCGGGCGCCGTTGCCGCAGCGGCTGCCGCGTTGCACTGGCCGTGGATGGGCTTAGCGGAACGCATAAGCGTAGGCGCATACTTGGTGTGGATGGCGAGGACGTGCTGGCAGGCGATCACCAACCACTTCCCACGTTTTGCGGAGCGTTGAGATGACGGCGCGCCACCTTGGCATCCTTACGCTGACGGCGCTGTTGCTGGCGCCGATGGTTGCCAGCGGCGAAGAACCCGGTGTCACACAGCCATATCTTTCGAGCTTCGTGACCAACGGGGCCCGCATCGCGACCGCGCCGCTGCGCATGGACCGCGCGGACTGGTGGCACAACGCTTTGGTGCTGGGCGCCGTCGGCGCCGCTTACCTGATCGACGAGGACATCCGCGACTCGGTACAGCACAGCCGCACCCAGACTCTGGACCGGGTCAGCGTCCGCGCACGGGTGTTTGGCAGCAACAGCGTCGTGGTGCCGGCGCTGGGCATCACGTACTTGGCGGGCAGCGCTATTGGATCGCCGCGCGTGAAGGAAACGTCCCTGCTCGGCTTCGAGACCTGGGGCCTGACTGCCGTGATCGTTGAGGGTCTCAAGCTGACCACCCATCGCCACCGGCCCGACGAGGGTCTGGGCAAGGACCAGTTCGACGGCCCGGGCGGCGCCAAGACCGCGGACGCACTGCCGTCCGGCCACGCGGCCAACGCGTTCGCGATCGCCAGCATCATCGCCTCGGAATACGCCGACCGGCCCGGCATCGGCATGGTCGCCTACAGCCTAGCAACCCTGACCGCCTGGTCCCGGGTGAACGACGATCTGCATTGGACCAGCGACGTCCTTCTGGGCAGCGCCATCGGCTATGGAGTCGGCAAACTAGTGTTCGCGAGCGATCCATTCCTGCGCCGCTACGGCCTCGCCCTAGCTCCGGCACCGTTCGAAAAGGGCTCGGGAATCGGCTTGGCGGCTCGGTTTTAGGCCCTCCCCGCGACCGGCTGACGCGCCGGACGCCGATTGCTTTACCCCCGGTTCTGGCGAGCGTAGAGTTCGCCCTCCCGCGCACCCTGCGGGGCTTTGGGTGTGACGCGCGCACCGTGCGCCGCTGACACACGTTTCGACCGCATGACAGCATCGAGTTCCGTCTCCGAGGCGGAGCGTGGCCATTGGGCCGCGTTGTCGCTGGGCGCGCTTGGGGTGGTGTACGGCGACATCGGTACGTCGCCGCTGTACACCATTCGCGAGTGCTTCGCTGAGTACAACGGGCTGGCACCGACCCACGAGAACGTCTTGGGCATTCTGTCCCTGGCGTTTTGGGCGTTGGTGCTGGCAGTAACCGTGAAGTATGTGCTGGTGATCCTGCGCGCCGACAACAACGGCGAAGGCGGGATCATCGCACTGATGGCGCTGACCCGTCAGCTCGTAGGCAAACGCCCTTGGATTGCCCCGATCCTCTTTAGCGCCGGTCTCGTTGGGACGGCGCTCTTCTTTGGCGACGCGGCGATCACGCCTGCCATCTCGGTCCTCAGCGCGGTCGAAGGGCTGGAAATCGCGACGACGATGTTCAAGCCGTATGTCGTGCCTATTGCCGGATTCGTTCTGGTGCTGCTGTTCGCCATGCAGAGCCGCGGTACTGGCAGTGTCGGGCGTTTGTTCGGCCCGATCATCGCGTGCTGGTTTTGCATCTTGGGCGTGCTGGGCGTGTTGGCGATCTTGCGCGCACCCCAGGTACTGCAGGCTGTTGATCCCCGTCATGCCGTCGGATTCATAGCGGCGCATGGCTGGGGCACGCTTGTGTCGCTTGGGTCCGTATTCCTGGCAGTTACCGGCGCGGAAGCGCTGTACGCCGACCTGGGCCACTTCGGCCGCACACCGATCCGCCGCGCTTGGTTCGCCCTAGTGCTGCCGGGATTGGTACTCAATTACTTCGGCCAGGGCGCGCTGATCCTGCAAGACCCATCGGCGGTCCGCAGCCCGTTCTACCTGCTGGTGCCTAGCGAGTTGCTCTACCCCATGGTTGCTTTGGCAACCGTGGCGACAGTGATTGCCTCCCAAGCGGTAATTTCCGGCGCGTTCTCGTTGTTCCACCAAGCCATGCAACTTGGCCTCGCACCCCGTATGGGCGTGCGCCACACTTCGGCGCAAGAAAGCAAACAGGTCTACTTGCCTCAAGTGAACTGGGGTCTGCTATGCGCCGTGCTGGCGCTGGTGATCGGCTTCGGATCGTCGGGCGCGTTGGCTTCGGCCTACGGCATCGCGGTCAACGGCACCGAAATCGTCACCACCCTACTGGCGTTCTGGGTGGCGGTGTATCAGTGGCGGTGGCCGCGTCTTGCCGCGATTCTGGTGTTCGGTGCGTTCCTGGCCATGGACGTGACATTCCTCGCCGCCAACTCTCTGAAAGTCATCGACGGCGGCTGGGTGTCGCTGTTGATCGGTGCGGCCGTATTCACCGTATCGTCGACCTGGATTCGCGGTCGTGCGGTTTTGTACGAAAAGCTGCAGGAGGGTGGCGCCTCCATGGACGACTTCCTGCGCAGCGTGAACGAGCGCGTGCCGCGTGTCGCCGGGACCGCGGTATTCCTCGCGCGCGTGGGCGAAACCGTCCCGCATGCACTCCTGCACAACGTGAAGCACAACAAGGTGCTGCATCAGCGCGTGCTGTTGATGAGCGTGTTGACCGAGGACGTCCCTGCTGTGCCCAAGGAGCGCCGGGTCGAGGTGACGGCGCTGGAAAAGGGCTTCTACCGGGTCGTGGTCCGCTATGGGTTCATGCAGGGCCCCAACCTTCCCAAGGTGCTAGCGCTGTGTTCGACCCACGGGCTGGTCATCGATCTGCACGACACCAGCTTCTTCCTGGGCCGCGTGACCTTGGTGCCGGCGCTCAAACCGCGCTTGGCGCCATGGCGGCGCTCGCTGTACTTTGCGCTCGCCCGCAACGCTTCCAGCGCCACGGACTTCTTCCGCATTCCGACCGACCGCGTCGTCGAAGTCGGCGCGCAAATCGCCCTCTAACCGCACCGGATCGAACTGATGCTGGAAAGTCTGATCGCCTGGATGGCGACCTGGATCATCGCTGTCATCGACGGCGCCGGGTATCTGGGCGTCGTTGTGTTGATGGCGATCGAGTCCGCCTGCATCCCGTTGCCGTCCGAGATCATTATGCCGTTCGCAGGCTACCTTGCCTCGACCGGCCGGTTCACGTTGTGGGCTGCCGCCACCGCCGGTGCGATCGGCTGCAACCTCGGCTCGACGCTCGCGTATGCGGTGGGAGCATCGGGCGGACGGGCGTTGGTGGAGCGCTGGGGGCCCTACGTACTCATCAGCCACCGCGATCTCGACATGGCCGACCGGTTTTTTGTCCGGTACGGCGGACCGGCGGTATTCGTCGGCCGGCTGCTGCCGGTCGTGCGCACCTTCATCGCCTTCCCTGCCGGGGTGGCGCGCATGCCGCAATGGCAGTTCCAGATCTACACGTTCGTGGGTTCGTGGCTGTGGTGCCTGGGGCTGGGCTACATCGGCTACGCCCTAGGCGACCGCTGGAACCGCGATGAGACATTCCGCGGGCTGATGCACCGGTTCGATGCCGTGATCGTCGTTGTGGGAGTGGTTCTTGTCGGCCTCTACGTTTGGCGCCACTTGCGGCATCGCCGCTAGACAAGAAAAAGGGGGCGCACCTTGCGGCGCGCCCCCTTTGCGAGCTGGTCGGGGATGTCGGCGAGAGGTGGGAGGGGCCCCGCGCCGCGCAGAGCTAGGAGAGGGGCTCTTCCCGTGCCGGCTCGTGTACCGTCAAGGCCTCTAGGTCTTTCGTGCCTGGCCGGAACCAGACTTCGACTTCGCTGCCCTGTTCAATCGTGCGCAAATCGATTCGTTCGGCCGCGAATGTGCGGGCGCCGACGGTTACCGTGGCGGCGGCGTGGTCAACGGCAGTGACCACACCCGCTTCGTGGTCCCAGCGGGGCAGGACGGTGGCGTCGGCGAGCGAAGCGGTGGCGAACCAGCCCGCTAGCGCAACTCCTGCAACCATCAATGCCCGACCCATGAACCGCTCCGTCGTACTCGTTGGCCCGCCGTTGTGGGCACGCAACTACAAATAGCCCACACGTCCCCGCGCGGTATGTGACCGATGGCCGCACGGTTGCGCCGGCGCTACTGTCTGGGTGGCCCCGGTAGTTCTCTGGAGGTGGCCAATGCCCAGCGAAACTCGCACCGCCGCGATCCGCGTGACCGCGACCGCGATCGCTGCCGTGCTGGCCTTTGTCGCAGCGGCGGTCGCCGTTCTCTACGGGATCGAGCGGCTTGGCGGCAAACCCGGCCAGCCTGTGGCACCCGTCACAATCGCAGCAGCACCGCCAAGCCAACCCGAAACCGCAGCGACGGACGCGCGAGTAGCGACGGTCGTGCGCGAAATTGCCGCAGCGGCGCACCCGGTAGTGTTCGTTCTGTCGGCGGCCGATGCGGCGACCGGAACGCATCGCGATGATCCAGATGTCCTTGCGGCCCTACGCAAGTTCCCCGAGCTGTTCTTCGCGCCGCGGCCAGGCACCGGGCTCGCTCAGATGTTGCTGCAGGGCGCTCGGTATCTGCTGCAGACCACCATCGCCGTGGATGGCCAGCGCGTGGCCGTCACCGCGACCGTCGTTGGCGCCGCGGACGGCGACACTATCTGGGCCGGCAGGTATCAGGGCACCACCGCCGAGGCGGCGTTGTCGCTGTCCGAACAAGTTCTGGCCGACGTCAGCGCGGCCATCGCGCGGGTGGAACTGACGCGCGAGTACACGCTGCCGCCCAATAGCCTGGAGGGTTTTGAGGAGGTTCAGTTGGAGCTCAAGATCGACCTCAATGACGCCAACGTGGCGCGCGGCCTGGGCTCCGTGGCGATGTACTTCGAGCGCTACGAGGAGGCACTCCGCCTGTACCGCTTGGCGCAGGCGCTGGATCCGTTCACGGCGATCACCAATGTGCAGCAGGTGGCCGGAGCCCTGTTCGCGCTCGGCCGCTATTCGCAAGCGCAGCAACTGTACGAGGGCTGCGTGCATCAGACTGCTGATCACACCGTATGTTACGGGGCGCTCGCAGCGACCTACGCGATGCTGGGTCGACCCGATGACGCCCGTACCTCGCTCGCGGGTCTGACGGCGGTGCGGGCCAACCCAACGGTCGCATTGGTGCTGGCGGCGGTGCGGGCCGAGATCGGGGCGACGCCGCCCCGGAACATGGCTGACGGATTGCGGAAGGCGGGGTTGCACTAGCCCCTGGTGCCGATCGCGCGGCGCGACGCCGAACGCGTTCAGGGCATGTCGTCCTGTCGGCCGCCGCTGAAACACGCGCCACGCAACCGCGGAGGCAACCGAACCTAAAAGGGAGCCGGAAAGACGCCAGGGCGACCGCGATTGGCGATGTCGCAGTTTGGGTAGTAGCGCAGCGGCCCGGTGCCGTTGCCGCCATTCTGCTGGGGCGCGCCGAAGTACTGCACCTTGGTGACCTTGGGCACGCCGTACGGTTCCCAGTTGTCGGTGGGGCCAAGGCCGGCGACTTCCAAGATCAGCTTGCGCAGGATGGCGGTGGCGAACGTCTGGAAGTTCTCCGCCGCAATCACAAACGAGCCAGACCCGCCGATCACGCATTCCCGGTAGTAGACGTCGAGGTCGGTGACTCCACCGTTGGCGCCGTTGGTGTCGTTGAGGATCGGCAGGCCGTTGATCGTGACGCCCTGGTTCACCGCCATGTCGCGGTAGGCCACCACCGAGAGGCCGCTGTTGTTCGGGCCATCGCCAGAAACGTCGATGACGCGGCGGTCCGCCTGGTAGGGGCTGATGGGGAACAGGCTCATACCGATGTCGATGGCGCCGGAAATCGACGTGCCTTGTCCGGACACGATGCTGGCGGCGTTGACCTGGGCGATGAATTGGCGCGCGCTCTGCTCGTCCTGGATCACAGTCCAGTCGACGGTGGTGCGAAACAGCCCCCACCCGGCCCATTCCAAATAGGTGACCGCGATCTTGCCGTTGCGGCCGTTCTGAATAGCCTTGAGCAGCATCGGGTTGATGAGCGCATCGGCATAGCCGCCGCGCTGCAGCGTTGCCTCCTGGCGGTCTACGCTGCCAGAAACATCGACAGCGATCACCAGCAACAGGTCGACGCGCGAGCCGTCTGTGGCCGGCGACGACGCGCCCGCCGCCAACAGCACCGCAAGCGCCGAGAGAAGGGGAAGAATCCGCCGCATCGCGCGCCAGTCTAGCAGCAGCGGGGCGAGCGGACAGCGGTCAGGCGGCTTCGCCGACCCGATGAGATCACGCTCACGTGAACGCCGGACCCGTGAGAGCCCGCAGCTAGGTCGCCGCCAGCATCTGGATCAGGATTGCGGCGGTAGCCGATACGTTCAACGACTGCACCCGCCCGCCGCCGCGCAAAGTAATCACCTGATCGCAGGCATCGAGAGTCGCGCGCGGTAGCCCCTTCTCCTCATTGCCCAGGACAAGAGCAACCGGCTTGCCGGTGGCACGCAACGCCGAAAGCGGCAGACCCGACTCCGCCGAGGTACCAACCACGCGATAGGTGCGGCGCAGGCGCGTCAGCGCTGGGGCAAAACCCTCGCAGCGGTACACGTTGATGTACTCCAGCCCCCCTTCGGCGATCCGGTAACTGGCGTCCGACGGCGCTGCCTGGCCGGGGTGATCCGATAGAACGATGCGCGGCAGGCCAAAGAAGGCGGCGGTGCGGGCGATCGCGCCCAGGTTTTGCGGGTTACCGATGCCGTCGAGCAGCAGCAATGGCTTGCCGTCCATGGCCCAGCGCTCGGCCTCGCCAACGTCGAACGTCAGCACGGGACGCGGCTGGGCCAACGCGACCACGCCACCATGCATCGGCGTCCCGGCGACCCGCGCGAGCTCGTCGCCAGGCAGCTCGCGATAGGGCTTCCGCGCCTTGCCCAGTTCGGCAAGGTAGGGAGCCACCATCGGCTTGGTCCGCTCGTCGAAGAACAACCGCATCACCCGCTTAGGCGACATGGCAAACAGCGCCGCGACCGCCGCCACGCCGGAGATGCGGGCCAGATTGTCCTGCGGCGGCGGTGCGGCTTCCTCGTGCCGGCGCGGCGGGCGCTGCCCCCGGTGCTGCGGGCGCTTGCCGGCGGCGGCGGGATGGCGCGGCGGGCGCACATCGCGGTGCGGCTTGCCGGACTTGGCCGATGTCCGCGGCTTGGTCGCCGCCCTGGGCTTCGCCGACGTACGAGGTTTGGCCGACGCCGAGGGTTTCCCCCCAGTTCGGGATTTGCCGGACGTGCGGGGCGTGCGTGAGTCTCGTGCCGCCATCTATGCCTCAGCGAAGGTTTGCATGAGCAACAAGTTGTAGTTCATCACGTCGTTCAGCGATTCGAAACACGCGGAACTGCCCGCGTACCAGGTGCGGTTGCGCCCTTGGCGTTCGAACACCTCCCACGGCAGGCCGCGAGCCACACCGTCCGCCGTAAAGCGCGGGAAATAGGACCACTGGCGCCGCTGGACCAGGGTGACATCAGCAAACCCGAGGCGGGCCATTTCCGGCCTTAGCCGCGCGTCAAGATCGGCCAGCAGCGCCGCGTCCGGCGGGCGGTCGACATACTGGTAGGCCACCGCCGCACACCGATCGCTCTGCGCGTCTGGCCAGCTGAAATGGATGTCGCGGACACCCGCCACGGAAAATGTCGCCCCAGGCGTCAGGGCATCGATCACGTAGGCCTTGAGGGCTCCGGCGGCCCACCGCGGCGTCTCGATCAAGTTGGTGACGAAGGTCGATGCAGTTTGCGCTTGAAACAGCTCCGTCTCGTTTGCGTCCGGTCCAAGGAACTGGAGCGAGGCACGAAAGTCGGTGGCCACCACAATGTCGTCGAACACGAACTCTGCGGGACCTTCGGGTGTTTCCGCGGTGACGGTGACCGGACCGGATGCGGGCCGCGCTACCGACCGCACGGTAACGCCGAGGCGCACGTCCAGTCCGTCCTCCTCCACAATGCGTTCGAACAAGGTCTGGGTACCGACGTCTACCATTTGCACGACCGGGCGGCGGGACAGGCCTAGGCGCGTCAGCACAAAGGCCGACACCAGAGCCGGCTGATTCCACAGCAATGCGTAGAGCGTCGGGATGGTTTCCAGCACGCCATAGCCTTGCCCCGACGATGCCAGCCAGAAGTACGGCAGCATCGCATGCAACCGGTGGCGCTCCACCATGTCCATGAACGGCAGCGCGAGTTCCGCCATCGCCGCGGTCGACGGTCGGCGCGCGAGGGGGTGATAGCCCTGGCCCAATAGGCGGCGGCGCAAGCGGTGGTAACGGCGGATAGCGCCGAGCAGCGCAAGGAGGCGCATGAGATTGCCCCCGCGCGGCATCTTGTCTACCCGAGCCAGCGCGTCATACGTCCCCTGCACGAACGATGCGAGGTGGTGTTCCCGCAGTCCGCCTCCGAGGGCGGTGGTGAATACGCTGCGCTCGTAAACTTTTGGCGCGGTGAGACGCCCAACCCCATAGCGCGCCATCAGGCGAATGAACTCGGAATAGTGCGGGGGGATGTAGCAGGCGCCCATCTCGTGGGGGAACCCGCGATGTATGGGCGAGCACGCCTTGCCGCCAATGCGGTGTTCCCGCTCCAGCACGGTGACGTGCGCGAACCCGCGTTGCTTGAGGAGGTGCGCCAGATGCACGCCGCCACAGCCTCCGCCGATGATGCCGATGCGGCTGTCTTTGCGCAGGCGGGCGCCCGCGCCGGTTGGTTCATTCATGGAGACTCCGGTCCTACGATGACCTTGAACTTGCCGGTCTTGGCGTCGGGAAGGAGGTCGTCGCGGACCTCGACCCGGAAGCTAACGTTCTGCATGTCCTTTAGGGTCAGCATTTCCAGAAAGCGCTCGCGGGCCTCAGCCACTGCCACAACCTGCTCGGACGTGGCGAGCGACGATGCGAGGCAAATCCGCAGCACGCACGCGTCGTTGCTAAGCCGCTGGAGTTGATGCCGCCGCACGTTGTTCACGCGGAACTCGACCATGCGCACTGGTGGCAGAAAATCAAGTTCCCCATGGCGATTGACGAACGTCGGCAGCTGCTCTGCGCGCCCCACCACCTCCGCGATCTTGGTGAACGGCAACACCTTGGTGGCGTCCTCCACGGGCACCAGGCGATCGTTCATGCGATAGCGGATCAACGGCATGGTCCGGTTGAACAGGTTGGTGACCAGCGTGAAATCCGGCGCCAACTCGAAGATCAGATCGTCCTCGAGCAGGTACATTCCGTCGTACTCGGGCTTGGCCAATCCCATGATGCCGTGCTCGGTGCACGAGTACACGTTGAACAACGGGATACCGAACGCCTCCTCGATCACGGCTCGGTCGGCAGCCTGGATCGGCTCGGCGCTGCTCTGCACATACTTCGGCGCGATGTGAAGCTGGCCGCGCCGTTGCTTCTCGGCAAGGATCGCGAGGCTGCTCGCGTAGCCGACCAAGATGGTTGGCTGGAACCGCTGCATCCCTTCGATCGCTTCGCTCAACGGCCGGGTGATATCGAACGTTGCGACGTCATAGAGGAGATTCAGCGGCCATCGTTTGCAAGTTGTGGCCATGGTCACGCCGGCGAAATGGCCGCGCGTGGCACCGAAGAACCCCAAACGGCGCTTGGCTAGGCTCAGCGGGTTGACGCGCAGCGCCTGAGCGAGCCCCCGCAACCAGTCGTTCTGGGAGAAGACGAAATAGCCCATTTCGCCAGAGCTGCCGGACGTGTGCAGGGCCAAGTAGCGGCCGCGAAAGAGATCGAGCGAGTCGTGCGACGTGGCGAAGAACTCTTCGATGCCGCGCCGCGTGATCGCAGGATCGGTGACGATCCGGTCGAAGTTGGCCATGAAATCGGACTTGGTGAGAGCCGGGAAGTCGCCCGGTGTGCACGAGTGCACATCGATGTGCCGCTCGGCGATGATGTCGCGGTAATAGGGCGAACGCGCCGCGACGAACGCCGCCAAACTGCGGAACTTCGCGAGTTGTCGTTCCTGAAGCTGCAGGCGCGCGCAGCGCGCGTTACGGCGGTGATCGCGGCGGGCGCGCAGGAGAGTCAGTACGTTCATTCCGCCCGATCGACCCCAACGCCAACCCCCGCCTATCCGGAGACCGGCGCAGACGCGGCATATTACCGATTTTCGTGCCCGGTGGGCGTGAACCTCGCTCCGCGACGGCCGAACGGCCCGCCCTACTCTGCTGGCTGTATGGAGGGTTGGTGACCCCGCAGGGTGATCCGGCTCAAGGCAAACGCCCCTAAGGCACAGACGGCAATCGCGCTCACCATTGGCAGCGAGGTGCCGTCGAAGAACACGCTCACCACGCTGATCACCACCGCACCGGTCAGGAACTGCAAGGTACCGCCCAAGGCGGACGCCATGCCGGCGATCGGCCCGTGGTCTTCCAATGACAGCACCATGGTGGATGGGATCACCAGCCCGAGGCAGGCGAACGCAGCGAGCAGTAACGCCATCAGCAGCGGCAAGCTGTCGAACCCCGCCACGGTCAGGGCGAACAGGATCACCGTAAGGGCCGTGTAGCCCGCGACGGCGCCGGAAATCACCCGCGCGATGCCGAAACGCTCGCCCAACTTGGCGGCAAACTGCGATGCGCCGATGAAACCAACCGCATTGACCGAAAACGCCAGACTGTACTGGGTCGGGGTCAGCCCGAAATGGCCGATGTAGACGAACGACGAGCTGGCCAGGAACGCGAAGAAGCTGGCCATACCGAGCCCGCCGATGAACGTCACTCCCATGAACCGCCCATCGCGAAGCAGGCGGCCGAACCCGGCCGCGACGGAGCCAAACGTCCCAGCAATGCGCTGCGATTTCAGCCGGGTTTCCGGCAGCAGGGTTGCGACCAGGATGAGCCCGAGCGCTGCCACGATCGTCACCGCCACAAACACCGCACGCCAGCCGAACGGCACGATGACCGCGCTGCCGATCAACGGCGCCAGGATCGGCGAGACGCTGAACACGAGCATCACCAGCGACATCAGGCGCGTCGCTTCGACGCCGGTGTGCAGGTCGCGGATAATCGCACGCGGAATCACCATGACCGCCGCAGCGCCGATGCCTTGAACGAAACGGAAGAAGATCAGCCATTCGATGGACGGGGCGAGACCGCAGCCGATGCCGCCCAGGGCGAACACGGCCAGCCCGAAGTACAGCGGTGGCTTGCGGCCGACCATGTCGGACAACGGGCCGTAGGCCAACTGGGCCACTCCGAACGTGACGAAGAAGACCATCAAGGTCATCTGCGTCGCGGCCGCGGACGCACCCAAATCGGCAGCGATGGCGGGCAAGGCAGGCAGGTACATATCGATCGCGAACGGACCGACGGCCACGAGCAGGCCCAACACGATCGCGTTGCGCAAGAAACTTGGCGCCATGAGAATCCCCCGGAACTTTTACGGATTTAACGACCGGCAGTGCAACCGCCAGATCGTCCGGATATAGACCGGCGACGTGCGTTGTCACGCCCGCGGGCGTTGTTTCGGCCTGCGGTCGCACGCGGCACACACCTTCGCCCGCCGCAATTGCGGGCACCCGCCTTCTGCTATGGTGCGCGCGGTTTATACACTACGCGGGGCGGGTATGGCGGCAATCGACCGCATCATTGCTTCGGGAGCAAACCGTGTCGGCCTCTCGCGGGCTGCGGTGGCCCGGATGGTCAAGGCGCGGCGCTCGCTCGCGCACCTTGGCACCGTGCGCGAACGCCGCCAGCTAGCGCGAACGTTAGAGGGCCACTCGGCCTGGACCACCTTTATGCCGCAGGAGCTTGGCTACGCACGGCTCGACGCGGCCCGTTTCCCAGGCCTGGATGACGCAGTGGCCGCTGGCCGCAGTATCGTGGCCGAACGCGAAGCGGGAGCCCTGCGCGGATTCGAAAGTGCAAAGAAGCCCTTCTTCTTCAACGTTCTGACCCCCGACGACTTAACCCGGTGGCCGGCGCTGCTTGGGTTCGCCCTCTCGCCGGCGATTGTCGAGGCAGCGACCGCATACCTGCGAACCGTGCCGCGCTTGCACGGGTTCGGCGTGTACCTTTCCGGAACCAACGACAGCACGATCTCAAGCCAGGAGTTCCACCGGGACGAGGACGCGTTCCACCAAGTGAAATGCTTCGTCAACCTGGAGGACGTGGGTCCCGACACGGGCCCGTTTACCTTTCTGCCCGCCGGGGTGACGGAGCGCGTGTGCCGCGCGGTCGGCCGCGGCTGGGGCTCAGGCCGGTACTCAGATGCGGAAGTGCTGGCCGCAGCAGCACCGGATGCACCGATCGCGTTGACCGGTCCGGCAGGAACCGGGGCGCTGGTCGATACGAGCCGCTGTCTCCATTTCGGCAGCCGCACCCGCCACGGCCGCCGCGCCGTATTGATGTTCCAGTTCCTGCCGGTGCCCGACGTCCTGCTGGACAAGGACAAGGCCTACCCGGCCGGATATCCGCTGATGGAGTTTCCGCGCGCGGCAGCGGGCGACGGATTGCGGGCGCTCGTGTTGGCGCCGCGCGGCTGACGCGACAGCGCCGAGGCGGGCGCGTTCCGCACCGCTTGTGACCACCGGTCGCGCGTGCTTATGTTTGCGGCACGATGGCCGCTGTATCCCGATTTCGCCGATGATCGCCCCGCGCCTGCTTGCCGCGCTCGCAACGTTGACGGTTGTTGCGTGGGCGGGCGTGGCCGAGGCGCAAACCGCCCGGCGCATCAATGTGTGGGATTTGCAGCTCGGCGCGCCGCTCAGTGCGCAACCGGCCTGGGAGGAATTCAAGGGCTACGGGTGCGGCACCAACGGCGGCCCGATCATCAAGCGGCTCACCAAGTTTGCGGACTTTGCCTCGTGCACGCCCGACGCCAACGGGTGGTACGAGGTGTATTTCGAATACGACGACGAACTCGAGTACGTCGCCCGGGCCATGGATAACCCCATGGAGATCGACCGCTGGGCCGGTACCACCGACGGCGGCCATCCCGTCATGGTTTCGGCGCTGTTCGATCGCGGCGGAGTTTTGAAGATGATCCGCGTTTTGACCGATCCGCGGGCGGACTTCGTGGCGCAGGACGCGCGGCTCGTGATCCACGGCCGCGAGACCGCGTACCAATACGGCGCGATCATCGCGCCACGGTTCCGCGTCGATTCGAACAAGGACTGCACCACGCTGCCGCTCGCCGAGGGCGAAACTGCGGTGGCCGGCCGGTACATCAAGCTGCGCTGTCAGAAGGTCGATGCCGAGCGCAGCCGCCGGATCGTGTTGGAGATCAACTATTTCCGGAAGCCCGGCCAACAGGGCCGCGACCCGGGCGTGCCGACCCGGCTGACCATTGGTCAGTTCGAGAGCCTCACGCGCCTTGAGATTTTCGCCACCCCATAACGCTGCCCACGCATTACCGAACGGGATTTCAGATGACTGTGCATTGGACTGCCGCCCCCCGCCGCGTTAGCCCGCTGCTTGTGCTTGGAACTCTTGCGGCAATGGCGGTGGCGCCTGCGGCACAGGCGGCCGACTCCAAGACCGTGACCCAAGACCGCCTCACCAACAGCCTGAATGAGCCGCACAACTGGCTGATGCCGAACGGCAACTACATGGGGTGGCGCTATTCCAAGCTCACCGAAATCGACCAGACCAACGTGACTTCGCTGAAGCTTGCGTTCGCCTACGCGCTCGGTGGATTGCGCGATACCGGCCCGAGTGGCCCGCAGAACGAAGGCCCGCCGCTGGTTGAAGGCGGCATCATGTACGTCGCCGACGGCTGGGGCTCGCTCTACAAGGTCGACGTATCGTCCGGGCGCAAGGCCATCAAACTATGGACCGTCGATGGCAAGGTCGATCACGAGGGCAACTCGCCGCGCTCGCGCGGGATCGTGATGCTTGGCGACCACATCTTTGAGAACTTGGCCGATGGCCGCGTGATGGCGCTGGACCGCGCGAGTGGCGAAGTGATCTGGGAGAAGCAGGTCGGCATCATCACGCCATTCGGCGCCAAGGAGACGTTCACATCGGCGCCGATGGTGTTCGACAACCGGCTGCTGGTGGCGAACGGCGCCGGCGACTCCGGCACCCGTGGCTGGATCGCCTCGCTCGACGCCACGAATGGACGCGAGCAGTGGCGGTTCTGGACCGTTCCCGCGCCGGGCGAACCTGGTCACGAAACTTGGAAGGACACCAACGAGGCCTGGCAGACCGGCGGCGGCGGCCTGTGGCAGACCGGCGTCATCGACGTTGCGCAGCGCCTGACGATGTGGGGCGCCGGCAACCCGGTGCCGGCGTTCGACCCCGAGCTGCGCCCTGGCGACAACTTGTATTCCGACTCGCTGGTGGCGGTGGACATCGATACCGGCAAACTGAAGTGGTACTTCCAGTACGTGCCGAACGACGCGTGGAACCTCGATGAGGGCACCCACCTTATGTACGACGCGCCGGTCAACGGCGTGATGCGGCCGATTGTCGGGCATTTCAGCCGCAACGGCATGTACTACCAGCTCGATCGCGTAACCGGCGCGTTCATCAACGGCGGGCCGTACATCAACGACCTGACGTGGACCGCCGGCTTGGATCCGCGCAGCGGCAAGCCGATCGAATACGACCCAAACCAAGACGTGCAGCGCTATCGCGTCGGCCAAACCGGAGCGCGCGGCGAGGTCGTGGAGCGCTCGTGCCCCGTCGGGCACAGCGGCGTTTCGCACCAGCCCCAGGCCTACAACCCTGTGAAGCGCCTGGCCTACGGCGCTGGTGCCGAAGGCTGCCCCAATGCGGGCGGCGCTGCCCCGGGAGTAGTTGCGGTCTTGGACGCCCAGCGCGGCTATGCCAGCGACCAATACTTCGGTGCGCTCACGGCTGTCGATGTGACGACCGGCAAGGTTGCCGCGAAGCACATCTTTGACTTCGAGAATCAGGCGGGGGTGTTGGTCACCGCCGGCAACTTGGTGTTCACCGGTCTGCCCGATGGCGCGCTGGTGGCGCTGGACGATGTGACGCTGAAGGAACTGTGGCGTATCGAACTAGGCACGCCGATGAAGTCGCCGCCGATGACCTACGCGATCGGCACGAAGCAATTCCTGGCGGTGGTCACGAGCGGGCGCGACATTCACCCGGTGGCGTACGACCAGCTGGAACTGTCGTCGTACGTGTTCGTGTTCGCGCTGTAGCGCCGGACTACGGTGTCGCGGCCGCGCGGAGCGCGCCGTCCGGCATCACCGTTTCGGAAAACTTGGTGCCGGTGAGCACCGTACCGAACATGTCGGCCTTCCAGAAGGTTGCGCGGGTTACGTCCGCATCGGTCAGGTCCGCCTCGCGCAGATCAGCATCCTGAGCGTTGGCGCGGACCAGGCTGGCGCCGGTCAGGTTGGTCCCGGCCAACTCGGCGCGGCCCAACCCGGCCTGATCGAGCTTGGCGCCGGACATGTCCGCGGCCCGCAGGTGGGCGAAATCCAACCACGTGTTGGTGAGATCGGCGCCGATGAACTTGGCTTCGGCCATCGCCGTGTTGCGCAGATCGGCATCGCGGATTGACGCGCCGGAAAGATTCGCCCGCGTGAGCCGCGCCGTCGCCATCCGCACCTTGTCGAGCGTGGCGCCGGTTAGGTTGGTGAGTTCCAATCGCGACGCGTAGAGCAGCGCACTGGTCAGGTTGGCGCCGCTCAGGTCGGCACGGCTGAGGTCGGCCTTGTTGAGGTTGGCACCGGTGAGATTGGCGCCCTTCAGGTTGGCGCCGTTCAACTTGGCGTCGTGCAAACTCGCGCCGGTCAGGTTCGCGCCGGCCAGATTCGCCCCGGTCATCACATGACGCTTCAGGTTCGCCCCGTGCAGGTCGCACCCGGGGCACTGCATCGATGTACCGGCGATGAAGTCCTCGCGGGCGTCCGCCCACGCGGGTCCCGCTGACAGAGCCATTGCCGCGCACAGCGACAAGAACAGAAGGCGAATCGGCAGCATGCTATTCCATTCTAGGGGGGACCGACCGCAGGGGGAAGTTGCCGGCGGACCTTGGCGGAGGGGGCGGGATTCGAACCCGCGAACCAGTTTCCCGGTTACACGCTTTCCAAGCGTGCGCCTTCAGCCACTCGGCCACCCCTCCCCGCCCGGCGCGAGGAGCCGGAACTATAGGCACCGATACCCAGAAAGCAATCGAGTGCCGGGGCCCGTTTCCGGTATCGCGTGTGACAATGTCGCGTTGCCGGACCGCGGAAATCCCTTAGTCTGACGGCAGGAATCGGGCGGACAATGATCATCGGACGGATTTTCGGTTGGCTGTTTCTGGGTGGCGCGCTGCTGGCCGCCTCCGCCGAGATTGCCACGGCGCTGCACGGCCGCGGCTGGCAGAGCCTAGCCCTCGACGAGTTCTGGTCCAGCGTGTCCCCCGCCAGCCTCAATGGCTTCCATCGCATCGTTACGGCCGGCCCAGCGCCGTGGATTTGGGATTCCGGAATTGGACAGGTGCTGATGCTGCCGGCATGGCCGGTGTTGCTCGTGCTCGGAGCGCTATTGCTCTACTCGTTTCGCAGTCGCGGAGCGGTGGCGGTGGCGCGGCCCGGCGCCTCCCGCTAACGCCGCAGCGCCCGACCGGCGCGTTCCCGCCGAACGATGCTTGCGCCACCTGCGCGCATGTGCGATGGCCTCGCCACACTGCACTCGCAAGCCTGAGAAATCTTGAGACGCTTCGTCCCAACCCTCGCCAAGATCGCGATCTCGGCCATTCTAATCAGCGTGTTCGTTGTGCGGGTGGGGTGGCGCGAAGTCCTCGCCAACCTCGCCACGGTGTCGCCGTGGGCCGTTGCTGCGGCGGTCGCGATGCTTGCGGTGCAGGCGCTGTGCTCGGCGTGGCGATACGTCTGGATTGCATCGGCGTTCGAGATCGCGATCCCGTGGCATGCGTCCGCGTTGATCACGTGGATCGGGCTGTTCTTCAACCAGACGCTGCCCAGTTCGGTCGGCGGTGATGGCATGCGCATGTGGCTGATCGGCCGCCGCGGCGCCTCGGCGGAGCGCGCGATCGCGAGCGTCATCACCGACCGGGTAGTTGGCCTGATCGCCTTGCTGGCACTCATCGGCGCGATGCTGCCGGCGCTGTACCAGATCGTGCCCGCCGGCGGCTCCCGCACATCCCTGACCGCCGTTGTCGTCGTCGGCGCGGTCATGATTGCAGCAGGGATCGTCGTGACCCTATTCGCGGGCCGGCTCGTGCTGGGGGGGCGCGTGAAGCTTCCGGCCCGGCTGACCGCCGCGTTGGCAGGTCTCGTGCGT
Source organism: Alphaproteobacteria bacterium (assembly GCA_947481575.1). Classification (GTDB taxonomy): domain Bacteria; phylum Pseudomonadota; class Alphaproteobacteria; order UBA2966; family CAIVPW01; genus CANKGV01. The sequence continues at coordinate 124,089 of CANKGV010000001.1, forward strand.
CTGCTTTCGCAGTCGAAGTGGCGCGTGGCCGCGGTCTTGGCCGCGTCGGCCGGGGCGCAACTGGCGACCGTGGTAGCGATCTACGCGATCGCCATTGGGTCCGGGGTCGCCATTCCGTTCTGGCAATGCTTGGCGCTGACCTTGCCGGTGATGATGGTGGCCTCGCTGCCCCTCTCGGTCGCGGGCTGGGGCCTACGCGAAAGCGGATTTGCCGTGGCGTTCGGTTTTATCGGCATCGCCGCGGCCCAGGCGGTTACGGTGTCGGTCGTGTTCGGACTTGCCGCGATCGTTCTGGCGTTGCCCGGCGGCGTGCTGTTCGGCCTGACGCGCTCGGCGGCACGCCGGTCGGGGCCCTAGTCAACGCGCAGGCCGCGCTCCCGCCGCCACTCCAGATACGCCGCCACGCGTTCCGGCGCGATCCATTCCGACGGATAGACCACCGCCGCCGCGCCGGAGCAGGGCCCGGCGTCGCCGGTCAACGCGTACCAGCCGCCCACCAATTGGGTGGTCGCAAGAATGCAGTACACGTGCCCCTGAAAATAGAGCGACGAGCCCGGCTGCAGGTCGCCGTAGCCGGGATCGACGGGTCCGGCGGAGCGGTCCGCGAACAGTATGATTTGGTCGGCCGGCATGGCGGTCGCGCCGTTTGTCAGCCCGCGGTAGGTGCGCAGGAGCTGCAGTGGCGCGTCCGGCGGGAAGAATTCCGGCATCGCCATGTTGGTCAGAATGCGATCGTGCGGCTTCACGAGTTGCGCAGTGAGGTTGCGCGCGGGGGCAGCGAGCCGCACCCAGTCCGGTAGGGATGGGCGTTCGCTGGCGAAGCGCACTCCCGCCGCGATCCCGGTAACCGCGCCGGTGACCGTGATCCCGAACAGTAGGACGGCAACAGCCGCAGCGAAGGTCAATGCAACCCGTGTCACGGCTCCGGAATTTGTAGCGATTCGCACCGACCGGGCTGTCAGGAAATAGCCTGCACCGGCGAGTACGATAGCGACGGCGGCTGCGACCCCCACTCCAAACGGAGGCCACGGAAGGCCGAGAAGGAAGTACGTTGAGGCCACCACGCTCGCGGCGGCAGCGCCCACCATCACCGGAAGCCAAGCGGTGTGCGGAATCGCGGAACGTGACCGCGACCTGCCACACCAGCAGAATCAGCAATACCGACGCGGCGGCGGCCCCAACGAGGCGGCTTGGGTTCATCGCACTCCGGCTTCTACGGGATGGCCTTGCCTTGACGGACTCGGCCCCGGGCAATACGGTCGCGGCTCACCCGGAGCCCCCCGAAATGGAAGCGAAAAAGCGCGTTCTCGTCACCGGCGGCGCCGGTTTTCTGGGATCGCACCTGTGTTGAACTAGGGGCCCACTACCCTTGTCGCTACTGCGGTCGCATCGCATGATGCCTCCCTCAAAAACCCGAAGGCAATTCGAACCGTGAACACCTCGATCGATCCCCGCGACTTTTGGAACCGCAAGATTCTGACGTGGGAGAAGGACCGTTACGAACCGGCCCGTGCCGGTTCCAGCGTCTTGGAAGCGTGGGCGAAGCGCTTCAGCGGACTGCCCGCGCGCATGGCCAACGCCCGCAAGTTCTTGCTGCCTCGCGTCGCCGGACGCGATGTGGTCGAGCTCGGCTGTGGGTCCGGCCTTTTGGCCGAAGAGATGATCGACGCGGGCGCCAAATCCTACCGCGGCTTCGATGTGTCGGATGGCGCGGTCGCTGCGGCGACGGCCCGCGTGACGGCCAGTGGACTGGCGGACCGGATATCGTTCACCGTCGGCGACGTCAGTAAGCTGCCCGCGCTGAAAGCCGATATCGTCTATTCTCTCGGCACACTGGACTGGCTGACGCCGGAGCAGATCCAAGCGGTGTTCCGTCTGAGCGCGCAGTCGGAATTCCTGCATTCATTCTCGGAGCGGAGCGCTTCGCCGTGGCGCTATGCCCACGCCCTCTATGTGTACGTGTCGTATGGCCACAGCACCGGCGCGTATGTGCCGCAGTATCATTCGATGGCGCAGTTGCAGGGTTGGGCCAAACCGTTTGTGAACCGGCCCTTGAACGTGTTCCGCGATCCGGCGATGCGCTTCGGCGCGTTCGTGACAACCTTCCCGACCAACGTCCGGTAGTTGTGACGCCGATCCTCGTCAGCGCCGATGACTATGGCCTGGCGCCGGGAGTTGGCCACTCGATCCGGGAGTTGATCGCGGCGGGACGGCTCAGCGGAACCAGTTGCATGACCAGTTGCCCTGGCTGGCCGAGCGAGGCGGAGCGGTTGCGGCCGCTTGCTGACTTGGCGGACATCGGCGTGCACCTAACGCTCACGGATCAGCCGTCGCTCCGCGTGATCGCCGGGTTCGCACCCGACCGGCGCCTGCCGGCACTGTCCGAGGTCCTGCGCCGCGCGCTGACCAAAGCCCTGCCCCTGGACGAAATCGGACGCGAGATCGAAGCTCAACTGGACTCCTTCGAACATGCGATGGGGCGCAGACCCGACTTTCTGGACGGCCACCACCACGTGCACCAACTGCCCGGCATCCGCACGATCGTCGCCGACGTTGCGGCGCGGCGGCTCACCCCGGGTGGGTATGTCCGCACGTGCACGGATGGCCCACTGCGGATCGTGACGCGGCGGGTGGCGACCGTTCGTGCGCTGGTGCTGACGGCGCTGGGCACAGGATTCCGGCGTCTCCTCGCGCGCCGGGGAATCCGGACGAACCGCGGGTTTTCGGGCGTACACGACTTCACCGGGCAGGTACCGTATGCGGCCCTATTCGAACGGTTCGTGCAGGGCGCACGAGCGGGGACCCTGATCATGTGCCATCCGGGGTTCGTGGACGCCGAGCTTCGAGCGGCAGACTCCCTGACGGACCAGCGGGTGAATGAGCATGCGTTCTTTGCCGGGGCAGACTTTCTGGCGCTGCTGGCGCGCCGGGGGTTGCGGGTGACGCGCTTTCGCGATACGATCGGGGCATGAGCACGCCCGGCCGCAGCAGTGTGGAGCGCTTTGGCCCGGCGGCGCTGCTGACGGCGCTGTATGTGCCGTCGCTGTGGTTCGGGTTCTTGTGGGACGACAGCAGGGAAGTGCAGCGCACCCTGGCCAGCGCTTGGGACAAGGTGCTGATCCACCCGCGGCCGCTATACTACCTATCCTTTGTGCTGACCAATGACTGGTTCAGTGGGCCGTTCCCCCATCATCTGGTGAACCTGCTGTTGCTGGCGACGGCGGTCGCGGCGATGAGCACCTTGGCGTGGCGCGCGGCGGTGCCGTTCGGGCCGGTGGTGGTGCTGGCGATCTTTTTGCATCCGTCGTTCGTGTATCCGATCACCAACATATCGCAGCGCAACGACCTGTTGCTGCTGTCGTTCCTGCCACTAGCCATGGCGTATGCCGATGCGCCGCGCGGGTTTGTCTATCTGGTGCTGTCCGATCTCGCGAAGGCGCCATTCGTGCTGCACAATCTTTGGTATGCGGTGCGGCGCTGGAGCGACGACCGCGTGCGCGCGATCGCGGCGGTACTGATCATGGTGGCGCTGCTCGCACTGATCTTGAGGTTCTGGGCGCCGGTGGAGACAGGTTCGACCAGCCCTATGTCGGGGCTGACGGGCAGCGGTGCGGCCACGGCAGTGTTCAAGCTGATTGTGACCGGCGTGAAGAGCTTGGAGGGCATCGCCCTCGCCCACGCGCCGTTCGAGGCGCACTGGGACCTATGGGGCGGCACTGCGGCGGGTGCTGCGTTGGTGGGATACCTCGGCGCGTGGGGCGTGCTGGTGCGCAATGCGTGGCGGCGGCGCGACGCGCTGAAGCCCGCCTACAAGTTCTTCGCGGTGGCGGTTCTGTCGTCGTTGCCGTTCGCGGTGGTGACCGATCCGCGGGTGTTGTGCCCGGCGGTGCCATTCTTCCTGCTGGGCTGGGTGGTCGCGGCGGGCAGGCAGCGCAGCACGGGGATCGCACTCGGCGTGCTGCTGGTGCTCAACGCGGGCGGCACGCTGGCCAACTACCGGCTATCGGACACCGGCGCGATGACGGCGGCGGTGGCACCGGACTATACGCTGTGCGGCGCGGTCGAGATGCGCATTCCGATGGAACGCTGGCGGTGTGAACGCAGCGCCCTAGCGGCGGACATCGTCCACTGGGTCGACGGTGCGCTGCGCTAGACGGTCGCTGCGTTCATCGAGCGTGTCCAAGAGGTAGAGGGGCCGCGCCTTCACTTCGAGGAAGATGCGGCCGATGTATTCGCCCAGCACGCCCAGGGTGAGTAGCTGGATGCCGCCCAAGAACAGCACGAGCACGACGATCGACGCGTAGCCCGGCACATCGCGGCCGTAGAGAATGGTCGAGATCACCAGGTACAGCGCGGCGACGAATGAGCAGCCCGCCACGAGCATCCCGACGTAGACCCAGATGCGCAGCGGCACCGTGCTGAACGACGTAATACCGTCCAACGCAAAGTTCCACAGGCGCCACAGGCCCCACGACGACACGCCGGCGGCGCGGTCCTGCACGTCGTACTCGACGGCAGCGCTACGGTAGCCGACATAGGCAAACAGGCCCTTCATGAATCGGTTGCGTTCGCGCATCTGGCACAGGGCATCGACCACTTTGCGGTCGAGCAGGCGGTAGTCGCCGGCCCCGGGCGGGATGCGTACATCGACGATGTGATTGAACATCCGGTAGAACGCCGACGACAGCGCACGCCGGATTGGGGCCTGGTCGGCGCGGGCGCGGCGCTGGGCGTAGACGACATCGAAGCCTTCGCGCCACTTGGCCAGCATCGCCAGCATCAAGGCGGGATCGTGCTGCAGGTCGGAGTCGATGACGACCACCGCATCGCCCTTGGCGTGATCGAGGCCGGCGGTGATCGCCACTTCCTTGCCGAAGTTGCGCGACAGGCGGAACGGACGCACGCGCGGGTCGGCATGGGCCGCGGCACGCAGCGCGGCCACGGTGCCGTCGACGCTGCCGTCATCGACGCACACAATTTCGAAGTCGACCCCAGCGGGGCCGAGCACTGCAACGACGCGGTCGAGGAACGCGGCGACATTGGCCGCTTCGTTGAACATCGGCGCAACGACCGAGATCCGTTGCGTTGGCTTGGGTGCGCTGCTCACGGTGTTCAGCCCTCGGTATTCAGACCAGCGGCCGCTTCATGTAGACGGCGCCTTCGCCGTAGGTGGTGAGTTTGCGGGCCATGGCGCTCGGGGGCTGGCGGTGGAAGCCGTGGCGGCTCCAGAACGGGGCGCTGCCATTCACGGCGACCAGCTCGGCATTGCGGAAGCCGGCCGAGCGCGCGTGTGCCAAGAGTTCGACGACGACGGCGTTGGCGACACCCTTGCCTTGGGCGGCGGGGGCGATGGCGATGTCGTGCAGGTAGTAGATGTCGGACTTGGGCGGCAGGCCAATCAGCTTGGCATTCAGGGATGGCGGCTGGCCGCTGACCCACGGGTGCGAGATGGCGTAGCCGACGATTTCGCCTTCGCGCTCCGAGACCTTGCAGCCCGCGGGATAGAGCGAGAGGCGGCCCAAGATCACATCGCGCTCTTCCGGGTGGTCTGGATACAGCACTTCGGCGAGGGCCAGCATGCCGTCGACGTCGGCCACCTTCATGGGGCGCCACTTGAGCGGCAGAGGACCGGCTTCGGTCATGGCTAGCTATCGCCCATCTTGAGGGCGGCGATGAATGCTTCCTGCGGAATGTCGACCTTGCCGAACTGGCGCATCCGCTTTTTGCCCTTCTTCTGCTTATCGAGCAGTTTGCGTTTGCGGCTGACGTCGCCGCCGTAGCATTTGGCCAGCACGTCTTTGCGCATGGCGCTGACGGTTTCGCGGGCAACGATCTTGCCGCCGATCGCGGCTTGGATCGCGATCTGGAACATCTGGCGCGGGATCAACTCCTTCAGCCGCTCACACAGCTGACGGCCGCGCGCCTCGGCGTTGGCGCGGTAAACGATGCTGGCCAACGCATCGACCGGCTCGCCGTTGATCAGGATGCCCATGCGCACGAGGGCGTTTTCGCGGTAGCCGAACAGCTCGTAGTCGAAACTCGCATACCCGCTGGAGACCGACTTCAGCCGGTCGTAGAAATCGAACACCACTTCGTTGAGCGGCAGGTGGTATTTCACCACCGCGCGGCTGCCGGTGTGGCCGAGATCAACCTGCTCGCCGCGGCGTTCTTCGCACAATTTCAGCACCGAGCCGAGGTAGGCGTCGGGCACCATGATGGTGGCGTGAATCCACGGCTCTTCCATCGCCTTGATGCGCGTTTCTTCCGGCAGGTCGGCGGGGTTGTGCAACTCCTGCATCGTGCCGTCGGTCATGTGGACGCGGTAGACCACGGACGGCGCGGTGGCGATCAGGTCGAGATTGAACTCGCGGTACAGGCGCTCCTGGACGATTTCCAGATGCAGCAGGCCTAGGAACCCGCAGCGGAAGCCGAAGCCCAACGCGGCGGAGGTTTCGGTTTCGAAGTGAAACGCCGAATCGTTCAGCCGGAGCTTGTTCAGGCTTTCGCGCAGATGGGTGAAGTCGTCGGCATCGACCGGGAACAGGCCGCAGAACACCACCGGCACGGACGGCTTGAAACCGGCGAGCGGTTTGTCGACCGGGCGGCGATCTTCGGTGATGGTGTCGCCGACGTTGGTTTCCGCGACTTCCTTGATGCCGGCGATGACGAAGCCGATTTCGCCCGGACCCAGCGCATCGCCCTGGGTGAGCTTCGGCTTGAACGTGCCGATCTGCTCGATCACGTGGGCAGCGCCGTTGGACATCATGCGGATCTTCATGCCCTTGCGCAGGGTGCCGTCTTTCACCCGTACCAGCACGACGACGCCGAGGTAGGCGTCGTACCAGGAATCGACCAGTAGCGCAGAGAGCGGCGCATCGGCGTCGCCTTTGGGCGCGGGCAAGCGGTTGACCAGGGCCTCCAGCACATCGGGGATGCCCTTACCGGTTTTGGCCGAGATCAGGATCGCTTCCGACGCGTCCAACCCGATCACGTCCTCGATCTGGGCCTTGGCTTTGTCCGGGTCGCTGGCGGGCAGGTCGATCTTGTTCAGCACCGGCACGATTTCGTGGCCGGCTTCGATTGCGAGGTACGCATTAGCGAGGGTTTGGGCTTCGACGCCTTGGCTGGCGTCCACCAGCAGGATCGAGCCTTCGCACGCGGCCAGGCTGCGGCTCACTTCGTACGAGAAGTCGACGTGGCCCGGCGTGTCCATGAGGTTGAGGACGTAGTCCTCGCCGTTCTTGGCTTTGTAGTTGAGCCGGACGGTCTGGGCTTTGATCGTGATGCCGCGCTCCCGCTCGATATCCATCGAGTCGAGCACCTGCGCGCGCATTTCGCGCGCTTCCAGGCCTTGGCACGCCTCGATCAGCCGGTCCGCCAGCGTGGACTTGCCGTGGTCGATGTGGGCGATGATCGAGAAGTTGCGGATGTGGGAGAGCGCAACCATTGGCGCGGCTTGTACCATCGAGGGTTGGGGGTCACAAGGCGGGGCAGGACGCGGAGTCTCCCGCGGACCCGGCTGGGGCCGCCGCCGCGCGTAAATACGCGGAATCTACGCGCGAACGGGTTGCGGCAACTGGGTTGGACCGGCCCACCGTAAATACGGACGGTTTACGGACGACGCCTGTGCATCGCGTTTGCGTAAATACGCGGGATTTACGCCAGCTCTGCCGCTCATTGGATACAGTTTGTACCATTTTACCCACAGCCCTGCTGTACGGTGGCGATAAATATAGCAGAGCCGGGTGCAGAATGCAATACATTACGTATCGGTCCGGCTTGGCGACCGGCCCCGAATGCAGTGGCCGATACCGGGGGGCAACGAATCTTTATCTTGCGCCGGGTCAATCTGCTGCGCGACATACTACCGTAGAGTGCACTCCATCGTTCGCCGGAGGCAGAATGCCGCGTCTTCCGAAAGACCCATTCGTTGCCCATATGACGACAGCGCAGCTTGCAGTAGCGCGCGCCGACGATGCACTGGTAAAGGCCCGCCTCGGCGGCGGTTGCACCAGACTGCGATTGCGGGCCGGGCAAGCCGCGTTCCGGCAGGGCGACACCGGAGATGCCGTGTTCTACGTGGAGGACGGCGCGATCCAGCTGCGGGTGCTATCGGCCGAAGGCAAGGAAGCGATCCTCGCGGTTCTGGGGCACGGAGACTTCTTCGGCGAAAGCTGCTTGGCCGGATATCCGCTCCACCTGACCACCGCCGTCGCCACCACCGCGGCGGCCGTGACCCGGATCGACAAGGCGGCGATGACCCGGCTGGTGCGGGACGACCCGCGCATGGCTGCGGCGCTGGTGGGGTTCCTGCTGGCGCGCAATGTTCAGGTCGAGGCCGATCTGGCGGAGCAGATGATTCATTCGGCCGAGCACCGTCTGGCGCGCCTGCTGCTGGAAATGGCGAGCGGCGGCCGGGACGGCAAATTGATCGCCATTCCCAATATCAGCCAGGGCGTACTGGCGGCGCGGGTGGGCACCACGCGGTCGCGCATCAACCAGTTCATGAACCGGTTCCGCAGGCTCGGCTACATCGAATACGGCGACGAACTGACGGTGCACGCGTCGCTCAACGACGTGATCGTCCGTCCCTGACTCCGTGGCCACCCCATGGTGTTCGCTTCTGAACATGGGCTTGGCGTGGATCCTGGTACCCATTGCCGGTAGCCGATCGCTTGCCGCGCCAACAAGGCGCAGGGCCAACCAGGGCGAGTGCAATGCCGTACGACGAAAGCCACAACAAAACCCCGGGGTTGCCCGAGGCCCGCCACAGTTGGCGGGAATATTTGCTGGGTAGCCGCCGCGCGGTTGCGGTGCGCTCCTTTGCCCTCGTGTTTGCCCGTCACACCTTTGGCTTGACCTTCGATTTGCCCATTCCCACGTATTCAGCCCGGTTTGGCAGCGCGCCACCGGCCCCCCCGCCGCCGCCCTTCCCCATCCCTTCCCACAGAAAAGAGGTCCCCATGCACAAGACGTGGAGACAAACCGTGACTACCTCGCGCGCACTGCGCGCCGTTCCGCTTGGCTTGGTATTGCTGGCCGCGGCCGGCTGCGGCGAGGTGTACAACACCCGCTTCACCAGCCCGGGCTACAAGGAGGCCGGCAAGTATTACGCCGGTGCGGTGAAAGAGACGGCGAACGAGCCGTACTACGCGCTCAACCTGGCTTCGGCCTATCAGGCCCAGGGCCGTATGGATTTGGCGGCGCCGTACTACCGCCAGGCTTTGGACCAGGGCAAAGACGTACGCCCGGCCAAGGTGACCAGCGGCAGCGTGAACCGCACGCTGGCGGAAATCGCCTGCGACAATCTCAAGCTTGCGCCGGCCGCGCCTGCCGCCACGGCTCTGCCGTGCCAGCCCGTCCTGCCACCGCCACCGCCACCGCCGCCCGCGCCGGTTGCCCAAGCGGCACCGCCGGCCGTCGTGCCGCCGGTCGTTGTTCCGCCGGTGCCGGTCCAGACCCCGCCGCCCGCCGTCGCGCGTCCGGCACAGCAGCTGGCCCGCAACGTCGCCATGGCGATCTACTTCGACTTCGACAAATCGGCGCTGACCGCCGATGGCCGCGCAATCGTCGAATCGGTGATCCGCGAAGCCAAGAACGATCCGGCAGTGCGCATTCTGCTGGTGGGCAAGGCCGATAAGGCCGGTCCCAACGACTACAACCAGCGCCTGTCGGAACGCCGCGCCATGGCAGTCCGCGATGCGCTGATCGCGGGCGGTATCCCGGTCAGCCGCATCGACAACCGCGGCGTGGGCGAAGAGCAGCCCGATGTCGCGACCGCCGACGGTGTGCGCGAACCGCGCAACCGCGTTGTTGAAATCACGCTGCGCTAAGAGGCCATCATGAGCACCAAGCACAACCTTCTCGGCGTTTGGACGGCGGCCAGCGTGGCCGTTGCCATTGGCCTCACCACCCTAGCCTTCCCGGCGGCCGCGCAGACGCGGCCCGCCGTGGCCTCGGCCGGTTCCGCCTATGTGGTCAACGGCGGCTATATGACCGGCATCGTCACCAAGATCGACACCGTCAATCACACGGTCACGATCGGCCCGGACACCTATCCGATCCTGGGCAACGAGAGCAATCGCGTGAGCGTGGGCGATCTGGTGAACGTGACCTTTGTGGTCGTTCACTACGGCCCGGCGGCGCATCGCGTGGTGATGGGCCTGGACCGCACCGACCAGCGCGGGCCGAAGGCCGACTAGCTGACGCGCGGAACATCCCCCTTCTGCGTGACAGAGCCCTTCCCATGCTCCGGCATGGGAAGGGCCTTTCTTTTTGTGCCGGCGGTGATCTTCGCCCGGCAATAGGCCCAGGCAGCAGTTTCGGCAACGCAGACGATGCGGCATCGGGAACGAGAACCGCCTCAGATAGAGCCATACCCTAAGTACGGCGACCGGCGTGCCGCCGCAGGTTAGGTGCGGAGCGCGGCGCCGGTCGCCTTGACCACGGCGGCGACAATGCGGGCGGCGACCGCCTCGATCTCGGCGTCGGTCAGCGTGGCCGTTACCGGCTGCAGGCGCACGGCGATCGCCAGCGACTTCTTTCCTTCGGCCACGCCCTTGCCGGCGAATTCGTCGAACACCGCCACGGCGGACACCAAGGGATCGGCCTTTTCGGCGGCGCGTACCACATCGGCGGCGGCCACGGCAGCATCCACAACGAACGCGAAGTCACGCTCCACCGCCAGCAGGTCGGGGGCGTTGAGCTTTGCGCGGTTGGCGCCTTTGGCTTTCGGCGCCGGGATCGCATCCAAGAACGCTTCGAAGGCGACCGCGGGGCCGCGGATATCCAGCTCGCGCAGGACGCCGGGGTGCAATTCGCCGAAGTACGCCAGCACCGCCTTGGGGCCGAGGCGCACGGTGCCGGAGCGGCCCGGGTGGTACCACGGGGGTGCACCGGCCACGACCTGCGCCGTGGCGATAGCGGCGCCGCACGCTTCCAGAACGGCAAGCGCATCGGCCTTGGCGTCATAGGCATCGAGCGGGCGCTGGGGGCCGCTCCAGTGACGCGCGCCGATGGTGCCTTGGCGCACACCCGCCGCAACGCGCGACTGGCCTTCGGGCGTGTCGTTGGCGTAGGTGGGGCCGACTTCGAACAGCGCCGGGTTTTCCAGCCCGCGGTTGAGGTTGCGCCCGACCGCGGTGAGGAGGTTGGGCAGCAGGCTGGGCCGCATCGCATCCAGATCGGCGCTGATCGGATTGACCAGGATCAGTTCCGGCTGGCCGCCGCCAAAGCGCCCCGCTAGCTTGCTGGGCAGGAACGAGAACGTGACGGCTTCCATGAGCCCGCGCGCGGCCAAGGCGCGCTTGGCGGTGCGCACGCGGCGCTGCGGCACGGTAAGCGCCGTGCCGGGGGCGCGGGCGAGCGGCGGCAGCGGCACACCCCGAATCGCGTTCAGGCCGTGGACGCGCACGACTTCTTCGACCAGGTCGGCCTCGCCGTCGATATCGCGGCGCCACGACGGCGGCGTGACCTTGAGCACGATGCCGGCCGGCTCGATGGTGCAGCCGAGCGCGGTGAGGATGTGTTTGATTTCAACCTCGGGCAGATCGAGGCCGCCCAGGCTGGCGACCCGCGTGGGACGCAAATCGTAGCTGCGGCGCCAATTGGGCACGGCGCCGGCGATCACCAGTTCGCTGGCCTCGCCGCCGCACAACTCCTGCACCAGGCGCGTGGCTTCTTCGATGCCCGCCACGACGAATTCGGGATCGACGCCGCGCTCGAACCGGTAGCGGGCATCGGATTCGATCTGGTAGCGGCGGCCGGTGGCGGCGGTGCGCAGCGGATCGAACAGCGCGGATTCGATGAACACGTTCTTGGTTTCGGCCGTGCAGCCGGAGGCTTCGCCGCCGATCACGCCGCCCATGGCGAGCGGGCCATCGGTGTCGGCAATCACCGTGACTTCGCCGTCCAACTCGTAGGTCTTGCCGTTGAGCGCGGCGAGCGTTTCGCCGGGGCGGGATAGGCGTACCTGCAGGGCGCCGGCGACGGTGTCGGCGTCGAACACGTGGAGCGGGCGGGCGAATGCGAACGCCATGAAGTTGGTCATGTCGACCAGCGCGGAAATCGGGCGCAGGCCGATGGCGCGCAGGCGGCGCTGCAGCCATTCGGGGCTGGGGCCGTTCTTCACGCCACGCACATAGCGGCCGACGAAGTACGGGCAGGCGGCGGCAGTATTGGCGTCGAACTGGAGCGCGACCTTGAGCGGGCTGGCGAACGTGGCCGGCACGGGGCGGATGGTGAGCGGCTTCAGACGCCCCAGGCCGGACGCGGCGAGATCGCGCGCGACGCCGTGGACGCCGAGGCAATCCTGGCGGTTCGGCGTGATGGCGATTTCGATCAGCGGATCATCCAACCCGCGCACGGTGGCGAACGGCGCCCCGAGCGGCGTGCCTTCGGGCAACTCGATGATGCCTTCGTGTTCGTCGGACAGGCCGAGCTCGCGTTCGGAGACGAGCATTCCATTCGATTCGACGCCGCGGATCTTGGCTTTCTTCAGCACGTCGCCGGACACCGGGATGGTGGCGCCAATCGGCGCGTACACCGCCTTCATGCCGGTGCGGGCATTGGGCGCGCCGCACACGACTTCGACGACGCCCGATGCGGTTTCCACGCTGCACACGCGCAACTTGTCGGCGTTGGGGTGCGGCTTGGCTTCCAGCACCTTCACCACGGTGAAGGCGGCCAGCGCCGACGCCGGATCGTGGATGCCTTCGACTTCGAGGCCGAGGGCGGTGAGTTTGTCGCCCACATCGGTCACCGACGCCGAGGTGTCGAGGTATTCCTTGAGCCAGCCGAGGGTGAACTTCATTGGTTCAGCCCCCCGGCGACGCTGGGGATATCGAGCGGCGCGAAGCCGTAGTGGCGCAGCCAGCGCAGGTCCGCCTCGAAGAAGGCGCGCAGGTCGGGGATGCCGTACTTCAGCATGGCGATGCGGTCGATGCCGAGGCCGAAGGCGAAGCCCTGCCATTCGGTGGAATCGACGCCCGCGGCTTCCAGCACCTTGGGGTGCACCATGCCGCAGCCCAAGATTTCCAGCCAATCGCTGCCGCCGATTTTGAACTCGCCGCCTTTGCGGGTGCAGCCGATGTCGGCTTCCGCGGACGGTTCGGTGAACGGGAAGTGGCTGGGGCGGAAGCGGAAGCTCAGATCCGGCACGCCGAAGATGGTGCGGACGAAATCTTCCAGCACGCCCTTCAGGTGGCCCATGTGGATGTTGCGGTCGATCACCAGGCCTTCGACCTGGTGGAACATCGGCGTGTGGGTTTGATCGGAGTCGCAGCGGTAGGTACGGCCGGGCGCGATAATGCGGTGCGGCGGCTGGTGCGATTGCATGTGGCGGATTTGCACCGGCGAAGTGTGGGTGCGCAGCAGCATCTGGGTGCCGTCGGCCTTTCTCGGCAGATAGAACGAATCGTGCATCTGCCGCGCCGGGTGGTTGGCCGGAATATTCAGCGCGGTGAAATTGTGGAAGTCGTCTTCGATGTCGGGGCCTTCGGCGACGGTGAAGCCCTGGGCGGCGAAGATGGCGATGATTTCGTCCATCACTTGGCTGACCGGATGAATGCGGCCCAATGCCTCGGGGCGCACCGGCAAGGTGACGTCGATGCGCTCGGTGGCGAGTTTGGCTTCCAGATCGCGGGCGGCGAAGGAGGCCTTGCGCGCATCGATGGCGGCGGCGATGGCGTCTTTGGCGAGGTTGACCGCCTGGCCGCGCGCTTTGCGCTCTTCCGGGCCTAGCGACCCCAGGCCCTTCACCAGTTCGGTGATGGTGCCTTTTTTGCCCAACGCGCCGACGCGGAGGTCTTCCAATTCGGACGCCGCGGATGCCGCGGCAACGCGATCGAGCACCGCGCGGGTCAGTGTGTCGAGGTCGTCCATGACTGCATCCTAGAAACGAAAAAGGGGCCGAATGAACCGGCCCCTTTTACGATTGCAACGCGGTAAGGCGGACGGCTTATGCCAGCGCGGCCTGTGCCTGGTCCGCCAGCGTCTTGAAGGCCCCCGGATCGCGCACGGCGAGATCGGCGAGCACCTTGCGGTCGACCTCGATGCCGGCGGCCTTGAGGCCACACATAAATCGGCCGTAGGTCAGCCCGAGCTCGCGGGCGGCGGCGTTGATGCGGACGATCCACAGAGCGCGGAATTCGCGCTTCTTCACCCGGCGGTCGCGGTACGCGTACTGCAGCGCGTGGGTGGTGCGGTTGAACGCAATGCGGTAGCTGGACTTCGCGCGGTTGCGATAGCCCTTGGCGCGATCGAGAATCTTTTTGCGCGCTTCCTTACGGGGAACGGCGCGAGTTACGCGTGCCATGTCGGTCTAGCCTCGGTTGGACTTATGGGCGCCCGTAGGGCAGCCATTGCTTCACGGTGATGCCGTCCTGCTTGCGCAGCACCTTGGTGCCACGCAGGCGGCGCGTCTGCGCTGGGCTGTTCGAGATCAAGCGGTGGCGCTTGCCGGCCTGCGCCGACTTCACCTTGCCGGTGGCCGTGATCTTGAAGCGCTTCTTGGCGCCACTCTTGGTCTTCATTTTCGGCACGATAGATTTCCTTCTCGGGCCCTGGGGGCCGGAAAGCAGGGCTTATAGCGGCCCGGTTCCGCACAAGCAAGGGAAGCCCACGCGGAATCCGCACGGGGTTGACTCTTCCCGGCCACGCCACCAACGTATGAACAGTTGTTCATATGTACACGCGGACGTGAGCCGATGCGCCTGTCGCCCGACCAAACCATCGAACTGGCGGAAATGCTGCACATCATGGGCGAGGCGAACCGCCTTGGCATCCTGCTGTGCTGCCTGGAGACCGAGCGGGCGGTGAGCGACATCGCGGCGGAGCTGAGCCTGACGCCGTCCTTGGTGAGCCACCACCTGCGCCTGCTGCGCGGCGCGCGGCTGGTGCGGGCGCGGCGGCAAGGCAAGCAGGTGTTCTACAGCGCCGCCGACGCCCACGTGCGGTCGGTGATCGCCGACCTGGTGGCCCACGTGGGCGAAGACGAGGCCGAGGGATGAGCGCCTGCGACGACGACCACGGGCATGACCATGGGCACGACCACGGCGTAGCGGCGCTGCCGCGCACTGCGGCGGTGATCCGGACGCTGTGGATCGTGCTGGTGCTCAACGCATTGATGTTCTTCATCGAAGGCGCGGCCGGGATCCTCGCGCATTCGACGGCGCTGCAGGCGGACTCCCTCGACTTCTTCGGCGACTCGGTGGCCTACGGCCTGAGCCTGTACGTGGCGGCCCGCAGCCTGCGGTGGCGCGCCGCGGCCGGCATGGCCAAGGGGCTGGCGATGGGCGCGCTGGGGCTGGGCATCGCCGTCACCGCGCTGGTGCGGCTGTTCGTGGCCGAGGTGCCCCATGCCGGCGCGATCGGCACGGTGGGCGCCCTGGCGCTGGTGGTGAACGTGGTGTGCGCGGTGCTGCTGTACCGCCACCGCAACGGCGATTCCAACCTGCGCTCGGTGTGGCTGTGCAGCCGCAACGATGCGATCGGCAACTTGGCCGTGATTGCGGCGGGCGTAGGCGTGGCCGGGTTCGGGTCGCCGCTGCCCGATCTGGCGGTGGGCTTGGTGCTGGCGGGGCTGCAACTGAGCAGCGCCTATTCGATCATCACCCAGGCGCGCCGCGAACTGCGGGCGGCACCCGCGGCCGCCTAGACCACCGCGAACTGCCCCATCATCCCCTGATCTTCGTGCTCCAGGATGTGGCAGTGGAACATGAACGGCTGATGGCTGGCGGCGGGCTGGGTGAAATTCACCAGCAGTTCCGCGCGCTTCTGCACCAAGACCACGTCCTTCCAACCGGCTTCCTGCGCGGGCGGCGCAGCACCGTCCTTCGTAAGAATGCGGAAGCTCACGCCGTGCATGTGGAACGGGTGCGCCATGTCGGACGCGACAATTTCCCAGATCTCGCTCGTGCCAAGCTTGGCGGTGGCATCGACGCGGTCCATGCCGAACGGACGTCCGTTGATCGACAGAACCTGCGGCAGGCCTGATTCCGAACTGACCGGCCGCCCGCCCATCATGCCGGGGCCCATGACCGGATCGAGCGTGAACTTGCGGCGCGTGACAGCCGACTTTGCGTCGGGCGCCGCGCTTGCCACGAGCACACGGGGCAGACGCGCAACAGCCACTGGCAGCGCGGCGTCGGGCTGGAACCGCAGCAGCGGCCCCGCGGCGGAACCGCCGCCCATCATGCCCATCATTCCGCCACTGTGCTGATCGGCACCGGTGAGCAGATCGACCGGCTTGCGGTTGGTGAAGTCGACCAGGATTTCGTAGCGCTCGGCCGGCGCCATGACGAGGCCGGTCAGCTCCACCGGCGCGGGCAACAACCCGGCATCGCCGCCGATCACGTAGAACGGGCGGCCATCGGAGAACCGCAGGTCGAAGTTCCGGGCATTGGCGGCGTTGAGCACCCGCAGGCGCACAAACCCGGCGGGCACGCGCGCGGTCGGCCCGGCCACGCCGTTGACCAACAGCGTGTCACCGCGCATGCCGTCCATCAGCGTCATCATGTCCGCCGCGTAGACCAACTGCCCATCCCGGGCGAAGCGCTTGTCCTGCAGCACGAGCGGTAGATCATCGACGCCATAGGTATTGGGCAACCCGAGGTCGCGGTCGGCGCCATCGGTCACGATCATCATGCCGGCCATGCCGGAATAGACCTGGCGGCCGGTGCGCCCGTGCGGGTGGGGATGGAACCATAGGGTGGCGGCCGGCTGCCGCACCGCGAGCGCGGGCTGCCACACGCCACCGGCGCGAATCGAGTTGTGGGGACCGCCGTCGACGCTCGACGGAATCAGCATGCCGTGCCAGTGCAAGGTACTCTCTTCGGCCAGGCGGTTTTCCACCCGGAATGGAATCGTGTCGCCGCTGCGAACCCGCACGACGGGACCAAGGTAGCCGGACGAAATGCCGGTCGTGGCGACTTCGGGCCCAACACCGAAACTGTGGCGGCCGGTCTGCAGCGCCAAGGTGACCGGTTGACCATCCCGCGCTTCGATCAGCGCCGGAATGGGCAGCGCCGGACCGGCGCCAAGGGCACTTTGCGCCGAGCCAGGCAGCAGCCAATTGATGGCGGCGCCAGCGGCACCAGCACCGGCCAGCACGAGCAGACTGCGGCGTGAGATAAGGTCCATGGTAGCTCTCCTATTGTCCGGCTAGTGCTGGTGCACCGGAGCGCCAGTGGCGATCGCCAAGTGGTGCGGCTGGTGGTGCGCACCGCTGGCCAACAGCCCGATGAAGCCGAGGCCGCGGATGTGCTGAACCTCGGCAGCGTCGCTCGCCGTGACGGTCAGCAAGATGCCGCCGGGCAGCGATTCGGTCTTGGCGGTCCAGCCGTTGAGCTGGCTGAGTTCATCGGCGTGGGCGGGCAGCATGCGCTGGATCGCCGCGAGGGTGCGGCCAGCGCCCGTTACGGTAATCGCCAAGCCGCCGGGAACCTGCGCGGCCTGCGCCTCGGCACCAAGCGTGATCGCGTCCATATCGATCAGGTGTTGGCGCAGCGCTTCGAGGTCGACCTTGGTCCAATCGGTGGCCGGATCGGCTTCGAGCTTCGCGACAATCTCTTGGATGGCGCCGAACGCAGCCTGGCCCGCCTGCACCGGCGCCATCACACCCATGTCGTGACCCGGCATGGCGGCGGCCGTGGCGCCGGGCATCGCCGTCATCTGCGCGCCGTGCATCGCCATCATGGCGGCCATGGGATTGGCAGCCGCGGCGCCATTGCCCGCGGCGGCCTGTGACATCGCGGAGTGGATCGGTGCGCCCACGAGGGCGCCGAGACCGACGGCGCCAGAGACCGCGAGCACGGCGATTCCGAGTTTGGTGAGCGACGTTGTCATGACCGACCTTCCTGGTAGCGAGGAGAACCTCTCCAACACATAAGGACCCGGTCAGCCGGACGGTATGATCCAGATCATACCGCTCCGGCGGCCAGGACGATTACGTCGGCCGCTGGGCGCGCGATGGCGCCGTCCTTAGCCAGCGCCGCCAGGGTCCGATAGACCACCTCGTGGGTGAGGCCGAGGTCCGCGGCCAGATCCATCACCGTACCCGCGAGGCGCACGGTGCGGCCGTCGGGACCGGCGGCGAGGGCCAAATGGTGCAGCAGGCGCTCGCGCGCCGAGCGGATGTTGCGCTCTTCCAGCCGCGTGCGCAGGGCGTGCAGTTGCTGCGACAGCACCGCCATGAAGCGCGCTGCCAAATCCGGGTCGCGGCGCAAGGCGGCGACCAGATCGCGTTTGGAATACACCCGGACGCGAGAGTCGACCGCGGCCACCGCATCACATTGATATGCGCCGGCGAACAACGCAGCCTCCGCAAGGAACTCGCCCGCCTGGGCCGTGTGGAGCACGACCGAACGATCACTGCCCGCGGAGCGGATCAGCCGGACCCGTCCTTCCGCAACGCCGAAGATCGCGGCCGCGTGCTCGCCCTGGCGGAACAATGTTTCGCCGGCTCCGAGCCGGCGTTCGGGGGCGCGCTCGCGGATCGCATCCGGCAGCCAGTCGAGCGAGCGCGGCCTGAGCCCATGGTGATCTGCATCGTGCGCCAATGGTCACCCCCGATCCCACGAATGCCGATAGTGCGGTGGCAACGCATTGATACCGATCAACGCCCACCCGCACCGTTCACGCGAGCATGAACCTGCGCCGCCAAACCTGGAAACCAAACATCATGAATCGCGCCGACGAGCGGTCGCCCACCCCGTCTGCCGCCACGGCCGGCCTCACCAGTGCGGTCGCGGCCGCACGGCTGCTGCAGGTTGGCCGCAACGAAATCGAGCCGCCCCGCGCTAACCGGATCCGCGCATTGCTGGGCAAGTTCTGGGGCGTCGTTCCCGGGATGCTTGAGCTTGCGGTGATCTTGAATGTCGTCCTGGGGCGGCAGTTCGAGGCTGCCATGATCGCCGCTCTCCTTGTCTTCAACGCGGTCCTGGGCTTCGTGCAGGAGAACCGGGCGCAGCGCGCACTTGCCTTGTTGCGCGCGCGGCTGGTGGTGAACGCGCGAGTGCTGCGGGATGCGGCGTGGCAGCAGATTCCTGCCGCCGCGCTGGTCCCGGACGACGTGGTGCGGATTCGCCTGGGCGACATCGTTCCCGCCGACGTCGTGATTGCCGACGGCCACGTGATGGTCGATCAGTCCACGCTGACCGGTGAGTCGCTCGCGGTCGAGCGGCAGGCCGGGGAGGCGCTGTATTCCGGCGCCTTGGTGACCCGCGGTGAGGCAACCGGAGTGGTCACCGCCACCGGCATGCGCACGTTCTTCGGCAAGACCGCCGATCTGGTGCGCTTGGCCGAAGCGCCGCGCCGGTTCGAGCGGACCATCGTGAAGATTGCGAATTGGCTGGGCGGATTGGTCATCCTGCTGGCCGCCGCGGTGCTCGCCGCAACGTTGGCGCGCGGCGCGGACGTGATCACGATGCTGCCGTTTGGGCTGATGCTGTTGGTCGCCTCAGTGCCGGTGGCGCTGCCGATTATGTTCACGCTGTCGGCGCTGTTGGGTGCGCGCGCACTGGCCGGTGACGGAGTCCTGATCACGCGTTTGTCGGCGATCGAGGACGCGGCCACGATGGACGTGATCTGCCTCGACAAGACCGGCACCATTACCGCAAACCGCTTGGCCGTGGGCGAGATTGTTGCGTTTGGCGCAGCGACGCAAAGCGACGTGCTGCGATGGGCCGCCGTGGCGTCTGACGAAGCGACCCAGGACCCGATCGACCTTGCGGTGCTGGATAGTGCCCGCGAACGCGGTCTGCTGGCCGATGCCCCAGCGCGCCTGTCGTTCACGCCGTTCGATCCGGCAGCCAAACGAACCGAAGCGACGATCGACCGCGGCGGCGGGGCGAGCCGCATCATGAAAGGCGCGCCCGCAGTGCTCGCCGCGCTGGCGGCAACGCCGTGGAGCGAACTTGTGCCGGAGGTTGCGCGGATGGCGGCCGACGGAGGACGTGTTCTGGCCGTCGCGACGGAACGCGACGGCGCCCTGCACGTGGACGGGCTGATTGCCCTGAGCGATCCGCCCCGGGCCGATTCCGCGGCCCTGATTGCCAACCTGCGGGCCCATGGGGTTCGCGTGGTGCTAGTCACCGACGACGGCGAAGCGACGGCACGGGCGGTGGCGCAGGCGGTCGGCATCACCGGCGCGGTGGCGCCCGCAGGCACATTGGCGATGGATGGCGCCGACGTAGGCAGCTTCGACGTATTCGCCGGGGTCTTCCCGGAAGACAAGTTCCGCCTGATCCAAGTGCTGCAACGCGCCGGCCATACGGTCGGCATGACCGGCGATGGGGTCAACGATGCACCCGCATTGCGTCAGGCCGAGGTGGGCATTGCCGTTGCCTCGGCGACGGACGTGGCAAAGGCGGCGGCCAGCGTGATTCTGACCCGGCCCGGCTTGGGCGAAATCATCGCCGCCATCGACGGCAGCCGGCGGGTGTATCAGCGGATGCAAACATTCGCGCTGACGATGATTACCCGCAAGTTGGCGGTGCCAACGCTGCTCGCCGCCGGCGTGGTCGCTTTTGGTCAGTTCCTGCTGACCCCATTGCTGATGGTGGTGTTCATGTTCTTGACCGACGCGGCGACCATGGCGCTGTCGGCGGACCGGACGATTCCGTCGCGGCTGCCGGATCGGTGGGCCGTGCGTCAGCTCATTGCCGCCGGGATTGGCCAGGCGGCGCTGCTGCTGGCGTTCAGCGGTGCGGTGTACTGGACCGCGGCCCATGGGCTGCGGCTGGGCGTAGCGGAAACGCAGACGGTGATGTTCGTTTGGTTGGTATACGCGGGGACCCAGGCGGTCTTGTACGTGACGCGCGTGCCCGGATTCTTTTGGGCGAAGCCCTACCCGGCGGCGCCCCTACTCGTCGCGACCACTGCCGAGACCGTCATTGTTGCCACGCTCGCCACGCGGGGGTGGTTGATGGCCCCCGTGGCGCCAAGCTTGGTCGGCGCGGTGCTGTTGGCGGCAGGGGGGTTCATGCTGTCGGCCAACCTGTTGCGGGCCGCCGCAACGCGCTGGGCGCGCCGGCCTTAGGCCATCGGGCCGTCGCGGCGCCACGGGCGGCGGCGCCAGAACGGGCAACTGCCGGCCCACGACGACGCGCCCAGCACGAAGCCGAGGTCGTACCAGCCGCCGGAGTTTGGGTAGGCGTAGATGCGGTAATCGGTGAACAGCTCGGCGATCAACGCGGGCGGCGCGATCCAGCCATGCAACAGGCCCCAAAAGAAGCCCGGCAGGTCGGCGCCGGGAACATCGGGCTGGGTGGCGCAGGCGGTGAGCGCGAGCGCGGCGAACGTTAGTAGGACAACCTTCGCCGCCGCTCTGCGCATCATCCGTCCCTATTTGGGCGACATGACCATGGTCATCTGACGGCCTTCCATGATCGGGTTCTGTTCGACCTTGGCCAGCAGGGCGAGGTCGCCTTGGACCCGGAACAGGACCTTCATGCCGAGCTCTTGGTGGGCGAGCTCGCGGCCACGGAACCGCAGCGTCACCTTCACCTTGTCGCCTTCTTCGAGGAAGCCCTTCATGGCGCGCATCTTGACGTCGTAGTCGTGCACGTCGATGCCGGGGCGCATCTTGATCTCTTTGATCTCGATGACCTTTTGCTTCTTACGCGCGACCGCGGTCTTCTTCTGCTCCTCGTACTTGAACTTGCCGTAGTCGAGGATCTTGCAGACCGGCGGATCGGAATTCGGGGAAATTTCGACCAAGTCCAGGCCAACGTCGCGGGCCATGTTCATGGCCTCGTTGATCGTCTTTACGCCTACGTTCTCGCCGGTGTGGTCGATGAGTCGCACGGTGGCGACATTGATCATGTCATTGATCCGCGGCCCTTTACGGGTGGGCGGCGTCTGACTGGGACGTCTGACTACTATGTAGCGGCTCCTTTGCTGGCGGGGCGCACTCCCGCACTCAACTCAATTAGAAAGTTGCGCCGGGACCCGGGCTTTTCAAGATACAGGCGTTGCGCCCGCACTATTGCCCCGGAACCCTCGCTTCCGCGGCGAGTCTAGCCACCGCCTCGCTCAGCGCAAGGACTTCCTGGCCGTCCGAGCCTAAGCGGCGGATAGACACGGTTTCTTGTTCGGCTTCGCGTTTGCCGATGGCGAGCAACACCGGGACTTTCGCCAGCGAGTGCTCGCGCACCTTGTAGTTGATCTTTTCGTTGGCCAAATCGAGGGTTACCCGCAGGCCGGCCGCACGCAGGCGCGCCGACACCTGGTTGGCGTAGGCGTCGCCGTCTTGCGTGATGGTGGCGATGGCGACCTGGACCGGCGCCAGCCACAGCGGGAACTTGCCCGCGTAGTGCTCGATCAGGATGCCGGTGAAGCGCTCGAGCGACCCCAGGATGGCGCGGTGCAGCATCACGGGGCGCTGGCGCGTGCCGTCTTCCGCCGTGTACTGGGCGCCCAACCGCTCGGGCAGCACGAAGTCCACCTGCAGGGTGCCGCACTGCCAATCGCGGCCGATGGTATCGCGCAGCACGAATTCGAGCTTCGGCCCGTAGAACGCGCCTTCGCCGGGGTTGAGCGTGACTTCCAGGCCGGCGGCTTGGGCCGCATTGCGCAACGCGGCTTCGGCGCGGTCCCACGTTTCATCGGAACCGGCGCGCACCTTGGGCCGGTCGGAGAACTTCACGCGGACATCCCTGAACCCGAAGTCTTTGTAGACATCAAGCAACAGGTCGCAGAACGATTTCGTTTCCGGCGTGATCTGCGCTTCGGTGCAGAAGATGTGGGCGTCGTCTTGCGTGAACCCGCGTACGCGCATCAGGCCATGCAGCGCTCCGCTCGGTTCGTAGCGGTGGCACGCGCCGAACTCGGCCATGCGGTAGGGCAGATCGCGGTAGCTTTTGATGCCCTGCTTGTAGATCTGGATGTGGCCCGGGCAGTTCATCGGCTTGAGCGCGAAGGTGCGCTCTTCCGATTCGGTCGTGTACATGTGGTGACCGAACTTTTCCCAGTGGCCCGACTGCTCCCACAACGTGCGGTCCATCAGCGTGGGGGTGCGGACTTCCTGGTAATCGGCCTTGCGCAGGCGGGCGCGGATGTAGTCTTCCAGCGCGCGGTACAGCGTCCAGCCATTGGGGTGCCAGAACGCCATGCCGGCCGCTTCTTCTTGGAAGTGGAACAGGTCCATTTCCTTGGCGATGCGGCGGTGGTCGCGCTTTTCGGCTTCCTCGATGCGCGTGAGGTAGGCGTTCAGTTCCTTCTCGTCGCGCCACGCGGTGCCGTAGATGCGCTGCAGCATCTCGTTCTTCGAATCGCCACGCCAATAGGCGCCGGCGAGCTTCAACAGCTTGAAGCCGCCGCCAAGTTTGCCCGACGACGGCAGATGGGGCCCGCGGCACAGGTCGACGAAATCGCCGTGGCGGTAGAGCGTGACGTCTTCGTGGGACGGGATGCTGGCGATGATCTCGGCTTTGTACTTCTCGCCCATGTCGTGGAAGTACTGCACCGCCTTGTCGCGCTGCCACACTTCGCGCGTGACCGGCACATCGCGCTGCACGATCTCCTTCATGCGCGCTTCGATCTTGACCAAGTCATCCGGCTGGAACGGCGTGGCGCGGCTGAAGTCGTAGAAGAACCCGTCTTCGATGTTGGGGCCGATGGTGATCTGGGTTTCCGGGTACAGCTCCTTCACCGCCGCCGCCATCACGTGGGCGGCATCGTGGCGCAGCAGGTCGTAGACCGTCGCGTCGTCGTCCTTGCGGGTGACGATAGCGACCTTGGCATCCTGCTCAATGGGCCGGGTGAGATCCCACACTGCCCCGTCGACCTTGGCGGCGATCGCAGCCTTGGCGAGGCCGGGGCCGATATCGGCCGCCAGCGCAGCGCCCGTTACCGGGCCGGGGAATTTGCGGACGCTACCGTCCGGCAGTGTGATGGCAACCACAGGCATACCTTCCACCAGAGAAGCGCGGAACGTACGGCGATTCCATAGGCTGTCAAGCGAACGGGCGTGCGGAAGGTGGGGCTGTGGCCACTCTGACGCGTTGCGATCTACATTGCGGGTATGACGAGGCCCCGCAAGTTCGCCGCGCTAGCGTCGGCCCGCAAACAAATGGTGTTGCGGATCGCCGCCCAAAACCCTGACCTGCCGCTCGATTTGGTCGAGGGCATTGTTGAGGCACGCGCAGAGTTCAAGGCCGGTTCGGGCAAGCCCTACGATTGGACGCCCCTTGCTGGCCATCCCCCACTAGGTGGGAGCGGGGACAAGTCCCGCTAGGCCGTGGTCACGTACTTCAACAGCCACGAGCCAATCGGCCACTGCGCCTTGTAGTGGGCAGCGCACCAATCGACGAACTTGGGCCCGCGCAGCTCGGCGGGCAGCGTCACTTCGAGCATGGCGGTCAAGCCATCGTGGAGCAGCAACGCCGCGCGCGGGTGATCCGCGTCGAACCCGCGCGGGACCTTTTTGCGGCGGTCGCCGCCCAGTTGGTAGCCGGCCTTTTGCACCTTGGCGATGGCGGCGGCGAGCGCCTTGCCCTTGACCGGATCGGTCACCGCGGCGCGGTAGGCGGCGAGCTGCGGCGGCTCGAAGTCGTACATGCCGACGCCCAGCATCACGCGGTCGGCGCGGAGGCGGAACCAGAACACCGGATGGGTCCAGCCCTTGTGTTCGCCGTGCCAGAACATCAGGTCGAGGTGGTCTTTGTACGGCGACTTGTCCTTGGCGAAACGGGTATCGCGGTAGATGCGGCCGATGGAGCCGTTGACGCGCGGATCGAAGCGGACGGATGCCGAGATGCGCTGCAGCTTGGGCCCGAGCGCGGCCACAAACGATTGGGCTGGGGCGAGATAGAACGCATCGGCGTCGGCGCGGTGGGCGGCGAACCAGGCGCGGTCGTTGTGCTTGGTGAGGCCGGCCAGGAACTTGGTGGTGCCCGCGGGGAAGCCGGCGAACGGCGGAAATTCGGGGACGGTCATCCGAATACCTTGAGGTCCTGACCCTTCAGCGCAACTTCCGCCACCTCATCGACGCTGAGATCGGCGAGTTTGGGTTTGCGCAGGATGCGCACTTCGGGACCGCGCGGGGCGCACAACGCCGGATCGGATTCGTGGCTGAACAACACCACGGCGCGGCACCCCACGGTGGCGGCGACGTGCATGGGGCCGGAATCGTTGCCCACCGCCAATTCCGCGCCGCGGGCGATTTCGACCAATTCGGCGAGGCTGGTTTGCCCGGCGAGATCCTGGCCACCGGCTGCCACGGCGCCGTGGGTGACGGCGCGGTCTTCGGCACCGCCGACGGCGACGGGGGTGAGCCCGCGCGCGGCCAAGCGGCTGGCGAGTTCGGCGTATTTGGCGGCGGGCCAGCGCTTGGCCGGACGGTGGGCGGAGCCGCCGGGGACCAAGAGCGCGTAGCGCTTGGGCAGGCCCAGGCCGCTGATATCGGTGCGCGACCACGAGAGGTCGGGGTGCGGGGTGTGGTCGATGCCGGCGGCGCGGAGCTGATCGGCCTGACGGTCGATGGTGTGCATGCGGGTGCGGTTGGGATTGGTGTGCCGGTGCGAGGCACCGGGGGCGATGCCGCTCCATTCCGGTTTGGGCCGCGCGAAGAAGCGGAAGTACAGGCTGCTGCGATCGGAGGTTTGCAGATCGTAGACGCGGGCGAAGCCGCCGCCGCGCAGACGGTGGATTAGATCGAGCCACGCGCCGACCTGGAACGGGCCCGGGCGGGTGTCGGTCCACACTTCATCGAACAGGCTGCTAAGCCGGGCGAAATCGGCGAACGGCGGCGTGGTGAGGAGCGTGACCGAATCCGCCAAGTGGTGCGCGCGGATCGCGGTGAACGGGCCGGTGGCCAGCACGAAATCGCCCAGGGCGCCGTGCTTGATGACCAGAATGCGGCGGCGGCCGATGGGTGTTGGCATCAGCGGCCGAGCAACTCGCGGTACACGGAGAGCGTAGCGGAGCACATGCCTTCGAGGCTGAAGTTGCGGATGATGTGGGCGCGCGCCCGGCTGCCGGCGATGTGGCGCATTTCCGGCGACAAGCTGAGCGCGTGACTGATGGCCGCGGCCAGCGCCGGCGGATCGCGCGGCGGCACCAGCCAACCGGTTTCGCCCGGCACCACGGTTTCGCGGGCCCCGCCGTGATCGGTGGCGATCACCGGACGGCCCATGGCCTGGGCTTCGGCGGCGACACGGCCGAACGCTTCCGGATCGGTGGAGGCGGACACCACCACCGCCGCCATCATGTAGGCGGCGGGCATGTCGAGCTCGTGGTCGACGAACCGCACCTTGTGTTCGAGCTTGTTGGCGCGCACGAGGCGATCCAATTCCGCCACGTAGCTGTCGCGGCCCTTGGCGGAGCCGACAAACACGCAGCAGACGTCTTCACGCTGTAACAGCGGCAAGGCCTCGATGACGGTTTGATGGCCCTTCCACCGGGCGAGGCGCGCGGGCATCAGGATGACGTGTGCGTCGTCGGCCAAGCGCCACGCCTTGGACAGGCGTGCGATGCGGTGCGGGTGGACTGCGGCCGGGTCGAAGGTCGCGACATCGACGCCGCGCGGGATGGTGACGAGTTTGGCTTCGTCGACCTTGTAGACCTCGCGGATGTGTTCAGCGATGAAGTTGGAAATGGCGATCACGCGATCGCCGCGCAGCATCACCGAGTTGTAGTAGCGCTTGAGCGGATTGCCGTGGCTGTAGGTGCCGTGGAACGTGGTGACGAACGGCAGTTTCAGCGCGCGCGCCGCGCCGACGGCGCTCCAGGCGGGGGCGCGGGAGCGGGCATGGATCAGCGAAACCTGGTGTTCGCGCGCGGCTTCGGTAATCGCCCGGGCATTGGCGCGGAAGCGCAGCGGATTGCGCGTGTTGAGCGGCAACTGCACATGGACGCCGCCGGCGCGCAGGATTTCGCGCACCATGGGGCCGCCACTGGATGCCACGATGGCGCGCCAGCCGGCGGCGGTGAGGGCGGCGGTGACATCGACGGTGCCGCGTTCCACCCCGCCCGCTTCGAGCGCGGGCAACACCTGCATCACGGCCGGCGTTCCCGGCGGGGTGCGGGCGGTGTTAGGGTCGCTGGTAATGCTGTTGGTCGACAAAGCCATGGCGCCCCGCGTTCAGCCAGGCCTCCTTCATCCGCGATGACGGAACTCAAGCCACGAAATCACAGCCGCGGTGAGGGCGGTACTATCGCCTATCGCAAGGTCCCCGGCAAACTTCCGGGGATCGTGTTTTGCACCGGCTACCGTTCCAATATGAACGGAACCAAGGCGCTGGCGGTGGAGTCATTCTGCCGCACCCAGGGCCGCGCGTTCGTGCGCTTCGACTATCGCGGCCACGGCGAATCTTCCGGCACGTTCGAACTCCTGACGCTGTCGGACTGGATCGATGACGCGGTGACGGTGATCGACGACCTGACGGACGGCCCGCAGATATTGATCGGTTCCAGCATGGGCGGCTGGATCATGGTGCGGGCCGCATTGCAGCGGCCCCGCCGCATCGCCGGGCTGGTGGGAATCGCCGCGGCGGCGGACTTCACGGAAGACCTGATGTGGCAGTGGTTCCCCCATGCGGTGAAGGAAGCCATCACCCGCGACGGCCTGTGGCGCGGGGCCGACCCGGGCGAGAATGGCATTCTGACGGTCATCACGCGCGCCCTGATCGACGACGGGCGCGCCAACCTGGTGCTGCGCGATACGATTCCGCTGGATGTGCCGGTGCGGCTGCTGCACGGGATGCAGGATCAGAACGTGCCGTGGAGCCAATCGCAGAAGCTGCTGGAGCGCCTGCGCAGTGCGGACGTGTCGCTGACCCTGGTGAAGGCCGGTGGGCACCGGATGTCGGCGCCGGGGGAACTGGCGCTGCTGCTGCGGACGGTGGACGACCTGTGCCGCCAGATCGAGACGGCGGCGCCCGCCTAACCGCGCCCGCGGAAGAAGTCGCGGCGGCTGCGGCCTGATCCGGGCGCTGCCGGAGCGGGTGCGGGCGGCAAAGTTTTCACGAGTGCGGCCAAACCTTCGCGGTAGCTGGGGTAGCGCAGCGTGATCCCCAATTCGGTGATCATCCGGCCGTTCCGCACGCGTTTGTTTTCTTCGTAGAACGAGCGCGCCATCTCGGACAACTGCGCGGTGGCAAACGGCTCCAACGGCGGCGCCGGCACACCCAATAGCTCGGCGGCGTAGGCGACGACATCGGCGGGGGACGCGGGATCGTTGTCGCACACGTTGTAAATCGCGCCGCGGGCAGGCTTGGCCATCGACGCCCGCAAGACCTGCACGATGTCATCGACATGGATGCGCGAGAACACCTGGCCGGGTTTATCGACGCGGTGGGCGGTGCCGGCGCGCACCTGTTCCAGCGCGTTGCGGCCGGGGCCGTAGATGCCGGCCAGGCGGAACACGTGCAGCGGCAGCGGCGAGCCGATCGACAACTGGAACCAGCCGCTTTCCGCGCGCACCCGGCGGCGACCGCGTTCGTTCACCGGGGCGAGATCGGACGATTCGTCCACCCAATCGCCGCCGCGGTCGCCGTAGACGCCGGTGGTGGACAAGTAGCCCACCCATTGTAGGCCACCGGCCGCGGCGGCGAGATCGCCGACGTGGGCATCCAGCACGGGATCGCCGAATTCATCGGGCGGAATCGAGCTGAGCAGGTGGGTGGCCGAGCCGAAGATGCGCACGGCTTGGCGCAAGGGGAGCGTGCGTTCGAACAGCACCGCTTCCATGCCGGCAGCGCGGGCGGCATCGCGGTGTTCTTCGGAACGGCAGGTGCCGACGACGGACCAGCCTTCGGCCAGCAGCGCCTTGGCCAACGCAAGCGCCGTGTAGCCGAGGCCGAAGCAGAACAGGCGCTTGGTCATGGAGTGCGGTCCCATTCGGCGCGGACATCCGCATCGGCTTCCGCGGCATAGCGCGCGGCACGCTGGGATTGCCATGCGGGTGCATCGAGGCGTGCCAGCGCCCATACCGCCATGGCGCGCACTACCGGGGCGGCATCGCCAAGCAGGCGCAGCACAACGGGCACTAGGGCCGCAGCGCCGGAGTTGCCGATGGCGATGGCCACGTTGCGGACGAACTGGTCGCGGCCGATGCGCTTGATGGTGCTGGTGCTGGCGAACGCGCGGAACTGGGCATCGTTGAGGCCGGCGAGATCGGCGAGCAACGGTGCGGTAAGGGATTCGCGCGGCAGCAGGGCGCTGTCGTGGGCGGCCTGGGCGTATTTGTTCCACGGGCACACGGCCAGGCAGTCGTCGCAGCCGAAGATGCGGTTGCCCATGGGCGCGCGGAATTCCGGCGCGATGGTGCCGGCGTGTTCGATGGTGAGGTACGAGATGCAGCGGCGCGCATCGAGCTGGTAGGGCGCGGGGAAGGCGCTAGTGGGGCACACATCGAGGCAGCGCGAGCAGGTGCCGCACGCGTCGTCCACGGGCGCATCGGCGGGCAGATCGAGCGTGGTGAATACCTCACCGAGCAGGAGCCACGAGCCGAATTCGCGCGATACCAGGTTGGTGTGTTTGCCCTGCCAGCCCAATCCGGCCGCGGCGGCGAGCGGCTTTTCCAACACCGGGGCGGTATCGACGAACACTTTGGCATCGCACGCGTAGGTGGCGCCCAGCCAGCGGGCGAGGCGCTTGAGCTTGGCGCGCACGAGATTGTGGTAATCGCGCCCGCGGGCGTAGGTGGCGATGGCGCCCCGGGTGCGTTGCGCCAGTACGGTAAGGGGATCTTCGGCGGGGCCGACGTTGACGCCGACGGCGATCACGCTGCGGGCGGCGGGGAACAGCGTGGCGGGGGCGGTGCGTTCGGCGCGCTCCATCCACGCCATGGTGCCGTGGCGGCCGGCGGCGAAGAATTCGCCGAGATGGGTGGCGGCGGCATCGGCCGCATTCCGGTGCGCGATGCCGACGGCGCTGAACCCAAGGCCGAGGGCGCGGTCCCGAATCGATGCCGCGATGGCGGCCGGCGTGGAGTCGCCACGCCGCAGCAAGGAGGCCGCGCCCGCCGCCACGGCTAGAAGTCGAGGTTGGCGTAGTGCTTCGGCGGGGCGAGGCCGGGGATGTAGTCCGCCAGCACCGGCCGGAAGCTCGGCCGCGATTTCACCCGGGCGTACCAGTCCTTAGCGCCGCTGTATTCGACCCACGGCACATCGCCCAAATAGTCGACGCAGCTGATCTGCGCGGCGGCCGCGATATCGGCCATGCTGAAGGTGCGGCCGGCCAGCCAGGTGCGCCGTTCGCTCAGGTAGGCGATGTAGTCCAGGTGCAGGTTGATGTTCTGGTGGCCGGCGCGGATGGCATTCGAATCCGGCTCGCCCATGCCCATGAAGCGGCGGAACAGTTTTTCGCCGACCAGGTTCTGGGTGACATCGTGGTGGAACTTTTCATCGAACCATGCGGTGAGGCGGCGCACTTCGGCGCGCTCGCGCGGCTCGGTGCCCAAGAGCGACCCGGGCGTTTGGGTTTCGTCCAGGTATTCGCAGATCGCCAAGTGACCGGCGATGACGGCGCCGTCCGGCTCCACCAGCACCGGCACGGTGCCGGCGGGATTGAGCGCCAGGAACTCGCGGCGGCGCTCCCAGTCCTTTTCCACGACGAGACCGAAGCCCAAGCCTTTTTCGCCGAGGGCGATGCGGACTTTGCGCGAAAACGGCGACAGCCAGCCGTGATACAGGGTGCGCAGGCGTTCGGTGGCGGGGCGCTCGGCCGCAGTCGCGGGAGCGCGCGGATCGGCGGCGGCAGCTTCGGGCGCGGGCGTTTCGTTGTTCATGCACCCAGGGGCGGCATCGGCGAGCAGCATCGGCAGGCCGCCGCGCACGCTCGCGACGGGATGGTACAGTTTGCACTCCCCTAGGCAATAGGCGAAACTCCCGCCTCCTGCCTTTCCCTGTTGCCGAGGCCCGTAACCCGCCGGGATAGGTACTGTGAATTTGCTCCATATCGCTGTGCTCGCCCTGGTTCAGGGCGTCACTGCATTCCTTCCGGTAGCGCCGCTGGCGCATGACGCGCTGTTGCGCGCGGTGCTGGGCTGGCCCGCGCTTTCGGCGCAGGCGGAGCTGGGCGTCCACGTAGGGCTGCTGGTGGCCGGCACCGTGTACGTGTACAGCGAGGTGGGGTCGGTGCTGCTGGGGTTTGCCCACCTGACGATGGGGCGGCGCACGCGGCAATCGCGGTTGGCAGCCTATTTGGTGCTGGCGACCCTGCCGCTGGTGACCGCGGCGGTGACGGTCACGTTGCTGGGCCTGAACCACATCGCCGACGGTCCGCGCACCATCGCGTGGATGCTGATCGGCTTCGGCATTCTGTTGTGGCTGGTCGACCGGGTGGGCATGACGCTGCGGCGGCTCGACCACCTATCGGGCACTTCGGCGCTGATGATCGGCTTCGCCCAGGTGCTGGCGCTGATGCCCGGCGTGGGGCGCGCCGGCATCGCGGTGCTGGCGGGCCGGATGCTGGGGTTCGAGCGGCTCGATGCGGCGCGCTTTGCGGTGCTGCTGGGCTTGCCGCTGCTGCTCGGCTTGGCGGGCTACGACGTGTACCAGATGATCGACGGCGGCGGCGAAGCGATCAGCGCGGACGGCGTGGTAGCGGGCGCGCTGGCGTTTGCCGGCGGACTGTTCACGATCAACGCGATGATGCAGTGGCTGGACCGGGCGACATTTACGCCGTTCGCGGTGTACCGCGTGCTGCTGGGTGCGGCCGCGCTGGCGTGGCTGTATTTCGGCTGAGCTTACGCCGCCGGCGCCGGTGAGCGCCGGTGGTAGAGCGCCAACACTTCGGGCGCCACCGTAGCCATCGGCGCCGCTTCGATGCCGAGTTCGGCGAACCCAAGCATCTGTTCCGACACCACGTTGTCGCTGCGCAGCTGCAGCAATTCATCGGCGGTGATGCGGAACAGCTTCGGCACCGGCAGCACGGCGCACAGGGTGGCCAGCACTCCGCCGACCGCGAACGGCACGTTGACCACGCCGCGGCGGTAACCGGTGATCGCCAGAACCCGGCGATAGATCTCACGCAGGGTCAGCACTTCGGGCCCGCCGAGTTCGAACACCCGGCCCGCGGTTTCGGGGCGGTTCAGGCAGCGGAACAATGCTTCGGCCACATCGCCGACGGCCACCGGCTGCAGACGCGGGCCGTTGCTGCCGCCGAACAACGGCAACGCCGGCAGACACCGCGCCAGGGCGCCGAAGCGGTTGAGGAAGTCATCCTCCGGGCCGACGACCACGGATGGCCGCAGCACGGTGGCGCCCGGGAACGCGGCGCGCACGCGGGCTTCCCCATCAGCCTTGGAGCGGCCGTAGGCGGACGGCGCGGCGGTATCGGCACCGATCGCCGACAGGTGCACGAGCCGCGCGACACCGGCATGCGCCGCGGCACGGGCCACGCGCTCGGCGCCTTCGACATGCACGGCAGTAAATGTTTGGCGCCCGCGCGGGGCGAGGATGCCCACCAGGTTCACGACATCGCGCGACCCGGCGATGGCGGCGTGTACGCTGGCGTCGTTGCGTAGGTTGGCCTGGACGAAGTCGATCTGGCCGACCGCGCCCATGGGCTTTAGGAACATCGCCGCCTCGGGGTCGCGCACGGCGACGCGAATGCGGCGGCCGGCGTCGGCCAGACGCCGGACCAGGTGGCGGCCGACAAAGCCGCTGCCGCCGAACACGGTTACCAACTCGGCGCTCATGTGCTCCCGCTCAAACCCTCGCCGCCCTGGCCAAAAGGGCCTGGAGTGTACCCGCCCGTCACTCGCCAGCAACTGCCGCCTGCGCACGGGGACGGCGACAGGCCGCCGCACAGGTAGTGACACGCCCTGCGCACACGCTGCAACCGCGGGCGCGGTTGACATCCGTGGGGCGGGGCGGTACCCGTCCGCCTCCAAGCCCCTGTGCCCAGGTGGCGGAATTGGCAGACGCGCTAGTTTCAGGTACTAGTGGCCGCAAGGTCGTGGAGGTTCGAGTCCTCTCCTGGGCACCATTTTTTCTTCTGCCGCGCTCCATCTGAGACCCCCCGCACCGCCGGTCCGGGCGGTCAGGGTCCGATGACCGTATTCCTCCACAAAGGCGATCTTCCGGACGGTGTCAGCTTCGGCGACACCGTGGCGATCGACACCGAGACCATGGGGCTGAACCCCATGCGCGACCGGCTATGCCTGGTGCAACTTTCCGCCGGCGACGGTCACGCCCACATCGTGCAGTTCGAGCGCGGCGTGTACGAGGCGCCCAACTTGCGGCGGTTGCTGGAAGACGAGGGCGTCACCAAGCTGTTCCACTTCGGCCGCTTCGATGTCGCCACGCTGCGCTACTACTTGGGCGTGCTGGCGACGCCGGTGTATTGCACCAAGATCGCTTCCAAGCTGGTGCGCACCTACACCGACCGCCACGGCCTGAAAGACCTGTGCAAAGAGCTGCTCGGCATTGAGCTGAACAAGCAGCAGCAGTCTTCCGACTGGGGCGCCGGCGCCCTGACCGAAGAGCAACTGAGCTACGCCGCTTCGGACGTGCACCACCTGCACCGCCTGCGGGGTGAATTGGACCGCATGCTGGCGCGCGAGCGCCGCACCCATCTGGCGGCAGCGGCCTTCGCGTTCCTCCCCATCCGCGCCGAGCTCGATTTGGCCGGCTGGAACGAGATCGACATCTTCGCCCACTAGGCCGCATGGACGCCGGATAGGCCCGGAAACGGGCCCGGCGAGCCGCTCTCGTTGCCTTTCGCCTAGTTTCCGCTCATAGTTTGGCCGAGATTGGCCTCACTTTTGCAGAGCGGACCGTTTGTTGGGTTCCGGAACGTGCGAGTGAGAATGGCGCGCGCAACAGGAATCCCCCGGGCAATGCGGTTTTCCCATCCAGGTTGGCAGCGATGACGGGACGCCGGGCGGCGGCCCCCGCGCAGCAGCCTGCCGTGTCCAGCGCTAGCCCGGCGGCGACCGCCTTGGCGGCCGCGCAGCGCGTACTGCGGCTGGAATCGGAAGCGGTGGCGGCGCTGGGCCATTCGCTCGGCGATGAATTCGCCCAGGCGATCGACATTCTGTTCACCGTGAAGGGCCGCGTCGTGGTGAGCGGCATCGGCAAGAGCGGCCATGTGGCGCGCAAGATCGCCGCCACGATGGCCAGCACCGGCACGCCGAGCCTGTTCGTGCACCCGGCCGAAGCGAGCCACGGCGATCTGGGCATGATCACCAAGGGCGACGCGGTGGTGGTGCTGTCGAACTCCGGCGAGACCACCGAGCTTGCCGATATCGTCACCCACTGCCGCCGGTTCGGCATTCCGCTGGTGGCGATGGTGGGACGGCGCGAATCGACCCTGGCCCGCAACGCCGACCTGGCCCTGATCCTGCCGAGCGCGCCGGAAGCGTGCCCGCTGGGGCTCGCGCCCACGACCTCCACGACCATGATGCTGGCGCTGGGCGATGCCCTGGCGGTGGCCTTGCTGGACCGGCGCGGGTTCAACAGCGACCGCTTCCAGGAACTGCACCCGGGCGGCAAGCTGGGCCGTAAGCTGGTGAAGGTTTCGGACGTACACCACACCGGCGACGCGCTGCCGCTGGTGGCACCCACGACGCGCATGAGCGACGCGCTGCTCGAGATGAGCCGCAAGAGTTTCGGCTGCGTCGGCGTTGTGGACGAGGCCGGTGTCTTGGTCGGCATCATCACCGACGGCGACCTGCGCCGCCACATGGACCGCGGCCTGCTGGACCGCACCGCCGGCGAAGTGATGACGCGGCGGCCAACCACCATCGCCGGTTCGGCGCTGGCGAGCGAAGCGCTGGGCCGGATGACCGCCGCCAACGGCGGCAAGGGCATCACCAGCCTGTTCGTCGCCGACCAGGGGCGGCCGGTCGGCATCCTGAACGTGCACGACTGCTTGCGCGCCGGCGTGGACGCCGACGACGGCGACCCCGAATGAGCACGGAAGCCAAGACCCAAACCGCCAAGCGCCTGGCGGCGCGCGCGTTGCGTCCGGCGGTAAAGACGCTGAGCCGCACCCACAGCCGGTTCGTCGGCACGGTGAAGATCGCGCTGTTCCTGTCGGCGGGGGCGTTGATCCTGTTGCTGGTGGTGTGGCCGCGCCTGAACGGCAGCGGCGACGGGTTCCGCCTGCGCTTTGCCGACCTCAGCCGCGACACCGAGGGCAACCTGGGCGTGACCCGCGCGCGCTTTGCCGGCACCGACGGCAACGACCGCCCGTTCGTGGTGACGGCGGCCAACGCAGTGCAGCAGCACGGCAGCTTCGACGTGTTCGCCCTGAACGGCCTGCAGGCCGACATCACCATCGGCAACGGCATGTGGATTTCGGTTTCCGCCGAAACCGGGATGTATGACCGCAACGAGCGGCTGCTGACGCTGACCGGCCCGATCGAGATCTTCTCGGACCAGGGCTATGAATTGCACGCCAACACCGCCGTGGTGGATTTGGCCAAGGGCACGATCGTTTCTACCCAGGCGGTGGATGGCCATGGGCCGATGGGCGCCGTGCGCGCCGACGGGTTCCGCTTCACCAGCGCAGGTGGCCTGCTGAACCTGACCGGCGGCGTGCGCGTGACCGCGTATCCAGGAGCCTGACATGAAGTTGCCCGCGCGATGGATCGGCGTTGGCGCCGTGGTGGCGATGTTGGCCTTGCCGCTGGGAGTAGCCGCACAGACACCGGCGGCGCAGCCGAAGGCCACAGCCGTCGTGCCCAAGGCAGCACCGGCGGCCACGCCAAAAGCGGCACCGGCCGTGGTTCCCAAGGCGGCAACGCCGGCGGCGCAGCCCAAGGCTGCGGCTGCCACACCGGCCAAGCCGACAACCCCGAACAACCGCCAAGCGATCGAAATCACCGCCGACGCCCTGGAGGTACAGCAGGATAAGCGGGTGGCGGTGTTTTCCGGCAACGTCAACGCCAGCCAGGGCGAATACGTGCTGCGCGCCGACAAGCTGACCGTGCATTACGCGGCGGGCGGCGGCGACAATTCGATCAGCAAGATCGACGCCACCGGGTCGGTGTTCTTTTCCACCACCGGGCAAACCGCCCAGGGGCAGGCCGGCACCTACGACGTGGACGCCGGTATCATTACGTTAACCGGTGCCGTGGTACTGACCCAGGGTGAGAACGTGGTTCGAGGAAATACGCTCGTGCTCAACCTGACGACCGGACAAAGCCGGATGGACGGCGGCGCCACAGGCGGCGGCCGCGTGCGCGGCTTGTTCGTACCCGGAGGCGGTCCCGCGGCGCCGTAGGCGCCGACCGGGGGATGGGATGGCAGAACGCCTGATCGACCAGACCGCCGCAGGCGGCGGCGTGGGCGGCGGCCCGCACTTGGTGGCCGACAACCGCGGCTTGGTCGTCGACAAAATCGGCAAGGGCTACAAGCGCCGGCCGGTGCTGCGGGAAGTTTCGCTGACCGTGCACCGCGGCGAGGCGGTCGGCCTGCTTGGCCCCAACGGCGCCGGCAAGACCACGTGCTTCTATATTATCTCGGGCCTGATCGCGCCGGACTACGGCTCGATCTACCTGGACGGCAACAACATCACCGATCTGCCGATGTACCGGCGCGCGCGCCTGGGCGTGGGCTACCTGCCGCAGGAAGCATCGATCTTCCGCGGCCTTTCGGTGGAGAACAACATCCGCTCGGTGTTGGAAGTGGTGGAGCCGATCCGCGACCGCCGCGAGGCGATCCTGGACGACCTGCTGGCCGAGTTTTCGATCAGCCATCTGCGCCGCACGCCGGCCCAGGCACTTTCGGGCGGCGAGCGGCGGCGCGTGGAAATTGCCCGCGCCCTGGCGACGCACCCGAGCTTCATTCTGTTGGACGAGCCGCTGGCGGGTATCGATCCCATCGCGGTGGGCGACATCCGCGATCTGGTATCGCACCTGAAAGACCGCGGCCTCGGCGTTCTGATTACCGACCACAACGTGCGGGAAGCGCTTGATATCGTCGACCGCGCCTACATCCTGCATGAGGGCCGCGTGTTGATGGAAGGCCCGCCCGCTGAGATCGTCGCCCACAAGGACGTGCGCCGGGTGTACCTCGGCGAACGGTTTAGCCTGTAAGCGGCCATGGCAGGACCGGGCCCCAGACTAGAGCTGCGCCAGAGCCAAACGCTGGTGATGACGCCGCAGCTGCAGCAGGCGATCAAGCTGCTGCAGCTAAGCAACCTGGACCTGCAGGACTACGTCGAACAGGAACTGTCGCAGAACCCGCTGCTGGAAGTGAACGAGCGCGAGCCGCGCGCGGGCGACGATGCGCCGGAACCGGTGCGCGAAGTGGACGGTTCCGCCGAGACCGATTTGTCCAAGATGGGCCTCGCCGACACCGAGCACGAGACGCCGCTCGACATGAACGTGACGGAAGCCTTGGGCGCCGACGAGCCGGTGGCGGGCGCAGCAGGCAATGCCGACCCGTTCATGCGCACCCGCAACACGCGCAACGACTTTTCGTCCGACGAGTACGACCTTGAGCAGTCGCTGACCCACGACATCTCGCTCAAGGACCACCTGATGGGGCAGATCAATCTGGACGTGCCCGATCCGGTAGACCGCCTGATCGCCGCGCAACTGGTCGATATGGTCAACGATGCCGGCTATCTGGAAGGCGAGATCGCCGCCGTGGCCGACGCGATGGGCTGCGAGGTTGCCCGCGTGGAGCAGACGCTGGCCACGTGCCAGGCCTTCGACCCGCCGGGTGTGTTTGCGCGCGGGCTGGGCGAGTGCTTGGGCCTGCAGTTGCGCGAGCGCAACCGCCTGGACCCGGCGATGCAGAAGCTGCTGGAGCGCCTCGACCTGCTGGCGCGCGGCGATATTGCGGCGCTGATGCGCCACTGCAGCGTCGACGCCGAAGACATCACCGAGATGATCGCCGAGATCAAAGCGCTGAACCCGAAACCGGGCTTGGCGTTCGGCACCGACGTGGCGCAGACCGTGGTGCCCGACGTGTTCGTGCGCCCGCGCCCGGGCGGCGGCTGGATGGTGGAACTGAATTCCGAGACGCTGCCGAGCGTGCTGGTGAATACGCGGTACTACTCGCGCATCAGCGCCGGTGCCCGCTCGGACACCGACAAGGCGTATCTGTCGGAGAAGCTCAATTCCGCGAACTGGCTGGTGAAGTCGCTCGACCAGCGCGCCAACACGATCCTGAAGGTGGCCACCGAGATCGTGGCGCAGCAAGAAGGATTCTTCCTGTTCGGCGTGAGCCGCCTGCGGCCCCTGAACCTGCGCGATATCGCCACCGTGATTCAGATGCACGAGAGCACGGTGAGCCGCGTGACCGCCAACAAACACATGGCGACGCCGCGCGGCATCTACCCGATGAAGTACTTCTTCACCTCGGCGATTCAGTCGAC
Organism: Alphaproteobacteria bacterium; assembly: GCA_947481575.1. Taxonomy (GTDB): domain Bacteria; phylum Pseudomonadota; class Alphaproteobacteria; order UBA2966; family CAIVPW01; genus CANKGV01. The sequence goes on from CANKGV010000001.1 coordinate 162,369, forward strand.
CGAAGGCGGCGGCGAAACGCACTCGGCCGAATCGGTGCGCGCCCGCATCAAGACGCTGATCGATCGCGAAGAACCCGATGCGGTTTTGTCCGACGACAAGATCGTGGAAATCCTGCGCACGTCGGAAATCGACATCGCCCGGCGCACCGTCGCCAAGTACCGCGAAGCCCTGCGCATACCTTCGTCCGTCGACCGCAGACGTCTGAAACGCAAGGCGTCGTAAGAACTTACCCGCTTCGTTGACTTGGGCTTGGGGCGGACCTAAGGTCCGGCCGCTTGAAATGAGCTGGGCAATCGGCGGCGGTGCCGCACCGGCCAGGAAACTCTGGCCCAACCTTCGCAGCGCCGAAGGAACTAGCCCGGCAAGGGATGCAGGAAGCTTCTCAAACTTGTGCCGAATGACCGCTGAGACCCATGCCTGATCGGGGCAAGGTTTTGGGACGTCCGCGTGACGATGCGCCGGCCGCTGGCCAGGGCGCATTCCCGCGGGTTTGGCACGCTGCGGGAACGCAGGAGGGTGGCATGGTTCAGTTGTGCGATTTGATCGCGCCGGTAGCGGTGGTTCCGGGCCTGAAGGCCACCACCAAGCGCCAGGTACTGCAAGAAATGGCTGCGCGCGCCGCCCGGGTGACCGGGCAGGACGAGCGCGCGCTGATCGAAGTGTTGCTGGAGCGCGAGCGCCTGGGCACGACGGGCATCGGCGGCGGGATCGCCATTCCGCACGGCAAGCTTGCCACCATCGACCGCATGTATGGGTTCTTCGCACGGCTGGAAACGCCGATCGATTTCGATTCGATCGACAACCAGCCGGTGGACCTAGTGTTTATGTTGCTGGCCCCGGAATCGGATGGCACCGACCATCTGAAGGCCCTGGCCAAGATCGCCCGCGTGCTGCGCGATCGCAGCCTGTGCGCCAAGCTGCGCGGATCGAACACCGCGGAAGCGATCTATGCGATTTTGACCGAGTCCGCCGCTCCGCCCGACGCCGATCCGGCGCCGGTGCGCGCCGCCCCCGTGCAGGGGCGCGTCGCGCGCCGCTAGCCGGACCTGCGGGGCGCTATAGCGCCCCGCTCCGATCCGACCCGCATCCGCGCCTTAGTGGACGCTGACCGGCTCCAGTTCGTTCTGGCGCACGGCGGCAAACGCGAGTTCGCGGTTGGTGACGATGGCCAACGGGCTGCCATCGGCGGCGTGGATCGCGTAGACGCGCTCGCCGTTCAGGACTACCGCCTTGATGTAGGCGACGGGCAATGCGGCCGCTGCGAAATCGGCGCCGCTGGTATCGCTATTGAAGTCCATGACCACCCTCCTACTACTGGCCGGCCTTGGCGCGGACCCCAATGGGTCCGCTGACCGCCGGCGCTGCATTCCTACCGGGCAACTTGATGTCGATCCGGCGCGATACCGGCTCGGCTTCGGGACGTTCCAGGTCGATATTGAGCAGCCCGTTGTCGAGGCTGGCGCCCGCGACCTGGATACCGTCGGCGAGCACGAACGCGCGCTGGAACTGGCGCGCCGCGATGCCGCGGTGGATGAACACGCGATCTTTGGCGTCGCCTTCCGGCTGATGGCGGCCGCGGATCACCAACTGGTTCTCTTCCACCGTAACTTCCAGATCGTCGCGGTTGAACCCGGCCACGGCAATGGTGATGCGCAGGCCGGAATCGCCGATCTGCTCGATATTGTAGGGCGGGTAGCCGTCACCGGCCGACTTGGCGATCCGGTTCAGCGAGCGCTCGAATTGTTCGAATCCGAGCAGAAACGGGCTTTCGAATAGGGTCACGGGCGTTCTCCTCGTTCCGAGCGAGAAGCGCTGGCAGGCCCAAAAAGCGGCACCCGCTGCGCCTTGCCTAGCAGCGTTGCCGCCGCCCGACAGACAGTCATGTGGTGCGAAGCCGGGCCCGGTTCAAGGCTGCCGGCGGCGGCCGGCTAGCGGGAGCGCCGGGCCTTGGGCTTCGCCGCCTTGGCGCGCGCTTTGGGCTTGGCGGCTTCCGGCCCGTACATGATGGCCTGGAAGTGATTCGGGATGGCAAAGCACGCGCCGTGGATGGCCGGGTTGTAGTAGCGCGTGTTGAGATTGCGGGCGGCGTAGCGCTTGCGGATGGTGGCCGGCGGCACAGCCGGGAAATCCAGCGTGTCGGACGCCCACCCCAAGGCCATGTGGGCGCCGGCGTACAACGGCACTTCGGTGAGGTAATACCCGGCGCGCTCGAACACCCCGGCACGGTAATCGTGGGCCGCCCGCAATTCGGCGGGCTGGTAGAACGGCACGCCGTTCTGCGTAACCACCAAGCCCCCTTTGCGCAGAATACGCTGGCAGTTGCGGAAGAACGGCAGGCGGAACAAGCCTTCGCCGGGGCCCATCGGATCGGTGGAATCGACGATGATGAGGTCGAACTTATCTTTGGTTTCGGCGACGAACTTTACCCCATCGCCCGGCGCGTTGACGGTGCGCGGGTCTTCGCCGGCGCCGGCCCAGATGGTCGGCAGCAGCGTGCGGCACAGTTCGATCAGCTCGTCATCGATGTCGACCAGCACGGCTTTGCGGATCGGGTGCTTCAACACTTCGCGCAGCACGCCGCCATCGGCGCCGCCGATGATCAGCACGTCTTTGACGTGGCCGTGGGCCATCATCGCCGGATGGGTCAGCATCTCGTGGTAGTAGAATTCGTCGGCTTCGCTCGTTTGCACGACGCCGTCGAGGCACAGCACCCGGCCCAGACCTTCGTTTTCGAAGATCGCGACCTTCTGAAACTTGGTCTTACCGCGGAAGATCCAGCGATCGATGCGGATCGACTGCGCATAAAACGGGTACAGCAGTTCCTTGAACCACTCGGTCATAACAATTGCCTCGCGGGAGCTAGGGCGCGACCATGCCGGGGATGATTCGCCCCGTCAACGCGCGCACGCCGGACTAGCCCATGCGTGATCGCTGGAAAACCGTCCGCCGGGTGTGGAGCGCGACCGCGATTACCGCGGTGATCGCGTTTGTGGCCTGGTCGGTGCTGGCGACGCGCGGGCTCGGCGTGGACCCTGCCCTGCTGGAAAGCAGTGCACGCGTGGCGGTGATCGTCGAGCGCGGCGCGATCCGGTTCCAGCCGGCGCTACGCGTCTCTGCCGGACTGGTGTTCTTTCCCGGTGCGCTGGTCGATCCGCGCGTCTATGCGCCGCTGGCGCACGCCATCGCCGAAAAGGGATTCCCGGTGGCGATCGTGCGCACGACGCTGTGGAACGCATTGCTGGGATTGGACCAGGGCGCGATGCAAGGCCGCGCACTGGCGGTGATCGCGGCCGACCAGCGGACCCATTGGAGCGTCGGCGGGCACGCGCAAGGGGCGCTGCTGGCCGCCCGCCTGGCCGACACCAACGCCAACTGGATTCACGGGCTGGTGTTAATCGGCAGCACGGCGCCGCGCGACATCGATTTGGCGGACTTGGCTCTGCCGGTGCTGAAGGTGTTCGCCACCAACGATGGCATTGCCCCGCCGGACCGGGTGCGGGAGAGCGCCGCGCGCTTGCCGGAGGCGACCGCGTGGGTGGAAATCGCCGGCGGCAATCACGCACAGTTCGGGTGGTACGGCCCGCAACTCGGCGACCACGCCGCCACCATCAGCCGCGGCGAGCAGCAGCGGCGGACCCGGGACGCGCTGGTCGCGTTCCTGGCGGCGATCCCAGACTAGGCGCGGCGCGCGGCCGTCAGGCGCCGTAGCCGAGGCGGCGATTGAGCGGTCCGGCCAACGCCTCGAACGTGCCCAACAGGGCCGGCGGTGCGGACGTTCGCCAGCCTTCATCCGGCGCCAGCAGTTCGACGCTGGTGACCGTAAACCCCGGGCTGCCGCCGAGGAAATGCATCGGTTCGGACGGCGGCGGCGGATCGCGGAGTTGCACTTCGACCCCGAACGGCGCGAGCAGCGCGGTGAGGGCCGCCTGGGGCCGGGCGCATAGGTCTTCGTACATCACGGTGACGCCGCGCGCGCCGGCGATGCGGCGCATGAGCAACATGCTTCTGGTCAGGCGCACCCAGTGGCGCACGGCGAGGCCGACATCGATGCCGGTGCGCCGCACTTGGCTATGGATCACCGCGCGGCCATCGCGGAACAGGAACACCGGCCGCACGGCCAAGCGCGCCTGCAACGCCAGCACGAGGGCCTGGCCGATGTCTTTGGAGGAATCCACCACGACGCGGGCGCCGCTGACGCCGGCCAGCGCACCATGCAGGGTGGCGTATTGGTCGGCGAGGGCGGCGGCGTCCGGTGCCGCCATGCGCGCCAACCGGCGCGGCACACCTGCGAGGGTCGCAGCGCCGGCGAGTTCGCCGCGGCGCTGGTGCCAGCCGCCGGGGGGCGCGTGCAGCGCCGCGGGAGCGATGCCGGCGTGTTCCAGCACCGCGCGCCAATAGGCGCAGTCCGCCACCGGCGCGCCGCACGAGCATGCTTTGCGGTCACGGATCAATTGCGGCAGGCGGCGCAGTTCGCCCGCGGTCGCCACGCCCCATTGGGTTGCGGCCAGGTACTGGAGCAGCGTTGAGCCCGAGCGGCTGTCGCCGACGATGCACAGAACGGTCGCCGCGGTCATCGCCCTATTCGTAGCACGCCCTGGAAACGCGAAGGCCCGGCCGTTAGGCCGGGCCTTCGGAACTTGGTGGAGCCAAGGGGAGTCGAACCCCTGACCTCTTGAATGCCATTCAAGCGCTCTCCCAACTGAGCTATGGCCCCAGGCGATGGGAAGTGGGAGCGGCACTTGCCCCCACGGCCCGCGGAAAGTACGTCCGCGCCTCCGTTCGAATCAAGGCGATTGGATAGGGAAACCGATCGCTTACTTCTCGACCTCGCCCGGATCGAACGTCTCGGGCTCGGCTTCTTCGAGGATTTCCTCTTCGTCGTCGATGAGGTCTTCGTCCTCATCCTCGGCGATCAAGTCCTCGGCTTCCTCGCCGTCCTCGGCCACAACGGCGGGCGCGGGCTTAGGCGTGGCCTTTGGCTGCGGAGCCGGGGCGTGGCCCGGCTTCGTCCATGCAACATATTCCGCGCCGCACTTTGGGCAGTGCGCCGGATCCTTGCCGAGGTCGTAGAACCGAGTGCCGCAGTGCGGGCAGTCGCGCTTGGTTCCCCATTCCGGCTTCGCCATGGAAGCATCTCCTGGGAGAAAAAGAGTTCGCGTTGAAATTGGGCGGGTGCTTTGCCACGAAGGCCACCCGGTGTCTACAAAATTGCGCGCGGCGGCGCCAGGGCCGCCCTGGGACGCCGCCCCCGGCCGTAGCACGGGCCGGGTTGCCTGTGATACCAAGCGGCCAACTCCCACGCGTTCCGGACCCCCGCATGAAACTCAGCGCGAGCCGCGCGGCCAAGCTCGAAGGCACGGTATCGGTGCCGGGCGACAAGTCGGTTTCCCACCGCGCCCTGATCCTGGGGGCGCTGGCGGCCGGCACCACCAACATCCGCGGCCTGCTTGAGGGCGACGACGTCCTGTGCACCAAGGACGCGCTGGCCGCCATGGGCGCCAAATTCACCCGTACCGGCGAAGGCGCTTGGCGCGCCGAGGGGCGCGGCGTGGGGGGTCTGAGCGAGCCGACCCAGGTGCTGGACCTGGGCAACTCCGGCACCGGCACGCGCCTGCTGATGGGCGTGGTCGCAGTGCACGCGTTCACCAGTTTCTTTTCCGGCGACGCCTCGCTGAATTCCCGGCCGATGCGGCGGGTGAGCGATCCGCTGCGCAAGATGGGCGCGCAGATCGTGGCGCGGTCCGGCGACCGGCTGCCCTTGGCGGTGATCGGCACGCCGGAGCCGGTGCCGATCAGCTATACGCTCCCCGTGCCTTCTGCCCAGGTGAAATCGGCGATTCTGTTGGCGGGCCTGGGCGCGCCGGGCGAAACCACGGTGATCGAACCGGAACCCACCCGCGACCACACCGAGCGCATGCTGACCCGGTTCGGCGCCAAAGTCCGTGTAACGCCGGAAGGCAAAGGCCGCCGCATCACCATTACCGGCCAGCCGGAACTGGTGCCGGGCAACATTCATGTGCCTGGCGATCCGTCATCGGCGGCATTCGTGATGGTGGCGGCGCTGCTGGTGCCCGGGTCGGACGTGCGGATCCTGGGCGTGGGCACCAATCCACTGCGCACCGGCCTGTTCGACTGCCTGCGCGAAATGGGCGCCGACCTGACCATCGAGAACCTGCGCGAGCAGGAGGGCGAGCCCCTGGCCGATCTGCGCGTGCGCGGCAGCAACCTGCGCGCCATCGACGTGCCGCCGGAGCGGGCGCCGTCGATGATCGACGAGTATCCGATCCTGGCGGTGGCGGCAGCAGCCGCCAAAGGCACGACCCGCATGACCGGACTGGCGGAGCTAAAGGTTAAGGAAAGCGACCGGCTGTCCGCCATTTCGCGCGGCCTGACGGCGTGCGGCGTGAAGTTCACCGAAATGGCGGACGGCTTGGCGATCGAAGGCTGCAACGGCCCCGCGCCGGGCGGCGGATTGGTCGACGCCAAGCTGGATCACCGCATCGCGATGGCGTTCCTGGTGCTGGGCCTAGCGGCGAAAGCCCCGGTGACGGTGGACGGCGCCGAAACCATCACCACCAGCTTCCCGGGGTTCACCGACCTGATGGGCAAGCTCGGCGCACCGATTCAGACCCTGGGATGATCGTCGCTGTCGACGGCCCGGCCGCGGCGGGCAAAGGCACCCTGGCGCGCCGGTTGGCGGCACACTTCGGCTTGGCCTACCTAGACACCGGGTCGCTGTACCGCGCGGTGGGGCTGCGGGTGCTGCGGGCCGGCGCCAACCCGGACGACACGGTTGCGGCCGAGGCGGCCGCGCGGGGGCTGACCCCCGCCGATTTGACCGATCCCGAACTGCGCGCCGAGGCCACGGGCGCCGTGGCCTCCAAAGTTGCCGCCCAGCCGGCGGTGCGCGCCGCCCTGTTGCAGTTCCAGCGCGATTTCGCCCGGAATCCCCCTGCCGGCGCCAAAGGAGCGGTTTTGGACGGGCGCGACATCGGCACCGTGGTGATCCCCGACGCCGACCGAAAACTTTTCGTGACCGCATCGCCAGAGGAGCGCGCTCGCAGGCGTTGGGCCGAGTTGGGGGCTAAGGCACCACCCCTAGCGGAGGTGGAACGGACCATGGCTGAACGCGACCGCCGCGACCAAGAACGAGCCGCGGCGCCGCTGAAACCGGCGCCGGACGCGTTCTTGCTAGATACCAGCGATTTGGATATAGACGCAGCGTTCGCGGCCGCGAAAGCGTACATTTCCGGCGCAAATACGTCAGGAACGAACTGACACCACGGTGCTGCGCCGCGCGTCTGCGGAGCGGTGGCATCCCGAGGTTAGGCTCGTCCGGCGTTTGGCTCACTCCAACCAAGTACGCACCGAAGGACCTTCGCAAAGCCACATGACTGCAACCGCCAAGACTGCCCCCACCCCCAGCGCCGCCCCCAAGTTCACCGAGAGTTTCGCCGACCTGTTGAAGGAGGTTTACACCTCCGACCACGGAGTCGAAGGCACCGTAGTGCGGGGCACGATCGTCGCCATCGAGAATGATCTGGCGGTCATCGACGTAGGTCTGAAATCCGAAGGCCGCATCGCGGTCAAAGAATTCTCCGAGCGCGGCAAGGCGCCGGAAATCAAAGTCGGCGACACCGTCGAGGTGTTCCTCGAGCGCATGGAAAACAACTACGGCGAAGCCGTGTTGTCGCGCGAGAAGGCCCGCCGCGAAGAGTCGTGGACTGAGCTGGAAAAGTCGTTCAAGGCCAACAAGCGCGTCACCGGCGTGATCTTCGGGCGCGTGAAGGGCGGTTTCACCGTCGATCTTTCGGGCGCCGTGGCGTTCCTGCCGGGCAGCCAGGTCGACGTGCGCCCGGTGCGCGACATTTCGCACCTCATGGGCTCCGACCAGTGGTTCCAGATCCTCAAGATGGATCGCCGCCGCGGCAACATCGTCGTGTCGCGCCGCGCGGTGCTCGAAGAGACCCGCGCCGAAGCGCGCCAGGAACTGATCGCCAACCTGTCGGAAGGCCAAGTGCTGGACGGCGTGGTCAAGAACATCACCGACTACGGTGCGTTCGTTGACCTGGGCGGCATCGACGGCCTGCTGCACGTGACCGACATGGCATGGCGCCGCGTCAACCACCCGTCCGAGGTGGTGAACATCGGCGACACCGTGAAGGTGCAGGTTATCCGCGTGAACCCGGAAACCCAGCGCATCAGCCTCGGCATGAAGCAGCTGGAAGCCGATCCGTGGGATGGCGTGGAAGCCAAGTACCCGTCGGGCGCACGCTTCCGCGGCCGCGTGACCAACATCACCGACTACGGCGCGTTCGTGGAACTGGAACCGGGCGTCGAAGGCCTGGTCCACGTTTCCGAAATGAGCTGGACCAAGAAGAACGTCCACCCGGGCAAGATCGTGTCCACCAGCCAGGAAATCGAAGTGATGGTCCTGGACGTGGACCCGAACCGCCGCCGCGTGTCCTTGGGCATCAAGCAGTGCACCGAGAATCCGTGGCAGTCGTTCAAGGACAAGAACCCGGCCGGTACGATCATCAAGGGCGAACTCAAGAGCATCACCGAGTTCGGCCTGTTCATCGGCTTGGACGGGGGCGTCGATGGCATGGTCCACCTGTCGGACCTGTCGTGGGACAAGCCGGGCGAAGCGGCGATCGCCGAGTACAAGAAGGGCGACATGGTCGAGGCGAAAGTCGTCGACGTGGACGTCGAAAAGGAACGCATCAGCCTGGGCATCAAGCAGCTGCGGGAAGATCCGTACGCCCGCGCCGCCAGCACCCACAACAAGGGCGACACCGTCACCTGCACGATCGCTTCCGTGGAAACGGCCGGCCTCAACGTCACGTTCGGCGAGGGCCTGACCGCCTTCATCCGCAAGGGCGACCTGGCGCGCGAGCGTTCGGAACAGCGTCCGGAGCGGTTTGCCGTGGGCGATAAGGTCGACGCGATGATCACCTCGATCGACCCCGACACGCGCAAGTTCTCGCTGTCGGTGAAGGCCCTGGAGATCTCCGACGACAAGGCCGCCATGGCCCAGTTCGGCTCTTCCGACTCGGGCGCAAGCTTGGGTGACATTCTCGGCGCGGCCATGAAGGCCAAGAACGAGGACGGCACCGCCAAGCGGAAGACCAAGAAGGACGACGACGAGCCCAAGGCCAAGAAGGCCAAGTCGAAGAAGAAGGACGACGACGAGGACGAGGAGTAACGGGGTCCGAGACCGGGCCCCGGTCCTCCGCTAGACTGACGAGGCATGTCGCTCGACGCTGATGCCATCGTCGACCGCCGGCGCCTAAAGCGCCGCCTCGTGGTCTGGCGCCTAGCCGCGATCGTAGTCGCGGTCGGGCTCGTGGGCGCCCTGGTGTGGCGCCAAGGCGGCGTGACGGTCGGCTCGCACGTCGCCGAACTCTCGATCACCGGCGTGATGCTGGACGACCAGGACCGCCTGGACGCACTCGCCCGCATCGCCACCGACCGCAGCGTCAAAGCGCTGATCCTGCGCATCGACAGCCCGGGCGGGGCCGTCGTGGCGGGCGAGAACCTGTACAACGCCGTACGCGCCGTCGCGGCCGAGAAGCCGGTGGTGGCGCTGATCGAGGGCGTCGGCGCTTCGGCCGGCTACCTGGTCGCACTCGCCGCCGACCGGATCTTCGCCCACGAGACTTCGGTGACCGGCTCGATCGGTGTGCTGGTGCAGACCGCCGACATTTCGCAGATGCTGACCAAGCTCGGCATCACTGCGGATGCCATCAAGAGCTCGCCGCTCAAGGGCGAACCGAACCCCTTCACACCCGCCACGGCGGCGGCGCGGGCCGCCACCCAATCGGTGGTCGACGATACCTATCGCTGGTTCGTGAATCTGCTCGTGGAGCGCCGCAAGCTGCCGCCCGCCACGGCCCTGCAACTGGCCGACGGACGCATCTTTACCGGCCGCCAAGCGGTGAGCCAGAACCTGATCGACGCCACCGGCGGCCTGGTCGAGGCCCGCACTTGGTTGCAGGAAACCAAGGACGTGGCGCGCTCGCTGCCGGTCTCCAAGGTGACCCCCAGCCGTGGCCTGAGCCCTTTCAATCTGGCCGGTTTCGCCAGAAAAACGTTGCTATCAGAGACACTTACCGTTGACGGGCTGGTATCACTCTGGCAACCTGAGACGCTTCGGTAAGGGGTCTGGCGGGACCGCTTCCGGGCATCGGGAGCCAACGGCAATGGTCAAGTCGGAGCTGATCGCGCGCCTCGCGGAACGCAATCCGCACCTGTACCAGCGCGACATCGAACGCATCGTCACCACCGTGTTCGAGCAAATTTCGGGGGCATTGGCCCGCGGCGACCGCGTTGAGTTGCGCGGTTTCGGCGCCTATTCGGTGAAGCGCCGGGCTTCGCGCCAAGCGCGCAACCCCCGTACCGGCGAGGCGGTGCACGTGAGCGAGAAGCACGTGCCGTTCTTCAAGACCGGCAAGGAACTGCGTCAGCGCCTCAACGGCGGCACTGACGTCGGCGACTCCGAGGATTAGCCCGGTGCGCCGCATCCCCACCGATTGGGGACAGCGGCGCCGCGGCGATTTGGGGCGTTAGCCCATGCGCATCGTATTCTGGGTCTTGGTGATCGCGCTGGCCGCGGTGGTCGCGGTATTCGCGATCGATAACCGCGCGCTGACCACTGTCGAATTCGCGCCCCTGCCCTATCTCATCGAGATGCCGCTGTTCCTGGTGATCCTGGGATCGATGTTCGTTGGCTTGCTGATCGGTGGCGCGGCCGCGTGGTTGGCCCAGGGCCGCTGGCGCCGCAAGGCGCGCGAACTGGCCCGCCGCGACCGCCAACGGGAAGCCGAAATGACCGCCTTGAAAGCCCGCGCCACTGCACCGGCACCCGCCGGCGCCCCGCGCCTGGGAGCAAGCTGATGACCGCCAACCCGATCTTCTGCGCGCTCGATACACCCGAACTGAGCCGCGCCGAGCGGCTGACGCGCGCGCTGGCCGGTGCGGTCGGCGGCGTAAAGGTTGGGCTGGAGTTCTTTACCGCCCAGGGCCGCGAAGGCGTGCGGGCGATCACCGCGCTGGGACTGCCGGTGTTCCTCGATCTGAAGTTCCACGACATCCCCAACACGGTGGCGCAGGCGACGGCGGCGGCGGCAGAACTGGGCGTGGATATGCTGACGGTTCACGCCAGCGGCGGCGGGGCCATGTTGACTGCCGCCACCCACGCGGCGTGCGACGCCCGCAAGCGCCCGCGGATACTGGCCGTGACCGTGCTGACCAGCTTGGCCGAGAGCGATCTGGCGGATATCGGCGTCGGCGGTACCCCCGTGGACCAAGTCCGCCGCTTGGCCGCGCTCGCGCACAAGGCCGGTTGCGACGGTGTGGTGTGTTCCCCCAACGAGGTGGAAGTCTTGCGCGCCGACCGGGGCCGCGACTTCCTGCTGGTGGTGCCCGGCATCCGCCCGGCCGGCGCCGACGCGGGCGACCAGAAGCGCACCGGTACGCCGGCCGAAACGATGCAGCGCGGCGCGAGCTATCTGGTAGTGGGCCGTCCGATCACGACTGCAGCCGATCCGCGGTTTGCGGCGTTGGCGATCGCCGCGGAGGCCGGCGCGCCGGTGCCCCAGGCGTGACCGTCACCGCCAAGATTTGCGGAATCAATTCTGCCGCCGCGCTGGATGCTGCCGTTGGCGGCGGCGCGGCCATGGTGGGGTTCGTGTTCTTCCCCCGCTCGCCGCGCTACGTGACCTTGGCGCAGGCGGCCGAACTGGCGGCGCGAGCGCCATCACCCGTGAAACGGGTGGCGGTGCTGGTGGACCCGACCGACGCGCAATTGGACGAACTGCTGGCGGCGGTGCCGATCGAGGTGCTGCAGCTGCACGGCAACGAAACGCCGGAGCGAGTGGCGTCCATTGCGCGGCGCACCAAGCGCGTGGCGATGAAGGCGATTGCGGTCGAAACCGCCGCTGATTTGGATGCGGCCCGGGCCTTTGAGCCGGTGGCCGAGTGGTTGCTGTTCGACGCCAAACCGCCTAAAAGCTTGGCCTCTGCGCTCCCCGGGGGGAATGCAATAGCGTTCGATTGGACCCTGTTGCGGGGCCGCATCGTGTCACGGCCGTGGGTCCTGTCCGGCGGATTGACGCCCGAAAATGTCGCGGGCGCCATCGCCGCGTCGGGCGCGGCAGTAGTGGATGTGTCGTCTGGAGTTGAGGACCGGCCCGGCATGAAGAGCCCTGCGCGCATTCGCGCATTTCTTGCTGCCGTGCAGTCAGCCGGCGCGCCTGCCGCGCGGAAAGCCCACGCATGAACAGCATTCCCAATTCGTTCAAGGCCGGCCCGGACGAGCGCGGGCACTTCGGCATTTTCGGCGGACGGTTCGTTGCCGAGACGCTGATGCCGCTGATCCTGGAGCTGGAGCAGGCCTACAAGGACGCCAAGGCCGATCCGAAGTTCCAGGCCGAGATCGACCGCCTGAACAAGGACTATATCGGCCGCCCGAGCCCGCTGTATTACGCCGATCGCATGACCAAGCGCCTCGGCGGCGCGAAGGTCTACTTCAAGCGTGACGAGCTGAACCACACCGGCGCGCACAAGATCAACAACTGCATCGGCCAGATCCTGCTGGCCAACCGCATGGGCCGCAAACGCATCATCGCGGAAACCGGCGCCGGTCAGCACGGCGTGGCGACCGCGACGGTCGCTGCCCTGTTCGGACTGCCGTGCACGATCTACATGGGCGCCACCGACGTCGAGCGCCAGCAGCCCAACGTGTTCCGCATGAAGTTGCTGGGCGCGGAAGTGAAGCCGGTGACGTCCGGCTCGCAGACGCTGAAAGACGCCATGAACGAGGCGTTGCGCGACTGGGTCACCAACGTGCACGACACGTACTACATCATCGGCACTGTGGCGGGCCCGCACCCGTATCCGGAGATGGTGCGCGACTTCCAATCGGTGATCGGCAAGGAAGCCCGCGCCCAGATGCTGGAAGCGGAAGGCCGCGCACCGGACAGCTTGGTGGCGTGCATCGGCGGCGGGTCCAACGCGATGGGCCTGTTCTATGAGTTCCTCGACGACAAGGACATCAAGATCTACGGCGTCGAAGCCGGCGGTCATGGTGTGGAAACCGGCCAACATGCCGCGTCGCTGACCGCGGGGCGCCCGGGCATTCTGCACGGCAACCGCACGTATTTGCTGCAAGACGCCGATGGCCAGATCACCGAGGCGCATTCGATTTCCGCGGGGCTCGACTACCCCGGCGTCGGGCCCGAGCACGCGTGGCTGAGGGACGCGGGCCGGGTGAACTACGTTTCGATAACAGACCGCGAAGCGCTGGACGCGTTCCAGTTGTGCGCGCGGCTGGAAGGCATTCTGCCGGCGCTGGAGCCAAGCCATGCGCTTGGCTACGTGACCAAGCTGGCGCCGACCCTGCCGAAGGACCACATCCTGCTGATGAACCTGTGCGGGCGCGGCGACAAAGACATCTTCACGATCGCCAAGGCATTGGGGCAAAACCTGTGAACACGCCCGCGCCACCGGGCCACCCGGGCCAGCATCCCGAAGCCGCGCCGCGCCGCCCGCGCGAGCGCAGCGATGCCAAGGTGGGTGCGGCGCGCATCGCGCAGCGATTCGCCGACCTGAAGGCGGAGCAGCGGGCCGGGCTGATCACGTTCATCACGGCGGGCGATCCGGATATCGATACCTCGCGCGAGATTCTAAAGGCGTTGCCGGCGGCGGGCGCCGACCTGATCGAACTCGGCATGCCGTTCACCGATCCGATGGCCGACGGGCCGGCGATTCAGAAGGCGAACCTGCGCGCGTTGAAGTCCGGCGCGACGGTGGCCAAGACGCTTGCGCTGGTGCGTTCGTTCCGCGAGACCGACACCACCACGCCGCTGCTGCTGATGGGCTACTACAACCCGATCTATGCGTACGGCGTGCACCACTTCCTTTCGGACGCGGTGGCCGCCGGCGTGGATGGCCTGATCGCCGTCGACATTCCGCCCGAGGAAGACGACGAGTTGTGCCTGCCGGCGCTGCGCAATGGCATGAGCTTTGTGCGCCTGGCGACACCCACCACCGATGACCGGCGCCTGCCGCGGGTACTCGAGCACACTTCCGGGTTCGTTTATTACGTGTCGATGGCGGGGATCACCGGTGTCGGCAAGATCGACCCGGCCGATGTGGCCGCCCACGTGGCGCGGATTCGCAAGCAAACGCCGCTGCCGATTGCGGTCGGATTCGGCATTCGCACGGCCGACCAGGCCGCCGCCATTGCGCGCGTGGCGGACGCGTGTGTGGTAGGCTCGGCGCTGGTAGACCGGATCGCCGAGGCCACGGCCGCAGGCGGCGGTTCTGCCACGGTGGTGAACGCCGCGCGCGAGCTGACGTCGACCCTCGCCGAAGGCGTGCGCCGTGTGGTCAAGGCCGCGACAGATAAGGGGGCCCCATGAACTGGCTCACGAACTTCGTCCGTCCCACGCTGCAAAGCCTGGTCCGCAAGCGCGAGACCCCGGAGAACCTCTGGGAGAAGTGCCCCGGCTGCGAAAAAATGATTTTCCACCGCGACCTGATCGCGAATCTGCATGTGTGCCCACACTGCGAGCACCATCTGCGGTTCGCCGCCAAGGATCGCCTGCGCAGCATGTACGACCGCGGCGAGTTCCAGCTGCTGACCGTGCCCGGCGTGCCCACCGATCCGCTCAAATTTCGCGACACCAAGCGCTATTCCGACCGCCTGAAGGAAAACCGCACGAAGACCGGCGACGATGATTCGATGCTGGTTGCGGCGGGCGCCATGGGCGGCATGAACGTGGTGACCGCGATCCAGAACTTCGCGTTCCTGGGCGGATCCCTCGGCATGGCCGGCGGCGAAGGCATGATCACCGCCGCCAAGGCCGCCATCGACCGCAAGGCGCCGCTGCTGGCGATTTCCGCTTCGGGCGGAGCGCGCATGCAGGAAGGCATTTTGTCGCTGATGCAGATGCCGCGCACGACGCTGGCGCTGAGCATGGTGCGCGAAGCCGGGCTGCCGTACTTCGTGCTGCTGACCGATCCGACCACCGGTGGCGTTGCGGCATCGTTCGCGATGCTGGGCGATGTTGCCATCGCCGAGCCGGGCGCGATGATCGCGTTCACCGGCCAGCGCGTGATCGAAAATACCATCAAGGAAAAGTTGCCCGCCGGGTTCCAGACCGCCGAGTACCTCGTCGAGCACGGCATGATCGATTTGGTGGTGCACCGCCGCGACCTGCGCGACACCCTGATCCGCCTATTCGACCTGCTGATGAACCGCGCGCGCAAGGCGGCGGCAGACGGCGAGTCGGTGGCAATTCCGCAGATCGGCTATGCCGGAGCCAATGACGCCGAAGGCGTGAAGCGCGCCGCCGAGTAGGCGCTAGGGGCGGGTTAGCCCAGGCCGCGCCTGTAGTTCCGGACCCGCGAATCCCATGGCCAGTGACGCGATTCTGGAGCGGCTCAAGCTGCTTCACCCCAAACTCATCGACCTGTCGCTGGAGCGCATCGTGCGTTTGCTGGCGGCGCTGGGGAATCCGGAGCGCTCGCTGCCGCCGGTGATCCATGTCGCCGGCACCAACGGCAAGGGTTCCACCTGCGCCTACCTGCGCGCGATGCTGGAGGCCGCCGGCCACCGCGTACACATGTACACCTCGCCGCACCTGGTGCGGTTCCACGAACGCATCCGGATTGCGACCGGACCTGGGCAATCCAGCTTCATCACCGAGGCGGAACTCAGTCGTACATTGGAAGACTGCGAACGTGCCAACGGCGGCCTGCCGATCACGTTCTTCGAGATCACCACCGCGGCCGCGTTCTTGGCGTTTGCGCGGCACCCGGCCGACGCGATCGTGCTGGAGGTTGGCCTGGGCGGATTGCTCGACGCCACCAACGTGTTGGACGCGCCCGCGCGCTGCGTAATCACGCCGGTGTCGATCGATCATGTAAATTTCCTGGGCCCGCACCTGCCGGGCATCGCCCGCGAGAAGGCCGGCATCCTGAAGCGCGGCGTGACCGCGGCAATCGCGCCGCAAGTGCCGGAAGCCCTCGCCGTGATCGAGGCGCGCGCCGCTGCAGTTGGCGCGCCGCTGCTCCTGTGGGAGCGCGATTGGTCGGCGCGGGCGAGCGGCGAGCGGCTGACGGTGACGGTCGGGACCGCGCACTATGACCTGCCCCTGCCTGCCCTGCCCGGCCGTCATCAGTTCTTGAATGCCGGACTGACCGTGGCGGCGTTGCACGGGTTCACGCCGCGGGTGCCAACACCCGCGCTGGCGCGCGGTCTGCGCGAAGTGGATTGGCCGGCGCGCATGCAGCGCCTGGCCGGTGGGCACCTCGCCGCACAGCTGCCGGCCACCGCCGACCTGTGGCTGGACGGCGGCCACAACCCCGGCGCGGCCGAAGTGATCGCCGACATGCTGCGCGGCTGGGCCGCAACCGACGGGCGCCCGGCGTTCCTGGTGTGCGGCATGCTGGAAACCAAAGATGCGGGCGGGTTCTTTGCGCCCCTGGCCGGACTGGTGCAGCAGGCGTTCACGCTGACCATCCCCGGCCAGGATGCGAGCCTGACCGGCGCCCAAGTTGCCGCCGCCGCCAACACCGCGGGCGTGCGCGCCCAGGCCATCACGGGATTGGCCGCTGCGCTGACCGCCGCGGCCGGTGCGGCGGGCTGCAAACCCGCCCGGGTCCTGGTCTGCGGGTCGCTGTATTTGGCCGGACACGTGCTGGAAGCGGACGGCCGGCCGCCGGTCTAGGCGGTATTCTGTAACGCAACATTGCCGCGGGCGTGATCGGCAACTCGCCGTTACCCGACGGTCGGCACCTACGGATAGCGGCCTGAGGCAAAACTAGCCATGCTCCACGGGCGTAAGGGTGACCCCGTCCGCATCGGAGCCTGCCAGTGAACGAACGCGATCGCGATCTGCGCCACTTGCTGTCCCGCACGGGCTTCGGCGCCCCGACGCCAGGGGAAATCGACGCACTCGCCCAAGCCGATCACCCGCAGGCAGTGCGGGCGCTGCTGGACGGCGTGAAGACGACAGCGGCTTCGCCGGATCCGGACTGGCTCGACACGGTGCAAATCGGCGCCCAGCGCGGCATGACGGTGGAGCAGGCCAAGGAATTCCGCCGACAGCGCAACATGGACGGCACGGACGCCAAGGTGTGGTGGTACGGCGAGATGCTAGCCACGACGTCGCCGCTGACCGAGCACCTGACGCTGTTTTGGCACAACCATTTCACCTCTTCGATGAAGAAGGTGAAGGTGCCCGACCTGCTGTACCGCCAGAATGCACTGCACCGCGCCAATGCGCTGGGCAACTTCGCCACGCTGCTGCGCGCCGCCAGCAAAGACCCGGCAATGCTGGTGTATCTCGACAACAACGAGAACCAGCCCGACCACCCCAACGAGAATTTCGCCCGTGAACTGCTGGAGTTGTTCACCCTGGGCGAGGGCCACGGCTACACCGAAGTGGATATCCGCGAGGCCGCGCGCGCCTTTACCGGCTGGCGATTCCGCCCCGACACCGGGTTCCTGTTCCAGCCGCGCCTGCACGACACCGGCCAGAAGACCTTTTTGGCCCGCACCGGCAATTTCACCGGCGACGACATCCTGGACATCATTTTGGCGCAGCCGCGGGTGGCCGAATACATCACCGAAAAGCTGTGGCGCGAGTTCATTTCCGATGCGCCCGACCCGGCGGAGGTGACGCGGCTCGCGGCGATCTTCCGCAACGCCAAGTACGAATTGCGTCCGCTGCTGGAAGGCCTGCTGACGACGGAAGCGTTCCGCACGCCCGCCAATCGTGGGGCGCTGGTGAAGTCGCCCACCGACCTGATCGTCGGCACCTACCGGCTGATCGGTTACACGCCGCGCGATGGCCGCACCATGGTGCTGGTTGGCCGCAACCTGGGCCAGGACCTGTTCGACCCGCCCAACGTGAAGGGCTGGCCGGGCGGCATGGCGTGGATCGATACGGCTACCGTGCCGCAGCGCTACGAGTTCCTGAACCAAGTGGTGAACGGGCTGGCCAACCTGTCGCAGATGCCGCAGCGCCGCCCCCAGAACCAGGCCCAGGCCCAGGCCCAGCAGCCCCGCCAAGCGGCCGGTGCGCCACCACCGGCGCAGGCTCAGACCATCCGCCCCGCGCCGCCCGGCGCCGCGGGCCAGCCGCCGGGCCCCGCCGGCGGCAACCGCCAACTCAACATCGCAGCACTGGACGCCGACGCGTTACGGGCGGTGGCGACGCTGCCGCCCGACCAGATGGCACAATTGGTGCTTCCCTTGCCGCCCAGCACCATGGGTGGCGGCCCCGGCGGGCCGCTCGGCGACCTGATCCGGGACCCCGCGTTCCAGCTCAAGTAGCCGGGCCAGCGCCACAGAGAGCGGGCCTCACCGCCCGCTCCCCGCTTCTTTTCGGGTACGGCGAAGCGCGCGTGAAGCGCTATGCTGGTATGCCACCGGACATCTTGCTGGACCGGTTCGGCGCTTGGGGGGCGCGGAAGTCTGCGCGCGTTGCGGCATGTCGGCACCGTTTGAGACCAGCCTGCTCGAATTCACCACGGGGATGCCGATCTTCCACGAAGGTGACCCGGCCGACGCAGCGTTCCTGATCACCGAAGGCGAAGTTGAAGTCAGCAAGCGGACTCACGGCCACCGGGTGCAGATCGCGCGCCTGACCGCCGGGGACGTGCTCGGCGAAATGGCCCTGCTCAGCGACATCCCCCGCTCTGCGGACGCCATTGCCGCCGTACACACCAAGGCGATCCGCGTTTCGCGCAACGAGTTCGACAAGCGCGTGGCGGCGATGGACCCCGTGATGCGGCGCATCTTCCGCATCCTGACCCGGCGGTTGCGCGAAGCGACCGACCAGATGGCAGCCCACGAAGACGAGCCGGCCCACGGACCGGCCGGGCTCCCGGCAGCACGCTAGCCGCCTCGCACCCAACCGAAGCATGTTCGAACTGCCGTCCACACCTCCACCGGCGCGGCAAAAGCTGCGGGTGTCGCTGGAGGTAGCGATCGTCTGCCTGTTCCTGCTCGTGATCGGCTGTCTGTCGGGGCTGATCATCGGCTTCAACTACTGGCTCAACCGGGACGCGGCGGTGAATACCGCAGGCGTATTGCTGGAAGAAGTGGACCGCGCGGTCGCCAGTGAAGTGTTGCGCCTATTCGACCCGGCGATCTCGACTGCCGATCTGGCGCCGTTGGTGCCGGGCATCGATCAGCTGCCGGATGCCGCGGCCCACCCGGCGCTGCCGTTCCTGTTCGGCGCCGTGAATCAGCACGCGCAAATCGCGTCGGCCTACATCGGTTTTGCCAACGGCGACTTCCTGCGCGTCGTGAACCTGGGCGAAGGCTATGGGCCGTCGCGGGTCGCACTCGGCGCGCCGGATACGAGCCGCTCGGCGGTCCAGCGCATCACCCGCCGCGCCGACGGCCAGCGCGTGGAGTTGTGGACCTACCTGGATGCCGCCGGTCTGCCGGTCGGCACGAAGGAGAACGTCGCCCCGGCCTATGATCCCCGGCAACGCGGCTGGTACCAGCTCGCCGAGAAGTCCGCCGGTGCCGTGATCACCGACCCGTACCTGTTCGCCAGCGTGCGCGAGGTTGGACGTACCGCGGCACGGCGCGTCGGCAGCCCGGTGCGGGCGGTATTCGGGATCGACCTCACGCAGGCAAGCATGTCGCGCTACGTCCGTGATGTCGCGGCGCGCGCCGGCCACTCGCTGTCGGTGTTCCTCTTCGATGCGCAGGGGCGCATCACGGCCCACGCCGATTTTGCTACCGCGATGCCGGCGCCGGCCGATGACCCCAACGCCGGGCAGATCCCGACGCTGGCCGCGGCGACCGACCCGGTGCTCCACGCGGTGCAGCTGGAACTGGCGCGCACGGGTGGCGCTTTCGACCAGAGCATGCTGCAAACGCCGAAGGTTACCTATGTGACCCGCATTCACCCGCTGCCCGCTGCCGTAGCCGGGGTGGTGCCGGTCACCACCGAGTATGTGGCAGTACTCGCACCGTTGGACGATTTCGTCGTCCCGATCTTCGAGGCCGGAGCAGTCGCCTGCGCGGTATCGCTTGCGGTGGTGCTGCTGTCGCTGCCCTTGGTGGTGGTGATCGCGCGGCGGATCGCGCAGCCGCTGCGCTACCTAGCCGAGGAAGCGGACCGGATCCGCGACTTCGACATCTCGGTGCCGCTGACGCTGGACTCGCGCATTCGCGAAGTCAGCGACTTGGTGCAGGCCACCCAGCTGATGAAGAACACGTTGACCGCGTTCGGCAAGTACGTCCCGCGGGATCTGGTGCGCAGCATGCTGCGGTCGAACCTGGAGGCGCGCCCCGGCGGTGAGCGCCGACAACTGACGCTGCTGTTCACCGACATCGAAGACTTCACCACCATCAGCGAGCAGATGGAACCGGAAGCGCTGATGCGCAAAATGTCGCGCTACTTCGACGGCATGGTGACCACCATCCAGGACGCCAGCGGCACGGTGGACAAGTTCGTCGGTGACGCGGTAATGGCCTACTGGAACGCGCCGATGCTGGTGAACGACCACGCGGCGGTGGGCGTTGCCGCGACCTTGCGGTGCGCCAAGCTATCCAACGCGATGAACGCCGAGTGGCGCCGCAACGGCGAACAGCCGCTGCACACCCGGTTCGGCCTGCACCTGGGCGAGTGCATCGTTGGCAACGTCGGCTCTAAGGACCGCCTCGACTTCACCGTGATCGGCGCGTCGGTCAACTTGGCGTCGCGGCTGGAAGGCCTGAACAAGCATTACGGCACCCAGATTCTGACCAGCGAGGCGACCCGCGATGCGTGCGCCGACCGGTTCCTGTTCCGCACCGTAGACATGGCGCTGCCCAAGGGGGCGGTGCGGCCCACGCGCATCTACGAGCTGATCGGCGCGCTGCCGGGGGTGGACCCGGCGCTGGCGGACATCGAGGCGAGCCCCGAGGACGTGAAGCTGTGCGCCGCGTGGGAAGCGACGTATGCCCACTACATGGCGCGCCACTGGCAGAACGTGATGACGGCGATCGGCACGTTCAACGCCAACTTCCCGGGGGACCGGCTGGCCCAGGTCTACATGAAACGCACGTGGCTGTACCTCCAAGACCCGCCAGGCCCCGATTGGGACGGCGTGGAGCAGCACCTCAGCAAGTAACCCGGAAATGCTGCGGCCCGCGCAAGGCGGGCCGGAGCGGACGACAGGTCTCGGCCTGCGGCGTTACGCCGGCAGGACCGTCTTCAGCCACTCGACCAGCTTGCCTTTCGGCAAGGCGCCGACCTTGGTGGCGGCCACCTGGCCGTCCTTGAACAGCATCAGCGTCGGGATACCGCGCACGCCGAACTTAGTGGGCGTGACCGGATTGTCGTCGATGTTGAGCTTGGCGATGGTGAGCTTGGCGCCCATTTCCTTGGCGATTTCTTCCAGCGCCGGCGCGATTGCGAGGCACGGGCCGCACCACTCCGCCCAGTAATCCACCAGCACCGGCTTGCCGGAGCCGATCACGTCCTTTTCGAACGCGGCGTCGGTGGTGTGGGTGATGGCGCCCGCCACGTCCGTGTGGGCGGGAGCGGCGGCGTTGACCGGGCTGAGGGCCATGGTGGGTCTCCTGAGATCATTGCGCCCCCGGGGCCCGGGGCCACGCGGAGGCGTTTCGACAAAAGTAGGGTGCCCCCCGGATCAGGTCAAGGCGACCGCCGTCAGGGACTGCTCCGAGAGGCGCATCAGGCGCGGTCCATCGGTCCACAACAGGGCGCAATGCACCGGGCGGCCTGGATAAATCGCCTGGATCGCACCCCGGTAAGCGGCCATCTGCCGCACGTAGAGTTCGGGCACTTGGTCTTCCGCCTTGGGCGCCGGGCGGTGCGTCTTGTAGTCGACGATCAGCACTTCCGTATCGCTCACCACCAGCCGGTCGATTTGGCCGGACAGCACGATGCGCCCGACCTTGCCGACCACCGGCACTTCCGCCTGCCCGCGTGCGCCGAAGATTGCCGCGAACGCCGGGTCGTGCAGGACGGCCAGGGCCGCGCCGGCCATTTCGGCGCGCTCATCGGCGGCGAAGTCGCCCGCGTTGGTGGCCAAGAACCGGTCCGCCGCCCGCGCCTGGTGCGCACCCGCCACGCCCGGCAGGAGCTGCAGCAGGCGGTGGATCAACACCCCGCGCCGCAGCCCGGTGCCCCGGGTAGCGGTCAGCGGCGAGAATGCCGGTGACTCCTCGCCACTGGGGCGCGACGGCGTGAGCGGCGAATCCTTGGCCGGCTCGGCCGGGGCATTGCGCTTCAGCCACCCGGGCGCCGGGGCAACCACGCCTGTGTCCGCGGCATCCCCCGCCTGCGCCGGTTCCGACTGGGGGCTGGCCCAGCGCTTCACGCCCTCGGCCGGCTCGGCGGCCGGGCTCGTCATCCGGTCCAGACCTTGGACGATCAGGTTGTACCAGGAACCGTCTTCGCGTTTCTTGTTGGTCTCCCACCCACACACGATCAGGCGGTCTTCGGCGCGCGTCATCGCGACATACAGCAGTCGGTGATACTCCTGCGCCCGCGCCGCGCGGCCGGCCTCGCGGGCGCGTGCCGACACCGGGTCGTCGTTCTTCTTGCGGTGCGGCCACAGCGGCAGGGTGCCGTCCCACAGGATCGGTTCGTCGCGCGCCAGCGGCGTGCGGACCGTGTCGGGCAGAAACACGATCGGCGCTTGCAGGCCCTTGGCGCCGTGCACCGTCATAACGCGTACTTCGTCCCGGCCCGCTTCCAGGTCGCGTACGACTTCCGCCTGGCCCTTTTCAATCCAGTGCAGGAAGCCCTGCAACGACGGCGCGTGGGTGCGCTCGAAATCGAGGGCGCGGGCGAGGAACTCGTCAACCGGATCGTTGGCTTCGGGGCCGAGGCGCGCGAGTAGCTCGCGGCGGCCGCCCTGGGCCAACAGTTCGGCAAAGAAGGCGTGCGGCGGCACGTAGTCGGCGCGGGCACGCAATGCGGCGAGGCGATCGAAGGCGTGCTGGAAGACCGGCCGCTCCGCGGCGCGGCGGCCGAGTTCGCGCCACAGCGAGCCGGTGCGGGGTTGCGCCAGGTCGTACAGGTCTTGCTCCGCGAGGCCGAGGAATGGACCCTTAAGCGCGGCAGCGAGATTGAGATCGTCGTCGGGCAGCAGGGCAAAGTTGGCCAGCGCGATCAGGTCCATCACCGGCAACTGCGTGGTGATGATCATGCGATCGGTGCCAGCGACCGGCACGCGGCGAATCTTCAACTCGCGGATCAGTTCTTCGACGAACGCGCTGCGGCGCTGTACCAGCACCATCACGTCGCCCGCCGCAATCATCCGGTTCTTGGACGGCAGCAGTTCCTTGCCGACCCAGCCAGCCACGGTGACGGCGATCCGCTCGGCGAGGATTGCGCTGGCGCTGCGGCGGCGCTGCTGGGTGCGCGGCGGCTCCCAGGCACTTGGTGCGTCGCTGCCGGTGTCCGGCACTTTCTCGGTGGGCCACAGTTCCACATAGCCGGCGTCGCCGGTGCGAGTGGGCAAATGGCGCACGGTGCTCTCGCCGATCAGCAGTCCGTCGCGGGCGAGGTCTGACTCGAATACCTTATCGACGGCCGACAGCACCGGCTGCACGGAACGGAACGACTGAACCAGTTCGGCCGGGCGCCAGTCCAACTCGGCGTCGATGACGCGGCGGCCGAAGTCGTCGCGCCAATGGGCAAACGCGGCGGGATCGGCGCGGCGGAAGCCGTAGATCGACTGCTTGGGGTCGCCGACTGCGAACACGGTGCGCGGGTGCACGGACGCGCCCTGGCCGACGAAGAACTCGCTGGCGATGGCCGCGATCACGTCCCACTGTTCGGGGCTGGTGTCTTGGGCTTCATCTAGCAGGATGTGGTCGAGCCCGCCGTCCAACTTGTAGAGCACCCACGGCGCGGCCGCGCGGTTCGCCAGCAGGTCGCCCGCTTTCAGGATCAGGTCGTCGTAGTCAAGCAGCGCGTGGCGCTCTTTGGCGGCCTCGTAGCGATCGAGCAGGGTTTCGCCGAACGTGAGCAGGGCCGCGGTGTTTTCGGCAACCTCTAGTGCGCAAAGATGCTCTGTAATGACCTTCAATCTCGCCTCTTCGCGGCGCAACACATCATCGCCATCCGGCGCGAAGCGAAGGGAATCTTTATAGATGAGGTCCTTTAGCGTGCCGCCGTCCTTCTTAAAGAATACGGCGCGATACGTTGGGAACTGAGACGCGCGGCCCGCAGCATCGGCGCGAATCCAGGCGTCAATGACCCCGCCGCGTTCGGTATCCTTCTTGCTACCGCCCAGCATGGCTCCCGCAACGCGAAGCAGATTGCGTTCGTCGCACGCACCTTTGGCGCTAGCGGCGACGAATACCGACTCCTCCGTTTCGCCTTCGTCCACGCCGAGCGTGGCACGCAGGCGGGCGAGCACTGGCGCCAAGCCACCCTCGAACACCGCCTCGAAGCGCGGGCGGTCGCGGCGCAGGGCCAGCATCAACTCGCGGAACTGGTTCTCGTTCAGCCGCTCGGCCAGCACGCCCATGGCGGCGGAGATCGCCGCGGTGGGGTGCGCGAGAATCTCGTCGCGGGCGGCGTCCATCATCTCGGCGGCGGTGCGTTCGTCCGCTACCTGGAAATGCGCGGCGATCTTGCTTTCGACCGGGAAGCGGCCAAGCAGCGATTCGCAGAACGAATGGATCGTCTGAATGCGCAGTCCGCCGGGGGCGTCCAGCACCCGCGCGAACAAGCTGCGGGCGAACGCAATGCGCTCGGCGTCGGGGAACCCGGCGCCGCCTTCGAGCAGATGCACTTCTTCGCGCACCACCGCGGGCGGCACGGTCGCCCACCGGGCGAGGCGCTCGACCACGCGCAGCTGCATCTCGGCGGCGGCGGCCTTGGTGTAGGTGAGGCACAGAATCGCGGCGGGGCGGGTGCCGGCCAGCAACAGGCGCAGGGCGCGGTCGGTGAGCACCTGGGTCTTGCCGGCGCCGGCGGACGCGGTGACCCACGACGAAACGCGGGGGTGCGCGGCGGCGAGCTGGTTGGCGGTGGGCGGAACGACCTTGCGATCCAGCCTCATGGCCACGTCTCGTCTTCGCCCTTGCCCGAGGACCATTCCATGATCCGGGCGAGGTGGTCGTAGTCGGAGAAGCGTGGGCCGTAGTCGGGCCGCGGGCGCGAGCGGTACGGCATGGTGGGATCGTCGAACGCGGCGACGTAGGCGAGCAGGCCTTCCGTGACGC
This sequence comes from Alphaproteobacteria bacterium, assembly GCA_947481575.1. Lineage (GTDB taxonomy): Bacteria > Pseudomonadota > Alphaproteobacteria > UBA2966 > CAIVPW01 > CANKGV01. Next base: position 187,595 of record CANKGV010000001.1, read on the forward strand.
GCGTGATCACGTCGTTGGGGTCCTTCACGAGCGAGATCGGATCGGCGTCGTCGCGGCCGTTGAGCTTCCAATGCGCCAACTCGCTGACATCGGCGGCGGGCACGCCGGTGAAACCGCCGCCCATTGCAATGAGGGCTTCCAGCGGCAACTGGGGTGCGAACCCGGCGGCGATTTCTTTGGCGGGCGGCACCGATCCGGTCTTGTAGTCGACGATGGCAAGGGTGCCGTCGTTGAGCCGATCGATACGGTCGGCGCGCGCCTGCACCGTGAACTTCGCCGTGGTGCCGATTTCGACTTGGCCGCGCACCTCGCTGGCGGCAAGCTTCGCGATGGTGCGGCGCTCGCGTTCGTTGGCGACGAACCACACGGCGATGCGCTGGAACAGCGGCCACCAGAACGCGCGCACGCTGGGCCGGTCGAGGGTGGCGCCGAACGATTGCTCGCCGGCCGCCAGCATTTGCCGGAGCGCGTCGGGCCGCAGCGGGTCGCCGGCCACCTGCAGGAACGCATCGACCGCGTCGTGCAGAATGCGGCCCCGGTCGGCGGCGGTCGCATCGGCATCGATGGGGTCCAGCGCATCGAGCCGCAGGATCTTCTTGGCATAGAGGCCGTAGGGGTCGCGCACCCACGTCTCGATAGAGCTGACCGACAACTTGCGGGGGCGCACGGCCACGGGCGGGGTGGGCGCCGGCGCATCGATGGGTTCAACCCTCGCCGGCTCATCGAGGGTGGCCTGCCACGCCAGCCACGGCGACGGGGCAAACTTCAGGTGCTTGGCCGCGAGAACGGCTTCGAGGCGCGCGAGCCAGCGCGACGGTACGGTGGGCTCGCCCTGTACCTTGGTGGCGCGCGTGAGCACGACCATGGGGGCGGCGGCGCCTTGGACGAAGTCATGGGCCGAGAGGCCGATGCGGCGTTCGGGTTGCGGCAGGCCAACGTCTTCGCGCATGGGGCGCGACAGCCACGGATCGGCGGCGGGGTCGGGCGGCCAGGTGCCTTCGTTGAGCGCGCCGAGCACCAGCACGTCGGGCTGCTGCAGGCGCGCTTCGAGCGGGCCCCAGATGTGGACGCGCGGGTGCCGCGGATAGGCCGGGCGCACCACCACGCCGGACATGAGTTCGGTGACCACAGCGGCGTAGTGGCGGCCTTCGAACTGCGGGGCGTGGACGGCAGCGCGGAGCGTCTCTTCGACCCACAGGGCGGCGTGTTCACCGTCGTCGTTGCTCCACAGGCGCGCTGCCGCGGTGCCGGTGCGGCGGTTGTCGGAGGCCAGTGCTTCGGCGAACGTGACGTGGGCGCGCAACAGGTCGGCGAGGTTTGCGTCGGTGCGGTTGGCCGCGGCCTCCAGCGGCGCGGCGGCAGTGGCGATCGCGGCGAGCCATGGCTGCAGCACGGCGGCGCGCTTGGCCTTGAACGCGGCGCCGGGCTCGTCACTTTCCGCATTGCGGACGAGGGCATCGAGGGCAGCGGCGAGACCGGCGAAGCCGGGTGCGGGACGGATGCCGCGCAGCACGAGCTTTTCCAACTGCCGCACGCGCATGCGGAATTTGCCCGCGGCGAGGCCACCGGCCGCCAGCGGATGTTTGAGCGCCGACAGCAGCGCCACCGGCGCGACTTGTTCCGCCACCAGTGCCGCGGTGTGGCGCAGGAACGAACCGACGGTGGTGAGGGCGAGCGGTGTACCGGCGGAGTCGTCGACTTCGACGCCCCAGCGCAGCAGTTCCACGGCCACGCGGCGAGCAAGGCCGCGGTCGGGGGTGACCAGCGCGGCGGTGCGGCCCGGAGTCTCCAGCGCCTCGCGCAGCACAACCGCGACGGCGCGAGCTTCTTCTTCCGAGCCGCCTTTGCATTCGAGCATGTGGAAGCCGCGCAGGGCTTCCGCCGCGACCTGCGGCTCGCGCCACGCGGCGGCGGGGCGCATGGCTTCGGACAGCAGCGTGACGCGGTGCGGTTCGGCGGCGGGCACGCCGGGCGCAGGCCATACCTGCACGGTGTCGCGGGTGGCGCCGATGCGCTCCAGCAACTGGCGCATGGCGAACTGCGGATGAGTGGGATCGAGCACCGCCCAGGCTTCCGCATCCAACTCCTGGTCCAGGCCGGGCAGGACCACGGCGCCATGGGGGAGCCCGGAGATCACGCCGAGCAGGCGGGCGGTGGCGGGGACAGTACCGGTGGACCCGGCGGCGATCACCGGATGGGTCGGAGGCTGCTTGCGCCACAGATCGGACTGCGCATCGAGCAGCAGGCTGCGGCGCCGCGCGGGGTCGATTTGGCCGCGGTCTGCCAACTCGGCCGGCCAGTACTCGGACACGATGCGGAGGAATTCGAGGGTCTGCTGCCAGTGGGCCGCGAGGTTCTCTGGCACGATGCCCTGCAGCTTGTCGAACGGCACTTCTTCGATCTGCATTTGATCCAGGAACCGGGCGAGTTCGCCGGCGAGGAACAGGGCTTGGTCGGCCGGCATGCCGGGATCGCGCCGCAGCACCAACTGGGAAAGCAGCAGGCGGCGGCTGAACGGCGAGATGGCGGGCGGCACGTCGAACGCGGCGTCGCCTTCCCAATCGAAATCGTTGACCGCCAGGGCCAACTCATCGGCGTCGACATCGCCGAGGGGGCGCAGCACCGGCAGCAGCAGCGGCGTTCCCTTGGTGCGCCGCAGGAATGCTTCGCGCAGGGCCCGGCAGGCGCGGCGCGTGGGCAGCAGCACCAGCACACGCGACAGGCCGAGCGGATCGGCGCCGTGGCGCGCCAGGATGCCGGCGGCCAATGCATCGGCGAACGGCGTGCCGGGCGGGATTGCGTACAGGCCGCTCACGATGCGAACCCCGCGTGGGTCAGCGCCGTGCTGAGCGCAGGCAGGCGGGCGGCCCAAGGCCCATGCGCTTGGATGCGGGCGGTCCGGACCTCGCCTTCGCCGTAGTCCAACGACACGTCGAGGCGGTCCTTGGGCAGGAGCGGGCCGAGGCGTTCGGGCCATTCGACCAGGGCGATGCCGTGGACCGCTTCGTCGAGGCCGAGTTCGTCGGTTTCTTCCCAGCCGCCGATGCGGAACAGGTCGAAGTGCCAGATCTCGTCGCCGCCGAAGTCGTAGACCTGGACCAGGGTGAAGGTGGGGCTGGGCACGGTTTCTTCCGGCGCGCCGCGGGCGGCGGCGCGCGCCGTGATGAAGGCGCGCGCCAGGGCGGTTTTGCCGGCGCCCAAGGGGCCGTAGAGGGCAATGAAGTCCCCCCGTTTGGCCACGCCGGCCAGGGCTGCCGCGAGGCGCCCGGTGGCGGCGAGATCGGTGAGCGACAGGGTGAGTGCGGGGTCCATCGGGGGGCCAGCATCCGGCGCGGCCGGGCTTGTGGCAATCCCGAAGCGCGGGCCTGCTTCCGACCCCTTGAGAACGAGGCCGAGAGCCGCCAAGGTAGCGGCCCTTGCTGCCACCGGAGCCCCGCATGACCACGCCTGCCGTTACCGACGTTGCCATCATCGGCGCCGGGCCCATTGGCCTGTTTGCCGTGTTTCAGTGCGGCATGCTGGGCTTTCGCACCCACGTGATCGACGTGCTGGATGCGCCGGGCGGGCAGTGCACGGCGCTGTACCCGGAGAAGCCGATCTATGACATTCCCGGCTACCCGGCGATCAGCGGATCGGAACTGATCGACAAGCTGCTGGAACAGGCCGCGCCGTTTGCGCCCACCTTTCACCTGGGTCACCCGGTGCTGAAGATGGAGCCGCTGGGGCCGGGACCGAACGGCGTGAACCGCGGCTGGCAACTGGAACTGGCAGGCGGCACCAAGATTGCGGCGCGCGCGGTGATCATTGCCGGCGGCACGGGCGCATTCGGCCCGGTGCGCCTGCCGCTGCCTAACGTGGCGGAGTTCGAAGGCAAGAGTTTGTTCTATCTGGTGCGGCGCAAGTCGGACCTGGCGGGCAAGCGCGTCGTGATTGCGGGGGGCGGCGACTCGGCGGTGGACTGGGCGCTGGCGCTGGCCGGGATCGCATCGAAGATCTATGTGGTGCACCGCCGCGACAAGTTCCGCGCGGCGCCGGAGAGCGTGCGCAAGATGCACGAACTGGTAACGGCCGGCGTGATCGACATGGTGGTGCCGTATCAGATGTCGGGCCTGGTGGGCGCGAACGGGCACCTGACGGAAGCCAAGGTCGCGACGCTGGACGGCGCCGAGAAAAGCATCCCCGCCGACGTGGTGCTGGCGTTCTTCGGCCTAGTGAACAACTTGGGGCCGATCGCCGACTGGGGCCTGACCCTGGACCAGAGCCACATCGTGGTGCGGCCCGATACGTGCGCGACCAACCTGCCCGGCGTGTTCGCCGCGGGCGACATCGCCACCTATCCCAACAAACTGAAGCTGATCCTGTCGGGCTTTGCCGAAGTGGCCCAGGCGGCCCACGCCATCCACCCGATCATCCATCCGGATAAGGCGCTGCACTTCGAGTACTCGACCAGCAAGGGCAAGCCGGGGGCCTAAAGGACCTCAACCGCCGCCACAAGCGGATGATTTGATTGTTTTGGAGCCTTAAGTATCTCCCAAGCTTCCCCCGCTTTGGCGCGATTTGGAATCCAGACTCTAGGTCCGTTGACCTTATAGGGTCGCGCAAAATGGTGCTGTTCGACCAAGCGCAGAATGCCGTCAACGTAGGAGCGGGCGCGGTGATCGAAGCCCCGAAAGAACGCACTCTCTCGGCGTCCTGACCCTGACTGCACAAAGAGCTTTCTTAGTACTGTCAGTAGAACTCGGCGGCCGAGCGAGATGCTTAGCCCCATAATGTCAGCGTTGGTCTGTGCCTCATTGAGGAAGGCGTGAACAACGGTGCTCGAATCGAATATCCCGACCGGCAGGTCCCCTGGTCCCTGGGGTCCAACGATACTCTCGACGTCACAATGAACGAAACGAGGACCCCTGGCATTGTGGCCCTCCACAACGGCCCGCCCAATGAAGCAGGATTCCAGGCAAATACCGGAGAGATCACCACCGTCGACTATCACGACGTCGGAGAACATTCCGTTTCTCACGTACGCGGGCGTTCCCGTGTAGTCGAGCTGTAGCTCCTGAAAAAGCCCTACTAAATCAATCGAAAGGCCACTCAGCGTTTCCTGCTCTGTTGATTTCCGCAATGCCGCCGATAGCTTTCCGGCGCTTGAGCCAGTCAGCTTGTGGGCGGCCAATCGACACCCTAAGTCGCCCATCTGGTTGGTGATTTCAATCTCGGCGATGTGCTCGTCGTGAGGGTGGTCAACAAACCGCACGACGTCCCCGGCGCGGCAGGCATCCACAAAATCCCCATCCACAAACTCTCTCGCATCATCCTTGGAAGTGGTCAGCCCGGGGAGCCTTGAGATTAGAATCTCGGACTTCTCGTCGGGCCGCACCTCGAATATCTCCTGAAATACTTCGTCGATGTCCTTTGCATAGATGGGTCCGCGGCCCGAGGTCGTCGATCTTACGCCGGTTGCGAGACGCTCAATGAATTGTCTCACCTGCTTCGGGTCTACGGACGGATTGATCTGCTTCGCCTCGCGTTCGCACACGCGATCTAGAAGGAAGTCCCAACCTTCCTCTCGGCCCGCCAAGCTCAGGTCCGAGTGTTGCGTCTTTCCCGCAAGATACGCCAACAACAACGGCCGAGACGGTATCCAGTCAGGCACATCTATGTCGGAGCGGTTCCTCTTCCGCAGGTACTCTTTGATCTGCTTTATCGTGAACTCCTCGACGTGGAGGAGGACATCTTGTTCGTCGAGACCAAGGGCCGCGGTCAACTCACGGTCGCTGTCAAAGTAGTGTTCGCGACCGCTCAGAAGTTTTGCTGAGTCCTGGGACGTACTCTCAAGGAAGTTGCGGACGAGCTGAACTGCCTGTCGCCGGGCTGCTCTCAACCGCTGTGATTCCCTGACCATTCGCGACGATGACACCTCGTCATACCCGTCAAGGAGTACGTGACACAGCCCCGCATTCCATGCCGCTACGAGCTGCGACGGTCCTGAGAAACCGATGCGTGTTCCGTGACGCATCAGCGCCTCAGCCGGATCGTCCTGCCCAAAATGATCGCGGAGATTGATGTAGATCGGAAACCGCGGGTCAGAATTGGTTACATACGCGTCTTCCAGCGCGTAGAAGACGCTCCGCATTGTCATACTCTTGCCCGAACCGTAGTCGCCCAAAAGGACAACAGTCCTGCGGGTGTCTGATCGCACAAGATCGGGAATGCTTGACCCGTCTACCTCGGTCCGATCTGCGGCATTGATTAGTGCAACTGAGATGTAGTCAGAGCGAGGAACCCGGAAATCCTTTTCGTTGTCAGGATTCCGAATCGACCCAAATGGATAGTTGCCGCGGCGTTGCAGGTATTCGCGCGCATCGATGATACGCCCCGCAAAATGCTTGTGGCTCAGCATTTCTACCGGGCACTTCGCTTTGGCCTTGGCCGACGCTACGAGTGCCACTTGGTCACCCGTCGGATCCTCCCGCGTGACAATCCAAATCTTGAAATTCTTTGTCGGGTCAGTCTTGCGGCCGTCTCTTACGAGCTCGATGCTTTTTCGAAGATCGCGCTCAACTTTTTCCACCTTTCTTGAAACGGTGGCCTCAACCACGTGAACGACATCGCCGGTCTCAAAAACACCGTCACGTTCTCTACCTAGGACTACAGTCGGGTGCGGTGCGACCCGTTGCGGCCATAGAATTCCCGCGATCCGACGAACGTCGGCCTCAAAGGCAGTTTCTTCTTCTTGTGGACTCATCGCCAATCACCACCAGTTCGGCCTGAGTGCAATGATATGGAGCCAGCGTCAATTCGGCGAGTCCCGTTGAATCCCAGTTGGAATGCGCTCCGATGGCCCTTCCCACTATGATCCCAGCTGGTGCGGCCCGAGCCGCGTGCCTTCGGTGACGTCGAAGTAGGTGTAGAGGCTGTTGCCGTCGGGGAGCGGCACGGACGCGAATTCGACGACGCGGCCGTCGGGGCGCTCCAAGCGTTCGACGCGGCCGGTGCGCTCAAGCGTCCGGGCGACAATGCGGTCGCGCAGCGGGAGCCATTCGCCGGGGGCGTGGGCGAACAGGGCGCGGCAGCGCTCGGCCACATCCGTGACGTGGGGCTGGGTGGCTAGGAAAGCCTGGTCCAGTTTCCAGATGCGGGCGAAGCCGGGGTTGAACAGCTTCAGACGCCCATCGGCGCCGTACACGGCGACGCCTTCGAACAGGTTGTCGAGCGTGGCCTTTTGGACCGCTTCCAGCGTGTTGCGCGAGCGCTCCAACTCCAAGCGGCTGCTGATGTCGTCGTAGATGAACACGAGGCCGCCGAAGGGATGCGGTGCGGTGGCGACGCGCAGCGTGCGGCCATCGGGCAGATGCAGGTTTTCTTCTTCCGGCGTCAGCACGCTGGAATAGAGGCCGAGCACGGATGCCTTGTAGGCGCGGAAGTCGGCTTGCTCGGGCAGGCGGCGGGCTTCGCGCAGGGCTTCCAGGATTTCGCCGTGGGTGGGCTTCGCATCCAGCCAATCGCTGTCCAAGCCCCACAGCTTGGCAAAGGCTTCGTTGGCGAAGCGGGCGCGTTTGTCGGGGCCGAAGATGACGATCGCCGACGGCAACAGATCCATCACCGTTTCTTGGGCATCGGCGTGGCGGCGCAGTTCGTGCCACGCGTCCTCGCGTTCGGTGACGTCGCGGGCATAACCCGCGGTGGCGCCGGCATCCAGCGGCGCTTCGGTGATTTCGAACACGCGGCGATCGCCGCCGACATTGAAGCGGCGCTGGTCGGTTTGCGGGCGGCCGGTTTCGCGCGCCAGCGCGGCGAGGGAGCGCGACTGCTGCGGGCCGGTGCCGGGAACGAATTCGACGCCCTTGGCGACCGCGGTGGCGGGATCGGTTTCGACCGCTTCGCAGTAGGCCTGGTTGACCCACGCGATGCCGAGATCGGGATTGCGGCGCCACGTGGGGAACGGAGCAACGTCCAAGATTTCCTGGAGTTGGTCGCGCTGGCGCTCGGCCTCGCGCAGATCGGCTTCCACTTGGGACTGGCGGCCGTGGCGGGCGGTGGCGTCGAAGAACCAGATGACGTAGGCGAGCGGGTCGCCCGACTGCCCTTTCACCACCCGGCCGCGCACCATGAGGACGCGGCCGTTGCGGGCGCGGACTTCGCCATCGAAGCCGACGCGGTCTTCGCGCAACGTAGCCGCTGCGGTTTCCAGCGACGCGTAGTCATCGGCCACCAGCAGGTGCGAGAGGTCGCGGAACGAGCGGGTGGAGACTGCCGGTGCGTTGAGCGAAGCGACGAGCGCGGGGGAGTATGTTTCCAGTCCGGAGCCGGCGGCCCAGGCGAAGTAGCCATCGGGGGCGTGGTCGAGCATGGCGGACAGGCGGCCGACCGCGTCTTGCAGCTCGCCCATGCGGAGCGCGTTGGCCTTGAGGGCGCGGCGCGCCGAGATGGTCATGGTGAGCCCGAGCACCAGGGCCGCGGCGACGACGATGACGGCGCCGGCGACGATGACGAGCGCCAGCGCCTGCAGCGACGTGCCGGTGGATTGAGCGAACGCGGGCGCGGGCAGGAGCGCGGCGAGTGCCGCGACTCCTGCTGTGGTGCGCCGCACCATGCGTTTAGTAGCGGTAGGCGTTCGGCTTGTAGGGGCCGTTGACTGCGACGCCGAGGTATTCGGCCTGGTCGTTCGACAGCACCGTGAGCTTGGCGCCGAGGCGGGCCAAGTGCAGCGAGGCGACCTTTTCGTCCAAGTGCTTCGGCAGCACGTAGACCTTCTTCTCGTAGTTTTCCGGGTGGGTCCACAGTTCGATCTGCGCCATCACCTGGTTGGTGAACGACGCGGACATGACGAAGCTGGGGTGGCCGGTGGCGTTGCCCAAGTTCACGAGACGGCCCTTGGACAGCACGATGATGCGCTTGCCATCGGGGAATTCGACTTCGTCCACCTGCGGCTTCACTTCGTGCCACTTGAGGTTCTTCAACGCGGCGATCTGAATTTCGCTATCGAAGTGGCCGATGTTGCAGACGATGGCGCGGTCGCGCATCTTCCGCATGTGTTCCAGGGTGATGATGTCTTTGTTGCCGGTGGCGGTGACGAAGATGTCGCCCAGCGCACAGGCGTCATCCATCGTGGTGACTTGGTAGCCTTCCATCGCCGCCTGCAGCGCGCAGATCGGATCGATCTCGGTGATCATCACGCGGGCGCCTTGGCCGCGCAGCGAGGCCGCCGAACCCTTGCCGACATCGCCGAAGCCGGCGACCACCGCGACCTTGCCGGCCAGCATGACATCGGTGCCGCGCTTGATGCCGTCGATGAGGGATTCGCGCACGCCGTAGAGGTTGTCGAACTTCGACTTGGTGACCGAGTCGTTGACGTTCATCGCCGGGACCATGAGGGTGCCCGCTTCCTGCATCTGGTACAGGCGGTGCACGCCGGTGGTGGTCTCTTCCGAGATGCCACGCACGTTCTTCATGTCGGACTTGTAGTCCTTGTGCATGACGACAGTGAGGTCTCCGCCGTCATCCAAGATCATGTTGGGGCGCCAATTGTTCGGGCCGACGATGGTCTTGGTCACGCACTCCCAATATTCCTCTTCGGTCTCGCCCTTCCAGGCGAACACCGGAACACCGGCGGCGGCGATAGCGGCCGCGGCGTGATCTTGGGTCGAGAAGATGTTGCACGACGACCAGCGGATGTCGGCGCCCAGCTCGCGCAGGGTTTCGATCAGCACCGCGGTTTGGATCGTCATGTGCAGGCAGCCCGCGATGCGCGCGCCCTTCAAGGGGTTCTTGCCCTTGTATTCCTTGCGCAGCGCCATGAGGCCCGGCATTTCGGTTTCGGCGATGGCGATTTCGCGCCGCCCCCAGTCGGCAAGTTTGATGTCGGCGACTTTGTAGTCGGGGGTCTTGGTCATGGCGCTCCGGGGGTGTGAACGGGATGAAAGGCGGGTCGAAACCCTGCTTGGCTCGTATACCAGCGTCATTTTCGGGGAACAAGCATAAAGAAATCTTTATGTATGAATGTTCCAATGATTCCGAATCGGTGCGGAACGTGTCGGGCGGGACATGCTCCGGGTCCCCGTTTGCGCGTAAATACGCGGGATTTACGCCAGAACCGGTTCGTGACGGTATGTATACTAGTCAATACGCAATGTGTCAACCGCACTGGCAGGAAGACGTGGATACGCGGGACAAGCCCGCGCATGACGGGCGGAGAGGCGCGCGCACATACTGCGATCGCATCCGAGGGGGAACACGCATGCCTGAGATCAGCGCAATCGGAATTCGCGAAGTGTTGGAAGGATCAGTCACCCAAGACGGGCGCCATGTGTTGCTGACGTTTGTTCAGGGCGGCGGGGCGGAAATGTGCTTGGCGATTCCGCATGGGCAGATGGGCGGGTTGCTGGGGCTGTGCGCGGAGACGACCGCCGAGAGTCAGCGGAAGCTGGGGCTGGGTGCGCCGGTGATCGCGGTGACGGGATGGCAGGTGGATGCGCTGGCGGAGAGCGCGGACATTGCACTGACGCTGAGCATGGGGCCGGGGACGGCGTTGACGTTCCGGTTGCCGGGCGCGGACATCCAGGGGCTGCGGGATACGCTGACGGCGGCGCTGGCGATGGGCGGCGGGCACTAAGCGATGCTTAGATTTCTGGGCGGCGCGCTGGCGGTCCTGCTGGCCTTTCCGGCGGTAGCGCAGGAGCGCGTGGTCGATGTGGCGTCGCGGCCGGGCGTGACGGTGCGGGTGCTGGCGGCGGTTCCGCCGAATCCGGCCGGCACCGTGGTGTTGCAGACCGGCGGCGACGGCATTTTGAACATCGCCGACAACGGGCGGCCGGGCGCGCTAAGTCTGAACCAAGTTGTGCGCTCGCGGGGGCAGTATGTCGCGGCCGGGTTTGCGACGGTGGTCCCCGACATTCCGCCGGACCTGCGGCAGACGCCGAATTTTCTTACCACCGCCGCGCATGCCAACGACCTGGGCGCCGTGGTCGCGTTCGCGCGCACGCTGGCGGAGCCGGTGTATTTCGTAGCCACCAGCAATGGTGCGATTTCGGCGGTGGCGGTGATGACGCTGCAGTCCCGGTCGCTGCCCGACGCGCTCGTCATTACCTCCGGCGTCTTGGTATCGCTCCCGAGCCGGATGGCGGCGGACCGGGTCGGGGACCTGACGAAGATCAAGGTTCCGGTTCTGCTGCTCAGCCACACCCTGGATGAGTGCCCGCTGAGTGCGCCGGGCGATCGCATCCGGTTCCGCGCGTTGCTGACGGCCGCGCCGCGCGTCGACCTGCAGAACCTAACGGGTGGAACGGCGGTGGGTCTCGGCTTCCCGGCGGTGTGTGACTACAACCACTATCACGGCTTCAACGGCATCGACGACAAGGTGACGGCGGCGATTACCGCCTGGATCAAGAGCCTGCCGCGGTAGGTACGGCGAACCGACGCAGGCGTGGATGGCCGGAACAAGTCCGGCCATGACGAATGAATAGAGGATTCGAAATGTTCACTGCGGTTTTGATGCTGCACATCCTGTCGGCGATCTCCGGGATCGGCGCGACCATCTTCATGGCGACGTTGATGCCCCGGCTGCGGGGAGCGCCGGATGCACAGCCGGTGATGAAGTACGTGGGGGCGAACCTAAGAGTGCTTGGGCCGCTTTCGCTGGCGGTGTTGTGGATCACCGGTGCGTGGCTCGCGTACGGCTATGGCCTGGCGGAATCGGGCGGCGTTTGGTTCCAGGTGAAGGTGGGGCTGGTACTGGTGCTGACAGTGCTGGTCGCCCACGGGCACTACATGCGGTACCGCATGGCGCGCGGCGCCGACCCGAAACCGCTGATGGCGATGATGCGCGTGATTCAGCCGGTCAACACGGCGGTGGCGATCCTGGTGGTCGTCACCGCGGTGCTGGCGTTTAGGTAGCGGCGCGAACAAAAACCAGGCAAGTCGTGGATGCGCGGGCCAAGCCCGCGCATGACGGATCAATCGCCGAAACTGTCGAGCAGCGCGGAGATGCGGGCGGAGTCGGGTTGGTCCAGCACCAAGTGGGCGCGGCGGGTGGCTTCGGACAGATCAATCTCGCGGACGCGGCGTTTGATGCGCGGCAGGTTGGTGGCGTGCATCGACAGGTCGCGCAGACCTAAGCCCACCAGCAGCTCGGTGAAGCGCGGATCGCCGGCCATTTCGCCGCACAGGCCGATGGGTTTGCCGGCGCGTTCGGCGCCTTCGATGGCGAAGCGGATCAGGCGCAGCACCGCGGGGTGGAGCGGGTCGTAGAGGTCGGCGACCTGCTCGTCGCCGCGGTCGATGGCGAGCGTGTACATCGTGAGATCGTTGGTGCCGAGGCTGAGAAAATCGGCGGCGTCGGCGATGGCGCGGCTGCCCAGCGCAGCGGCAGGGATTTCGATCATCGCGCCTAGGGGCGGCAGCGGATCGGGGATGCGGACGCGGGCGGCGGTGAGCTTGCGGGCGACGCGGTGCATGACGCCGCGCACGCGATCCATTTGTGAGGCCGCCGAGATCATCGGCACCAGGATGCGCACGGGGCCAAAGGCGGCGGCGCGCAGGATGGCGCTGAGCTGGGTTTCCAGGAGTGCCGGAATCTTCAACTGCAGGCGGATGGCGCGCAGGCCCATGGCGGGGTTGGGGCTGCTTTCGATTTCCTGGCCGAGCGACGCAGCGATCTTGTCGCCGCCAACATCGAGCGTGCGGACTGTGGTGGGGCGGCCATCCATGCCTTCGATGAACGCGCGCACGGCGGCGTATTGCTCGTCTTCGGAGGGAAGATCGGGGCGGTTCATGTAGAGGAATTCGGTGCGCAGCAGGCCGATGCCGCTTGCCCCGGCGCGCACCGCCAATTCCGCGTCGCCGGCCAGTTCCACATTGGCCTGCAACAGCACCGGGGTGCCGTCCAACGTGACGGCGGGCAAATCGCGCAGACGGCTTAGCGTGCGGCGCTCGCGCTGCATGGCGGCGCGGCGTTCGTCGTACAGCGCGAGGGTTGCGGGTTCGGGGCGCAGGATGACCTTGCCCTCGGTGCCGTCGACGATGATGACGTCGCCGGTGGCGACCACGGTGTCGATGTCGGCGATGCCGAGCACGGCGGGCAGGCCCAGGCTGCGCGCCATGATCGCGGTATGGCTTTCCGGGCCGCCGACCGCCGCCGCGAAACCGCCCACCCGCGCCGGGTCCATCAGCGCAGTATCCGCGGGCGTAATGCGCTCGGCGACGATCAGCGAGCCTTTGGGCAGGTCTTCGTAGCCGGCTTCCGCCACCGTGGTGTTGGTGAGGTTGCGGATTAGGCGGACGCCGACGTCGTTGATGTCGTGGATGCGGCCCGCCAGATAGGCATCGGGCACCTGGGCGAATTCATCACCGATGCGGCGGATTTCCGCTTCGACTGCGGACTCGGCGTTGACGCGGTCGGCGCGGATGCGTTCGGCGACGCCGCGGATCAGCGAGCCGGACAGCATTTGCACGGACGCATCGAGCAGGTAGCCGATTTCTTCGGCCGCCGCGCTGGATAGCCGCGCGGTCTTTTGCTGCAGCTGGCGGATCTGGTTGGCGCTGGAGGCGACGGCAGCGGCTAAGCGCTCGCATTCGGCTTCGACCGCGGCGGCCTTGATGCGGATGCGGCGGACGCGCGGGCGTCCGCTTTCCACCACAAATGCTGGGCCGATCGCGACGCCGTGCGCAACGCCGAGGCCTTCCAGCACACGTTCGCCGGTGTTCGCTGCGCCGCGGCGGGCGCGGCTCACACTTCCTCCATGTCGGCGCGCGACAAGAGTTCGGCCAGAGCGGTGAGTGCGGCACGGGCCTGGCGGCCGGTGGAGCGGAGTTCGAGGCGCGATCCGGGACCGGCGGCGAGCATCATGAGGCCCAAGATCGAATCCCAGGCGACGGCGGTTTCGCCCTTCGCCACCATAACCTGTGCATCGAACGTGGCGGCGAGTTTGACGATCTTGGCCGCCGCGCGCGCATGGATGCCCCGTTCGTTGCCGACGATCACGGTGCGGGTGTTGGGATCTCCGTCCATAGCCTGTTGTAGCGCAAGCGCGGCCGGTTGCGCGACGCTCTAGAGCGGCTCGGCCTGCTGCGCGACTTTGGCATCGATATCGCGGTGGCGGACGTGTACGCGCTCGCCACCTTCGCGCAGATATTCGGCCAGCCGCTCAGCCACATAGACCGAGCGGTGGCGGCCGCCGGTGCAGCCGACGGCGATGGTGAGGTAGCTTTTACCTTCGTCGCGGTAGCGCGGCAGCAGGCCGTCCAAGAGCGCCGCCAGCGCCGAGAAGAACGGCGGGTAGCCGGCATCGGCGGCGATATACGCGCCGACGGCGGCATCGAGGCCGCTGTTGGGCTTCAGCGTCTCCACATAGTGCGGATTGCGCAGGAAGCGCACGTCGAACACCAGGTCGGCTTCGCGCGGCAGGCCGCGGCCGTAGGCGAACGAGACCACCGACACCGCCATGTGGTGCTTGGCGTCGGGGGAGAACCGGCGTTCCAACAGGCGCTTGAGGTCTAGGCCGGTCATCATGCTGGTGTCGACCACGACGCTGGCGACTTCGCGCACCGGGGCGAGCAGTTCGCGTTCGATCTTGATGCCGTCGGCGACCGGGCGGTCGTCGGCGAGCGGATGGCGGCGGCGGGTTTCGGTGAAGCGCTGGCCCAGCACCAGGGAATCGCAATCCAGGTACAGCACCGTGAGGACGAGATCGGGCCGCGCGGCCAGCGGCGCGATTTCGCGCGCGAACGCATTGGCGTCGAAGTCGCGGGTGCGGATATCGACGCCGACCGCGATCGGCGCGGCCGGATCGGCGCCGGGGCCGCGCCACAACAGGCGGCCCAACAGCGAAACCGGCAAGTTGTCGATGGCCTCAAAGCCGATGTCTTCCAGCACGCGCAGGGCGCTGGACTTGCCGGCCCCGGACATGCCGGTCACGACCACCACCGGTATGGGGCCGGCGGCCACCGGCGCCGGAGCGGATTCGTGGGTGCCGGGATAGCGGCGCGTCATGACGCGGTCGCCGCCTCTACGGCGTGCGCGGCGGCGAGGCGGACCTTGGCGGCGGCGCTGGCGGTGAATGCGCTCATACGCACCAGGGGCAGGCTCAGGCCCAGGGCATGCCAGCGTTCGGGTTCGGGCAGGCGTTCCATCACCCCATTCGGGTCGAGATCGATGCTAAGTGCAAGCAGCACGCGCGGGGCCATGGGTACGCGCACCAGGCCGAGGCCGCGCACTTCCAGCACCCGCGGCAGGCCGGGCGGGGGGGAGGCGAGCAGTGCGCCGCTGGCTGCTTCAATCTGCACCTGGTCGTCGGCCACGAGATGTGCGCCGCCATCGATGAGGCGCAGGGCGAGATCGGACTTGCCGCTGCCGGAGGGGCCGAGCAGCAGCACGCCCGCTTCACCGATGCATACGCACGTGCCGTGAACCAGCATCGCTGTTAGGCCGCCGGCAGGGTGACGACGAACCGCGCGCCGAGGATGCGGCCTTCGGCGCCGGTGCGGTTTTCGACGTGAATGCGGCCGCCATGGGCTTCGACGATCTGGCGCGAGATCGACAGGCCGAGACCGGAATGGGTGCCGAACTTTTCGCCTTCCGGGCGCAGCGAGAAGAACCGTTCGAACACCGCTTCGCGCTTTTCTTCGGGGACGCCGGGGCCATCGTCTTCGACGGTGACGCGGGCCGAATCGCCGGTGCGGCGCAAGTTGACCCGCACCTTGCCGTCGGGCGGGCTGAACGACACGGCGTTGGCGATCAAATTACGGACGACCTGGCCGAGGCGGTCTTCCACGCCCATGACCACCACCGCGCCATCGGCGTCGACCACGAACCGCACCTTGTGGCCGCTTTCTTCCGCGGTGGTGCGCTCGATTTCGATCAGGGTTTCGGACAGCGCCACGAGATCGACCTGCTTGGCTTCGGCGCGGGCCATTTCGGCGCCGAGGCGGGACGCATCGGAGATGTCGGTGATCAGCCGGTTCATGCGCCGCACGTCGTCGCCGACGATGGCGATCAGCTTGGTCTGGCGGTCCGGATCGCGGGTGCGCTCCAGGGTTTCCACCGCGCTGCGGATGCTGGTGAGCGGATTGCGGATTTCGTGGGCGACATCGGCGGCGAACGCTTCCAACGCGGCAAGGCGGTCGTACAGTGTGCCCGTCATCTTGCGCAGGGCGCCGGACAGGTCGCCGATTTCGTCGTTGCGGCCGGTGAAATCGGGAATGGCGGCGCGGCGGCCGGCGCGCTGGCCGACGCCTTCCGCCGCGGCGGCGAGCCGGCGGATCGGCCGGGCGATGGTGCCGGACAGGTACACCGACAGCAGCACGGTGACGGCGAGCGCGATGCCGAACACTTGCAGAATCGCGATGCGCACGCCGCGCACTTGGGCTTCGATATCCTCGCCATCGGCGGACACCATCAGCGCGCCCAACACACGCTTGAAGCGCTGCACCGGCAGGCCGACGCTGACGATCACGGTGCCGTCGGGACGAACCCGCACGGCATCGGTGGTTTCACCGGCCAGCGCGGTGGCGGCCTCTTCGTAATCGGTGACCGACTCGATGAGGTTTTCGGTATAGGGCGGCAAGCGCACCGGCGTGGGCGATAACTGGAGCAGGCGGTCGATCCATTCCACGGCGCGCTGGCGCAGGCCTTCGGCGCCCACGGGCGGCGGCAGCACCTTGGTTTGCACCTGGAGTGCGCCGGGGCCGATCTCGCGGCTGTCGGCGATCAAGATGCCATCGCGTGCGAACAGCCGGGCGCGGGTTTCCGAGGAAACCGCCAACCGCGCCAGCAGCGAGCGCGCGAGGGTTTGGTCGAGCTCGGTGTCGGGCTGGGTCGCGGCCTCGCCCAGCGCGCCGGCCATCATCTGACCTTGAATGCGCAGGCTGTCGATCTTGGCCTGCACCAAGCCGTCGCGGTACTGGCCGAGGAACAACGCACCGGCCAGCAGAATGCCGAGGGCCGGGATGTTGAGGGCCAGGATGCGGACGGTGAGCGGCGAGTACAGCCGCTGTTTGCGCGCGCGTGCCTCCGCCGCAGGCCGGGGACGGATCGCCTCGGCTGCGGGCGCCAAACGTTCGTGCGTCTCGGCAACCATCGCCGTGCAGATCCCCCCGTACTGGCGTCCGGTTTACGTGGCCGGTGCGCCGGTCTCGCTGTAGCGGTAGCCGACGCCGTACAGCGTCTCAATGCTCGAGAACTCGCCGTCGACCTCGCGGAATTTCTTCCGCAGGCGCTTGATGTGGCTGTCGATGGTGCGGTCGTCCACGTAGACGTTGTCGTCGTAGGCGATATCCATCAACTGATCGCGGCTTTTGACGTGGCCGGGGCGCTGGGCAAGCGCCTTCAGGATCAGGAATTCGGTGACGGTGAGACCCACTTCCTTGCCGCGCCATGTGCACATGTGGCGCACCGGATCGAGAATGAGATCGCCGCGCACCATGGCCTTTTCGCCCACTTCATCGCTGGTGGGGGCGGTGGCGGCACGGCGCAGCACGGCGCGGATGCGTTCGACCAGCAGGCGCTGGGAGAACGGTTTGCGCACGTAATCGTCGGCGCCCATCTTGAGGCCGAGGGCTTCATCGACTTCATCGTCTTTCGACGTGAGAAAGATCGCCGGCACCGTGGAGGTCTTGCGCAGGCGCGAGAGGAGTTCCATGCCGTCCAGGCGCGGCATCTTGATATCGAGCACGAGCAGGTCGGCCGGCTTTTGGGTCAGCGAGCGCAACGCTTCGGCGCTGTCGGTAAAGGTGCGGACCTTGAAGCCTTCGGCTTCCAGCGCCATCGATACCGATGCAAGGATGTTGCTGTCGTCGTCGACCAGCGCGATGGTGGCAGCCACGGCATCCCTCTCGGGGACAGGATTGGAACGAAGTTGCATAGTATACATCACGCTTCCCCTGGACTGGGCCTTGGACTATGGCTCCAAGCGCCAAATTTGGTCACTCAATACGGCCCTTTCGCGGCGCTGGTGCGGTGCAACGGGGGCAGCGAATGAGCGCGCGCGCGAGCACGTCGGGCAGCGCGGTGCGGACCATGATGCGTACGCGGCTGACGGCCAGCCTGGCCACGACGCTGGTGCGGCCCGGGCCGAGCTTGGGGTGGCCCTATGCCTCGCTGGTGCTGGTGGCGGCGGACTTTGACGGCTCGCCCCTGCTGCTGATTTCGCGCCTGGCCGAGCACACCAAGAACATCGCCGGGGACAACCGGGTGTCGCTGCTGTTCGACAGTTCCGAGGAATCGCCGGACCGGCTGGCCGGCGCGCGGGTGACGGTGCTGGGGCGAGCGGCGGTGTTGGACAGCGCCAACGCTAAGGCGCGGTTCGTGCGGCGGCAGCCGGAAGCGGCGGGATACGCCGGGTTCGGCGACTTTTCGCTGTACCGCGTGGCGGTGGACAGCGCGCACTTGGTGGGCGGTTTCGGGCGCATCGAATGGATCGACGGCGCAGCGATTGTCTTGGACGCCACCGGCTCCGAGGCCCTGGCGGAGGGCGAAGCGGCCCTGGTGGAACGCCTGAACAGCACCGGATTGGCCGAGAAACTTGCGCAATCCCAAGGGGTTGGGTCCGGTTGGACAGCGACCGGGGTGGACCCCGAAGGGATCGACCTGCGGCGCAGCGCCCAAGCGGCACGGGTCGCGTTTCCGGCGCCGGTGCGGGATGCGGCGGCGGCGCTGGCGTTTGCATCCGCCCAATGAGCGGCGCGCGTGACGGCGGCTACTGATTCCGGTTCACGGATCGTTCTACAGGGGGATACGCGTGTGAACGGATTTGGTATACATTTCAGCCTGATCTACTCGATGGCCTGTTCGGAATAGCGATGTCGATTCCAACGCTAGTCGGCTTCCTGGCGGCCTTGGCTTTGTTTGCCATGGCCATTGTCGAGCTGACCAACAACTATTTGGCGTTCTTCCACCTGTCCGGCTTTTTGCTGGTGTTCGGCGGCACCTTGGCCGCCGCCTTCATCGGCTATGAGTTCCGGTACGTAATGAAAGCCCTGGCGGCGATCGGCGGCCTGTTCATCAAGGGCAAGGCCGACCGCAAGATGCTGGCGGTGGAAACCGGCAAAATCATTCGCTGGGGCTATCTGGTGAAGAAGAGCGGCCTGGTTGCCCTGGAAAAGGAAATCAAGGGCGCGAAGAGCCAGGACCACTTCCTGAACTACGGCATCGAGCTCGTCATCAGCGGCTATTCCGGCGAGGAAGTGCGCGCGATGCTGGCGACGGCCGCCAACGGCGCCTACCAGCGCAACACGGTGCCGGCCGACATTCTGAAGTCGATGGCGGGCAACGGCCCGGCCTTCGGGATGGTCGGCACGCTGATCGGCCTGGTCGTGATGTTGCAGTCGCTGCAGTCGGACCCGGAAGGCATCGGCGAGGGTTTCGCGGTCGCGATCTTGGCGACGCTGTACGGCGTGCTGGTCGCGCGCATGATCTGCATGCCGGCCGCCAGCAAGCTGCTCCAGAAGGAAGCGATGCTGCGGTTCCGCAACTTCCTGGTGACGGAAGGCTATGCGATGCTGGCCGAGCAGAAGAGCCCACGCTACATGCAGGACAAGATGAACAGCTACCTGGATCCGGCGATCCACTACCACATCGATCGGCGCGGCGGAAAAGACCGCAAGGCCGCGTAAATGGCCGGCGGCAACGACACGTTTGCCCAGGCCCACGAGGAACCCGAAGACGAGGGCTGGCTGCTTTCGTTCGCCGATCTGGTCACCAACCTGATGGCGCTGTTCCTGGTGCTGTATTCCATGTCGGACCCGGACCCCGGCAAGTTCCAGACCGCCGCGCAATCGATCGGCGCCGCGCTCAATGCACCCCCGCAGGCCGCGCCCTCGCCGTTCGCCGATCTCGTGGCGCAACTCAACCAGGAAAAGCAGAACGCCGGCGAGCAGACTAATGCGGTCGGCGCGCAGAGTTCGATGCGCACGACCACCTTCGACTTCAAGACCAACGACATGTTCGCCAACGGCCAGGCCGACATCCTGCCGACCGCCGAGCCGACCCTGGACCGCGTGGCGCAGAATTTGGTGCTGCTCGGCATCAGGAACTATTCGGTGGAAATCGAAGGCCACACCGACGACGTGCCGATGACCAACTCGGCGAAGTTCCCATCCAACTGGGAGCTGTCCTCGGCGCGCGCCTCGGCGGTAGCGCGGTTCTTGATCACGCGCGGCGTCAGCGCCTCCCGCATCACCGTGATCGGCTACGCCGAGACCAAGCCGAAGGTCCCGAACAAGGACGAAAACGGCACCCCGATCCCGGAGAACCGCGCCGAGAACCGGCGCGTCGTAGTTCGCATCCAGCGCTGACGGCACTGCAGCGCTCGACACGAACGGGCCGGCGGCAACCGGTCAGTGCGCCTCGTCCCAGTTCAGGCCGGCGCCGGTCTCCACGGTGAGCGGTACCGACAGGTAGGCGGCGCCTTCCATGGCGCGCTTGGCCATGGCGCGGAGCGTATCGACTTCGGCCTCCGGCGCTTCGAACAGGATTTCGTCGTGCACCGAGAGCAGCATACGGGCCTTGAGGGTGCTGCGGCGCAGAGCGCGGTCCATGCGCACCATCGCGCGTTTCAGAATGTCGGCGGCGGAGCCCTGCAGCGGCGCGTTGATCGCGGCGCGTTCTTGGAACGAACGGTGGGCGTGGTTCTTGTCGTGGATGCCGGGAACGTGGATGCGGCGGCCGAATAGCGTGGTGACGAACCCGTTGTCGCGCGCCATCTTCTTGGCCCGCTCCATGTAGGCGCGGATGCCGGGATACCGTTCGAAGTACGCATCGATGTAGCGCGATGCGTCGTTGCGCGGGATGCCGAGCTGGCGGCTCAGGCCGAACGCCGAGATGCCGTAGATGATGCCGAAGTTGATCGCCTTGGCGCTGCGCCGGGTGGCGGGGTCCATACCCTCGATCGGCACACCGAACACTTGGCTGGCGGTCAGCGCGTGGATGTCGATGCCGTCCTTGAACGCCTGCTTGAGCGAGTCGATGCCGGCGACGTGCGCGAGCAGGCGCAACTCGATCTGCGAGTAGTCCGCCGACACCAAGCGCCAACCCGGCGGAGCCACGAAGGCACGGCGGATCTTGCGCCCTTCTTCGGTGCGTACCGGGATGTTTTGCAGGTTTGGTTCGATCGAGGCCAAACGGCCGGTGGCGGCGCCCGCCATTTGATACGACGTATGGATGCGCCCGGTCGCAGGATTGATCTGGGCCCCGAGGGTGTCGGTGTAGGTCGACTTGAGCTTGGCGACCTCGCGCCACGCCAGCACCTTTTCCGGCAGCGGCTGGCCTTCTTCGACCAGCCCATCGAGGATGTCGGAATCGGTACTCCATGCGCCGGTCTTGGTGCGGCGGCCGCCGGCGAGCTGCATTTCGTCGAACAGCACTTCGCCCAACTGCTTGGGGGAGCCGACGTTGAACTCGCGGCCGGCGAGACGGTGAATGTCGCGCTCCAGGTCCGCCATCCGTCGGCCGAAGTCTTCGGACAACCCCGCCAGCGCCAGGGGATCGACCTTGATGCCGTTCCGCTCCATGGCGAGCAGCACCGGCACGAGGGGGCGTTCGGTGGTCTCGTACACGGTGACCAGGCGCTGGCCGAACAGCTCGTGCCGCAGCGCGCGCTGAACGCGCAGAGTCGCCTCGGCCCGGGCGCCGGCGTAGGCGGCGGCGCGCTCGGGCGCAACTTCGGTCATCGCGACGGCGGCGCGGCCGGTGCCGGTGACGGCGGTGCGCGCGATGGGCTTCGCGCCCAGCAGGCGCTCGGCGATACCGTCCAAGCTGTGGTCGTCGCGGCCGCCGCCGATAACGAACGACAGCAGCATCGTATCGTCAATGGGCGCGACGGTGAGGCCGTGGCGGGCGAGCAGCTTGAGCGCGTACTTGGCATCGTGGCCGATCTTGAGCACCGAGCGGTCGGCAAGCAGGCCACGCAGGGCTTCCAGCACCACCGGCAGCGGCAACAGCGGCGCGGCACCGGTGACGGCCAAGCTGCCCTGGGCCGCAGCGACGGTCGGCACGTACCAGCCTTCGCCTTCGCGATGCGAGCACGCGATGCCGACAATCTCCGCCTGCATCTCATCGGCGGCGGAGCCTTCGATGTGCAGCGCCAGCACGCCAGCAGCACGCGCGGCGGCCACGCGCGCCGTTAGATCGGACAGCGACAGGATCGCCGCGAACCCGGCCGGCGCGGCAGCGGGAGAGCGCTGCGGTGCCGCCGTGGGCGCGGCGGGTTCGCCGTGCAGTACCGGCACGGTACCGGTGTGATCGGAACCGAACCGCGACCGGAGGCGGGTGAGGATGTTGCCGAATTCCATCTGTTCGAGGAACGCGAAAAGCACGGCGGGATCGGGGCGGCGCAGCGTGAGCGCGTCCAGGCCCATGTCGAGCGGTACGTCGTCGCGCAGCTTCACCAGGTCGCGGCTGATGCGCGCCTTGTCGGCGTTGGCGATTAGGGCTTCGCGGCGCTTGGGCTGTTTGATCTCGTCTGCCCGGGCCAGCAGCGTATCGAGGTCGCCGTAGGTCGCGAGCAATTCGGCCGCGGTCTTGGGGCCGATGCCGGGCACGCCGGGAACGTTGTCGCTGGCGTCGCCCATCAGGGCGAGCAACTCCACCAGCTTGCCCGGCACGACACCAAACTTTTCCACCACTTCGGTTTCGCCGATGGGGCGGTCCTTGATCGGGTCGTGCAGGCGCACGCCGGGGCGGATGAGTTGCATCAGGTCTTTGTCGGACGAGACGACGACCACATCGTAGCCGCGTTCCTGCGCCTGCTTGGCGTAGGACGCGATCAGATCGTCGGCCTCCAGGCCTTGGCGCTCCAGGCACGGCAGGTTGAATGCGCGGGTCGCTTCGCGGATCGCGGCGAACTGCGGCACCAGATCTTCCGGCACCGGCGGGCGGTGGGCTTTGTACTCTGGGTACAGCGTGGTGCGGAACGTGTCGCGGCCCGCATCGAACAGCACCGCCACATGGCCGGCATCGCCGATGTCGGCGAGCAGCTTGGCCAGCATGTTGGTGAAGCCGTAGACGGCGCCGGTGGGCATGCCGTCCTTCTTGCGAGTGAGCGGCGGCAACGCGTGATACGCGCGGAAAATGTACCCCGACCCGTCTACGAGGTAGACGCGGGGGCGCTTGGGCGGCGCGCGTTCGGGGCGAATCGGCACTTCCATGGGCCGCACTATACCCGGGTGCACCCAGATCGTTTTAGTCTGCGGCGAGACTGTTGCCGCCAGCCCCCGGAGCGCCATGCCCGCCGCACTCCCCCACCCTGCCCTGACCGCCGGACACGTATTCATCGCCGCCAGCATGGACGGCTACATCGCCCGCCGCGACGGCGCGATCGACTTCCTGGACCCCTATACCGAGGATCACGGCTACGACGCGTTCATGGCGGGCGTCGACGGCTTGATCATGGGCCGCGCGACGTTCGAGTTGGTAATGACCTTCCCAGGCTGGCCGTTCACCAAGCCGGTCGTGGTTCTGAGCCGCTCCCTGGCGCCGGGCGCATTGCCCCAGACCCTCGCCGGCAAGGTCCGCATCCTGGACGGAACGCCGCGGGAGGTGATGCGCGACCTATACAAAGACGGGTGGCGCAACGCCTACGTCGATGGCGGCAAGGTCATCCAATCCTTCCTGCGGGACGGGCTGATTGGCGACTTGATCGTGACGCGCGTGCCGATCCTGTTGGGGGACGGCATTCCGCTGTTTGGTCCGCTCGCCAGCGATGTTGCCCTGCGGCACATCGAGACCAAGACATTCGCCTCCGGCCTGGTGCAGTCGAAGTACGAAATACGGGGCTGAGCCGGACGGCGGTGTTACTTCGCGTTGCCGAGCGGTGGCGGGCCCTTGGGCACACCCTGAATCGGACCGGGCTGGGGCTGACCCGGCAGCGGCGGCAGCACCTGCTGGCCCGGCGGGAGCGGGCGCGGCGGCTGCGGCTGACCGGGCGCGACGGGTGCGCCCATAGCTTGGCGCGCAGCGTCTTCGCACGCCTGGTCGGCGGTCTTGAAAAACATGCGCCACTGGTTGAACGCAAGGCGGATCACGGAGGGATCGGCGGCGAAGCCCGGGTAGTCGAGCCGGTTGCCCGGTTCATCGACCCATGTGCGGCCGCCGTCTTCCGAGACACGGCTTTGCATACCGCCCTGGCCGTTGAACAACAGGCGCACTTGGCCATCGTCCAAGCGCACGAGTTCGGGAATGCCGGCGTTCTTGAGCGTGGCAACGGTTTCGAACTTCATGCCATCGGGCGAGCGGGCGATGACGATTTCCTGCTGCTGGGCGCGGGCCACTGCCAGGATCCAATTGCCATCGGACAGCAACACGGCGGACAGATCCGTACCGCCGGCGATTTCGAACACCTTGCCTTCGACGGTGAAGTTCACGCCATCGCGCGATGATGCCGAATAGAACGTGCTGAGCCCGCCCGGTGCCGGTGGAGCGCCGCCGATGAAGCTGCCCTTGTAGTAGAACAAACGCACGCGATCGCCGAACAGAACCACCGCGTCGGGATCGACGGCGTTTTGGTCGTAGACCCCATCGAGCAGAATGCGTTGGCCGCGGTCCCACCGGGTGCCGCTTTGGCGGCCTAGGTAGATGCCGTGATCGGCGCCGTTGACGTAGAACACGCCAAGCGTGCCATCGGGCAGCTTCACGCCATCCGGTACCGAGGCGCGGTCCAAAAGCTGACCTTCGGCGCGGAATGATTTCGCGTCGGTGCTGATGGCGGTGTGGACCTGGTGGCAGCTGGGACCGCCGGTCACCGCGACAGCCGCCGGCTGCGGCGCCTGTTGCGCCGAGGCCCAGCCCGCACCGGCCAGCAGTGCGCCGGCAATCACCGCACGGGTGCGCATCTATTCGGCCGCCAAGAGACGCAGGCGCTTGGCCACCTGCGGACGCCAGCGCTCGGACAGCGCTGCGGTGCGGCCGAGCAGTTCCAGGCGCTCGCGCGGACCGCCCTCGCCGTACAGCAGGTCGACGGCTTCGCGCACGCTCATACCTTCGGCGCCGCGCGATTGGCGCGTAAACGCATCGCCCGCCCCCACTTCGCCGGTTTGCAGGACGCGCAGGTAGAACCCATTGCGGCGGCTGGCGAGGAAGCGATCGGGGAACTTCGCGTCGCCCATGCGCAGCCCGAGCGTGGCGCACGGGATGCGCGGCTGGGTGACCTGGACCTCCGCTCCGCCGACACGGAACACATCGCCGATCCAGACCGCGTCCTCACGGATACCGGTAACGGTCAGGTTTTCGCCGAACTGGCCGTAGGGGAACGTGCGGCCCTCTTCGGCCTGCCACAGCGGATAGTGATCGGCGGAATAGAGGTAGACCGCGCCATCGGGGCCGCCGTGAACTTTCAGGTTGCCCTGGGCGTCGCCGGCGAGGCCGAGTTCACCCATCCACACGCGGCCGGTGACGGGCGATTTGCCAATGCCGGTGCGCAGCATGACGCCGCGCCGGTTCTTCACATCCTGCAGCGCGCCGACGGAGACGGCGACGACCTGCATGGCGCTCAATGCCCGCCGGACGCCTTGGCGCCCGGCTTCAGCTCGAAGCGGCGGTCGCAATAGGGGCATTCGACGAAGCCATCGTGACCGACGGTCAGAAACACGCGCGGATGGTCGTGGGTAGGCCCATCGCATTTCACGTTGGGCGTGTCGACGAAGACGGTTTCCGGCGGCGCGGTGATCACCATGCGTACCCCTGCAATGTGCCCGGCGTGGTTGCGGGTCCGGACAGGGCGATGATACCCATTGGTCCCGCGCGATCAACGCCCTACCCGCCCGAACGGAGCTCCGGCCCATGGATTCAGCGCCGCCTGCGGCCGCCATCGTCGCCCAGGGCCTGACCAAGACCTATGGCGCACGCGGCAAGCGCCCGGCGGTGCAGGCGCTGAAGGCGGTCGACCTCAGCATTCCGACCGGGTCGTTCTTCGGCCTGCTGGGTCCGAACGGGGCGGGCAAGTCCACGTTCATCAACATCCTGGCGGGGCTGGTGAAGAAATCCGCCGGCACCGTGAGCGTGTGGGGCCACGACCTGGACAGCGACATGCGGCGCGCCCGGGCCAGCATCGGCGTGATGCCGCAGGAGTTGAACCTGGACCCGTTCTTCACGGCGTTCGAGGCGGTGGAATTCCAGGCCGGGCTGTACGGCGTGCCGAAGCCGGAACGCCGCACGGCCGAGATATTGGACATGCTGCGGCTGACCGATGTGGCCCAAGCATGGTCGCGCAGCCTATCGGGCGGCATGCGGCGGCGCTTGCTGCTGGCCAAGGCGATGGCGCACACGCCGCCGGTGCTGGTGCTGGATGAGCCCACCGCCGGGGTAGACGTGGAGCTGCGCCACCTGCTGTGGAGCAACCTGAAGCGCCTGAACGGCGAAGGCGTGACCATCCTGCTGACCACCCACTATCTGGAAGAAGCAGAAGAACTGTGCGACCGGATCGCCATCATCCACCGCGGCCAGCTGGTGGCGAGCGAAACCACGGCGCAGATGGTGCGCCGCATCGACCGCAAGGAAATGCACCTGAAGCTTGGCCATGCCCCGGCAGCGATGCCGCAGTCCCTGGCCAAGTTCGATCCGGAGTTGCGGCCCGACAACACCCTGGTGGTGCGCTATGCCCCGAGCCGCACCAGCGTGGCGGAAGTGCTGGCGGCGGTGCAGGCCGGCAACCTGGAGATTCTTGACCTCACCACCGAGCAGAGCGACCTGGAAGAGGTATTCCTGGCGCTGACCTCCGGGTAGTCAGGCATGCCCCGCGGCGCTATGGTGCGCGCACGCGCCCGTAGCTCAGTGGATAGAGTATTGGCCTCCGAAGCCAAGGGTCGCAGGTTCGAATCCTGCCGGGCGCGCCAGTCTCGCCACCGAAGCCGCCGGTGGCCGCGGACGAACTCCGCTAAGTCGCCTCCCGGACCTCGTGGCCGGGGCCCCATTTCGTGATGGTTTGGCGGCACGCCTTGGCAACATAGCTGCAGAACGGTTGCTGTTTGCCGCCAGCATGGTGGGCGTGGTCGATATCGAAGCGGCCAACGTTGACCAGCAAGGGCCGCAACCCCTTTTCGCGGTCGATGATTGCGGCCAGCCCCAGGTAGGCCCGCAACTTTTCGACGCGCTTGCCCTCCGCGGTCTCCACCGCCCAGCCGCATTCTCCCGGCGCGATGCACGGCACCACGGCACCGAGCTCTCCGGATATCAGGTCATTGACCGAGGCGCGGCGGCCGGTGCTGGCCTGCATCCAAAACACATTGAACTCGGGATCCTGGACTTGCCATTGGCCGGTGGCGGGATTGAGCACGCCAAGGAACGTGTGGGACGGGTAGCCGTCGGCCAGGGCGTAGACAACGTCGGTGCGGGTATCAAACCCGAGTTGCTCCAAGACCGCCTGCATGAGTTCGGCGCGGCTCGCGCATTCCATGTGCGGGGGGAGCTCCGTTCCCAGGGAGAACGCGACCATCCGCCCGATCACCGCCGGCAGGTCGTGCCAGTACGAATAGAATTCGTCGTCGACCTCGTGGACACTGTTGGTGTTGATGAACGAGCGCACCCGGTCGACCTGTTCGTCGAACGGCATGTCGGACCGCACCCCCGCCAAGGTGAGAAGTTGGACGACGCCGTCGGAGACCGCGGCGGTGCGCGCCAGCGCGCTCTGAATGTGAACCGCCGCCGCCGTGGCCGCTGCCAAAGCGACAGCCGCTGCCAACGCTTTGGTGAACTTCTTCAAACCCGCGAATCGCATCGGTGCCCCCCTCCGTCAGTCCCGCCCCGGCCGGTACAGATAGCCGAAGCCCGGAACGGTCTTGATCACCTGCGGGTGCTTTGGGTCGTCGCCGATCTTCTTGCGCAGCCGACCCACGACAACGTCGATGACACGCTCCCCCGGCGCGTCGCCGGTGCGAGCCAGCGCATCGAGCAGGTGATCGCGGCTTAGCACCCGGTTGGGCGCGCGCGCAAGAGCCACCAACACACTGTACTCCGACGGTGTAAGACTCACTTCGGCGCCGTTGGCCAGTGTCAAGGAATGGGCCTCCAGGTTCAGCCGGACGCTCCCCAGCGCCATAGACTCGGATTGCGCCTGCGCCGGGGTACCGCGCGACCGCGCCAGCAGGTTTTCGATGCGCAGCGTCATCTCGCGCGGGTCGAACGGCTTGACCAGGTAGTCGTCGGCGCCGATCTCCAGGGCGGCGAGACGGTCGCCGTGGCCGGTACGGGCGGTCAGCACGATGATCGGCGTTTCGTAGCGCGCCCGGAACTGCCGCGCGACGGCAATGCCGTCTTCGTCGGGCAGCCCAAGATCGAGCAGCAGGATATCGATCCGGTCGGTATCGAGAATACGCCACATAGCCCCGGCACTGCCGACCGCAGTGACGCTGTAGCCACTCTCCTGCAGGAAGGCGGTGAGCAGGCTTTGAACCATCTCGTCGTCTTCAACGATGAGAACGTGGGTGGCGCGGTGCGGCATAGAACTAGCAACGGTGCGGTAACCGCCGCGTTTTTACAAGCTTTTACAAAACTGTTGCACGGCCTACGCGGGTTTGGAGCACCGGGTCGCCATTCTCCTTAAACAACAGGAGACCCGCCATGTTCACCCGTTTCGCCCTCGCCCTGCTTTTGGCCTGCCTCACGGCACTGCCGGCCCGTGCCGACGGCGTTCGCGAGGCGCTGGGCGAACTGCGGACGGGCAATTTCGGTGCGGCGGCCGACGCGTTGGACGGCCCGAGCAAGGCCGGCGAGATCGCCGCCATGAACAACTTGGCGTTTCTATATGTCGTCGGCAAAGGCGTGGACCGCGACTTGGCGAAGGCGTTGGACCTGCTGGTGCCGATGGCAAACGCCGGGTGGGCGCTGGCGCAATACAATCTGGGCATCGTCTATTCAACCCAGCCGGACATTCTGGCCGACCCCGCGGCAGCCCAGGAAATCGCCACCACCTGGTTCCGCGCAGCAGCCCACGGCGGCCACGTGCAGGCGCAGTTTCAGTTGGGCGTGCGCTCGTACCTCGGCACTGGCACCGAGAAGGACGGCCCGGCTGCCCTCGCTTGGCTGGCGCTGGCCCGTCAACATGCGGACCCGGCGCTGGTGGGCCAGATCGACAAGCTGATCCTGGTGCTGCGCAAGGTACTCACCGACCAGGAAATCCAAGCCGCGAGCACGCTGGCGAAGGCGATCGGCCCGACCCTGCCCGCCCCCAAGACGGACGGCGTGGCGACCGCGCAAGTGCTGACCACCCAAACGGCCGGCCGCTAGCCGAACCCTCGTTGCGGCCCGGCGGCGGTTGCGAGATCATCACGGCAGAGTTCCTCCTGCCCGGTGATCCCATGTTGCGTTGGTCTGCCGTTACCGCCCTTGCCGTTGGAATCAGCGTGGCTGTGCCCGCGTGGGGGGCGCCGATCGACGATGCGCTGGCGGCCTATGCCGGCGGCAACTATGCCGCGGCGATGACCGTAGCCAAACCGCTGGCGGAAGCAGGCGACGCGCGCGCGCAGACGCTGGTGGGCCGCATGATCCACTTGGGCCAAGGCACCGTTTCGGACGATCCGCTCGCACAGGTGTGGTTCTTGAAGGCGGCGCGCCAGGGCAACGCCGAAGCGCAGCTTGCCACCGCGAAGCTTTATGAGCTCGGCGAAGGCATCAACCAGAACATGGGCGAGGCGTACGCCTGGGCAGCCACCGCCGCGCAACTGGGGCTGGCGGACGCGGTGACCTACCGCGACACCGTGGCGACCTACATCAGCGGGACCGAACTGGCGCAAGCCAAACGCGACGCCGCCAAGTATTGGGACGACTACGGCGCGCCGTTCAAGAAATAGCCGCCGGGCGAACCCCTAGAGGTGGTAGCGCAGCCCGATCAGGAAGTTGTGCACCATCACCTCGGTCGTGAACTCGTCCAGCGCGGTGTCGGTGAGGGCCGGGCTTCCGCCGGAGAAGAGACGGTAGGACGCATCCAGCGAGAACCGCGGCGAGAGCGGGTAGGTTGCGCCGAACCCAAGCTGGTAGGCGAACGCGAAGGCGCTGTCGCTGGCCGTGACGACGCCAGGAGCGGCGACATCGGTGAACGCGGTCCGCGCCATGCCGATGCCGATGAGCCCGTAGGGGCGCAGCTTGGTGCGCAGGTCGAGCCGGTACACGCCGTTCACCAACAGGCCGAGGGTGCTGACCGTCCCGGTGGCGGTGGCGGCGGTGCCGCCCGACGGCGTGATCGTATCCGGGGTCGTGGTGCGCCAGTTCAGTTCGGTCTCCAACGCCCAGGCCGGGGTGGCCTGGAAGCCGACCAGGATGTCGCCGCCGTAGCCGGTGCCGAATTCCAGCGAGTTGTGGACGTTGGTGCCCGAGTTGCTGGCGGCGGAATAGGTGGCCATGCCGAGATCGCCACCGATGTAGGTGTGGCCGACAGCGAATCCGGCGGCGGGCCCGGCAAACGTGGGCTTGGGCGGCAGCGAAGCGGCGGGACGGATTTCGACGGGCGCGGGGGCCGCGCGCGGGGGCGCGGCGGGAGCCGGGGCGGCCTGCGCTTGCTGCACGGGCGCGGGCGCCGGTTGCGCCGACAGGCGCGGCGGCGGCACGGCGATGGGCGCGCCGGGTTGGACCGGCGCAGCCGCGACCGGCGCAGGCGGCGGTAGCGGAGCCTGGGTTGGTGCCGCAGCGCGTGGCGCCGGAGCGGGCACAGGTGCGGGCGCGACCACATTCGCGGTGGCCGCCACAGGAGCGGCGGCGGGCGTTGCGGCGCGGGCGGGGGCAGCGGCCGGTGCTGGCGTCGGGGCCGGAGTGGCAACACCCCAGAACTGGTTGGCGAACGGATCCTGGCCGAAGATCATGTTGATCTCGGCGGCGAAGGCCGGACTGGCCAGCAGCCCTACCCCCAGCGCCACACCACAGGCCCGCATACCACTGCGCCGCACCATTCCCGTCTCCCCCATAAAAGCGGGCGTACCCTACCCGATCGCTGCAAGTGTGCGAAGAGTACGGCGAATGGCGGAAGCTAAGGTTTGCGGACCGCTGCCGCGTGCCAGCGGCGGATCATCGCGAGATCGATACAGGCCTCACCCATCGCATCGCCGGAACGGAACTGCGCCGGCGCGTCGGGCTCGCCGAAGCAATCGGCCACGGCCAGCGCGCCCTCGAACGTTTGGTCGTCGGTGTAGCTGGAATAGGTGATTACGGTCGGGATGCCGGCACCCAGCGCGGAGAACAATCCGTTGCGGGAATCTTCCAGCGCCACGCACTGCCCTGGGGGCAGGTCTAGCTGCGCGAGCGTCCATTGGTAGATGTCGGGCGCGGGCTTCTTCTTCGGCACGATGTTGCCGGCGCCGACCACCTCAAACCAATCCATGCGCACCGCATCGCGCGAGTTGTTGATCAGCGCGGAGACGTTCGCGGGACTGGTGGTGGTGGAGATGGCGAGGCGGATACCGGCCTCGCGCGCCTCCGTGAGCAGCCGCTCGACGCCGGGCCGCAGCGGGATTTCGCCGCGCTCCATTGCCGCGACATAGTGCACGGTCTTGGCCTTGTGCAGCGCCTTCACCATATCGGCGAATCCGGCAGCCTCGGCGTCCTTGGGCCGGTCCGTCAGCACGAAGTGGGTGATGCGTTCCACGCCGCCGGTCACTTTGAGCAGCTGGCGATATTTCGCCTGGCTCCACTCCCACGGCAATCCGAACTCGGCAAACGTACGGTTGAACGCGTGCCGGTGCGCCTCTTCGGTTTCCGCCAGAGTGCCATCCACGTCCCACAGGAGTGCTTCGAGCGCCATGACGTTCTCCCCGCTTTCACCGCCCGCTTGGGCGCGTTAGGGCGCGGAGAATACACTAGGCGGGATGGAGGACGGCACTCCCCTGACCGGCCCGGATGCGCCGCTGGACGGCGCCGCGTTGGCGCGCGGCGTGGCGCGGCTGTTTGCCGATTTGGGCTACGCTGTGCTGACCGAATTTGCGTTGGCGACGGGGCGCCGGGCCGACGTGGCAGGCTTGGGCCGCGACGGCGTGTTCGCCATTGCCGAAGTGAAATCGTCCCTCGCCGACTTCCGCGCCGACCGCAAATGGCACGAGTACCGGCCGTTCTGCGACGTGTTCTACTTCGCGGTGTCCGAAGACTTCCCGCGGGCGGTGTTGCCGGAGGATGCGGGCTTGATCATCGCCGACCGGTTCGGCGGCACGGTTGTTCGCCCCGCGGCGCCGGTGACGCTGAATGCCGCGCGACGACGCGCGCTGACGCTGCGGTTCGCGCGCACTGCCGGGTTCCGGCTGGAATACCACGTGGACCCGCGCCGCGCGGCGCTGCCGGACGACAGCGCCTAGCGGTACTGATTGGGCTGCTGCAGGTAGTCGCGCACGTAGCTGCCGACACCCGCTTCCAGCGACGTGAACGGCGCGGTGTAGCCGGCCGCCCGCAGGCGGTCCATGCGGGCCTGGGTGAAGTACTGGTAGCGGGCACGGAGCGCTTCGGGCGTATCGACCCAGTCGATGCGCGGCTTCTTGCCTAGCGCGGTGAACACGGCGGTCGCGAGGTCGTGGAACGTGCGGGCCTTGCCCGTGCCGAGGTTGAACAGCCCCGACACTTCGGGGTGATCGAACAACCACAGCATGACGTCAACGCAATCCTGCACGCAGACGAAATCGCGCAACTGGCCGCCGTCGGCGTATTTCGGATTGTGGGAGCGGAACAGCGTCACCGCCTCGCCCGCCGAAGCGGACTGCCACACCTGGTGCGCGACCGAGCGTTGCGCGCCCTTGTGGTACTCGTTCGGGCCATAGACGTTGAAGAACTTCAGTCCGACCGACTGCGGCGGCGCGCTCACCCCGTTCGCCGTCATGCGCGCGACGCGGCGGTCGAACAAGTGCTTGGACCAGCCATAGGCATTGAGCGGGCGGAGCTTCGCCAGTGCGGCGGGCGACGCGTCGTCATCAAACCCTTGGGCGCCGTCACCGTAGGTGGCGGCGGACGACGCGTAGACCATGCGCACATTGTTGGCGGCGCACCACTCCCACAGGGCGAGCGAAAACAGGTAGTTGTTTTCGATCAGCAGGCCGGTGTCGGTTTCCGTCGTCTCGGAGATCGCGCCCATGTGGAACACCATGTCCACCGCGCGTGCATTGCCGCGCAGAAAATCGAACAGGCGCTCCGGCGGCACGATCGCGGAGAGTTCGCGCGCCGCCACATTCTGCCAGCGCAGATCGCGGCCCATGCGGTCGCACACCAGGGTTTCGGTTTCGCCGCGCGCTTCCAGCGCCGCGACCAAATTGGAGCCGATGAACCCGGCGCCGCCGGTGACGATGATCATGGGCTTTTGCGCCCGCCGCCGAGCTTGCCGATGCGCTGAACGATTTTGGTGGAGCTCGCACCTTCGACAAGCTGCGCCAGATGCACGCGGCCGCCCCAGCTGTGGACGTGGTCGGCACCGACCACGGTATCGACCGTGTAGTCCGCGCCCTTGACCAGCACATCGGGGCGCAGCGATTCGATCAGGCGCAACGGCGTGTCTTCGCCGAACAGCACGACGAGGTCGACGGTGGCGAGGGACGCCAGCACTACCGCGCGGGCGGCTTCGCTTTGGATCGGGCGTTCCTCGCCCTTCAGGCGGCGCACGGAGGCATCGGAGTTCAGCCCCACCACCAGGCGGTGGGCAGTGGCGCGAGCCTGGGCCAGCAGCGACACATGGCCAGGGTGCACCAGGTCGAAACATCCGTTGGTGAACGCCACGGTTTCGCCGTTGCGGCGCCAGCGCTGCACGCGCTCCAACGCGGTGGCGAGGTCGACGATCTTGTCGTCGGCCGCCAACAGTTCGCGTGAATAGAGCGCCATGCGCACCTCGTCGGGCGAGGCGACCGCCGTACCGACCTTACCCACCACCACGGCGGCGGCGGCGTTGGCGAGTTCCGCGGCGGCGGCGAGCGTCGCACCCCCGGCGAGGGCGGCGGCGAGCATGGCCACCACCGTGTCGCCGGCGCCGGAAACATCGCGCACTTCACGGGCCCGGGCGCGCAAGTGCACGGGCGCCTTGCCCTGTTCCACCACGGTGATGCCCGCCGCGCCGCGGGTGGCCACCACGGCGGGCACGCCCGATAGCTCCATGGCCCGGCGCGCGGCAGCTTCGGCGGTGGGATCATCGCGCACCGGCATGCCGGTCGCGGCCG
The DNA here is from genome assembly GCA_947481575.1 of Alphaproteobacteria bacterium. Lineage (GTDB taxonomy): Bacteria > Pseudomonadota > Alphaproteobacteria > UBA2966 > CAIVPW01 > CANKGV01. The sequence continues at coordinate 221,681 of CANKGV010000001.1, forward strand.
CCAATTCGCCGGCGTTTGGCGTGAGCACCGATGCGCCGCGATAGCGGGCGAGATCGGCACCTTTGGGATCCACCAGCAACGGAATGCGAGCCTTGCGGGCCGCGGCAACCGCGGCGGCGAACGTGGCCGCATCCACCACGCCCTTGGCGTAGTCGGACACGATGATCGCATTCGATTTGGCTGCGCCGCCGGTGATCGCCTGGCACAGCCGTTCGCTCGCGGCAGCGTTGAGCGGCACCACCACTTCACGGTCGGCACGCAGCAACTGGCGCTGGTCGCCGTAGTAGCGGGTCTTGACCGTGGTGGTACGCAGCGGCTCTTTCACCACCAGCGAAGTAAGCCGCGCGATCGCGGCCAACAGGCTGCCGAATTCATCCGCCGCCGGCTCGGTGCCGGTGATGCCGACGATGGCAGCATTGGCGCCGAGGGCGGAGACGTTGCGCGCCACGTTCGCCGCGCCGCCCACCATCGGATACTCCGATTGGATGCGCAGCACGGGGATCGGCGCTTCCGGCGAAATGCGTTCGACGGTGCCGGACACGAACCGGTCCAGCATCACGTCGCCCACGACCAGCACATGAACGCGCGCGAGCTGCTCGAGCACACCCGCGAGCGCGTAGGGATCGGTCATCCCGGGGGAACCCCGCCTAGACCAGGCCGAGTTCGCGTTCCACCGCACCGCACAGGCACTGACCCAGGAACGTGTGCATCTCCTGGATACGCGCCGTGTTGGTGCTGGCAACGATCATCAGCGGATCGCACAGGCCGACCAACTTGCCGCCGGTGCCGCCCGCGAACGCCGCCGGGGTGATGCCCATTTCCTTGGCCGTCTCCATCGCCTTGACGATGTTGGCGGAGTTGCCGGACGTGGACATGCCCACGACCACGTCGCCTTTCTTGCCGAGACCGCGGATCTGCCGGGCGAACAGGTGTTCCATCCCGTAGTCGTTGACCAGCGCGGTCAGCACCGAGGTATCGGTGTTGAGTGCGATCGCGGCGATCGGCGCGCGATCCTTGCCGTACTTCACGATCAGCTCGGCCGCGAAGTGCTGGGCGTCGGAGGCGCTGCCGCCGTTGCCGAAGAACATGATCTTGCCGCCCGCCGCCAAGGACTTGGCGGAGAGTTTGACCAGCCGGTGAAACGGCTCGGCGATCTTGGTGTAGCTCGCGTCGACCACGGTCTTGAGTTCGGCGTGTTCGGCACGGAAGTAGGATTCGACGTCGAAGGTGCTCATGTTTGCAGAATATGCTGCTCGGCCCCCGCCAGCACCAGACACGTCAGCCTTCCTGTGGCGAACGCGCCGGTGTCGATACCGATGCGGTTGGAGAGAAGGTCGGGCACCCGGCGGGGGGTGTGACCGTGGACGACGACCTTACCAAAATCCGCAGCAGAGTTCAGGAACTCATCGCGAATCCACAGCAGGTCGTCGGTAGCTTGCGAATCGAGCGGCACCCCCGGGCGGATCCCGGCGTGGGCGAAGAAATAGTCCCCTGCCGCGTGGGTCAGCGGCAGCCCGGAAAAGAACCCCTGGTGAGCGGCGGGCAACGCCGCGGCGAAGCGGTCGCGCACCCAATAGCAATCACCGCCCTTGGGGTCGACGCCGTAGCTGCGCAAGGTAGTGTCGCCGCCGTTCATCACCCACAGCCGGGCGCTTTCCGGCTTGGTCAGGAACTCCAGCATCAGTTCTTCGTGGTTGCCGCGCAAGGCGACGGTGCGGAACCCGGGCAGCGCGTCGCTCAGGATCAGGTCCACCACGCCGCGGCTATCCGGCCCGCGGTCCACGTAGTCGCCGAGGTACACCACGACCTTGGTGGACTCCGGCGCATCCGAGGCATCGAGCCGGATGCGGGCGTGGAGGTAGCCGAGCAGATCGGCCCGGCCGTGGATGTCGCCGACGGCGTAGAGCCTTACCCCATTCGGTACCCGGGCGCGCGTTGCCGGCACGGGGACCACGGGCGGCGCCGGGTCGGCGTCGTCGTAAGCATCCACCGACACAGCATCGTCGAGGCCCGGGCCGGCCACGGCCTATTCCTTTGGCGAGCGCTTGGCGAGGATGCGCTGCAGGGTGCGGCGATGCATGTTCAGGCGGCGGGCGGTTTCCGAAACGTTGTGATCGCACAGTTCGAACACACGGTTGATGTGCTCCCATCGCACCCGGTCCGCCGACATCGGCCGCTCCGGCGGCGGCGGGTGGTGGCCGCCCTGGGCCAGCAACGCGGCTTCGACCTCGTCGGCGTCGGCGGGCTTGGCGAGGTAGTCGACCGCACCCGCCTTCATCGCCGCCACGGTGCTGGCGATGTTGCCGTAGCCGGTGAGCACGACGATGCGCATATCGGCCCGCAGGGCGCGCAACTTGGGCACCACTTCCAGGCCGCTACCGTCGATCAGGCGCAGGTCGACCACCGCGTACATCGGCACCACCTCGGCGGCCTTCACCAGCGCCTCACTAGCGCCGGCGGCGGTGGCAACTTCGTAGCCGCGGGTGCGCATGGCCTGGGCCAGACGGGTGCGGAACGGCTCGTCGTCGTCGAGGATCAGCAGCGTGCGGCCGTCCCCGGACTTCACCACGTCACCCTTGCGCGTCTCTGTCATTTCCGTCCTGTACCGGCCAGCGCCGAGCGCGGCCATTCGATCTCGACTTTCGCGCCGCCTTCGGGGCGGTTGGTCACGGTGAACACGGCGCCGGTACGCTCCAGCAGCGTCTTCGAAATAAATACGCCCAGGCCCAGCCCCCCGCCTTCGCTGCGGGTGGACACATAGGGCTCGCCCAACGCACTCAGTACGTCGTAGGCGAACCCGGGCCCGTCGTCCAATACCCGGATCGTGACTTTGCGATCCCCAACCGCGCCCTGAATCATAACTTTGGACGAGGCGAAATCCACCGCGTTTTCGATCAGATTGGCCATGCCGTGCAGGATTTCCGGCATCCGGCCGACCGTAAACACGTCGCTGCCCGGCGCGTCGATCTCGACCGTAACCCCTTCACGGTGGTGATGGGAGGCAACTTCGCGCAATAGATCCGCCAGGCCGACGCGGTGGAACGGGTCGTCGGCATCGCTGTCGGGGCGGCGGGCGATTTGGCCCAGGATCTCGCGGCACCGGCGCGCCTCGCGCAGGATGAGCTCCACGTCATCGGAAACCGCGCTGCCTTTTGGCACGGCGTGGGCCATTTCCTTGGCGGCCATGACGATGGTGCCGAGCGGCGTACCGAGTTCGTGGGCCGCCGCCGCCGCCAATCCGCCTACCGCGGACAGCCGCTGCTCGCGCGCCAGCACCAGTTGGGTGGCCACCAGCGCATCGGACATCCGGCGCGACTCGGCCGACACCCGCCACAGGTAGGCGGACAAGAACACCAGCGCGACGACGATCGCCACCCACTGGCCGAAGACGAACAGCCCCGGCACCACCAAGGGTTCGGTCGGCCATGGCAGCGGCAAGTGTTCCACCGCCAGCACGCTGGCGCACGCCGACGCGATCACCCCCACCACGACAATGGCCCGCAGGCTGAGGAGCGTTGCCGCCACCGCGACCGGGGCCAGCATCAGCAGGGCAAACGGATTCTCCAACCCCCCGGTCAGGAACAGCAGTACCGCGAGCTGGATCGTGTCGTAGGCCAGAAATGCCGCAGCGCCACGGTCGTCGAGCCGCAGCGAAGCCGGGTGGCGCAGGCCCAGCACCAAATTCAGGATGACCGACACGCCGATGGCGGCAAACGCATAGCCCAGCGGCAGAGGGTAGTTGAACCCAAAGTGCAGCACGACCAGGGTGGCCGCCTGGCCGGTAACAGCGAGCCAGCGAATCACCAGAAGGGTGCGGGCGCGCACACGTCCCGCCGGGCGCACGTCGCTGACGCTGCGGGAAGCGAATTCGGCCAGAGTCATGGTTTGCTTGTACGTGCGGCCCGGCATGAACGCAAACGCCGGCGTGTGCGGTCAGGCCAGCAGCCGCGCCACAGCGACCGCCGCCAGCAGACCAAGCATAAGCAGCGCCGCCACACCGTAGAGATAGGCGGCGCGGTTCAGGTCGGTCACCGCGGCGCTACGGCTGCCCGCGGCAACCAGGTCACGGCGGCCCGGCCCGGGGCGGCCAACGGCGGCGCTGACTTGGGTCCCGCTCCTGCGGACCCCGAGCGCGCCGGAGAACGCGGCTACCGGCCAGACCGCGGCACGCGAGCGCTTCGCACCGGCGATCCCGGCGAACGCGGCGCCGGCACCTTCGCCGGGTGCAGCGGCCGCAGCCAACGCGATCACCACGCTCGTCAGCAGCGCCGGCAAAAACACCAGAGCCTCGTGCAGGCGGCCGGGGGTTTGGCCGAAGTCCCCCAGGCGTTCCGGCATCACGCGGGCGGCGATATTGAGCATCCGGTATGCCGCAAGACCCGGCAGTCCGAGCAGCACGTACCAGAACACCGCCGCGACCAGCCCTTCGCACAGGCGCTCGGCCAGATACTGCACGCACACGCGCACCAAGCCCGGGTCATCCAGGCCGGCGGCGGATGGGCCGAGCACCGCCGCGGCCGGCGCCCTGTCGCCTTTGGCCAACCCGCGGGCGATGCGGCGCACGTCGTCCACCGGGCTGCGCAGCGTCACCAGGAGAAACAGCGCCACCAGCAATGCCACCCAGCCGAACGGCAGGACGCTCAGGCCTTCGACCGCCCAGCCTGCGGCCGCGGCCGCGGCGCCAAGAAACACCGCCAGCAGCGAGCCGCGGATCAGGCGTTTGCCAGCGCTGCGGCCGGGGCGGTTGAGCTTGCGTTCGAGTTCGCCGGTCGCGCGCGCAGTGGCGCTGATGGCTTGGCGCAGGGCGCGGGGGCGTAAGCCGGCGGGAATCAGCGCGTCCAGCACCAGCGCCACAATCAGCAGCATGAGCGAGTCGGGGGCGCGGCCAAACGCCGCCAAGCTGAGATCAAGGACCGGCACCAAGTCAGCTTCGGCGGTCTCCGGAGGGGCGTCAATCGGCCGCCACGGCGCTGTGATCGCGCAAACTGCCGCATGCCGTGAAATTGTCACGGGCTGCGCTATGATCGGCGCCCATGGACCGCAATACCCTCACCGTCGTCGGCGTCTTCGTGTTCCTCGTGGCCGCCGTCACCGGCGGCATCTGGATCGGCCAGCGCGAAGGCTTTCTGGCAACGCCCGAGAACGCGGCCGCGATTGGCATCCAGCGCCGTGCGCCGGACCGCGTTCCCACGGCCAACGAAGCGGCGGCGGCCCTGATCGGCGGGCCGTTCCGCCTGACCGACCAGAACGGCAAGACGGTGACCGAGGCGGACCTGCGCGGGCATTGGTCGCTGGTGTACTTCGGCTACACGTTTTGTCCGGACGTATGCCCCCTTACCCTCCAGCACATGACCGCGGCGCTGGATGACCTGGGCCGCGACGCCGCCAAGATCGTGCCGTACTTCATCACGGTGGACCCGGAGCGCGACACCCAGGCGGTGATGGCCGAGTATGCTCCGCACTTTCACCCATCCTTGCGCGCCCTGACCGGCACGCCGGCCGAGGTGAAGGCCGCCACGGACGCGTTCCGCGTATACGCCGCGCGCCAGGGCGGGGCCCCCGGCGCAACCGACTACCTGATGGATCACACGTCGGTGGTCTACATCCTGGGGCCGGACGGCAAGTACGTTTCGCTGTTCACCCACGAGGCGAACGCCGACGCGATGACCGCCAAACTCAAATCCCTTCTCCGCTCTCAGGGTTGACGCGATGACTCGGGTTCAGATTGCCGCAGGCGCCGCAGTTGTGATCGCCGCCGCCGTTGGCGCGGCGTGGTGGTTTGCCGGCGCGGTCGGGCGCGAACGCGCCACACAGCCGGCACGCCAACTGGTAATGCCGGCGCCGGCGGCGGCACACGCACCGCAACCGGCCGCCGCGGCGGCGCCGCAGACTCCGGCAACGACGGCGCAACTGAATGCGCCCGCGCCGGTGCAACTGGTGCCGCTGCAACCGGCCGGCACCATCAAGTGGACGCCGGGTCCGCTCAGTTCGATCGGCCAGTTCGCGCTGACCGACCAAAACGGCAACCAGGTCAGCGAGGGCGCCCTGCGCGGCCACTACTCGCTGGTGTTCTTCGGCTACACGCACTGCGAGCTGTGCACCAACACGCTTAACGAGATCGTCGGTGCGTTCCGCGAACTCGGCGTGTCGGCCGAGACAACGCGTGCCTACTTCATCACCGTCGATCCGCTCCGCGACACCCGCGACGTGATGAAACGCTTGTTCGCCAACGCGCCCGAACAGATGATCGGATTGACCGGCACCGAGGACCAAGTGATGCAAGCGGTGCGGGCGTTCGCCGGCGCTCGCGTGGTGAAGCCCGGCGCCGATCCGGCGACCTACACCATCGACCACACCGCCGTGGTGTTCTTCGTCGGCCGCGATTCGCTGATCATTTCGGCGTTCCCGGAAAACACCCCCTGGAACGAGATGGCCCGCCGCATGCGCGACATGCGGTAGACCGCCCCTGCGCTCAACGGGCGCGGGTCAGATGTCGAGGTTCACTACTTCCAGCGCGTGCTGGACGATGAAGTCGCGGCGCGGCTCAACATCGTCGCCCATGAGCGTCGAGAACACTTCGTCGGCCTGGTCGGCGTGGCTGACCTTCACCTGGAGCAGCGAGCGGGCTTCCGGGTCGAGCGTGGTTTCCCACAACTGCTCGGCGTTCATTTCGCCCAAACCCTTGTAGCGCTGGATCGACAGGCCCTTGCGGCCGATCGCAAACACCGTATCCAGCAACTGCGTCGGCGACAGCACCGGTTTGTCCTCGCCCTTGCGGCGCAGGATGGCCGGGCGGGCGTAGGTGAGTTGCAGCTCCGCCGCGCGCTCGTCCAGCTTGCGCGCTTCGGCGGAGCGGATCAGCCGGCCATCGATGACTTCGACTTCGTTGACGCCGCGGATCGTGCGGGTAAAGCGCAGGCCACCGTCCGGCGTGGGCTCGCCCTTCCAGCCGCGTTCGGTTTCCACCGAGAGCAGGTCAAGGCGGCGCGCCACGTAGGCGGCGGCGCCGGCGGCGCGTTCGGGGTCTTCGAGCGCGGCGGGGTTCAGTGCGCCGGCAATGGCGGTTTGTTCCACTACGTGGGCCGAGTACCGCTGCGCCACGGCGCGCAGGAGCTTCCGCACGGTGAGGGCGTGGTCCACCAGTTCGCGCAGATCGGGGCCGGAGCGCTGGGCGCCGCCGTGGAGCACCAGCACCGCGTCGTCGGTGCCGGTTTCAACCAGGTGGCGCTCCATGGCGCGCTCGTCCTTCAGGTACACCTCGGACTTGTTGCGGGTGACCTTATAGAGCGGCGCCTGGGCGATGTAGATGTAGCCGCGCTCGATCAGATCGCGCATCTGGCGATAGAAGAACGTCAGCAGCAGGGTGCGAATGTGCGCGCCGTCAACGTCGGCGTCGGTGGCGATGATGATCTTGTGGTAGCGCGCCTTGCCGATGTCGAACTCCGGCCCGACGCCGGTGCCAAGCGCGGTGATCAGCGTGCCGATCTCTTGGCTCGACAGCATTTTGTCGAAGCGCGCGCGCTCCACGTTCAGAATCTTGCCGCGCAGCGGCAGCACGGCCTGGATACGGCGGTCGCGGCCTTGTTTGGCGGTGCCGCCGGCGGAATCGCCCTCTACCAGGATCAGCTCGGACTTGGCCGGATCGCGCTCTTGGCAGTCGGCGAGTTTGCCGGGCAGGTTCGACACATCCAGCGCACCTTTGCGGCGGGTGAGTTCGCGCGCCTTGCGCGCAGCTTCGCGCGCGGCGGCCGCCTCGTAGATCTTGGTGATGATCGCCCGAGTTTCGGCCGGGTGCTTTTCGAAGTACTCGCCGAGTTTGTCGGCGACCACTGCCTCCACGACCATCCGCGCTTCCGAGGACACCAGCTTGTCCTTGGTCTGCGACGAGAACTTAGGATCCGGCAGCTTGAGCGATAGCACGCAGGTCATGCCTTCGCGCGCATCGTCGCCCACCAACTGCAGGTCGTTCTTCTTTTTCGCCGCGACGCTTTCGGATGCGAACTTGTTGATGGTGCGGGTGAGCGCCGCGCGGAACCCGGCCAAGTGCGTGCCGCCGTCCGACTGCGGGATGTTGTTGGTGAAGCACAGCACGTTCTCGTGGTAGCTGTCGTTCCACTGTAGCGCCACTTCCACCACGATGGCTTCGCGGTTGCCGCGGATCACGATCGGCGGCGAGTGGATCGGGGCCTTCTTTTTGTCGAGGTAGTTGACGAACTCCTCGATGCCGCCGTCGTAGCGGAATTCGACCTTCACCGGATCGATGCCGCGCTGGTCTTCCAGATTGATCGTGACGCCGGAATTCAGGAACGCGAGCTCGCGCAGGCGGTGTTCCAGCGTCGGGAAATCGAAGTCGATGTTGGAGAACGTCTCCTTGGACGGGATGAACGTGACTTCAGTGCCCTTGCGTTTGCCCACGGCAGCGCCGGTGACCAGCGGCGCGACCGGCACGCCGTCGCGGAACTGTATCGCGTGCTCGTGGCCTTCGCGCCAGACGCGCAAATCCAGGCGCGAGGACAGCGCATTCACCACCGACACGCCGACACCGTGGAGACCGCCCGACACCTTGTAGGTGTTGTGGTCGAATTTCCCGCCGGCGTGGAGCTGGGTCATGATCACTTCGGCGGCCGAGACGCCTTCGGTCGGGTGGATGCCGACCGGCATGCCGCGGCCGTTGTCGCGCACGGTGCACGAGCCATCCGGGTTCAGGATCACGTCGATGTGGTCGCAGTGGCCGGCGAGGGCTTCGTCGACCGAGTTGTCGACGACTTCGTAGACCATGTGGTGCAGGCCCGAGCCGTCATCGGTGTCGCCGATGTACATGCCGGGGCGTTTGCGGACGGCATCGAGGCCCTTCAGGACCTTGATCGAGGATGCGTCGTAGACGTCTTCGACCGGTACGATCGAGGAAGGTTCGGAGCCTTCGCTGTCGGGCTTATCAATCATAGGCTAGCGGCCGGTTGCAGAGCCGTGGGCGACCGTCACGAACTGGGCGCGGCCTTCCAGTGACTGGAACGATGCGCGGTCGGTGCCGGTGGCCCAAACTTGAGCGCCCAGGCCGGTTGCGGCCTCGAACAGCTCGGCGCGGCGCGCCTCATCCAGATGCGCGGCGACCTCGTCCAGCAGCAACAGCGGCGCCCCGCCTGCGTTTGCGGCGAGCAGCCGGGCATCGGCGCGCACGATAGCGAACACCAACGACTTCTGTTCGCCGGTGGAGCACTGGGCAGCGGGCAGACCGCTGGCGGCGCGCCAGACGGCAAGATCGCTGCGGTGCGGGCCGGCTTCGGACCCGCCCACAATGGCGTCGCGCTCGCGGCCGGCGGCCAGAGCGTCGCGGAAGCGGGATTCCGCTTCCAGCGCCGGGTGCTGCGCCAGCCAGTCTTCGACATCACCCGCGGCGACGATGCGGGCGATGGGGGCGCCGTCTTCGCCTATGGCCAGGTTCAACTGCGCCACGTATTCGCGGCGGGCGGCGGCAATGGCGACGCCCAACTCCGCCAGCGTGCCTTCGAGGGCCTTAAGCCAGCGGGCATCGGCGTTGCGTTCGCGCAGCAGCTTGGAGCGCTGACGCAGGGTGCGCTCGTAGGACGACACGCGGCTGGCGTGGGCGCTATCCAGGCCGGCTGCGAGGTGATCGAGCCAGCGGCGGCGCGTGGAGGCGGATTCCTGAAACAGCCGGTCCATCTGCGGCGTGAGCCAGCGCACGGCGGCGACATGGGTGAGGGCGGCGGGCGCGGCGGTGCGGCCGTCGATGCGCACGACGCGGCGCTCGGAGGTATCTTCGGACTCGTGGTCATCGTCCGCCTCCGTGGCGCGGGCGACAAATTCGAGACCGGTGCCGACATCGAACGCGCAGCCGCGGGCAACCCCACGCACGGCGACGGACCAGGTGCGGCCCGGTTCACACGAACCATCGGCGTTGCGGCGAGCGAGTTCGCCCAGGCGGGCGCGGCGCAGGCCGCGGCCGGGGGCAAGCAGCGACAACGCTTCGAGCAGATTGGTTTTGCCGGCGCCGTTGGCGCCCACCAGCACCACCGGGTCGGCGCCGACATCGAGCCGCAAATCCGCGTAGTTGCGGAAATCCGTGAGCGCCAGCCGGGTGACGGCGGCGCCTGGGGACATCACCGGCGCGGGATAGGCCGGGGTCAGGTCGTGGGCGTGAACGGCGGCGAACTGCACTAGGCTTACACCCGCATGGGCATGAGCACGTAGAGCGCGCCGGCATCGGTGCCATCGCGGATGATGGTCGGCGACACGGCATCGGCGAACGCGAATTCGGCCGTGGCGCCATCGATCTCGCCCAGAATCTCGATCAGGTAGCGGGCGTTGAAGCCGATCTCCAAGGCTTCGCCGCTGTAGTCGACGGCGAGTTCCTCGGTGGCGGTGGCGTTTTCCGCCGATGAGGCCGAGAGGGTCGCCTTGTCCTTGGACAGAGCGATTTTAACCGCGCGGGACTTTTCCGTGGACACGGTGGAGACGCGGTCGATGGCGGCGGCGAACGCCTTGGCATCCACTTCCAGCATCTTGTCGTTGCCGGACGGAATGACCCGCTGGTAATCGGGGAACGTGCCGTCGATCAGCTTGGAGGTGAGCACGGCGCCATCGAAATCGGCGCGGATCTTGTTGTCGGACAGGGACAGCGCGATGTCGGTGTCGAGGTCTTCGACCAGACGCAGCAGCTCCAGCACCACTTTGCGCGGCACGATCACACCCGGCATGCCGGCGGCGCCCTTGGGCAGCGGCGATTCGACCTTGGCTAGGCGGTGGCCATCGGTGGCGACGGCGCGCAAGGAGGCCTCGCCCTTGCCGGTGGCGGCGTGCAGGTAGATGCCGGTGAGGTAGTAGCGGGTTTCCTCGGTGGAAATCGCAAACCGGGTTTTATCGAACAGGCGGCGCAGATCGGCGGCGGCCAGCGTAAAGCGGTGCGGGAATTCGCCTTCCGGCATCAGCGGGAAATCTTCGCGGCTGAGGGACGGCAGGTGGAACTTGGACCGGCCGGCGCGCACCATCAGGCGGCCATCGGCCTGGGCGGCCAATTCCACGTCGGAGCCATCGGGCAGCTTGCGCACGATGTCGTAGAGCGTTTGCGCGGGCACGGTGGTGCCGCCGGGCTGCTCCACTTCCGCATCCACCTGCTCGGCCATCCACAGATCGAGATCGGTGGCGGTGAGCGAAAGCTTGGGCCCCGAGGCGTCCAGCAGCACATTCGACAGGATCGGAATGGTGTTGCGGCGCTCGACCACGCTTTGCATGTGCCCGAGCGATTTCAGGAGGGCGGCGCGTTCAATCCGAAGCTTCATGGTCCGCGGTGTTTCTTGGGTGAAATGGGTGGCGTGCGATGGCGTAGTTCAGCGAATTGAAGTCCTGCGCCGCAACGCGCGGCCGGTTGGCGTGACCGAAAATCCGGGCTGTAGGAGGAGCTTGCGTCCGGTATTCGGCGACCGCTGGTCAGGCGGTACGGCAAGCCCCACGACCGGGATGGAAGTATAGCAGACGACGCCCGCCAAGGCATGCCTTTTCGCCCGCCGAGCGGGCGCAGAAAGCAATGCTAGTTCAATGACTTGGGACGACCCCGCGAGGGGAAATGGGCGCGCCCGGAAAGCCTTAGCTTTCGAGCATCCGGCGCAGGAGGTCGATGTCTTCGGACAGGGCCGGATCGGATTGGCGCAACTCTTCGATTTTGCGCACGGCGTGCATGACGGTGGTGTGGTCGCGCCCGCCGAATTTGCGGCCGATTTCGGGGAGGCTGCGGGTGGTGAGTTGCTTGCACAGGTACATCGCGACCTGGCGCGGGCGCGCGACAGCGCGGGCGCGGCGCGGCGAGTGCATATCGCCGATGCGGACGTTGAAGTGCTCCGCCACGCGCTTCTGGATGTCTTCGATGCTGACGCGGCGGTCGTTGGCGCGTAGCAGGTCGCGCAGGACTTCCTGGGTGGATTCCAGCGTGATCGGGCGGCCCACCAAGTTCGAATAGGCCAGGACGCGATTCAGGCCGCCCTCCAGCTCGCGCACGTTGGACGTGATCTTGTGGGCGAGGAATTCCAACACCGGGGCCGGCACCGTGGCGCCCAACTGATCGGCCTTGGACTGCAGGATGCCGAGGCGCAGCTCGTAATCGGTGGCGTGGATGTCGGCGACCAGGCCCCAGCCCAACCGGGAGCGCATACGGTCTTCGATGTTCTCCAAGTCGCTCGGCGAGCGGTCGCTGGAGATGACGATCTGGCGGTGCAGATCGATGAGCGCGTTGAACGTGTGGAAGAACTCTTCTTGGGTCGATTCCTTGCCGGCGATGAACTGCACGTCGTCGATCATCAGCATGTCGACGGAGCGGAACAGCTCCTTGAATTCCATGGTGCTTTTGTCGCGCAGCGCCCGGATGAATTCGTAGGTGAAGCGTTCCGCGCTCATGTAGACGACACGGCGGGTGGGGAAGCGCTTGCGGTATTGCGACGCGATGGCGTGCATCAAGTGGGTTTTGCCGAGGCCCACGCCGCCCGCCAGGTACAGCGGATTGAACGGCACGCTGTCAGCTTCGGCCACGCGCAGGGCGGCGTGGTAGGCGAGTTCGTTCGGCTTGCCGACGATGAAATTTTCGAACGTGAAGCGCGGATCGACGTCGGTTTCGGTACCGCGCTGCGGCTCGGCCGCGCCATCGGCGGATTCGGCGGCGCCGTTCGCGCCCGCGGTGGTGGGGCGGCGGCCGGCGGACATGACCGCGGCGGTGACGACCGCAACTTCAACCGATTCGATTCCAGCGTCTTCTTCGCGCCAGCAGGTGCGCATGCGGTCGGCGTAATGCTTGACCACCCAATCGCGCATGAAGCGCGTGGGGACATTGAGGCGCACCACGCAGTCCGCGACGCCGGCCAGGGTGATCGGCTTCAGCCAGCTGGAATAGGCGGCTTCACCCACCTCGGTGCGCAGGCGGGCGCGCACGCGCTCCCACTGGGCGTTGCGGTCCACGACCATCGTCACGACTGCACCCACGGCAGGTCGGCGGCTTTCCAGCCGCTGACGGCACCACGATGGCGGGTGGCATCGGGATCGCCTTCGAACCCACCGGCGACGTTGAAGCACTTGGTATAGCCCCGCGCGGCAATCATGGCGGCGGCGGCGGCGGAGCGGCCGCCGGAGCGGCACAGGAACAGCACCGGCGCGTCCTGGTTCGGCAGCGCCTTGGCGATCTGCTCAAGAAACTTGGGATTCATGTCGCCTTCCGGGAAGCGCTGCAGTTCGACCAGCAACGCGCGCTTGCCCAGCGAAGAGAGGTCCGGCGTGCCCACGTACGTCCACTCCGCCATCGTTCGCACATCCACCAACTGGGCGGACGGATCTTCCGACAACATCGTCCACGCCTCGGTCACCGAGACATCGCCGACATAGGCGGAGGAGCGAGAACGATCGATCAAGAACCGCCCCTCTGGCGTGGCCCAACTACGGCAAACGAACGCTGACCAACCAACTCTTGCGGCACCGGACCGGCACAACCCCGGCTAAGCGAACACTGCGTTTCGACCGCAGCTTTATTGTACTTCGTCACCGCGCACCACCGTATTACTTGCTCTGTTGTTCGCACAACAAAGGACGCCCGCACGCGCGGCAGTCAGCACATCGACCAATATTTGCTTATCCCCCCGGGGACGACTCAAAGGGTAATGGAAGCCCGGGCCGTGACGCAATGGGAAGGAATCGCGAACAGGTGTGTTTGTGACGCGTGCTTCATGCGCAACTTGCGCGCAACAGCGCTCACGCAGCGGGCACTCCCGCTGCGCAAACGAACTCCAACCGGCGAAGGAACGAGTAGTTAGGCGGGCATCGCCTTAACGCGCGCAGCCAAGCGCGAAACCTTGCGCGACGCTGCTGCGACGGAAACGATGCCGCGAGCGCCGCCCTTGGCCAGCTCGGGCTGGGCGGCACGCAGCGCCTCGGCGGCGGCGGTGCGGCTGCCGCCGGCGATCGCTTCTTCGACCTTGCGGACGAAGGTGCGCAGACGGCTGGTGCGAGCCGTATTGATGGACGCACGGTGGGCGTTGCGTTGGATGCGCTTCAACGCTGACTTGTGGTGCGCCATGAAGACCGCTCTCTTTCGTTAGGCTTTTCGGACGAATGGGGTGTGCCAACCAGTGCAAACCCGCAGCCGCGCTGTATATCGGCGCTGCCGCTCCCCGTCAAGGCGCGGGCCCATCCGAGGTCCAAGAACCGCCAAGATGAGCGGCCATTCACCAGGGGTAGTTGGCCGATGAGCCGGAGACCCACTTTGGGGCCGCAGAGTCCCGGTGCACTACGTTTGAGTCCGCGGACAGTAGAACGTGGAGCGCGCACTCTGGACGACCCGCTGCACCCGGCACCGGGCGGTGGGAGAACAGCCGGGGCAGCGTTCGCCTTCTTTGCCGTAGACCGCCCAGCGGTGCTGGAAATAGCCGAGTTCGCCGGACGCCTGGACGTAGTTGCGAAGGCTGGACCCGCCGGCGGCGATGGCGTCGGTCAGTACTGCCTTGATGGCCTGGGCCAGCCGTTCGACCGCAGGGCCGCGCAGAGTGCCGGCGAGGCGCTCCGGCGACAATCCGGCGCGGTACAGGGCTTCGCACACGTAGATGTTGCCGAGGCCAGCGACCAACCGCTGATCCAACAGCGCAGCTTTGAGCGGCGATTTGCGGCCCTTGAGCGCGGCCGCGAGTACGGGACCATTGAATTCGTTGCCCAAGGGTTCGGGGCCCATGTCGGCCAACAGACGATGCTGCGATGCATTGTCCGCCGTGGTCAGCGTCATCAAGCCAAAGCGGCGCGGGTCTTGGTAGGCGAGCGTGGTGCCATCGGAGAACGTGAAGACGACATGTTCGTGGAGTTCCGGCGCGCGCGGACCATCGCGCAGGATCAGCGTGCCGGACATGCCGAGGTGGACGATCAGCACCGGCCCGCCAGAAAACCGCCACAGCATGTATTTGCCGCGGCGGTCCACGCCTTCGAGACGGCGGCCTTCGAGTTGTTTGGCAAAGTCCGACGGCAGCGGAATGCGCAGATCGGGACGGCGCTGTTCGAGCCGCGTGAGGGTGAGCCCGACCACGCGGGCCAAGCCGCGGCGAACCGTTTCGACTTCGGGGAGTTCGGGCATGGGCGGGCGGCGAACGTAGCGCCAAATGGGTACCCGCGCTATTGTCCGGCCATGAAGGCGGCGAGGCTTGAGGACCTACCGGCGTCCGAAGATCTCGCGGACTTCGGCGACCAACGCGTTCCGCGCGGCGAAAAGGCCTCGCTGGTGCGCGCCCTGTTCAACGGGGTGGCGCCGCACTACGACCTGATGAACGACCTGATGAGCGCCGGTATCCACCGCCAGTGGAAAGCCGCGCTGGTGGATGCCCTGAACCCCGCGCCACCGCTGAATTTGGTGGATGTGGCGGGGGGCACCGGCGACATCACGTTCCGCATTTGGGACCGCATGGCGCGGCGCTTCGATGCCGAAGCCATGGCCGCGTGCCGTTTGATCGTGTGCGACCCCAGCGACGGCATGCTGGGGGTGGGGCGCGACCGGGCACTGGACCGCGGGCTGCCGGTGGCTGCGGTGCAGTTTATCGGCGGCATGGCGGAAGCCCTGCCGCTGCCCGATACCAGCCAAGACGCCTACACAATCTCGTTCGGCCTGCGCAACGTGACGGACATGGATGCGGGCTTGGCGGAAGCGCGCCGGGTGCTGCGTTGGGGCGGACGGTTTTTGTGCCTGGAGTTCGGCGGTCCGGTGGCGCCGGCACTGGCCGCGGCCTACGCCGTGTACTCTGACCACGTGATTCCGCGACTGGGCGGAATGGTGGCGGGACAGGAGGATTCCTACCGCTATCTGGTGGAGAGCATCCGCCGGTTCCCCGACCGCGCTGACGTGGTGGCGCGCATGGAACGCGCGGGCTTGGCCCGTGTGCACGCCCGGCCACTGCTGGGCGGTATCGCCACGCTGTATTCGGCGTGGCGGATCTGACGATCTCCCCGCGTGCTGCGCGCATTTCGTAACCTTGGCCGGGCGATCGGGCTAGCGCGGACGCTGGCGCGCTTCGACGCCCTGTTCGTGCTGGACCGGCTGCAACTGCCGGTACCGCGCAGCATGGTGGCGCTGGTGACCGGGCGGCCAGGGACCGCTGGAAAGGGCCTGCGCCCGGGACAACGGCTCGCGGCGGCCCTGCAGGCGATGGGCCCAAGCTTTGTGAAGCTGGGGCAGTCACTATCGACCCGCGCCGACCTGATCGGTACGGAGCTTGCCGCCGATCTGGCGGAACTGCGCGACCGCATGGCGCCGTTTCCGGCGGCGGAAGCGCGGCGCGTGATCGCCGAGCAGCTGGATCAAAGCATCGAAGAAGCGTTCGCGACGTTCGAGGACGTGCCGGTGGCGGCGGCATCGATCGCCCAGGTGCATTTCGCCACCCTGCCCGGCGGCATCGAAGTGGCGGTGAAGGTGCTGCGGCCCGGCATCGAGGATTTGTTCGCCCGCGACTTGGACCTGTTCGAGTGGCTGGCGGAAATGCTGGAGATGCTGCGGCCCGATCTGCACCGGCTGCGGCCGACCGAAGTGGTGCGAACGATCCGTGCGGCGGTGGACGCAGAATTGGACCTGCGCATGGAGGCAGCGGCGGCCACCGAAATGGCGGAGTTCTTCGCCGGCGATCCGACATTCCAAGTGGCGGACGTGGATTGGCGCCTGACCCAGCGCCGGGTAATGACGGCGGCGCGCGTGCGCGGCACGCCGGTGGGGGACCGCGCGGCGCTGCTGGCGGCGGGGCATAACCCGGAGCGCATCGTCCGCAACCTGATCACCGCGTTCATGAAACAGGCGTTCGTGTTCGGCTTTTTCCACGCCGACCTACACCACGGCAACCTGTTCGTGGACCAGGACGACAACCTGATCGCGGTCGACTTCGGCATTACCGGGCGGCTGAACCCGGAAACCCGCGCCTATGTGGCGGAGATGCTGCTGGGCATGCTGACGGGGGACTTCCGCCGCGCGGCGGACGCGCACTTCCGCGCCGGTTACGTGCCGCGCACCCAATCGATGGACAATTTTGCGCAAGCGCTGCGATCCATTGCGAGCCCGGTGCTGGACCGCCCGGCGCGCGAGATTTCCATCGCCCGCCTGCTGGGACAGATGTTCGAGGTGACGGAAACCTTTGCCATGCGCACGCAGCCGCAACTGCTGCTGCTGCAAAAGACTCTGGTTGTGGTGGAAGGGCTGTGCCGCGAAGTAGCGCCGGATGCCGACCTGTGGGCGATCGCGCGCGACTGCCTGCGCGAAAGCAGCAATCTGCCGCGGGCGGCGGTGATCGCCCGGGAAGCGGTGGAGTCTTCGATGGCCGCGCTGCGGCGCATCCCCGATCTGATGCAGAAGGCGGAACTGGCGGCGGGGACGTTTACGCCCGACGGCCTGAAGCTGCACCCGGACAGCGAGGCGGCGCTGACCCGCCGCAAGCGCGGCACCAGCCCGCGGCAACTGATCATCTATGCCGTGGTGGTGGTGATCGCCCTGGTATTCTTCCTGCGGATGTACCGCTAAGCGACTGGCGGACCTGCGACAATTCCCCCGCCTTGCCCCACCGGGTTTGGCGTCCTACATTTTAAATTACACCCAAACCTGGGGAAATCTGCGGAGGCGCCGGATATGGCGGACGCTGCAAGGAACAATTCGGGCTTGGCCAAGACGGGCATCGCGGGCCGCACGATCCTGTTGGTGATCGCCGGGGGCATCGCGGCCTACAAGAGCCTGGAGACGATCCGGCGCCTGAAGGATCGCGGCGCCCGGGTGCGCTGCGTGCTGACCCAGGGCGGCGCGGAATTCGTGACGCCCCTGTCGGTACAGGCGCTGTCCGGCGAGCCGTTGTTCCAGGACCTGTTTTCCCTGACCGGCGAGGGCGAGATGGGCCACATCCGTCTGTCGCGCGAGGCGGACCTGATCGTGGTGGCGCCGGCCACCGCCGATATCTTGGCGCGCATGGCGGCGGGTTTGGCGAACGACCTCGCGACGACAGTGCTGCTGGCGACCGACAAGCCGGTACTGGTGGCGCCGGCGATGAACGCCGCGATGTGGTCGCACCCGGCGACCCAGCGCAACGTGGCGACGCTACGCGGCGACGGGATCCAGTTCATCGGCCCGGCAGCAGGCGACTTAGCGTGCGGCGAAGTGGGCGTGGGCCGGATGGTGGAACCGGACCAGCTGGTGGCGGCGATTGCCGCGCTGTTGAGCGGAGCGGCCGGGCGCGCCGACCTGAGCGGGCGCACGGCGCTGGTGACTTCGGGGCCGACCCGGGAGGCGATCGACCCGGTGCGCTACATCGGCAATTTCTCCTCCGGCAAACAAGGCCACGCCATTGCGGCGGCGCTGGCGCGGCGTGGCGCGGCAACGACGCTGATCAGCGGGCCGAGCAGCGAGCCGGACCCGGAAGGCGTGACCGTGCTACGCGTGGAATCGGCGCGCGAGATGCTGGCGGCGTGTACGGCGGCGCTGCCGGTGGACATCGCGGTGTGCGCAGCGGCAGTGGCGGACTGGCGCGTGGAGGCCATGACCGCCGCCAAGATCAAGAAGGGCGCCAACGCACCGGCCCTGCAATTGATCGAGAACCCGGACATTCTGGCTACGCTGGCGCGCGCCACATTGCGGCCGCAGCTGGTGATCGGCTTTGCCGCGGAGACGGAAAGCGATCCCGAAACCCTGGTGCGGATTGCCGACGCCAAGCGCGCTAAGAAGGGCTGCGACTGGATCGTGGCCAACGACGTTTCGGCCGGCACCGGCGTGATCGGCGGCGAGCGCAATGCGGTGCATCTGGTGACGGCGGCCGGCACCGAATCGTGGGCCGCCATGGATAAGACCGCGGTGGCCGAGAAGCTCGTGGATCGGATCGCCGCGGCGGTGACGGCGGCGGCGCCCGCAGCATGACGGCATTGATGGTGCCGGTGGAACGCATGCCCGGATGCGAGGACCTGGAATTGCCGCACTACCGGTCGGAGGGCGCGGCGGGGCTGGACTTGCTGGCGGCGGTGACCGAGGCGGTGATGATCGAGCCGGGGGCGCGCGCGCTGATTCCGAGCGGCATCCGCATCGCCTTGCCGGCAGGCACCGAGGGGCAGGTGCGCCCGCGCTCGGGCCTGGCGCTGCAGTACGGCGTGACGGTGCTGAATGCGCCCGGCACCATCGATTGCGACTATCGCGGCGAGGTGAAGGTGCTGCTGGCCAACTTGGGGCCGGAGATGTTTGCGGTGGAACGCGGCATGCGCGTGGCGCAGCTGGTGGTGGCCCGCGTGGAGCGCGTGACCCTGCATGAGGGTGAACCCCTGCCGGGCTCGGACCGCGGCGCCGGCGGATTTGGATCGACCGGGCGCTGATGCTGCGGCTATCACGCAAATTGCTGTACGCGTTGGAGGCGGTGGTGGATATCGCCTACAACGCCGGCACCGACCCAGCGCAATCGCGCGACATCACCAAGCGCCAGGGGATTCCGCCGCGCTATCTGGAACAGGTAATGCAAAAGCTGGTGCGCGCGGGAATCTTGCGCGGTGTGCGCGGGCCGCGCGGGGGCTATCGTTTGGCGCGCGAGCGGCGGCGCATCACTGTGGGCGAGGTGGCCCGCGTCGTGTACGAATCGGACAGCGGCGACGCGATGACGGACGCCAATGCCTCCGAATTGGCACGCCGCGTGGTCCGGCCCCTATGGGGGGAAGTCCAGGACACGGTGATGCGCGAGCTGGATGCGATCACCATCGAGGACTTGTGCCTGCGCGCTCACGCCAAGGGTGTGGAAAGCCCCACAGGCGAGCGCGTGCATTTCGATATCTGATATTTCGACATTTTAACCGTTTTGACCCATTTCACCCTGCGACTGGATTTTTAGGCGGACCATGGCGACACGCACCCCACCTCCCCACCCGAGCGCGGCGCAGCCCAATGCAGGCACGCCCGGTCGCGGCCGCGTTTACGACAGCATCCTGGACACGATCGGCAACACGCCGCTGGTGCGGCTGCCGCGTCTGACGCAGCATTTCCGCTGCCATGCCGAGGTGTTGGCGAAGCTGGAGTTCTTCAACCCGCTCGGCTCGGTCAAAGACCGCATCGGGCTGGCGATGATTGCGGCCGCGGAACAGGCGGGCAAGATCGGGCCGCATACGACGATCGTCGAGCCGACATCCGGTAACACCGGCATCGCGCTGGCGTTTGTGGCGGCGGCGAAGGGCTACCGGCTGATCCTAACCATGCCGGAGAGCATGTCGGCCGAGCGGCGCAAGATGCTGGAGCTGCTGGGCGCACGGCTGGAGCTGACCCCGGCCGACCAAGGCATGCGCGGGGCGATCGCGCGCGCCGAAGCGCTGGTCGCCGAGATCGGCGATGCGGTGATGTTGCAGCAGTTCGAGAACCCGGCAAACCCGGCGATTCACCGCCGCACCACGGCCGAGGAAATCTGGAACGACACCGAGGGGCGGGTGGACGTGGTGGTGTGCGGCGTGGGCACCGGCGGCACGCTGACCGGCGTGGGCGAGGTGCTGAAGGCGCGCAAGCCGAGCGTGCGCATGATCGCGGTAGAGCCGGAAGACAGCCCGGTGCTTTCGGGCGGCAAGCCGGGACCACACAAGATTCAGGGCATCGGCGCGGGATTTGTGCCGGCGATCCTGAAGACCGAGCTGATCGACGAAGTGATCACGGTGGGCAACCAGACCGCGTTCGAGACGGCGCGGCTCGCCGCCAAGATCGAGGGGCTGCCGGGCGGGATTTCTTCGGGCGCCGCGCTGGCGGCAGCATTCGAGGTGGGCAACCGCAGCGACATGGTGGGCAAGACCATCGTGACGGTCGTGCCGTCGTTTGCCGAGCGGTACCTTTCCACCGCATTGTTCAGCGGCACCTGATGGACCTGCGCGACGACCAGATCGAGCGTTACGCCCGCCACATCATCCTGAAGGAAGTGGGCGGGTCGGGGCAGGCCAAGCTGCTCAACGCCCGTGTGCTGGTGATCGGCGCAGGGGGGCTTGGCTCGCCGCTGATTCTGTATCTGGCGGCAGCGGGGGTCGGCACGATCGGCGTGGTCGATTTCGACGACGTGAGCTTGTCGAACCTGCAGCGCCAGATTCTGCACACCACCGACCGCGTCGGCATGCCCAAGACCGAGAGCGCGGCGGCGGCCGTGGCGGCGATCAACCCGGACGTGCAGGTGGTGGTCCACCAGGGCAAGATTTCGGCCGACAATGCCCTGGCACTTGTGTCGGACTACGACATCGTCGCCGACGGCTCGGACAACTTCGCCACGCGCTTCATCGTCAACGACGCGTGCATGTTTGCCGGCAAGACACTTGTGTCCGGCGCCCTGTCGCAGTTCGACGGGCAGGTGGCGACGTTCAAGCCGTACCTCGCTGGCGACCACCCGTGTTACCGCTGCATCTACCGCGAGCCGCCGCCGCCGGGCTTGGCGCCGAGTTGTGCCGAGGCCGGCATCCTGGGTGCGCTGGCGGGGGTGGTGGGATCGCTGCAGGCGGTGGAAGTGCTGAAGGAAATCGTCGGCATCGGCGACAGCCTATCGGGCGGGCTGATGATCTACGACGCGCTGTACGGCAACTGGCGCAAGGTGAAGGTCCACCGCGACCCGCACTGCGCCCTGTGCGGCACCAACCGCACCATCACCACGGTGGAAGTTCCCCCCGGCCAGCCGGAGCCCGGCGCACCGGCGTGCGCGGTGCCGGCGCCTAGGTCGTAACGCCCTCGATCACGCGGTCCGGCGGCGGGTTGCCGTCGACGAAGCTGCGGATGTTGATAATCACCTTTTCGCCCATGGCGATGCGGCCGGCGAAGGTGGCCGAGCCCATGTGCGGGGTGAGCACGACGTTTTCCAGCTTGAGCAGGCGCGGGTTCACGTGGGGCGCGTTTTCGAACACGTCCAAACCGGCGGCGGCGATCTTGCGGGACTCCAGCATGTCGCACAGCGCGGCTTCATCGATGATCGCGCCGCGGGCGGTGTTCACCACCACGGCGTGGGGCTGCAGCTTCGCCAGCCGGCGCGCCGACAGCAAGTTGCGGGTTTCATCGGTGAGCGGGCAGTTCACCGATACGATGTCCATGTGGGCGAGCATCTGGTCGAGGTCCTGCCAGTAGGTGGCTTCCAACTCGTGCTCGGTGACTTCGGCGACCGGGTGACGGTTGTGATAGTGGATCGACAGGCCAAAGCCGCGGGCACGGCGCGCCACCGCCTGGCCGATGCGGCCCATGCCGATAATGCCCAAACGCTGACCGGCGATGCGGTGGCCGAGCATGAACGTGGGCGCCCAGCCCTGCCACTTGCCGGCGCGCAGGAGCCGCTCGCCCTCGGCGATGCGGCGCGGGGCGGCGAGGATCAGCGCCATGGTGAGGTCGGCGGTGTCTTCGGTCAGCACGCCGGGGGTGTTGGTGACGGTGATGCCGCGTTCTTCGGCCGCCTTGAGATCGATGTGATTCACGCCGACGCCGAAGTTGGCGATCAGCTTGAGTTGCGGACCGGCGGCGCGGATCACGGCGGCATCGATACGGTCGGTGACGGTGGGCACCAGGACGTCGGCGGTGGCGACGGCGGCCAACAGCTCAGCGTTGGAATACGGGTGATCGTCGATATTCAGACGCGCGGTGAATAGCTCCATCATGCGCACTTCCACCGCTTCCGGCAGCTTGCGCGTGACGACGACGACGGGCTTTCTTGCTCCAGGCACCGTGAGCACCACCTGACCCTGCCAACCTAGCGACTCTGGTAACACGCGCGCCGCTTCCGGGAAACCGTGGCCCGGCCTTGACGATCCGCGCCCCACCGGATACCGCACCTAGCATGTTCGGCAAGCCCACTCTGGCGGCGCTTCTGCTGGCCCTGTGCTTGGCGGCAGGGGCCGCCCCGCCCGCGTTCGCCGATACCGGCCTGCCCTTGCCCCGGTTCGTGAGCTTGCGGTCCGGCGAGGTGAACGTGCGCGCCGGGCCGGGCACGCGCTACCCGATCGCCTGGATGTTTGTGCGGTCCGGGTTGCCGCTGCAAGTGATCGCCGAGTTCGACGTGTGGCGCAAGATTCGCGATATCGACGGCGCCGAGGGGTGGGTGCACCAATCGCTGCTGTCGGGCGAGCGCACCGCCGTGATCACCGGTGCGGTACGCACCCTGCTCAACACGCCCGAACCCTCGGGCGTGCCGGTGGTGAGTGCCGAGCCAGGGGTGATCGCCAAGGTGCTGGAGTGCAAGGGCACGTGGTGCCGCCTGCAATTGGGCAAGTTGAAGGGCTGGCTGCCGCGCGACGAGTTCTGGGGGACGTTCCCGGACGAGACGGTGAAGTAACTAGGCGAAGTCCTTCGCCAGTTCCTGACGCACCGCATCCGAGAGCCCCGCCGCATGGCGGTAGTGCTGGTGGCGGAATTCGAGCATGACGTCGCCCTGACCGGATCGGAACGCCATCACCTGGGCATCGCTGAACGGGAAGTGGACGAAGTGCACGGACGACGTGCGGCCTTCGGCGGTGCTGCGCTCGGTGTCTTGTTCGGGCACGGCGCGGATCGCATCAGTACCGATGCGCAGGTAGATCTGGTCTTCGACGCCGCCCATGCGGCCCAATTCGCGGGCGCGGCGCACCGGCTCATCGATCTCGAACATGAGGGTCGCGGCGAGATCGCGGCCTTTGGGCACCATCGGGTTGTAAGCGGCCAGTTCATCCACCAACTGGGCGTCGCCGCCCTTTTCGGTGCGCAGCATCTCGTGAATCTGCAGCCACATCGAGTCGTAGTTCTCGAACGTGAAGGTGGCGAACGGGCCGACCTCGATCTGGCGGTTGCGCTTGGCCTCGCGCACGGCGGCGCGCCTATCGGAGCGCACCGTCTCGTAGACGGGTAGCGGCAGGATATCGGCGCGGGTGATTTCGGTTCTCACGGCGAGACCCCATAGGAGCGCGCGAACAGCTCGATCGGGTGCTGCGCGGGCGACGGCTTGGCCCCCAACTCTTCCATGCCTTGGACAATGTGATCGGCGGCCAGCGGGCATTCCGACGACACGTGGCGCGCGCCCGAATCGATGGCGGCCTGGGCGACCGGACGGCCGAGCTTGAGCGCCACCGGGAAGTTTTCCTTGGTGACACCCCAGGCGCCGCCGTGTTCGGAACAGCGTTCGACCACCGTGACTTCGGCGCCCGGAATAAGGCGCAGCAGTTCGGCCGCCTTGGGGCCCATATTCTGGGCGC
Organism: Alphaproteobacteria bacterium; assembly: GCA_947481575.1. GTDB lineage: Bacteria > Pseudomonadota > Alphaproteobacteria > UBA2966 > CAIVPW01 > CANKGV01. Next base: position 245,867 of record CANKGV010000001.1, read on the forward strand.
GGCTATGGCACGACAGATGCAGCGCAACGGGGGCATCCAACGGCTGCAGCTCGCCGGGCAGGCCGTCCTTCTTGGCCACCTCGACCACGTATTCGGCTATGTCGCGGGTGGCAGTGCTGAGCTTGCGCACGTTGGGATCGTTCGGCGCGATCAGCGGCCATTCGAATTTCAGCATCAGTGCGCAGCTGGGGGTGAGCGCCAGCACGTCGTAGCCGCGGTCGACCCACGGGGCGAGCGCGGCCGAGATCGTTTTGGCCGATTCGGCAACGGCGGCGAGGTCGCCGGTTTCCAAGAGCGGCATGCCGCAACAGCCGGGGTGCACGACTTCCACCGCAACGCCGGCCTTGGCCAGCACGGCGCGGGTGGCGATGCCGATCGACGGCTTGTTGTAGTTGCCGAAGCACGTGGCGTAGATCACCGCCTTGCGGCGCGGCGCGGCGGGCGCGACCGGCGCCAGTGCGCGCGCTTGGGCCACCAGAGTGCGGGCGGCGTAGAGCGGCAGACCCGCCTTGCGGTGAATGCCGGCGAAGGTTTCCAACAGGCTACGGGCGAGCGTGTTGGTGGTGCGGGTCGCCCAGTTGGCGAGGGTGCTGAGCCGCACGCCCCAGGTGCCGTTGCGTTCGGTCTTGCGCAGTTGACGATCGACGAACCCCACTTTGCCTTGCGCCAATTCCGCGGTGCGGTAGCGCAGCATCAGGTGCGGAAAGTCGAGATTGAATTCATGCGGCGGCACGTAGGGGCACTTGGTCATAAAGCACATGTCGCACAGCGTGCATGCGTCCACGACCGGTTTGAAATCGGCGGAGGAGACCGAGTCGAGCTCGCCGGTCCGGGAGTTGTCGATGGCATCGAACAATCGCGGGAAGCTGTCGCACAGATTGAAGCAGCGGCGGCACAGGTGGCAGATGTCGGCGACGCGGCGCATTTCCGCGTCGAGCGCTGCGACATCGGTGAACGCCGGTTCGCGCCAGGCGATGACTTCGCGCGTTGGCGCGCCGGTACCTGCTTCGTGCATCGCTGCTGGTGCTCCGGTGGGTAAGTGGTGCGGGCCCGCGGGCAAACGCCCACGGGCCCTTATGCGATGGTGTGACTAGGCCAGACTGTCGAGCGCCTTTTGGAAGCGGCCGGCGTGGGACTTTTCCGCCTTCGCCAGCATTTCGAACCAGTCGGCGACTTCGGTGAAGCCTTCGGCGCGGGCAGTGCGCGCCATGCCCGGGTACATTTCGGTGTACTCGTAGGTTTCGCCGGCGATCGACGCCAACAGGTTCATCTTGGTGTCACCGATCGGCTTGCCGGTAGCCGGGTCGCCAACCGCTTCAAGGAATTCGAGGTGGCCGTGAGCGTGGCCGGTTTCGCCTTCCGCGGTGGAGCGGAACACGGTCGACACGTCGTTGTAGCCCTGCACATCCGCCTTTTGTGCGAAGTACAGGTAACGGCGGTTCGCTTCGCTTTCGCCCGCGAACGCGGCCTTCAGATTGTCGGCGGTCTTGGTGCCTTTGAGATCTTTCATGGTTCCTCGCCTCAGTGTGCCAACCCGGTCCGCGAAGTGTGCGGCCTGCGGGAAAGATAGGACCCGCATCGGGCCCCGTCAATAGTTTAGAACTACTCTAAATAGGAACGCGTACGGCGCGACGGACTCAACCTTGGGGCCGGGCGCCCACTCAACCTTTGCGGTGGCGCAAGCGGACCACGACATCGACGCGCGCGACTTCAGTGCCGCGCGGTGCGGCGGGCAGTCCGGTGACGCGCACGTTGGCGGCGTCTACATCCCGCAATTCGCCGGTATCTTCGAAGTACAGGTGGTGGTGTTCGCCCAGGTTGGTGTCGAAATACGACGGGCCGGAATCGACCACAACTTCACGAAGGAAGCCCGCGCCGGTGAACTGGTGCAAGGTGTTGTAGATCGTGGCGAGCGAGACCTTGATGCCGGCGCGCGCGGCCTCGATATGCAGCGCTTCCGCCGTAACGTGGCGCGGGCGCGGGTGGGCGCCGGGCCCAAGCAGCAGGCGGGCCAACGCCACGCGCTGGCGCGTCGGGCGCAGCCCGGCCGTGCGCAGGCGATCCAATTCGGTCGAAGTGCCGGTGAGCAACGCCATGGCGCTATTCTGGAATACTTCTAATCCGAGCGCGAGAACAATTGGTGCGCCCGGAGCGCTAGTCAGGAGCCGCTAGTCGCCGGTCATCATCCGGTCGACCAGTTCTTTCACCGTGGGAATGAACCGGTTGGAATAGAACGGGTCGGACGCGAAGCGGTACGCGCCGTGGCCGGCGAACATCAAGTTGTTGTCGATGCTGCCGCCGTGCGAGATGTCTTGCAGCGTCTTTTGGATGCAGAAGCTGCGCGGATCCGCCTTTTTGCCGCTGGTGCCTTCGGGGCCTTGGTTCCAGTTGGAGAATCGGCATTCGCTGAGGCAGCCCATGCATTCGATCTGGTCGAGGCGGATCTGTCGGCCCCGTTCCGGGGTCACGAAGATCAACGTGGACGACGGCGTGCGCAGGACCTCGGTAAAGCCCTGCGCCATCCAGCCTTCGGCGTGAATCTTGTCACCGGGGGTGAGAAACACCGAGCGGCCACGCGGGCCGACACTGAACTCCGCCAAGTGCTCGCCCACGGGATCCGAAGAATAGGCGACTTGGCGTTCGTTGCGGCCTTTGAGCTCGCGCAGGAAGTCGTTTTCCACCGCCGACGACCAGAACCCGGTCGGGCTGAAGCGGTTGAGGTAGATGTCGCCTTCCTTGAGCGTGAGGAGCTTTTCCTTCCACGCATCGGAGATTTCGCTTTCGCGGGTCAGCAGCGGCCGGGTGCCGAGCTGGAACACGATCGGGCCCAGTTCCGGGTTGTCGATCCATTCCTGCCAATCGCGCAGGTACCAGACGCCGCCGGCCATGACGATCGGCGTGTCCTTCAGCCCCACTTCGACCATCTGGGCGCGTAACTCGCGCACGCGCGGCAACGGGTCTTCCGGCTTGGTGGGGTCTTCGGAATTGGACAGGCCGTTGTGGCCACCGGCCAGCCACGGATCTTCGTAGACCACCGCGCCGAGGAATTCCGAGAACTTGTGGTAGGCGCGCTTCCACAACGCGCGGAACGCACGCGCCGACGAGATGATCGGGTAGTAGTAGACGCCGTAGCGGCTGGTGATTTCCGACAGCTTGTAGGGCATGCCGGCGCCGCACGTGACGCCGTGCACCATGCCCTTGGCGCCTTCCAGGATGCCGGTGAGCACCCGTTCGGCACCACCCATCTCCCACAAGATGTTCATGTGCAGACGGCCTTGGCCGCCGCGCAAATCGTGGGCCATTTGGGCTTGGGCGATGCCGCCCTTGATGCCGAACGCAACCAGCTCGTCGTGGCGCTCGCGGCGGGTCTTGCCCTTGTAGACCTGCGGCACGATCTGGCCGTCCGCGCCGTAGAAGTCGGCGTTGACGCCAGAGAACGTGCCTACGCCACCGGCGGCGGCCCATGCTCCCGACGAGCGGCCCGTGCTGACGGCGACGCCCTTACCGCCTTCGATCAGCGGCAGGACTTCGGCGCCAGACAAGCGAACGGCGTTCAGTGTCTTCACTACGGAGTCCCCCCTTGGGTCCGAGGGGGGAGCATAGACCGATCCGCGCCCCGCATCGGGACCCCGGGGGTTCCGCGCCCGCCGCTAGACGGCCGGCTGACCGGCGTCGGCCGCATCGCGCGGCTTGTCGGTCTGCGGGATGTCTTCGCCGGTCTTTTGGTCGACGACCTTCATGCTGAGGCGAACCTTGCCGCGGTCGTCGATGCCCAAGACCTTCACGTAGACCTCGTCGCCTTCGTTGACGACGTCATTGACCTTGGCGACGCGACGCGGCGCGAGTTCCGAGATGTGCACGAGGCCATCGCGGTTGCCGATGAAGTTCACGAAGGCGCCGAAGTCGACGGCCTTCACGACCTTGCCCTTGTAGATGGTGCCGATCTCGGGCTCGGCGACGATGCCCTTGATCCAATCGACAGCAGCCTTGGCGCTGGCCGGATCGGTGGCGGCAACGCGCACGGTGCCGTCGTCTTCGATGTCGATCTTGGCGCCGGTGGTCTCGGTGATCTCGCGGATGACCTTGCCGCCGGTGCCGATGATTTCGCGGATCTTATCCTTCGGTACGGTGAAGGTGGTGATGCGCGGAGCCGTGGCGGCAACGTCGGAACGGGCGGAGGCGATCGCCGCGGTCATGGTGTCCAAGATATGCAGGCGGCCATCGCGCGCCTGGGCCAGGGCCTTTTCCATGATCTCGGCGTTGATGCCGGCAACCTTGATGTCCATCTGCAGCGCGGTAATGCCTTCCGACGTACCGGCCACCTTGAAGTCCATATCGCCGAGGTGATCTTCGTCACCCAGGATGTCGGACAGAACCGCCCAGCTATCCTTTTCCAGGATCAGGCCCATGGCGATACCGGCGACCGGACGGCGCAGCGGAACGCCCGCATCCATCAACGCCAGCGATGAACCGCAGACCGTGGCCATCGAGGACGAGCCGTTCGACTCGGTGATCTCCGACACGACGCGGACGGTGTAGGGGAAGTCGGCATTGGCCGGCATCAGCGGATGCACGGCGCGCCATGCCAGTTTGCCATGGCCGATTTCGCGGCGGCCCGGGCTTTTCATCATCGAGGCTTCGCCGACCGAGTACGGCGGGAAGTTGTAGTGCAGCAAGAACGTCTCGCGGTATTCACCCTGCAGCGCGTCGATGATCTGCTCATCGCGGCCGGTGCCGAGCGTCGTGACGACAAGGGCCTGGGTTTCGCCACGGGTGAACAGCGCGGAACCGTGGGCGCGCGGCAGAATGCCGACCTCGCACGTGATCGGGCGCACAGTCTTGGTGTCGCGGCCATCGATACGGGCACCGCCGCGCAGGATGTTGCCGCGCACAACGTCTTGCTCGACGTGTTTGAACGCGCCGCCGGCGGCCTGGGTGTCGAACTTCGGATCTTCGGCGGCCAAGGCCTCCATGACCTTTTTCTTGACCGCTTCGACCTTTTCCTGACGGGCCTGCTTGGCACGTTCGCCGTAGGCGATGCGCAAGTCGGCCTCGGCGATCTTGGCGACCTTCTTCTCCAGAATCTCGTCGGCGCGGCCGGGCAACGGCCACGGCTCGCGCGCGCAGGCCTCAGCCAGCTGGATGATGGCGTCGATCACCGGGCGGAAGCCCTTTTGACCGAACATCACGGCTTCCAACATCTGCTTTTCCGACAGCTCGTCGGCTTCCGATTCGACCATCAGCACGTGATCCGCCGTGCCTGCCACAACCAGCTCGAGCTTGGATACCGCGGTCTGTTCGAGAGTGGGGTTCAGCACGAACTCACCGTCGATGAAGCCAACGCGGGCGCCGCCGATCGGGCCCATGAATGGGATCCCCGACAGGGTGAGGCACGCCGACGTGCCGATGATCGACGGAATATCCGGATCGTTGATCAGGTCGTGGCTGAGGACGGTGCAGATGACTTGGGTGTCATTGCGGAAGCCCTTGGCGAACAGCGGGCGGATCGGCCGGTCGATCAGGCGGGAGGTAAGCGTTTCCTTTTCCGCCGGACGGCCTTCGCGCTTGAAGAAGCCGCCCGGGATCTTGCCGGCGGCAAACGTCTTTTCTTGGTAGTTCACGGTGAGCGGGAAGAAATCCACGCCCGCGCGCGGGGTTTTGGACGCCACCACCGTGCACAGCACGATGGTTTCGCCGTACGTGACCAGCACCGCCGCATCGGCCTGACGCGCGATCTTGCCGGTCTCCAGTACGAGCTTGCGCCCGCCCCACATAAGTTCTTTGCGATGTACGTCGAACATAGTTCCGTTTCCCTTCGTTCCTCAGGCGCTGCCCCATGCAGTCCGCCCGTTTGGCTGCGCCCGGACAAATGCCGGCGCCCGCGGCGAGATCAGCTCTCGCCGCGGCAGCAGCCTCTGACGCCGAAGCGTCCTTTACGTGGTAGCGATTGCCGTTCGGGCAATTCTACTTCCGCAGGCCCAGCGTCTTGATCAGGGCCTCGTACCGCTCGGTGTCCTTGCGGCTGAGATAGTCCAGCAAACTGCGGCGGGTGCTGATCAGGGTCAGCAGACCGCGGCGCGAATGCCGGTCTTTGGCGTGCGTCTTGAAGTGTTCGGTCAGATTCGAGATGCGCTCGGTCAGAATCGCGACCTGCACTTCGGGCGAGCCAGTGTCGCTCGGCGTGCGGGCGAACTGGCGCACCAATTCAGTCTTACGTTCCGCTGCAATCGACATCGGTTTTCCTTCTTCAAAGGTTGAATACACGGACGGCTTGCACTTCGCCGTCCACTACGTTGGCAACCGCGATGGGGTGACCACCGGCCGTTGCGAAAACGGGGCCGGACTCCGTATTGGGAACCCGGACCCTTTGGCCGCTACGCAAGCGTGCGGCCTCTTCATCGGTCAACGGCAGTGCCGGGATGTCGGCCAGCGCTGTCTCGACCGGATGCAGGTAGGCTACCGGGGCCGGACTATGCACAAGATCGGCCAGGGTATCCAGGGAAATTGCGGCACGTTCGGTGAACGGGCCCACCCGCGTGCGCCGCAACGCGGTAACGTGGCCAAGCGTGCCAAGGGCGGCGGCAAGATCGCGGACGAGCGAGCGCACGTACGTACCTTTTCCGCATTCGATGAGGAAATCCGCGGTTTCCAGCGTGGGTGTGCCCACCAGGGCAAACCGTTCCACCAGCACCCGGCGGGTCTTCAAATCGAGGGTTTCGCCCTTGCGGGCCATATCGTAGGCGCGCTGACCATCGACCAGCACCGCGGAGTAATCGGGGGGAATCTGGTCGATTTCACCCTCAAACCGGGGCAAAAGGGCCTGAATCGCTGCGAAATCGGGTCGAATCGGCGAAGTTCCGGTGATTGACCCTTCGGCGTCGTCGGTATCGCGGGATTCACCCCAGCGCACGCTGACGGCGTAGGCCTTGCGGCCATCCTGGATGTACGGAACGGTCTTGGTGGCTTCGCCGAAGGCGATCGGCAAGACGCCGGTGGCGAGCGGATCCAAGGTGCCGGCGTGGCCGGCCTTGTTGGCGTTCAACAGCCGGCGCGCAGCGCCGACTGCCCATGCGGAGGTGCGCCCCGCCGGCTTGTCGAGCACCAGCCAACCGTGAACAGGGTCGCCCTTATTCCGGCGTCCCATCGTCCTCGGGTTCGCGAGGCTTCAGGTCGCGGGCCACTTCAGGCAAGCGCAGCGTTTCTTCGATGCGCTGCGCGGCATCGAACGATTCGTCGAACGCGAAGGAGATGCGCGGGCTGAACCGCAACTGCACCAGTTCGGCCACCCGGCCGCGCACGAAGCTGGACGAACGCTCCAGACCAGCGAGCAGTTCGGCATCGCCCGACTTGGGCGACCGAGCGCCGCCGGTCAGGCCGCTGAACGGTACGACGTAGGCGGTCGCGTTGCGTAGATCGGGCGAGACGCGCACTTCGGTGACGGTCATCGAGCGCCCCGCCAGCGCCGGATCGCGCAATTCGCCGCGCGAAAAGATCGTAGCCACGGCGTGGCGCAGTTCTTCCCCCACCCGCAATTGGCGCGGGCTGACGCGCGCGGGTGGCCGGCGTTCGCTCTTGCCGCCGTGGGATCTGGCGCTCATGGCGTCGAGCGCGCGCCCTACAGCGTGCGCGCGATCTCCTCGACTTCGTAGCACTCGATGACGTCGCCGGCCTGGAGGTCCTGGTACTTCTCGAACGACATGCCGCATTCGAGGCCCTGGCGGACTTCGTCGGTGTCGTCCTTGAAGCGCTTGAGCTGGCTGAGCGTGCCTTCGTGGATGACCACGTCGTCGCGCAGCAGGCGCACCTTGGCGCCGCGGCGGATGACGCCTTCGAGCACGCGGCAACCGGCGATCTTGCCGACCTTGGAGACGTTGAACACCTCCAAGACCTGGGCGTTGCCGAGCAGCTTCTGGCGGATGGTCGGCGCGAGCATGCCGGTGAGCATGCCTTTCAGGTCTTCGATCAGATCGTAGATGATCGAGTAGTAGCGGATGTCGACCTTGTCGCGGGCGGCCAGTTCGCGCGCCTGCGCGTTGGCGCGGACGTTGAAGCCGAGCACGAAGCCGCCCGCCGTCTTGGCCAGCGCGACGTCGGATTCGTTGATGCGGCCCACCGAGCCCAACACGACGCGTACCGCGACCTCGTTGGTGGAAATCTTGCGTGCGGCGCCGACGATGGCTTCCAGCGAGCCCTGCACGTCGGTCTTCACCACCACCGGCAGTTCGCTCGCCTCGCCTTCTTTGATGCGCGTGAACATCTGCTCGAGCGTGGTCTTTTCGCCGGAGTCGATGCGCTGGTTGCGGCCGCGGCGCTGACGGAAGCCCGCAACCTCGCGGGCGCGCGCTTCGGTTTCGACCACCAGGAAGCGGTCGCCGGCGATCGGTGCGCCGGTCAACCCAAGCACTTCGACCGGAACCGCCGGACCTGCGGACTCAACACGCTGGCCACGGTCGTTATAGAGCGCGCGCACACGGCCCCATTCGCCGCCGGCGACGAATACGTCGCCGACCTTGAGGGTACCGCGCGCCACCAGCACGGTGGCAACGGGGCCACGGCCGGTATCGATCTTGGCTTCCACGACGGCGCCTTCGGCCGGGCGATTCGGATTGGCGCGGAGTTCCAGGACTTCCGCCTGCAGCAGAATGGTCTCTTCGAGCTTGTCCAGGCCCGCGTGAGTCTTGGCCGAGACTTCGACGCCGATGGTGTCGCCGCCCATTTCTTCCAGCACCACTTCGTGCTGCAGCAGGCCTTCGCGCACTCTCCGCGCGTCGGCGCCGTGGACGTCCATCTTGTTGATGGCGACGATGATCGGCACCTTCGCCTCGCGTGCGTGGCGAATGGCCTCGATGGTTTGCGGCATGATGCCGTCGTCGGCCGCAACGACCAGTACGACGATATCGGTCACGTTGGCGCCGCGCGCACGCATGGCGGTGAACGCCTCGTGGCCCGGCGTGTCCAAGAACGTGATCTTGGCACCGGAGCCCAACGTCACCTGGTAGGCGCCGATGTGCTGCGTGATGCCGCCCGCTTCGCCGGCGGCAACAGAGGTTTTGCGCAGCGCATCCAAGAGCGAGGTCTTGCCGTGGTCGACGTGGCCCATGACGGTCACGACCGGCGGGCGCGGCATCAGAGTTTCGGGCGCGTCGGTCTCGCCTTCCAAGCCGATTTCGACATCGGCTTCGGTGATGCGGCGGATGCGGTGGCCGAATTCCTGCGCGATCAACTCGGCGGTGTCGGCGTCGATGGTGGCGTTGAGCGTCACCATCATGCCGTTCTTCATCAACGCCTTGACGACGTCGACGGCGCGCTCGGCCATGCGGCTGGCGAGTTCCTGAACGGTAATGCGCTCAGGGATTACAACGTCGCGCACCACTTTCTTCGGGGCCTCCTGCATGCCGCGTTGGGCCAAACGCTTCTCGCGCTCACGCGCACGGCGCATCGACGCCAGGCTGCGGACGCGTTCTTCGGACTCGCCGCTTTCGCTGACCACCACCTTGCCGTGGGTGCGGCGGGCTTCGCCCTTGCGTACCGGCGGGGCACGGCGCGGCGCAATCGGCGCACGGCCGCTCGGGCGGCGGACTTCGGGCTTATCTTCGACGACTTCGGGATCGGTCAGCTTGCGCGCCGCGGTCTGTTCCGCCTTGCGTTTGGCCTCTTCCTCATCGCGCTTACGGGTCTCTTCTTCGGTCTTGCGGCGCTCGGCCTCGTCGTGTTCGCGGGCGAGACGCGCCGCCTCTTCCTGACGGCGCACAGCATCCGCTTCGGCACGGCGGCGCACGTCTTCGTCGAACTTGATCGCGCCATCGAGGGCGCGGGCGCGGGTGGCCTTTTCCTCGTCGGTCAGCGACTTGAGCACGACACGGCCGCGCGCCGGCTGGGGGCGCTGCGGTTCCGGTGCGCGCGCTACCGGCGCGGGAGCGGCGGCGGCGGGCGGCGGCGGGGGCGCTGCGACAACCGGTGCGGCAGCGATCGGAGCAGGCGCTGCCGGCTCCGGCTCGCGCGGTTCCGGGGTCCCGAAGATGTCGGATCCACGCGAGATCGTGCGCTTCTTCTTGACCTCAACCGTGACCGCCTTGGTGCGGCCGCGCGAGAAGCTCTGCCGGACCTGACCCGAACCCACGGTCTTCTTAAGCTCGAGCCGCCGCGGCGCCGTGAGCTTCAGGGGAGTTTGGTCGTCGTCTTTGCTGTCGGTCATGCCTGTCCAATCGCGCCGGTTATTTCGGCACCCTGCTCTACCGCACCTGAAGGCAAGTCCGGCGGGGTGCCAACCCCACCGGCAACGCCGCGCAACCCCCGAAGGCGGCGGGCTTCGTTAAGGAAAAGGTCGGTCAGCGGCCCGGGGGCGAGCGCAGCGTGTACCACATTTTCGCCCCCCAGGGCGAAACTCAATTCGGCGCTGGCCAACCACGTCACCAGCGGCAGGCCGCGCGCCAGGCCTTCGACCTTGGCGCGGCCGTTGGCGGCGCCATCGGCGGCAGTCACCACCACCGCGGCACCGCCGCGTTCGGCGATCGCGCGGACCTTTTCGAAGCCGGTCACCAGCAGACCGGCGCGGCGCGCCAAGCCCAGAAGTTCGGTGACCCGCCGAGTGAGCGCGCCTTCCGTGACAGCAACCAGATCGGGGGCGACGCGTGCCTTACCCTTGGCGCTGCGCGCGAACGCGTTCTTGGCCACCGCCTGGGCCAGCAGGTCCCGATCCGCCGTGACCCACATGCCGCGGCCCGGCAACCGGCCCGCGACGTCGGGAACGACCGCGCCTTCGGGATCGATCACGAACCGGACCATATCCGACGGTGCTCCGGTAACGCCGCTGGCGATGCAACGGCGTTCCGGCCCGCTGTCGGGCGACTCGTTGTCCGCCGACTCAGTCAGCGGCGCTTTCCGCGGCGGCAGGTTCATCGGGGAACCAATGCTTACGGGCCGCCATGATGATGGCGTTGGCGTCGTCGGCGGTGAGGCCCGCTTCGGGCAGCATGTCGACCAATTCGTCGCCGGCCAGATCGGCCAGATCGTCGAGGGTCTTCACGCCCTTTTCGCCGAGTTGCACCATCATCTCGGAGGTAATGCCCTCGATGGCAGCGAGTTCGTCGGTGACGCCGAGCTTCTTACGCTGCTCTTCGAACTCGGCGTTGCGGGCTTCCAGGTAGGTGTTGGCGCGCTTGTGCAGTTCGGTGGCGACGTTGGGATCAAGACCTTCGATGCCGGACAGGTCTTCTTCCGGCACGTATGCGACATCTTCGACCGTGGCAAACCCTTCGGTCACCAGCAACTGGGCGAGGAACTCGTCCACATCCAAGGTTTTGACGAACAGTTCGGTGCGCGCCTTGAACTCTTCCTGGCGGCGCTCGGATTCCTCCGCCTCGGTCAGGATGTCGATGTCCCAACCGGTGAGCTGTGAAGCCAGCCGCACGTTCTGGCCGCGGCGGCCGATCGCCAAGCTGAGCTGGTCGTCCGGCACAACGACTTCGATGCGGCGCGCTTCTTCGTCGAGCACGACCTTGGCCACTTCGGCCGGTGCCAACCCGTTGACGATGAATGTGGCGTGGTCCTGCGACCACTGGATGATGTCGATCTTTTCGCCCTGCAGTTCGTTCACCACGGCCTGCACACGGCTGCCGCGCATGCCGACGCACGCGCCGACCGGATCGATCGCGGCATCATTGGAGAACACGGCGATCTTGGCGCGGCTGCCCGGATCGCGCGCCACCGCGCGGATCTCGATGATGCCGTCGTACAACTCGGGCACTTCCTGCTTGAACAGCTGGATCATGAACTGCGGATGGGTGCGCGACAGAAAGATCTGCGGGCCACGCGGCTCGCGGCGCACGTCGTAGATGTAGGCGCGGATGCGGTCGCCCTGGCGGAACGATTCGCGCGGCAACAGATCGTCGCGGCGCACGATGGCTTCGGCGCGGCCCAAATCGACGACCACGTTCCCGTAGTCGACGCGTTTGACCAGGCCGTTGGAAATCTCGCCGATCCGATCCTTGTATTCTTCGTACTGACGCTCGCGCTCGGCCTCACGCACCTTTTGCACGATGACCTGCTTCGCGGTCTGGGCGGCGATGCGGCCGAAATCGACGGGGGGCAGCGGCTCCGCCAATACGTCGCCAACTTGCGCGTCCGGGTTGCGGTCGCGGGCGAACTGCAGCGGTACCTGGGTGGCTTCGTTTTCCACGTTCTCGACCACTTCGAGGCAGCGGAAAATCTTGATCGCGCCGTTCTTGGGGTCGATCTCGGCCCGGATATCGTTCTCGTGGCCGTACTTGGAGCGGGCGGCCTTTTGGATCGCCTCTTCCATCGCCGCGATTACCGTTTCACGCTCGATACTCTTTTCGCGCGCGACGGCGTCGGCGATCTGGAGCAGCTCCATGCGGTTCCAGCTGGTGGTCGGCTCGGCTTCCTGTTCCTTGGCAGCCTTGGATGCCTTGGACGCCTTGGGAGTTGCACGCGAAGTAGTTGCCATGGCCTATGCCTGTGGTCCCGGTTGTTTTGAACGCTGAATCAATTCGTCGGTCAGTATGAGCTTGGCGGCGCGGATGCTGCCGAGCGGAACGTCGTAGGTGCGCGGCGCGGGGCCGTCGTCCACCGTGATGCGCACTTCGCCGCCCACCACACCGGCCAGGCGGCCCTTGAACTTGCGGCGCCCGTCGATCGCGGCCTCGGTTTCGATGCGCGCTTCGCACCCGTTGAAACGTTCGAAATCACGCGACTTCACCAGCGGGCGGTCGATGCCGGGCGATCCGACTTCGAGCGTGTAGGGCACTCCGATCGGGTCTTCCACGTCGAGGACCGCGGAAACTTGGCGGCTGACCTTGGCGCACTCATCGAGCGAGATGCTGGTGCCATCGGCGCGTTCCGCCATGATCTGCAGCACCGGCGCGCCGGACGTGATCAACTTCGCCTGCACCAGTTCGAACCCCATGGCGGCCAGAGACGGCGCCAACAAGGCGGCAAGGTCGACGGGCAGCTTCGCTTCGGTCACCGCTTCAATCCGCACAAATGACAATGAACCGGCCAGCCTGCCGCCCGGCGTCATCGCACTCAATCCGGATCGGAGATGTACGGTGAGGGAACCTCACCCATGCAGCGAGACCTAACGGTCAAGCCAACCAAGGCAACGATATAGGGCCGCCGGGTTCCCGGGGCAAGGGTGAATCAGCGCCGCGGCCGCCGCACAAAGGTGAAGAACGACGACGCCCGTCCGGCCGCCGCCGCGCGTTGTTCGTACCTTGTTTCCGGCCAATCGGCAGGCCGCCCACGCCAATCGGACGGTGTTTCCGCGGTCCATTCCAGTTCCGGTTGCGCCAGAGCGTGCTGGAGCGCCCACCGGCAGTAGCCCGGGTGGTCGCTGGCAAAGCGCAGTTCGCCGCCATCGCGCAGGATGCGGGCGATCTGGGTGAGGGTGGCGGGCGCGATCATGCGGCGCTTGAAGTGCCGGGCTTTGGGCCACGGATCGGGGAACAAGATGAACACCCGGCCGACCGAGTTGGGGGTCAGCGAGCGGAGCAGCCCCCGCGCGTCCGTGGTGACCAATCGCACATTGGGCAACGCTCGCTCTTCAACGTAGCGCAATAGGCTGGCGATGCCGTTCAGGAACATCTCGCAGCCGATGAACCCGATGTCTGGGTTGCGCTCGGCGTGCCAGATCAGGTGTTCACCGGCGCCGAACCCAACTTCCACCCACACATCGCGTGCGCCGGGAAACAGCGCGGCCGGATCGATGCCGCCCGGAACAGGCGGATCGGCAATGGGTATCGCCACGCGCGGCAGCAACTCGTCCAGGAGCCGCTGGCGTTGGGGGCGCAACGGCCGGCCTTGCAGCCGGCCGTAGTACCCTAGATCCGGATCGTCCGGAGATGGCGGCCGGCGCCGGGCCAACCGCGTTCGGTCCGTTCCGCCGCGCTAACGAACTGCCGACTTCAGCTTGGCAGCGAGATCGGTGCGCTCCCACGAGAAGCCGCCGTCTTTCTCGGGCTTGCGGCCAAAGTGGCCGTACGCCGAAGTCCGCGCGTAGATCGGACGGTTGAGGTTCAAGTGCTCGCGAATACCGCGCGGGCTCAAGTCCATCACCTCGGACAGCGCCTTTTCGATCTTGGCTTCGGCTACCTCGCCGGTGCCGTGCAGGTCGACGTAGACCGACAACGGCTTCGACACGCCGATCGCGTAGCTGAGCTGGATCGTGCAGCGCTCGGCCAACTCCGACGCGACAACGTTCTTTGCCAAGTAGCGCGCAGCATAGGCGGCCGAACGGTCAACTTTGGTCGGGTCTTTGCCCGAGAACGCGCCGCCGCCATGCGGAGCGGCGCCGCCGTAGGTGTCAACGATGATCTTGCGGCCGGTCAGGCCGGTGTCGCCGTCGGGCCCGCCGATGATGAATTGGCCGGTCGGGTTCACGTAGAAGTCTTCGTCGTCGCACATCCAGCCCTTGGGCAGGACCTTTTCGACATAGGGGCGCACGATCGCGCGTACGTCGTCCTGGTCCACCTTCTTGGTGTGCTGGGTGGAGACCACGACGCTGGTGGCGCGTACCGGTTTGCCCTTCTGGTACAGAAGCGTGACTTGGCTCTTCGCGTCCGGCAGCAGATCCTTTTCCTTGCCCGAGTGGCGGGCGGCGGCAAGGGCGCGCAGAATTTCGTGGGCGTAATAGATCGGGGCCGGCATCAGCACGTCGGTTTCGCGGCACGCGAAGCCAAACATGATGCCTTGGTCGCCGGCGCCTTCGTCCTTATTGCCGGCCGCGTCGACGCCGACCGCAATGTCCGCGGACTGGCCGTGGATGTAGTCGGCGATCTTCACATTCTCCCAGTGAAAACCCTTTTGCTCGTAGCCGATGTCGCGGATAGCGGCGCGCACGATGGCGGCGCGCTGCTCCTTGGTGGGAGCCTTTTTGCCGCGCACTTCGCCGGCCAGAAACACACGGTTCGTGGTGGCCATGGTTTCAACGGCGACGCGTGCGTACGGATCGGCGGCCAAGTAGGCGTCGACCATGGCGTCGGAGATGCGGTCGCACAGCTTATCGGGGTGTCCCTCGGACACGGACTCGCTGGTGAAGAGATAATCGGCTTTACGCAGAGCAGGCTCCCTGGTCTCAAGTGGCGGGACGTCTGCGCGGCGGGCCCAATCCGCCGTCCGCGCATGGACCCTCAATCGCAAGGATTGCCGGAACGGTCAAGGGGAGAACTGGGCGCGCATGCAAAAGGCGCGCAGCCGCAGATTCGGAGAGGAATTCTAGGGGGTGCGGCGGGGCGGACGGCGCTCGTCCGTGCGCGCCAACGTCTTGGTCAATTCGAATACGCGGCGGCGCACGGTTGCGTCGGAAATCCGGTAGTACGCGCGGACCAATTCGAGCGTTTCGCGGCGGGTGAACTGGTCTTGCTCGAACGG
Source organism: Alphaproteobacteria bacterium (assembly GCA_947481575.1). Classification (GTDB taxonomy): domain Bacteria; phylum Pseudomonadota; class Alphaproteobacteria; order UBA2966; family CAIVPW01; genus CANKGV01. Next base: position 261,254 of record CANKGV010000001.1, read on the forward strand.
CTCCTCGCCTACGCCCGGCACTGCGGCAGGCTCGTTCGACGTGGCCGGCAGCTCTTCGTAGAAGAAGCTGATCGGCACATCGAGAACTTGGGCGAACTGGAACAAACGGCTCGCACCGATGCGGTTCGACCCGCGCTCATACTTCTGGATTTGCTGGAACGTGAGGCTGACTGCCTTGGCGAGCCGCTCTTGGCTCATGCCCAACAGCGTGCGCCGCAACCGCACGCGTCCGCCGACATGGGTGTCGATCGGGTTGGGGCCCCCTTTACCGGCGCGTTTGCGCCGCGTGACCGCACCTGTACTGCCTGCCACGCGACCATCCTCCGGCAAAATCGGCCTGCATTTCAGTCTGACCTAAACAACGCATGATTGCATGCTTCCGTGCCATGCGTCGCGAATACAAACGTGTGCCTTGATAAGGCACAGAGCGCGTTTGGGTCAATCGCAAACGCTTAGTAGATATCGATATTCGATGCATCCGGTCATTCACTATCTCGCACGGTTGTGATTACCCGGCGCGGTGGGATGCGCCTCTGCGCCGCATCTGCATCTGGCCAAGAATCACGGCGCCGATGCCCAATAGAACGGCATATGCGCCATCGCCCCATCGCGCGTACCACGTTGGCGCCAGCGGCGCCGGCAGCGCGGCATCGAGTACACCCGCGACGCCGAGGGGTAGGCGGGCGCGCACCCTGCCGTAGGCGTCGATGACCCCGGAGATTCCCGTGTTTGCCGCGCGCACCATCGGCAGGCCCTGCTCTACCGCCCGCACGCGGGCGATCGCGAAGTGCTGGTAGGGACCGGCGGAGTTGCCGTACCACGCGTCGTTGGTGACATTGACGAGCCACGCCGGACGGTCCCGTGGGTCCACCACTTCTTCCGGAAACACCACCTCGTAGCAAACCAGGGGTCCGAACGGCGGCAGGCCTGGCGCGGTAAGCGTGCGCGGCCCCGGTCCAGGGGAAAAATCGAGGATGCCGGGGACGATCTTTTCGATCCCCAGGGCCCCCAGCACGCTGCGCAGCGGCACGTATTCCCCGAACGGAACCAGGTGCGCCTTGTCATAGACGGACAGGATTGCGCCACGTTCGTCCAGCACATCGACGCTGTTCCACACCTGCACCAGCCGGCCGTGGTCATCGACGCGCCCGCGCGGCGCACCGGCGATCAGTACGGCGCCGGGCGGCAGCAGCGTGCCGAGGTCTTGGGCCAGCTCCGGCTGGTGCTCGAGGTAGTACGGCACTGCCGTCTCCGGCCACACCACGACCGCGGCGCGCTCCAGTCCGGGTGAGCGGGTGAGCAGCGAGTGACGCCGGACGGATTCATCCCGCAGCGCCGGATCCCATTTGTCGGGCTCGGCGATGTTGGCCTGCACAACGCGCACTTGCACGGTGCCGCTGTCGGGCAGCGCCGCGCCAAGACGCACCGCGCCGGCCCCCCACCACAGCAGCAGCGCGGCGACCGCTACCACGGGCGGCGCCCACCTGCGCATCGCCCCGTCCTTCGCCGCGAGGGCCGCCGGTGATGCCGCCGCCAACACGGTCAAGAAGCTGACGCCATAGATGCCGATCGCGGCGTTCGCCTGCAGCATCGCGTCGGACCACGTCCAGGTGTAGCCGGCTAGGTTCCACGGAAATCCGGTGAACACATGGCCGCGCAGCCATTCCGCAGCCGACCAGGCCACCGCCAGCGCCAGCACGCGGCCCGGACCCGGCACCCACACAAGCCGGGCCAACGCCGTGGCGATGGCGCCGAATACGGCGATCGCCGCCGGCAGGCCGAACAGTGAGAACGGCAGCAGCCAGCCGAACTGTGCCGGATTGGTGAGCAGTGCGTTGGATATCCAGTACAGGCCGAGGGTGAAGAACCCAAACCCGAACCACCAGCCGTCCCATGCGGCGCGCCGGATCGTGGGCGCACCATCGAGCAGCCAAACTAGGCCGGTGAAGGCGACCGCGAGCGCGGGCGTGAAGCTCACCGGCGGCAGTGCGGCAACGGCCACGGCGCCCAGCACCCATGCCAGCGCGGCACGGCGCCATCCGCTGGTGCCGGCGCAGCGCCCGGCCAGTGCGATCATTCGGGCTTCGGTGCGGAGGTGGCTTCGCCCGGCGCCGTAGCGGGTGCGGGCGGGCTGATGCGAACGCGTTTCACGCGGCGCAGGTCGGAATCGAGCACTTCGAATTCGATCCCGGACGGATGGCGGATGGTTTCGCCGCGCGCCGGCACCCGGCCCACCAGCGAGAACAGCAAGCCGCCCAGGGATTCTACGTCTTCCTCCCGCTCGGCCGGCAGCAGTTCCACTTTGAGGTGCGATTCCAGATCTTCGATGGAAGCGCGGCCGTCGGCCAGAATACTGCCGTCGGGGCGCACGACGAACTCCTGCACGGCGCGGGTTTGGTCGCCTTCGATTTCGCCGACGATTTCTTGCACTAAGTCTTCGATGGTGATGAGTCCGTCGGTGCCGCCGAACTCGTCGACAACCACCGCCATCGGCGTGGCCGACGTGCGCATGCGTTGCAGCAGATCGACAACGCGCATCGAGCGCGGCACGAACATCAGGTCGTGGATCGCCTTGCGCAGCACGAACCGCTTGGTGCGGTCCCAGTACTCCAGCAAGTCGCGCATCTGGATGAAGCCCAGAACTTCGTCCAACGTGCCGCTGAACACGGGCAGGCGCGAGTGCGCAGCCGACCGGAACTGCGCGACAAGATCGGACAGGTTGGTTTCGACATCGACGCCGATGATATCGGCGCGCGGCACCATCACGTCGCCGACGCGGCGGTCGGCGAGTTCCAGCACGTTGCGCAGCATCGCGCGCTCGGCCGGCGCGATGTCGCCAAGCTGATCGTCGAGCATCTCGGTGAGGCTTTCGCGGTCGTCCTCGCCGCGGCCGGTGATGCCACGCAACCACTCGCCCAGGGTTTGGGCGACTGACCCCTCGCTATTCGACTCCGGTTCGGGGTCGGCCGAGGATCCGTTACCAGTCGGGCGGTTCATTTTGCCTTCGACTTGCGGGCCTTTGCGGCCGGCTTGGACTTCGCAACGCGACGTGGCTTCGGCATCGCCGCGGGCTTCGCCTTCGGCTTGGGCTTGGGCTTAGCCGCCGGCTTCGCTTTTGGTTTGGTTTTGGCGGCGGACTTCACCGTCGGCTTGGCCTTGGCTACAGCCTTCGATTTCGCGACGGGCTTGGCTTTGGCCTTCGCCACTGTCGGCGACGGCTTCGGTTTTGTCGCCGCCTTCGGTTTCGCCTTCGCCGTACGCTTCGGCCCGGGTGGCGCCATCACAAATTGCGGCTCCGCAATCACGGCAGCTTTCTTCGGCACCTTGGGATTGGGCTTCGGCGACGCGGCGATTTCGTAGGGGTCAGCGATCCCCATCTTCTCCAAGATGTCGCGCTCCAGGCGCTCCATGACTTCCGCGTCCGCATCGCGCTCGTGATCGTAGCCCAGCAAATGCAGCGCGCCATGCACCAGCAAGTGCGCAACGTGGTCGCGCAGCGCCTTTCCTTCGGCCGCCGCTTCGCGCTGGGTCGTTTCGAAGGCGAGCAGAATGTCGCCGAGCATGCGCGGACGTCCGAGGAAGGTGAACGAATCTTCGTCCTCGTCGACCCCCTCGCCGGGGAACGACAGTACGTTGGTCGCCTGGTCGATGCCGCGGTATTCCTTGTTCAGGATGCGCAGCTCGCGGTCGTCGCTGAGAACCACCGAGACCTCGGAGTCGCTGAACACACGGCCGCTGGACCGGATCGCCTCGTACACGACCTTCGCCACGAAATCGTTGAAGTCCGGCAGCGCCCGCATCCACACGTCGTTGGGCATCGCAATCTGCACGGCACAAGCATCAGCCACGAGAGTTCTCCTTAGTGTCGCGGGCCTGGTACGCCTTGACGATGCGGGTGACCAGCGGGTGCCGCAGCACATCCGCATCCGAGAATTGCACGAAGGCGACCCCATCCATGCCGCCCAGCACTTCGATTGCTTCCGCAAGGCCGGAGCGGACGCCCTTTGGCAGGTCCACCTGAGACAGGTCGCCGGTGACCACCATACGCGCGCCTTCGCCCATGCGGGTAAGCGCCATCTTCATTTGCGCCGTGGTGGTGTTTTGCGCCTCGTCGAGAATGACGAACGCGTTCGACAGGGTACGGCCGCGCATGAACGCGAGCGGCGCAATTTCCAGCTCGCCGCTGTCGAGCGACTTGATCACCCGATCCTGCGGCAGCGTGTGGTACAGCGCGTCGTACAACGGGCGCATGTAGGGATCGACCTTTTCGCGAATGTCACCGGGCAGAAAGCCAAGGCGTTCGCCTGCTTCCACCGCCGGCCGCGACAGGATGATGCGCTCGACGCGCCCCTCCAGCAGCAACGACACGCCCATGGCCACCGCGAGGAACGTCTTACCGGTTCCGGCCGGCCCGAGACCGAACACCAGCTCTTGCTCGCGCAGCGCGGTGATGTATTCGGCCTGCTTCGGCGAGCGCGCCAGGATGGTTTTGCGCCGCGTACGGATTGCGGCATCGGCGGTTTCACCACCATTGGCGCGCGCTTCAGCGGTGCGAATCGCGCCAGACACAGCCACATCGTTGAGGTCGTGGCCTCCCCGCACCTGTTCATACAGGTTGGTGAGCACGGCGCTGGCGGTCTCCTTGGCGTCCGATGTTCCGGTGATCGACACACGGTTGCCACGTGACGACACCATCACGCCCAACGCCTTTTCGATGCGCGCCAGATGCCGGTCGTGCTCGCCGAACACTTCGCCGAGCGCGCGGTTGTCGTCGAACTTCAGCACGAGCGGCGTGGTGCCGGCGCCGGCCAGATGCGGTTTCGCAGGGTGGGTCAGGCGGCAGCCTCCCGTGCACCGGCCGCCACGATGCGGCCGACGAGGCTATTGCCACCTAAGCCGATGATCTCGACCTCGGTGATCGAGCCGATATGCGACTCCGGCGCATCGACGTGGACCGCCTGTAGGTGGGGCGTGCGGCCGCCGATTTGACCGGGGCGGCGCCCGGGGCGCTCGAACAGCACCGGCACGGTGGTGCCGACGGCACGGCGATCGAAGGCGATGCGCTGAGCGGTGAGTTCCGCCAACAGTTCTTCCAGCCGCGCGGACGCAACTTCTTCGGCCACCTGGGCCATATCCGCTGCCGGGGTACCGGGGCGCGGCGAAAACTTAAACGCGAACGCATCGGCGTAGCCGACATCGCGCACCAAACGCAGGGTGTCTTGGAATTCGGCATCGGTCTCGCCGGGGAAGCCGACGATGAAGTCGCCGGAGATCGCCAGATCCCCGCGCGCATGGCGCAGCATGGCGACGGCGCGGCGATAGTCGTCGGCGGTGTGGCGACGGTTCATCGCCGCCAGGACGCGATCGGCGCCGGACTGCACCGGCAAGTGCACATAGGGCATTACCTCGGCGACATCGCGGTGGGCCGCCGCCAAATCGCCATCGACATCGCGCGGGTGCGACGTGGTGTAGCGCAAGCGGGCGATGCCGGGGATATCCGCCAAGCGCCGCAGCAGGTCGCCGAGCGAGGCGGTGCCGCCCTTCGGCAATTCGCCGTGGTAGGCGTTGACGTTCTGGCCGAGCAGCGTGAGTTCGCGGGCGCCTTGGGCCGCCAACGTCGTGGCTTCCGCGAGCACATCCGCCACGGGGCGCGAGTATTCGGCGCCGCGGGTGTAGGGCACGACACAGAACGTGCAGAACTTGTCGCAGCCCTCCTGGATGGTGAGGAACGAGGACAGGCCCGAGGCGCGCACTTGTGGCAGGACATCGAACTTGGATTCGGCCGGGAATTCGGTATCGACCGACGGCGTACCGCGCTCCACCGCCGCGATCATTTCGCCGATCCGATGGTACGCTTGGGGGCCAACGACCGCGTCGACGAATGGTGCGCGACGGCGCATCTCTTCGCCTTCGGCCTGGGCGACGCACCCCGCGACGGCGATACGCAGATCGCCGCCGTCAGCACGGCGCTCGCGTTGCAAAGCATGCAGCCGGCCGAGCTCGGAATACACCTTCTCTGCCGCCTTTTCGCGGATGTGGCAGGTGTTGAGCACGACCAAGTCCGCAGTCTGCGGCGAGTCGCATAGGCTGTAGCCCTGCAGCGCCAGTACGTCCGCAATCCGCGCGGAGTCGTACACGTTCATCTGGCAGCCGTAGGTCTTCAGGAACAGTTGTTTCGGCAAATCTCCGCCCGATCAGGCGCCGGTTACGGCCGTGCCCAAGAACCGCCGCGCCACCGCGTCCATAGTGCAAAAGGCTAACATTGCACCGGGACGAGTCAAGTTCGTGACGGTTCAGCGTCGGCCGCAGCCACCGCGGTCGTGTTGCTATCCATGCGTCCGGTGATGGCGCGGTTGTGGCTGCTGGTGATCTGCGCCTGGCAATACGCGGTGAGTTCCTTGCGCGACGGAAAGTCGTTCGCGTGCACCGGGGGCAGGAACTGCACCACTACCCGCGAGTGGCCATTGCCGAACACCGACCACAGGTGGGGCCCGAGCGGCATCTTGCCGTACCAGGTCATGCGGTGCCGCGCGCGGCGGCCGAGGGGGAAGCCATCCAAATGCGTGTAGGCCACTGCCACCGGCTGGACCCATGCTTGGCGGCCGTTGACGTCCGTCTCCGCCGCGGACAGCAAGGCCGACTTGAACGGCAGAATGGTGTTTCCATCCGCTGCGGTGCCCTCGGCAAACAACACGATGTTGTCGCCCGCGCGCAGACGTTCGGTGATGCCGTTTAGGCCTTCTCGGGTCTTCTGGCCGCGCTTGCGCTCGATGAAGATCGAACGCTGCAGCTTGGCCAGAACGCTGATGCCCGGCCACCCGGCGATCTCGCTCTTGGCCACGAACGACACCGGCGCCAGGGTGCTGAGGACGACGATATCGAGCCACGATGAATGATTGGCGATGAACAGGACCGGACGCTCGGTCACCGGCATGCCGTGCGATTCGACCGCAATGCCGAGTACACGGGCAACGCCGCGGTGGAACAGCTGCGGGATCCGGCGCATGGCTTCGGCGCCCGTCACCACCGCCAGCACCTGGAACGGCAGCAGGACGATGGTCCAAACCAGCAGCACGGCAAGCCGTGCAATGCGCAGTAGCGTCAGCATTGGTTCAGAACCTTGCGCCGTCGGTGCGGACGCTAGTCCTTATCCGAGTCGATCGGGGTGCCAAACAACTCGAGCCGGTGATCCACCAACTTGTAGCCCAGGCGTTTGGCCACCTCGCGCTGCAGGGCTTCGATGCGGTCGTCCTGGAATTCGACGACCTTGCCGGTGCGCAGATCGATCAGGTGATCGTGGTGCGATTCCGGCGCCATCTCATAACGCGCACGGCCGTCGCCGAAATCATGGCGCTCCAAGATGCCCGCTTCCTCGAACAGACGCACCGTGCGGTACACCGTGGCGATGCTGATGCGCGCATCGACCAGGGCGGTGCGGCGATGCAATTCTTCCACGTCGGGGTGGCCGCCGGATTCGGACAGCACGCGGGCGATTACGCGCCGTTGCTCGGTGAGGCGGATGCCACGCTCGGCGCACACGTCTTCCAGCTTGCGCCCAGGCGCGGGCGCCGGGTGGCTGTGCGGCGGGGACTTCGGCCCGGCCTTCATGGCGCGGCTCGGCGCAGAACTCGGCTAGCGCTTCTTGGTACGGCGGCGGCGGGTAGTGCCGAGACCGATCTTCTTCGCCAAGTCGCTGCGCTGCGCCGCGTAGTTCGGCGCGACCATCGGATAGTCGGCAGGCAGACCCCAGCGCTCGCGGTACTCATCCGGCGTGAGGTTGTAGCGCGTCTTGAGGTGGCGCTTCAGCATCTTGAGCTTCTTGCCGTCTTCCAAGCACACGATGTAGTCCGGCGTCACCGAACGGCGCACCGGCACCGCGGGGGTGGGCTTTTCCTTGGCGGTGGCGCCGCTGCCGACACTGGCGAGCGCCGCATAGACCTGCTGAATCAACTGGGGCAGATCTTGCACGGCAACCGAGTTGTTGGCGACATGAGAGGCGACGATGTCGGTGGTCAACGCAAGCAGATCGTTGGCTTCGGTCTTCTCAACCATGTCCGGTACGCCTCTATCTCGAAGGATTTCCGCGTATATATGGGCTGCGTGACCGCCGGGCAATCAATAAATATGGGGCGGTTACAGTATTTTCCCAATTACCGGAAGTGATTGAGAATCAAGGTAATCGTACGTGCGGCGGGCGCACGTACTGGGGGGCGGGGGGCTGAGGCGGGTGAAAGCCGGGCTGAGACGCCGCGTGTTCCGCCAGCCCAGCAACTATGGCGGCGTCTGGCAGTTCGGTGCCAGGACTTGCCCGAACCTTGTGAGTACCGCGTGCGATACTGGCGAGCAACGGCGCACCGCTGCCGATAACCACGGAACCAGCCGGGATGCACGCCGCGGCCTCGGTCAGCGTTCCGATGGCGGGCTCCCCCAGCGGGATGGCGCCGGGCGCGAATGCCTGGAAGTACACCTCGTCGTGGCGCGCATCGAGCGCTACGAACACCGGCTCGCCTGGGCCGGCCGCACCCCCTTGGAGCGCACCAGCCGCGAGCGCGTGCAACGTGCCGATTCCCAGCGCCGGCACACCGCTGACCAGCGCGAGCCCCCGCACGGCAGCGATTCCGGCCCGCACGCCGGTGAAGGTGCCTGGGCCAACCGTCACAGCCAGCAGATCAAAGTCGCCGTACGCTAGACTGCATTCGCTGCGGGCTTGTTCGACCAGCGTCATCAGCAGTTCGGCGTGACCGGTACCCGGCACGGCATAGCGCCGCGCCACCAAGTTGCCGCCGATGCGAATGGCCACCGAGCACGCCGCCAGCGAGGTATCCACCGCCAGCACGTTCACGGAGCCGCACTCCGGACCTGCTTCGCCGAAAGGGTTTGCGCCATGGTGCGAATGACTTCGAGCCCGTTGATCGCCGTCACGTTGCTGCTCGCCGCCGCCCTGGCGGGCGTGCCGCAGCGCGCCGCCGCCCAAGATCTGAACGGCGCCGTCATCGTGCAGTACCACCGCTTCGGTGAGAACGACGTTCCCGCCACCAACATCCGCCTGGAACAGTTCGAAGAACAACTGGCGGAACTGAAGAAGGGTCAATACACGGTTCTGCCCTTGGCGGAAATCGTCGACGCCCTGCGCACCGGGCGCAAGCTGCCCGACCGCACCGTGGCCATCACCATCGATGACGCCTACACCTCGTCCTACACGCAGGCGTGGCCGCGGCTCAAAGCAGCGGGCTTTCCGTTCACCATCTTCGTTTCCACCGACATCGTCGATGCCCGCACGCCGCGCTACCTATCGTGGACCCAAATCAAGGAGATGGCCGACGCCGGGGTGACCATCGGCGGTCATGGTGCCGCCCACGGCCACATGCCCGACCTGACCCCGGACGCGATCGCGGCCGATCTGGCGCGCTCTGCCCGCAGCTACCAGGAACACTTAGGCAAGGTGCCGACCCTGTTCGCCTACCCGTTCGGCGAGATGAGCCTGCCGGCCCGCGAAGCCGTGCAAAAGGCGGGGTACGTTGCGGCGTTCGGCCAGCATTCGGGTGTGGCCGACGCGGGCGGCGACATGTACTTCCAGCCGCGGTTCGCGTTCGATGAAGCCTACGGCACGATCGACCGCTTCGTACTGGCGGTGAACGCGCTGCCGATGGGCGCCCGCGAGATGATGCCGTTGGACCCGGTGCTGCGCGGCACTGCCAACCCGCCGGCGTTCGGATTCACGGTTGCGCCCGGCGTGACGCGCGTCGAGCAAGTGAACTGCTTCCCCTCCAACGGTGCCGCCGCCAAGGTTGAGCGCTTGGACCGTCGTATCGAGGTGAGATTGGACAAGCCGTATGCCGCCGGCGGTTACCCGCGCATCAACTGCACGGTGCCGGCCGGCAACAATCGCTGGCGCTGGTTCGGCTATCAGTTCTACGTGCCGGCCAAGTAGCGGACCCCGCGGGAGGTGCCTAGTAGCTGCCCAGGAGGTTCATATCCTGGAGCTGGGCAGCATCGAGGGCCGCGAGTCCGTTGGCAGTGATGATCCCGCGGATCGTCTTCACATAGTCGGCGCGCCGCTCGGAATAGTGCAGCAGGGTCGCCGCCAACAACGGAGCCTCCAGGTCTCCCATCCGCTCGCGCATGTAGCTGCGGCGGTTGCGAAACGCGGTGTAGGCCTCGTGCGTATTCAAGTTGCGCATGTATGCCTCGACCGATTCGAACAGTCCACCGTAGGCACGCACTAGGTGAAACTTGCCCTCGGCCCGGTCGGTCGGCACGAGGCCGATCTGGTCGTTGAACGTCCACTGGCCGAACACCGCATTGCCCTCTTTAACGAACCGCGACGTGCCCCAGCCCGACTCTTCCGCGGCCTGTGCCAGCGCCAGCGACGGCGGGATCGTGTCGACGCGGCGAAGCAATTCGGCGACGTCGGCGGGATCGGTCAGGTAGACACCGGCCAACCATTCGATGCGGGCATGGTCGTCCGCGGTCCAGGTTTCCACGGGCGCATCGCGCAGAGCCTGCAAGAAGCTGCGCTGCTGGAGGATTTCTTCATTGGCCTGCAGCACGATCGGCAGCAACGCCGTGATGAAGAACAGCTTGCGCGACTCCGGCGAGTCGATGGTCGCCATATCTTCGGGGAGGTTGGCCAGAACGATGCGCGGCACCTGGTCGCCGCCATCGCGTACGCCGTCGAGGCGGTAGCCGAGGTCGCTAAACCACCGGTTGACGCCAGCGACGTCCGCGACTTGGCGTTCCACCGCGGTCACGGATGTCGTGGTGGAGGGTTCGGGTGCCCGCACGGGTACCGTATCCGCCGCGCGCATCTGCGCGGCCGATATCGCGGCTACCGGCATCAGCATCGCGACGCTGAAAGTTCCGGCGCAAAGCAGAGCCGCAGATACGAAGCGCGCGCGCCCGCGTGCACTTCGTCCAAAACGCTCTCCCGTGGGTTCTTTCCCAGAGACCCGCACGACCCTCCCATGGCCCAGACGCTTCGGTCCCTGACGCCCAAGTCAGGGTGCCCTCCGTTACGTTGGGTCGGTGATTGGTAGCCTGACCTAGTGCCCGAGGACACCGAAACCGTCCGGCGACGAGGAAGTTTGTTGGCACGAGTGACCACATGGCCACACATGCGAACGTTCGTCCTGTGCACAAAAGGACAGCCTGTGTGTAAACACAGGCGAACAAGCCCTTGATCGGCCGATTACTTCAACAGGATGTCGGTGATCTCACGCAATTGGGTGCGGGCGCGCAGCACGTAGAACCCTTCGGCCGCGAGATGGTTCGGTACGAACATTGCGCCCGGCGCTCCATTGATCACGATCCATGGATCGACACGCACCGCTTGCGCCATGCTTTCCAGCAACTGGGCGTAGGCCACGCCCAGTTCTTTTTCAGTAATGACGTTGGCGAAGTCTTTCTGCAGTTCACGCAGAACCAAGTAATACGCGTAGATCTGTCCCTTGGTGCTGTAGAACACGTCGTCCGAGTACGTATCGAACCAACCGCCGTCGACGCCGATGCGATCGTACAAACTCGCTGACGACGAGCCGATGTCATGGGCGATGCGGTCGAGGGTCGCGAGCAAGTTGTCGGCGCGGCGCTCAAACACCGCAGTGCCCTGACTGAGGCGCTGGTTGTAGTTGAGCAGCACCGTGCGGGCGCGCGCGTACTGCGCCTCCGAAGTGGCGGTCGGCGCGAGCGAGGTCGAGAAGTCGAACACCCACTTAGTGCCCGAGTACTGCAACAGCCCCGCGGCCTCCTGAAGGTCGGGATCGGTGCGACTCGATCCGCGGACGCGCCCGATCTGGTCGGTGAGTTCGAACGTGAACCGCGCCAGGGCCTCGACGATGCCCTGCTGGAAGTTCGGCATGTTGTCGAGCGCGGAGGCAGGCAGGAAGAACGGATCGTTGGCGACCCAGTGACCATCCACGACCTCGCGCTGGATCAGCGCAGCGGCCACTGCAACGGCACGGCTACCGCCGTTCGGGACCACTAGGTTGTTCGCCCCAAACGCAAGGTCGTCGTTGATCCGGCTGATCCACAGCATGCCCAGCGGGTAGTAGAGGATCGCCACGGCCAGGATGGCCCCGCCAATCAGTCGCCAGTGGTGCTTGCGCGGTACCGGGGCTGCGTCGGCAAACAGCGGGTCGGCTGCCGGTTTGGGCCGGTACGACGGCAGTCGGATGCGCCGCCAAAAGGGCACGCGCGCTTTGCTGGGATCGTCGTCAGCGGTCTCGGCCATGGCTTCCTCATTCGACCGGTCGCCCGGCGGCCCACTGTAGATGGGGGGCGCCCCAGGGCGATCAAGCCCGCCGGCAAGTCGCGCCCAATTCTTGGGCATTTGCTTGCGGCCGAATGCCGCAATCGGCAGAGCGGTGTGGGTGGGTAGCGCACGATTGGTTGAGCCCCTAGTGTTGAAGCCTGTGCGGCAGCGCCGCCGCTCCCTCCTCACCAGTAGTGTGCATGTCCCCCCTCGATCCATTCCTCGCCAGAACGCACATCGCGTACTTCTCCATGGAGATCGCGCTCCGCCCCGAGATGCACACCTACTCCGGCGGCCTCGGCGTATTGTCGGGCGACACGGTGCGCTCCAGCGCCGATCTTGAGTTGCCAATGGTGTTCGTCACCCTCGCGTGCCGCGCGGGGTACTTCCTGCAGGAAATCACGCCTGCCGGCGATCAGGTCGAACGCCGGATTGGTGGCGGCCTGAGCGCTGGTGTACTGCGTTGGATGCGATGGTGGCGGTACGCATTGGCGGACGCCCAGTATGGGTCCGGCCGTGGCTTTACGTGCACACCAGCTCCACCGGACACAAGATCCCGGTTATCCTGCTCGACACCGACCACGACGCCAACCAGGCCGAAGACCGCGGCATCACCAACACCCTTTACGGCGGCGGCAATGAATACCGCCTGCGCCAAGAAGTGGTGCTGGGCATCGGCGGCGTGCGCATTCTGCGCGCGCTGGAATTCCAGGTGCGTACGTTCCACCTAAACGAAGGCCACGCCGCGCTGCTTACGCTGGAGTTGCTCCACGAGCGCCGCGCCGCCGAAAAGGCGCTGGGCGCCAACGACCCGGCCCACGTGTACGCCGAGATCCGCAATAGCTGCGCGTTCACCACTCACACGCCGGTCGAAGCGGGCCACGACCGGTTCTCGTACGAAACCGTACATGGCGAGCTGGGCGATTTCACCGACTACGAGGAGTTGCGCCGGCTCGCCGGCAATGACCGGCTCAACATGACCCAGCTCGCGCTCAACCTGTGCGGCTACGTGAACGGTGTCGCCCTGCGTCACGCCGAAACCAGCGAAAAGATGTTCCCCGGCTACCGCGTCCGCGCCGTGACCAACGGCGTGCACGTCGAAACCTGGGCCCATGCCGCGTTCGCCAAGCTGTATGGTGAGGCGATCCCACACTGGCAGCACGAGCCCATCGTGTTGATGCGCATTCTGCACGTGCCGGACGAAGCGGTCTGGAACGCCCACCAGACTGCGAAGCGCGACCTATTTACCGAGATTCGCGCGCGCACCGGCGTGGAACTCGATCCCGCCGTGCCGACCCTTGGGTTCGCGCGCCGCATGACCGGCTACAAGCGGCCGACGCTGTTGTTCAGCGATCTGGAACGGTTGCAGGCGATCGCAGGCAAGACTCCGTTCCAGGTGGTGTTGGCCGGCAAGGCTCATCCTCACGACACGGACGGCAAGAACAAGATCCGTTGGATTCACGACACGATTCGCCGCCTCGACAAGAACATCCGCTGCGTGTTCCTGCCGGGCTACGACATGGAAATCGCGAAGTCGATCGTGTCCGGCTGCGATGTCTGGCTGAACACGCCGCAACCGCCGTTGGAGGCCTCCGGCACCAGCGGCATGAAGGCGGCCCTCAACGGCGCCCTGAACCTCAGCACGCTAGACGGCTGGTGGGTCGAGGCTTGCATCGAAGGCGTCACCGGCTGGGCGATCGGCGGCGACGGCGGCGACGTGTCGGACGCCACCCATGCGGGAGCGCTATACGACAAGCTCGAGCACGTGGTGCTGCCGCTCTACTACAACCAGCCGGACAAGTGGCGCTGGATGATGAAGCAAGCGATCGCCGTAGTGCCGAGCTACTTCAACAGCCAGCGCATGATGCGGCGGTACGCGAGCGAAGCCTACCTGCGCTAACACCAAGTGGGCGGCGCACTCTGGCCCCTGAGTCGCCGCCCTTCCCCCCACCCGCTATAGTTGCTGCACTCGTGCGCGTCCCAAGGGGCCGCACGGGCGGCGGCACGGGCCGCGCTTGGGGGGTTGTGTCCGCTTCGCTGGACGTGCCGTTGGCGCAGGAGAGCGCCGAACTTGAACGCCTCCGCCTCGCCGTGGAAGCGTTTGCGGTACGCTCGGGCTTGGCCCTGGAACTGGTGTTTCCGGTCAACCTCGCGCTGGGCGAAATCCTTGCCAACATCTTCTCGTATGGGTTTCCGGTCGGGCACCCGTTCCACTGTCATGTGACAGTGTCCGTCGCAGGCGATGCACTCACCGCGGTGATCGAAGATAGCGGCATCGCCTACGACCCCCTGCTCCAGGAACCGTCCCACGACCCTGCGCTCGACGTCGACGAACGCCCAAGCGGGGGTCTTGGTGTGTTCTTCATTAAGACACTGTTGGACGAAGTGAAGTACGAGCGCGTGGGTACACTGAACCGCATCACCCTGACGAAGCGCGCCGCGGCACCGGTTGTGCCCCCACCGCCACGGACAAAGAAGGTGCCCAAGGCACCACGGCCACACTGATGTCCAAGGTGCAGCAAGCCGAGAACTGGTCGGCGTCGTTCGCCGGCGTGCCGCCGCCGGACCACGTCGACGTGTGGCGGACGCCGGTGACGATCGAGTCCGACATCGCCGCCCTCACCCGCCGGCTCTCGCAAGAAGAACAGGCCCGCGCCGCACGTTTCCGGTTCGGCGCCGACCGCACGGCATTCATCACGGCCCGCGCGATGCTGCGCAGCGTTCTGGGCCAATACGTCGGCGACGCACCCGACCAGCTCGCGTTTACGGCAGGCCCTCACGGCAAGCCGGAACTCGCGGCGCCGCGCGACATCGCGTTCAATCTCAGCCATTCCGCAGGATGGTCGGTGTGCGCAGTCGCCCGTGTGCCGGTGGGGATCGACATCGAAGCGCTGGAAGCGCGCACCGGCGCCGGCGACGTCCTGCGGATGCTGGCGCCGCCCGAACGCGCAGAGTTGGAGGCGCTAACAGGCGCCACCCAAGTAGCGGCACTAGCCCGCATTTGGACTCGCAAAGAGGCGGTGATGAAGGCTACGGGCCTCGGCATGGCACTGCCGCTCGCGGACTTCGTGGTATCGGCGGAAGACCCACCGCGGGTTATCCGGTTCGATGGCGGCGAGCCCAGCGCGTGGTCCCTGCGCGGGTTCGCCCCTTCGCCCGGTATCGTCGGTGCTGTGGCGGTTCTGGCTCCGCTTGCGGCTGACGGACTGCGCCGTTTCACGTGGGCACCCTAGAACCGGTTCTTCCCGCCACCGTGCGGGACTAGGATGCTGGAGTGACCGCCCCGGTATCCGACCTTCCGGCGCCGCCGGATTCGCCCTTGCTGTTCGACGCAGTGTTGCGTCCGCACCGCTCGTTAAACCGCGCCGGGTTCATCGCTCTGATGACCGTCGTCGTAATCGTGAACATCGCCCTCAGCGTGTTCTTCTGGCTGAAAGGTGCGTGGCCGATCTTCGCGTTTTGCGGCGCGGACATCGTGCTGGTGTATGGCGCGTTCAAGCTGAACTACCGCGCCGGCCGCTTGCGCGAGACGCTGCAACTGGGCCGTGAACTGGTGGTGACGCGCATGGAACCTTCGGGCGAGGTGAAGACCTGGACGTTCCAGCCCAATTGGCTGCAGGTGACCATGGACAACCCGCCGGAACCTTCCAGCCTATTCGTTATTTCGTCGCACGGCCGCCGGCTGGCGATCGGCGTGTTCTTGCCGGCGGAAGAGCGGCTTGAGGTGGCGAAGGCGTTGCGGGAGGCCCTGCGCCGCTGGAAGCAACCCTCGGTCGGGGTTACCGCCTAGCGGGATGTCGGTGCTGTCCTAGTCGGCCAACCCTAGAACGTCGGCCATGCCGTACAGCCCGGGCTTCTTGCCGCGGGTCCAGCGCGCAGCGGCAAGCGCACCGCGGGCAAAGATGTCGCGGTTCGTGGCACGGTGACTGAGTTCGATGCGCTCGCCGTCGGCGGCAAAGAACACCGTATGTTCGCCGACCACGTCGCCGCCACGCAGCACGGCATAGCCGATATCGCCACGCTTGCGGGCACCGGTCTGGCCGTGGCGCACCCAGGTAGCAACGCTTTCGTGGTCCTGCCGCCGGCCCGCAGCCACGGCATGCCCGAGCGCGATTGCCGTGCCGCTCGGAGCGTCGATCTTGTGCTTGTGGTGGTACTCCAGCACGTCGGCATCAAAATCGAGATCGAGGGCCGCGGCGGCCTTGCGCGCCAGCCCCAGCAACAGGTTCACGCCCAGGCTCATGTTGGCGGCGCGTACGATCACGGACTGCTTCGATGCCGCCCACACCGACTGTTCCTCGGCTGCGCTGGTGCCGGTGGTGCCGAGTACATAGGCGACGCCAGTAGCGCCGGCCAGGCCCGCGTGCAGGGCCGTTACGGCCGGTGACGTGAAATCGAGCACCACGTCGGAGCGTTCGAACAGAGCGCGTGGATCGGCGTCGATCGCGCTGCCGATGTCAGGGAGGCCGATGGGGGCACCGACATCCTGGCCGATCCACGGACTGCCTTCCGGCTCGGTCCCGCCGACCACCGTCGCGTCCTCGGCAGCGCCGATGGTGCGCACCAGCGCGCGGCCCATGCGGCCCGCACAGCCCAGCACGCCCACCCGCAACTTGGGCGCCGCCTCTTTGGATTTCGCCTTGGTCACCATGTCAACTCTTTAGGTCGTCCCAGAATTCCTTGATCTTGTCCAGGAAGCTTTCGGATTCCGGATTGGTGGTCTTGGCATCGCCGGCCTTCTCGAACTCGCGCAACAGCTCTTCCTGGCGCTTGTTCAGGTTCATCGGCGTCTCGACGCTGGCCTGCACGTGCAGGTCGCCAGGGCCGTCTGTGCCGCGTAGCGCCGGCATGCCTTTGCCCTTGAGGCGGAACTGACGTCCCGATTGAGTGCCCGGCGGCACCGTGACTTTGGCGCGCGAGCCGTCCAAGCCCGGAACTTCGATGGTGCCGCCCAGGGTCGCCGTGATCATCGAAATCGGCACGCGGCAATACAGGTTGCGGCCTTCGCGCTGGAACAGCCGGTGCGCGGCCACCGACAGGAAGATGTACAGGTCGCCCGGCGGACCGCCGCGTAGGCCTGCTTCACCTTCGCCCGACAGGCGGATACGGGTGCCGTCTTCCACCCCCGGCGGAATGTTCACCGACAGGGTCTTTTCGCGGCGCACTTGGCCGCTGCCGCTGCAGGTGCGGCACGGGTTCTTGATTACCTGGCCGGCCCCCTGACACGCGGGGCAGGTGCGTTCGATCGTGAAGAAGCCCTGCTGCGCGCGCACACGGCCGACGCCGCCGCAGGTGGTGCAGTTCACCGGCTTAGAGTTCTCCGCGGAGCCGCTGCCGCCGCACGTATCACACGCGACGGCGGTGGGAATGCGAATCTGGGTAGTGCTGCCGTGGAAGGCGTCCTCGAGCGTCACCTCGAGGTTGTAGCGCATGTCGCCGCCGCGGGTGCGGCCCTGCTGCGGCCCGCCCTGGCCGCCGCCACGCTGGCGTCCGCGCAACTCGCCAAACAGGTCATCGAACACGTCGGCAAACGACGCGCCGAAATTGGAGAACCCGCCGCCGAAGCCGCTGAACCCGCCGGTGCCGTCGAACGCGGCCTTGCCGTATTGGTCGTAGGCGGCGCGCTTCTGGTCGTCCGACAAAATGTCGTACGCCTCGTTCACTTCCTTGAAGCGCTGCTCGGCGTCCTTGGCTGGATTGCGATCCGGATGCAGCTCTTTGGCGAGGTTGCGGTATGCCTTTTTCAGGTCGTCGGCGGACGCACCACGTTCGACGCCCAGAACCTCGTAGTAGTCCTTGCCTGCCACTCGACTACTCAACCCCGTGCCGTTGCAATTCTGCGTTTAACTTCGAAGTCCAGAACATGCCGCACATCTGAAAGTCCGCGCGCAGCGACCACAGCGGATAGCGGAACGTCGCCGGCCGGTTGCCCTCGACCAACAAGTGGGCGATCCACGCAAACAGGTAGCCGCTTACCACGGCGGCAACTGCAAACCGAATATCGGGTCCTAGGACCGCGGCGGCAAGGAAAACACCCGCCAGCGTCGTGCCGAACACATGCAGCCGCCGGGTCAGCGGCCGCGCGTGCTCGCGCAGATAGAAAGGCCAAAATTCTTGGTAGGTCTGAATGCGCGATGCGGCCATTGCGTTCCCCCGGGAAGGCGTCGCCGCTGGCCAGCGGACGTCCGCCCTGGCCCGGAATGTGCCGGACCAGGGCGGCTATGACCAGACCCTACTGCGCGGACTTGCGCCGGTCGTTGTCCACTTCCTCGAAGTCGGCGTCGACGACGTCGTCGCCCTTGTCTTCGGCCTTGGGCTCGTCACCACCCGGTGCGGCCGCGCCCTCGGTCTGCTGCTTTTTGTACATCGCCTCGCCCAGCTTCATCGACGACTGGGTAAGCGCTTCGGTCTTGGCCTTGATCTGGTCCGCGTCTTCGGTTTCCAGCGCCGCCTTGACCGCCGCGACGTCGCGTTCGATCGCTTCGCGTTCGCCGGCCGCGATCTGCGCGCCGTAGTCCTTCAGGCTGCGCTCGGTTGAGTGCACCAGCGACTCGGCCTGGTTGCGCGCTTCTGCTACGGCCCGCTTCTTCTTGTCGTCGGCGGCGTTGGCTTCCGCTTCGCGGACCATCTTCTTGATGTCGGCTTCCGCCAGACCGCCCGAGGCCTGGATGCGGATTTGCTGTTCCTTACCGGTGCCCTTGTCCTTGGCGGAGACGTTGACCAGGCCGTTAGCGTCGATGTCGAAGGTCACTTCAACCTGCGGCACGCCGCGGGGCGCGGGCGGAATACCCATCAGATCGAATTGGCCAAGGATCTTGTTGTCCGCGGCCATTTCGCGTTCGCCTTGGAACACACGGATGGTAACCGCGTTCTGGCCGTCTTCCGCCGTCGAGAACACTTGGCTCTTCTTGGTCGGGATGGTCGTGTTGCGCTCGATCAGGCGTGTGAACACACCGCCCAGGGTTTCGATGCCGAGGGACAGCGGCGTTACGTCCAAGAGCAGCACGTCTTTGACGTCGCCCTTGAGCACGCCCGCCTGCACGGCGGCACCGATCGCGACCACTTCGTCCGGATTCACGCCCTTGTGGGGCTCGCGGCCGAAGAAGTTCTTCACCCGCTCGATCACCTTGGGCATGCGCGTCATGCCGCCGACCAGCACGACCTCTTCGATCTCGGCCGCCGACAACTCGGCGTCCTTGAGCGCGGCTTTGCACGGGGCAATGGTGCGCTCGATCAGGTCGTCGACCAGGGCTTCGAACTTGGCGCGGGTGAGCTTGATGGTCAGATGCTTTGGACCCGACGCATCCGCCGTGATGAACGGCAGATTGATCTCGGTCTGCATCGCGCTGGACAGTTCGATCTTGGCTTTTTCCGCAGCTTCCTTGAGGCGCTGCAGGGCCAGACGGTCCTTGCGCAGGTCGATGCCGTTTTCCTTTTTGAACTCGTCGGCGAGGTAGTCGACCAGACGCATGTCGAAGTCTTCGCCGCCCAGGAACGTGTCACCGTTCGTGGACTTCACTTCGAACACGCCGTCGCCGAGCTCGAGCACCGAAATATCGAACGTGCCGCCGCCCAAGTCGTAAACCGCGATGGTGTGGGCCTTGGACTTATCCAAGCCGTAGGCGAGCGCGGCCGCGGTGGGCTCGTTGATGATGCGTTTGACTTCCAGGCCGGCGATGCGGCCCGCGTCCTTGGTGGCTTGGCGCTGGGCGTCGTTGAAGTATGCCGGCACCGTGATGACCGCCTCGGTCACCTTCTCGCCGAGATACGCCTCAGCGGTTTCCTTCATCTTTTGCAGGACGAACGCGCTGATCTGGCTGGGCGCGTACTTCTTGCCCTGCACTTCGACCCAAGCGTCGCCGTTGTCGGCGCGCGCGATCTTGTAGGGCACCATGCCCATGTCCTTCTTGGTCATGGGGTCGTCGAAGGTGCGGCCAATCAGGCGTTTGATCGCAAACAGGGTATTCTCGGGGTTGGTCACGGCCTGGCGCTTGGCGGCCTGGCCTACGAGACGCTCGCCGTCGCCGCTGAAGGCGACCATGGACGGCGTCGTACGCATACCCTCGGAGTTTTCGATGACCTTGGGGGTCTTGCCCTCCATCACGGCGACGCACGAGTTGGTCGTGCCAAGGTCGATACCGATTGTCTTACTCATGGACGGTCCTCTGCTTTCTGGCAGGTTCGCGCGGCCCTATCGGCACCGATTGAACCCCCTGTCTCGGTCATCCAAGACTAGGCCGTTATATAGGAACGAGGCTGGCGCCACGCAACGGGTCACGCCAGATAGCGGCGCGTTGTCGCGCCCATGATCGTATCGGCCAGCCACCGGACCGACATCCCGGCCTTCTACGGCGACTGGTTCCGCGCACGGCGCGCGGCCGGATTCGCCAAGGTCGCCAGCCCGTTCGGCGGGCCCGCGTACACCGTGCCGCTGACCCCGGACGCGGTAGATGGCTACGTTTTCTGGACCCGCAACATCGGGCCGTTCGTGCCGGTGCTGCACGAACTGCGGGCCGAAGGGACCCCGTTTGTGATCCAGCACACGGTCACCGGTTACCCGCGCGCGCTCGACCGCTATGTGCCGGACGCCGACCGGATTCTGCCGATCCTGCGGCGCATCGCGGAACAGTTCGGGCCCGAGGTGGTGGTGTGGCGGTACGACCCGGTGGTTGTGACCGACTTCACGCCCGCTGCGTTTCACCACACGAATCTGGCGCGAATCGGGGAAGGACTACGGGGTGTGAGTAGCGAGGTGGTGCTGAGTGCGGTGCATCCGTACCGGAAGACGGTGAACAACATGGTACGGGTGGGCGGCACCTGGCGCCACTTCGAGGATGGCGAAAAGAGCCTTCTGATCAGTGGGTTAGCGGACATTGCGGGTTCCCTGGGGTTCCGGCCGACGGTGTGCGCGCAACCGTCGCTGGTGGCCGGCACGGCCGCGGCAGCGCGGTGCGTGGATGCGCGGCGGCTGGAGCGGGTGGCGGCGGGCTGGGGACTGGCGCGCACCATCGCGGCACCGGTTCGGGGCAACCGGCCCGGCTGCGAGTGCCACGCATCGCGCGACATCGGCGCATACGAGACCTGCCCGCACGGGTGCGCGTACTGCTATGCGGTGGGCAACCCGGAGCGCGCCGCCGCATACTACCGTGCGCATGACCCGGCCGCAGAATCGCTCGCCCCCGCGCGTCGAATCACTAAGTAGACACAGAATGTTGACGGTTATCGATGAACCGTTTGTTGCCGCGCACCGGGACCGGGAGTACCGCATTGCGCAGGCAGCGCCGCAATTCTGCGGCGCCTTCCTACTGACGTCCTAGGAGAGCAAATTATGAATCGCATGATGGTACGCGGCGCCCTGGCGGCCGCTTTTTCGATGGTTGCGCTGAGCGCGTTCGCCGCTCCGGCCATCACCTACATCCAGACCACGGCCGGCATGGTCATGGCCGATGACAAAGGCATGGTTCTGTACACGTACGACCGCGACACCGCGCCGAACGTTTCGACCTGCGTCGGCGGCTGCTTGACCAACTGGCCGCTGTTCAAGGCCGACACCGGCACCGCCGGCGGCGATTGGACCATCGTGACGCGCGAAGACGGCGGCAAGGTTTGGTCCTACAAGGGCAAGCCGCTGTACTACTACGTGAACGACAAGGAAAAGGCCGACGCCAAGGGCGCCGCCATTGCCAACTGGAAGGTTCTTCCGCAAGGCCAGTAAGCCTTTCGGCACCAATAACGGCGGCGGGTCGGGAGGCCCGCCGCCGTTTCTATTGGTGGAGCGCTTGGCCGGTTAGGCCTTTTGATCGAGGCTCGCGTCCGGCGCTTTGGCGACCGGGCCTTTGGCGACGCCGACGAGAGCGGGCCGCAGCAGGCGGTCGTGGATGCGGTAGCCGGCCTGCACCACCTGCACGACGGTTCCCGGCTCTTTGCCGGTATCCGGCAGCTCGAACATCGCCTGGTGAAAGTTTGGATCGAAGCGTTCGCCCAACGGCGCGATGCGGCGGATGTTGTGCTTTTCCAACGTGCCGAGGAACTCGCGCTCGGTGAGTTCGACGCCGGACAGCAAAGACGCCAACGCGGCCTTGTCGTCGGCGTGGGAGGCCTTCGCGCCTTCGATGGTGCGGCGCAGGTTGTCGGTGGCGGTGACGACCTCGCGGGCGAAGTTGGTGATCGCGTATTTGGCCGTGTCTTCGCGCTCGCGGTCGGCGCGGCGGCGAACGTTTTCGGTTTCGGCAAGGGCGCGCAGGAGCTGGTCCTTGAGCGCGGCGGCTTCCGCCGCCTTGGCCGCCAGCAATTCGGCGGGGGTGGGCTGTGCCTGCGTTTGCTCTTGCGTGTCGGCGGCGCCGGTCTCTTCGGTCATGCGATGCGGATCCGTTTCTTGTTGGGTCGTCATCCGACCATCCTTCCCACGATCTTGGCGGTGTAATCCACCATAGGGATGATGCGGGCATAATTGAGGCGCGCCGGGCCGATGACGCCGATGGCGCCGACGATGCGTTCGCGCGAATCGGAATACGGCGCCACGATCATGGCGCAGCCGGTCATGTTGAACAGGCCGTTTTCGGCGCCGATGTAGATGCGCACGCCTTCGGCGCTTTCGGTAAGGTTCAGCACCCGCATCAGGTCCTGCTCGGTCTCCAAAGCGTCGAACAGCTTGCGGATGCGCTCCAGGTCTTCGATCGCCGTGACGTCATCGAGCAACTTGGCCTGGCCGCGCACGATGAGCGAGCGCGGCTCGGTGCCGCCGGCCCAGGTCGCGAGCCCGGCGGAAACCACGCGCGCCGTGAGTACGTCCAGTTCGGCCCGGTGTTCGTTGATTTCCGCGGCGATCGTGTCGCGCGCTTCCGCGAAGGTGCGGCCCATGAGGCGCGATTCCAGATAGTTGGTGGCTTCCACCAGCGCGTTGGGCGGCATATCGACCGGCACTTCGGCGATGCGGTTTTCCACCATACCGTCTTCGGTGACGAGGATGACCAGCGCACGGCCGGGGCCGAGCTGCACGAACTCGATGTGCTTCACCCGCATGTCTTGTTTGGGCGCCATCACCACACCGGCGCAGCGCGACAGGCCCGACAGCATCTCGGACGCGCCCTTCAGCATATCCGGCAGATTACGGCCCGTGGCATTGCAGCGCGCCTCGATCGCGGCGCGCTCGTCGCCCGACAATCCGCCGATTTCGAGCAGGCCATCGACGAAGAACCGCAGCCCGGCATCGGTGGGCAGGCGGCCCGCCGAAGTGTGGGGGGCATAGAGCAACCCTGCCCCTTCCAGCTCGGCCATCACGTTACGGATGGAGGCGGAAGACAGCCGCGCACTGAGGCGCTTCGAAAGCGTATGGGAACCGATCGGTTCGCCGGTTTCCACGTACGCTTCGACGATGTGGCGGAAAATCTCCCGCGACCGCTCGTTGAGCTCGCGAATCATTGTTGCCGGAATGTAGGTGCGCCCCCGGGGAGCGTCAACGCAAGGGCGTCCTCGCTTCCCTGCCGCGAAGTACGGTTTCCCCCTGGCGAAGCACCCCTATGCCCCGCCCGGAATGGACCATTGCGAATCATTATCATTGCGAATAAGACGCAAGTGCATTAATGTTCGCGCATCCTGTCGTGAGGAGTTGTTCGATGAAGTTCCGTCTAGTTCCCTCCGTTGGCGCAGTGCTGGTTTCCTTCGCAGCCGTGTGGGCGACCGCCGCCAGCGCGGAGATCACGGTATACAACGCGCAGCATGAGAGCCTGACCAAGGCCTGGATCGCCGCGTTCACCAAAGAGACCGGCATCAAGGTGAACCTGCGCCAGGGTTCGGACCTCGAACTCGGCAACACCATCCTGCAGGAAGGCCGCGCCTCGCCGGCCGACGTCTTCCTAACCGAGAACTCGCCGGCCATGGCCATGGTCGATGGCGCCGGACTGTTGGCGCCGATCGATGCTGCGACGCTGGCGCTGGTCCCGGACAACTATCGCGCGGCCAACGGCAAATGGGTCGGCATCGCGGCCCGCAGCACGGTGTTCGTCTACAACAAGAGCAAGCTGCCGGCAGCCAATCTGCCGAAATCCATGCTCGACCTCGCCGACGCCGCGTGGAAAGGCCGCTGGGCCGGCTCCCCGTCCGGTGCGGATTTCCAGGCCATTGTCGGTGCGTTGCTGGAGCTGAAGGGCGAGGCGGCGACGGTTGCGTGGCTGAAGGGCATGAAGACCAACGCCGCCATCTATCGCGGCAACGGCGCGGTGCTGCGCGCGGTCAACGCCGGCGAGATCGAGGGCGGCGTGATCTATCACTACTATTATTTTCAGGACCAAGCCCGCACCGGCGAGGCCAGCAACAACACCGCCCTGCACTTCTTCAAGAACCAGGACCCGGGCGCGTTCGTCAGCGTTTCGGGCGGCGGCGTACTTGCTTCCAGCAAGAGCCCGGTGGAAGCCCAGGCGTTCGTGAAGTGGGTGACCGGCAAGGGTGGCCAAGACATGTTGAGGACCGGCGACGCGATGGAGTACGCGGTCGGCAACGGTGCTGAGTCGCACGCGAAGCTTCCGGCGCTGAGCGGTCTGGACGCGCCGAGGCTTGATCCGGCCGCGCTCAACAGCAAAAAGGTTACCGAGCTGATGACGCAAGCGGGCCTGCTCTAAGGCGTTTCCTCATGAACGGCTTCCCATAGTGGGCGGAGTTGCAACGACCGGCGGACGGGACCTGTCCCCTCCGCCGGTCGCGCATCGTTTGGGCCGCGGTCACCCATGGCCGGGCGGCCTGCTGCTTGCGGCGCTCGTCGTTTCGCTGGCGATGCTGGTGCCGCTCGGCTTTGTGGTGTGGATCACGATCCAGACCGGTTGGTCAGCGAGTATCGATCTGCTGGTGCGGCCTCGCGTGGGCGAGCTATTGCTGAACACGGTGCTGCTGATCGGAATCGCGGTACCGCTGGCGGTCGCCTTGGGCGTGGCGTTGGGCTGGCTGACCGAGCGTACCGATCTGCCGGGGCGGCGATGGTGGTCACTGCTGGCGGTGGCACCGCTCGCGGTGCCGGCGTTTGTGCACAGCTATGCGTGGGTCGGCGCGGTGCCGTCCCTCCACGGGCTGTTCGCCGCGGTGTTGGTTTCGGTGCTGGCGTATTTTCCGTTCGTGTACCTGCCGACTTCGGCGGCCCTGCGCCGCCTGGACCCCGCGCTGGAGGACGTCGCGGCATCGCTGGGTGAGCGTCCGGCGCGCGTGTTTGTCCGGGTGGTACTGCCCCAACTGCGCCTGCCGATCTGGGGTGGCGCGCTGCTGATCGGTTTGCACTTGCTGGCCGAGTACGGCCTGTTCGCGCTGGTGCGCTTCGATACGTTCACCACCGCGATCTTCGATCGCTTTCAATCCGCCTTCAATGCGCCGGCCGCCACCATGATGGCGGGAGTTCTGGCCGTTTGTTGCCTTGGGATGCTCGTGGTGGAATCGGCGACACGCGGCAGCGCACGCTACGCGCGGCTGGGGCCCGGCAGTGCGCGGCAGGCGCCGGTGGCGCGGCTCGGTGCGGCCGGTAGCGCGGTGGCGTTGGCGCTGGTCGTGGCGGTCGCCGCCGTGTCGCTGGGGGTTCCGTTGGCGACGTTGCTGCGTTGGGTGGCTCTGGGCGGCGCCAAGGTTTGGCAACAACACGAGATCGTGCCGGCACTGATGCAAACCATGGGGCTGGCCGCCGCAGGCGCGGTTCTGACGACCTGTGCGGCGATTCCGATGGCGTGGCTATCGGTGCGCGCCCCGAGCCGGTTGAGCCGAATCCTGGAGGGGAGCAACTACGTCGCCGGCGCCATGCCGGGGATCGTCGTCGCACTCGCGCTGGTCACGGTCACGATCCGCATCGCGCCGCCGCTGTACCAAACGCTGGCGACCGTGCTGCTGGCCTATCTGCTGTTGTTCCTGCCGCGGGCGTTGATCAGCCTGCGCGCCAGCATCGCCCAAGCGCCCCCCGAACTGGAGAAGGTTGCGCAAAGCCTGGGCCGGGCCCCGCTGCGGGCGCTGTTCGAGATCACCATGCGGCTTGCCGCACCGGGCGCCGCGGCGGGCGCAGCCCTGGTGTTCTTGGCGGTCACCAACGAACTTACCGCAACGTTGCTGCTGGCACCGACCGGCACCTACACCTTGGCAACCCGCTTCTGGTCGCTGACGAGCGAAATCGACTACGTCGCGGCCGCCCCGTTTGCCGTGATCATGGTGGCGTTGTCGCTGCCGCTGACGTGGGTTCTGTACCGCCAGTCGCGGCGCACGGCAGGCCGATGAGCGATCTCCAACTTCGGTCGGTGGCCAAGCACTACGGGGCCGTCCGCGCAGTGGTGGATGTGACGCTGGCCGTTGCGGCGGGCAGCCGCACGGCGATCGTCGGACCTTCCGGTTCCGGCAAGACGACGTTGCTGCGCCTGATCGCAGGCTTCGAGGCGCCGGACGCGGGAGAGATCGTTCTGGGCGGCGCGACCCTGGCCGATGGGGCCGGTGCGATGGTTTCGGCGCACCGGCGCCGCATCGGATACGTGCCGCAGGACGGTGCGCTGTTTCCCCATCTGACGGTCGCCGCGAATGTCGGGTTCGGAGTCGCCGGCCCGGCGCCGGAGCGCGCGCGGCGCGTGGACGAGTTGGCGGAACTGGTGGGCCTGGACCGGCGCATGCTGGGGAGCTGGCCCCATGAACTTTCGGGCGGGCAGCAGCAACGCGTCGCGTTGGCGCGCGCCCTTGCCCAGCAACCGCGCCTGATGTTGCTCGACGAACCGTTTTCGGCACTCGACGCCGGGTTGCGCACGGCAACACGCAAAGCGACCGCGCAATTGGTCACGGCCGCGGGGGTAACCGCGGTGCTGGTGACCCACGATCAGGCGGAGGCCCTTTCGTTCGCCGACCAGATCGCGGTGATGCGGGACGGCCGCTTGGCGCAAGTAGGGCGGCCGATGGACCTGTACCTGCGCCCGCGCGACGAGGACACCGCGACGTTTCTGGGCGATGCGGTTATCGTTTCCGCGCTGCTGGAGCGTGGCTGGGCCGAATGTCATCTGGGCCGGATTGCGGTCGACGACACGGAGCGCCGGGGCGCGGCCCGCATCATGCTGCGGCCCGAACAGCTCCAGGTGGCGGAAGCGCCTGCCGGGGCGCCGGAGCGCGGCACCGGCGTCGTTACCGACGTCGATTTCACCGGGCATGCGTGCTTGCTGACATTACAAGTTGGTGGCGCCGACGCACTCGCGGCGCCAGGCGAGACGCCGGCGCCGCTGATGGTCCGGACCACGGCGCAAGGCGCACTTCCGGTCGGTGCCCGGGTCAGGGTCACGGTAACCGGTCCGGCGCACGTTCTGGGGAGCTTGGCGTAGCGGCGCTTAGGTTAGGCGAGGCGATCGGAACCTCGGAACTCCGTTTCCACCCTGCGGCGCTCACCTCTTGAACATGGTTCTTGGGAATCAACGCAGGCGACAATCACACTCATAGCTTAGAGGTATTCTAAAGTGCCTTGACGCCCACGGTCGCGAAGACTAGCTTTCGACGACGCAGAGCGCGGTGAGATTGTGCTCGCGAGTGACCGTAGAAACGCACAACTCGGAGCCGAAGATGCCCCAGAAGAGCGAATGTCCCGTGGCGCATAGCGCCGCCCGAAAAGCCCGGTCCAACCGCGACTGGTGGCCTGACCGGCTGGACATTCAGCCCCTGCATCAAAACTCCATGAAGTCCGATCCGATGGGCAACGGCTTCGACTACGCCAAGGAATTCAAATCGCTTGACCTCAATGCCGTGATCGCCGATCTGAAAGCGCTGATGACGGACTCGCAGGATTGGTGGCCTGCCGATTTCGGTCACTACGGTGGTCTGTTCATTCGCCTCGCGTGGCACAGCGCGGGCACCTACCGCGCGACCGACGGTCGCGGCGGTGCGGGCGCGGGCCAGCAACGCTTCGCACCGCTCAACAGTTGGCCGGACAACGCCAACCTCGACAAGGCGCGCCGCCTGCTCTGGCCGACTAAGCAGAAATACGGCAGCAAGATTTCATGGGCCGACCTTTTCGTGCTCGTGGGCAACGTCGCGCTGGAGTCGATGGGCTTCAAGACGTTTGGTTTTGCCGGTGGCCGTGCCGACACGTGGGAGCCTGAAGAACTCTATTGGGGTCCCGAAAGCACATGGCTCGGCGACGAACGCCATAGCGGCGAACACGAGCTTCAGAATCCCCTCGGCGCGGTCCAGATGGGCCTCATCTACGTCAATCCGGAAGGCCCCAACGGCAACCCCGATCCCGTCGCATCTGCGCGCGACATCCGCGAAACCTTCGCGCGGATGGCGATGAATGACGAAGAGACCGTGGCGCTCATCGCCGGCGGTCACAGCTTCGGCAAGACTCATGGCGCGGGAGATCCGTCCTTGCTGGGACCGGAGCCGGAAGGCGCTTCCATCGAGGATCAGGGTCTCGGCTGGAAGAGCAAACACGGTATGGGCTTCGGCAGCGACACCATCACTGGAGGACCCGAAGTCACATGGTCGCAAACGCCGACGAAGTGGAGCAACCACTTCTTCGACAACCTCTTCAAATACGAATGGGAACTGGAAAAGAGTCCGGCCGGAGCGCAGCAGTGGCGTGCAAAGAGCGCACCCATGGATGTGCCGGACGCGCATGACAAATCGACGAAGCATGTGCCGACCATGCTAACCACCGACTTAGCCCTGCGCTTCGATCCGGCTTACGAGAAAATCTCGCGGCGCTTCTATGAACATCCGGAGCAGTTCGCGGATGCGTTCGCGCGGGCGTGGTTTAAGCTGACCCATCGCGACATGGGACCGATCCAGCGTTACCTCGGACCGCTCGTGCCGAAAGAAGCGCTGATCTGGCAGGACCCTATTCCAGCCGTCGACCACAAGCTGATCGACGACAAGGACATCGAGTCCCTGAAAGCAAAGATTCTCGCTCCCGGCCTTTCGGTATCGCAATTGGTCTCGGCCGCTTGGGCGTCCGCGTCCACGTTTCGCGGCTCGGACAAGCGCGGCGGCGCGAATGGCGCGCGCATTCGTCTTGCACCCCAGATGAATTGGGAGGTCAACCAGCCGACGCAGCTTGCGGCGGTGCTTTCAAAGCTCGAGGCGATCCGGAAGGAGTTCAATGCTTCCGCATCGGGCGGCAAGAGAGTCTCGCTCGCCGACCTGATCGTGCTGGGCGGTGCAGCAGCCATCGAAAAGGCGGCTAAGGACGCGGGAACCAACGTGAAGGTTCCCTTCATCCCGGGGCGCATGGATGCGTCGCAGGAGCAGACCGACGTGGCATCCTTCGCGCCGCTCCAACCGCTCGCCGACGGCTTTCGCAACTACCATCGCGGCGGGGACTTGATGGCACCGGAAGAAGCGCTAGTGGACAAGGCGCAGCTTCTGAAGCTGACGGGGCCGGAGATGACGGTGCTGGTCGGTGGCTTGCGCGTGTTGGGTGCGAATGCCGACGGGTCAAACAATGGCGTCTTCACCCACAAGCCGGGCGTGTTGACCAACGACTTCTTCGTCAACTTGCTCGACATGCGCATCGAGTGGCAGAAGACCGGCGACGGCGCCTATGAAGGCCATGACCGCAGCACGAAAGAGAAGAAGTGGACCGGCACGCGCGTCGATCTGATCTTCGGTTCGCATTCGCAGTTGCGTGCGTTTGCGGAAGTCTATGCGGCTGGCGGTTCTAGGGAAAAGTTCGTGAAGGACTTCGTGGCGGCGTGGAACAAGGTGATGAACGCCGACCGCTTCGATCTCGCACGGTCATCGCCGAACTCTTAGCGCGCCGCGTTTTAGCGCCCTGCCGCGTCATTTTTTGGCGTTGCCGGACTGCTGGATGCGCCGAGTTGTCGGCGTGCGCCCACATCGGCAACTGGCAGAAGGATGGCCCTGCGCATGGCGCCGGGGTGGCCAAGGCGCTGGGCATAGCCCTGTGATCCAAGCGCGCTGAGGGAAACACTGGACCGGCCCGGCGGCGATGGCTAAGAGTCCAAGCTCACCCATCGATAGAGCCGAGGTTCCATGCGCCCTTCGGGCCGCCGTCCCGATCAGTTGCGCCCCGTGTCGTTGACGACCGGGGTTTCGAAGTACGCCGAAGGCTCGTGCCTGGTTAAGTTCGGCGACACCCACGTGCTGTGCACCGCATCGGTGGAGGAGAAGGTGCCGCCGTTCCTGCGCAACACGGGGCGCGGCTGGATTACTGCCGAATACGGCATGCTGCCGCGCGCCACCACGGAACGCACCGACCGCGAAGCAGCCAAAGGCAAGCAGACCGGGCGCACCCAAGAAATTCAGCGCCTGATCGGCCGCAGCTTGCGCGCCGTCGCGGACCTGGGCGCACTGGGTGAACGCCAAGTGCGCATCGACTGCGACGTGATCCAGGCCGACGGCGGTACGCGCACCGCATCGATCACCGGCGGTTATGTGGCGCTGTACATGGCGGTGGCCAAATTGGTGACCGGGGGCCAATTGTCTGCCAATCCGATCACCACCCAAGTGGCGGCGGTTTCGTGCGGCGTGGTGGGCGGTGCACCGGTGCTGGACCTGGACTACGTGGAGGATTCGGGCGCCGGCGCCGATGCGAACTTCGTGATGACGTCGGCCGGCAAACTGATCGAGGTGCAGGGCACCGCGGAAGCGGCACCATTTTCGCGCGCCGAGTTCAACCAGCTGCTCGACCTGGCGGAAACCGGCATCGCCGAATTGGTGCGCGTGCAAAAGGCGGCGCTGGGATTGTGACGCACCGGCGGTTGACGGGCACGGTGGTGCTGGCCACCCACAACCGCGGGAAGATTCACGAGCTGAAGGCTCTCCTGGAACCGTTCGGCCTGACTTGCCAGTCGGTGGCGGACTTGGGCCTGCCGGAGCCGGATGAGACCGCCGATACGTTTACCGGCAACGCCGAGATCAAAGCGCTGGCGGCGGCGCGGGCCACCGGCACGCCCGCCCTGGCCGACGATTCCGGGCTGGTGGTGCCGGCCTTGGACGGTGCGCCGGGTGTGGTTTCCGCGCGCTGGGCAGGGCCCACGAAGGACTTCCACGTCGCCATGGCGCGGGTGGAGCACGAATTGGCGGAGCGCCACGCCAGCGACCGACGCGCGCATCTTGTGGCGGCGCTATCCATCGCTTGGCCCGACCGGCACACCGAAACGTTCGAGGGCCGCGTATACGGCAACTTGGTGTGGCCGCCGCGCGGTGACAGGGGATTCGGGTACGATCCGATGTTCGTGGCGGACGGCCACACCCGCACCTTTGGCGAGATGGAGCCCGCCGAGAAACATGCCATCAGTCACCGCGCCGAAGCGTTCCGCAAGCTGGTCGCCGCCTGCCTTGCCTGAGGCGGCCGAGCCCGGCTTCGGCATTTACGTGCACTGGCCGTTCTGCAAGTCGAAGTGCCCGTACTGCGATTTCAACAGCCACGTGCGGCCGGCGATCGACCAGGACCGCTGGAGCGCAGCGTATCTGCGCGAGATCGACGGGTGGGCAGGGCGGTATGCGGCCACGCAACCGGTGACGAGCGTGTTCTTCGGCGGCGGTACGCCGTCGCTGATGGAGCCCGGCACCGTGGGCGCGATTCTGGAGCGGCTGGCGCAGCGGTTCGCCTTTGCGCCGGACGCCGAGATCACGCTGGAGGCGAATCCGACCTCGGCCGAGGCGGCCAAGTTCCGCAGCTTGCGCGCGGCGGGAGTGAACCGGTTGTCCCTTGGGGTGCAGGCGCTGCGCGATGCCGACCTGAAGTTCCTGGGGCGCGAGCACGATGCGGGCGGCGCAAAGGCAGCTTTAGCGGCGGCACAATCGGCATTCGACCGGGTAACGTTCGACCTAATTTACGCGCGGCCGCACCAGACCGACGCCGAGTGGCGCGCAGAATTGCGCGAGGCTCTGCGTTTCGGCACCACGCATCTATCGCTGTATCAACTGACCATCGAACAGGGCACGCGGTTCTACGAGGCCGAGCGGCGGGGCGACCTGGTTCAGTTGGACGAGGACACGCAGGTGACCTTGTTCGAGACCACCCAAGAGATGTGCGCGGCAGTGGGGCTGGATGCCTACGAGGTTTCCAACTTTGCCAAGCCCGGCTTTGAGAGCCGCCACAATCTGACCTATTGGCGCTCCGGCGAATGGATCGGCATTGGGCCGGGCGCCCACGGGCGCGTCGTGCGCGACGGCCGCCGCATCTCCACCACAGCGTTCCGCAGCCCCGAGGCATGGCTCGGCGCCATCGACGTGAACGGCACCGGCGCAGAGCAGGACGAGCCGCTCAGCGACGAGGACTCGCTGCGCGAGCTGGTGCTGATGGGACTGCGGCTGTCGGAAGGCATTGACGCCGCACGGGTGGAACGGCTGGCGGGCCGCGCGCTCGCGGAGGCGCTGCCGGGGTTGAGCGAACTGACGGCGGACGGATTCGTGACTGCTCATGACGGCCGGGTGCGCGCCACTGCCCGTGGGCGCATGGTGCTGAACCGCGTGGTGGCCGAACTACTCGGTTAGTTCGTCGCCTGCTGGAACGTGGTAGGCGCCGGGTCGATCACCTTATCGCCCTTCGCCTGCACTTCGAGTACCGCCAAGCCGCGATCGGCAATGCCGCTCGGCAGAAACCGGAAAATGCCATCGGTGCCGGCAAAGCCCGACGGAGTGGTGATCGCCTCGCGCGAGAAATCCGGGCCGCTGCGGGCCAGCGCGGCGGCAAGCGCGACCGCGTCGTAGGCCAGCGTGGCGATGCGCTGGGGGCGGTAGCCGAACACACCGTTGAAACGTTCGGAGAACGCCGCAAGGTTGTCGGGCGGCGGCGCCGCAAACCATCCGCCGACCAGCGCCGGCTCCTGACCCAGATTCGGATCGTCCCACAGGCCGGTGCCGAGGAACTTCACCTGCGCCGGGTCGACATCGAAGAACGGCAACAGCGGCGCAACCTGGCGCAGCTCGGCGCCGCCTTCGGGGAGCAGCACGGCCTGGAACGGCGCGGGGCCGAACGTATCCAGCCCCGCCAGCGCGGCGAGATCGCGGCGGGCGGTGGCGTCATCCGGAAGGGCTTCCAGCTGGCGGCGGCGCGACAACAGGCGGTCGTGGCGCGATTGATAGTCCGCGAGGCGCCGCACCGGGTCCATCAGCTCCTGGGCATCGGCGGTATAGAACTCGGTGCGGGCGACGGTGCCGCCGAAGCGTTCGGATACCGAGCGCAGCGATTCAACCACCGTGACGCCGTAGGGCGTTTGCGGGGCGAGTGCCGCGAACTGGCGCAGGCCCCGGGAAATCGCATAGCCGACGACGCGTTCCACCTGTTGTTGCGGCATGAACGCAAGCAGATAAACGCCATTGCCCGCCACCGAAGCATCGGTAGAGAACGCCACCACGCTGACGTCGCGGGCGCGCGCGGAATCGGCGACCGCGCTGACCTCGGCGCTGAACACCGGGCCGAGGATCAGCTGCGCGCCCATTTGGAGGGCTTGTGCCGCCGCCGCGCGGGCGCCATCGGCGGTGCCCTGGGTGTCCTGCGGCAGCAGCGTGATGCGCTCGCCGCCGACATCGAACAGCGCCAGCAGGGCAGCATCGAGCAGCGAACGGCCCGTGGCTTGTTCCGGGCCGGAAAGCGGCAGCAGGATCGCGATGCGCGCCGGGCCTTCCCCGGCCGGCGGCGTGAGGCGGGGCGCGGCGGGTGCGGTGGGCAATGCCGGCAGGCCAAGCTGCGGGCCCGGCACCGGTTGCGGCACCGTGGGCAACAGAGGCGGCACGGCGGCCTGGGGCAGCGGTTCGGTGCGGAGTGGCGCCGGGGGCGCTGGCGCGTTGGGCGCCGCGCCGCCTATTGTGGTGCCGCCGCATGCGGCCACGGCCAGCAACCCACACAGGGCGGCGGCCGACCACCATGAGCGCCAGACAAGCGCAAGCGAGGCGGGGCGACCCCGCGCGGAAGATGGCTGCCCGAGATTCATTGGAAGACCTTGCGCCCGAGGCTACTGGCGACGCCGCGGGAAGTAAACCGGCGGCGCGGCTGGATCCCGGCCTGTATATCGTGGCGACGCCGATCGGCAATCTGGAAGACGTGACGCTGCGCGCATTGCGGATTCTGACCCAAGCCGACGTGATCGCCTGCGAGGATACCCGCACCACCGGCATTCTGTTGAGCCGGTACGGCATCCACACGGCATGCCTGCCATACCATGATCGCAACGCGGCGCGAGTACGGCCGGCGCTGCTCAATCGCTTGCGCGAGGGTCAGCGCGTGGCGGTGGTTTCCGACGCCGGGACCCCGCTGATCTCCGACCCTGGCTTCAAGCTGGTGCGCGAAGCGGCGGCCATGGGCATTGCCGTCGTGCCGGTGCCGGGGCCGTCTTCGGTGTTGGCGGCATTGGTGGCGGCAGGTTTGCCCACCGACCGATTCCTGTTCGCCGGGTTCCTGCCGGTGCGGAGCGCCGCGCGGCGTGGTGTGGCGACCGAACTGGCGGGGGTACCGGCTACTCTGATCTTTCTGGAATCACCGCGGCGGCTGGCGGATTCCCTGGCCGATCTGGCAGCGGTGCTGGGTGCGCGAGAAGCCACCGTGGCGCGCGAACTGACCAAGAAGTTCGAGGAACTGCGGCGCGGCACCCTGGCCACGCTGGCGGCGCACTACGCCGAGGCCGGCGCACCCAAAGGCGAGGTGGTGCTGGTTGTGGCGCCGCCGGGCAAGGCCGCCACGGAACAAGACGACATCGATGCCCAGCTGCGCGAGGCGCTGCTGAGCTTGCGGGTGGCGGACGCCGCCGCGGCGGTGGCTACCCGGACCGGACTGCCGCGGCGCGCCCTGTACGCCCGGGCGCTGGAACTGGCGCGGGAAGCGCCGCCGAAATGAATCGGGACGCCCGGCGCCGCGCCGAAGCGGACGGCCGCCGTGCCGAGACGCTGTGCGTTTGGTGGCTGCGGCTGCGCGGGTGGCGAATCGTTGCACGACGCGCCCGCATGGCGGTGGGCGAGATCGACATTGTGACGCGCCGGGGCGGGACCATCGCGTTCATCGAAGTGAAGGCCCGCGGCGATTTGGGCGCGGCCGCCGCGTCGATCTCGGCAACCCAGCGCGGGCGGCTGGAGCGGGCAGCGGCGGCGTTTCTGGCCGGGCACCCCGAGCTTGCCGCATTGGCGCCACGGTTCGACGTGATGTTGGTGGCGGGATGGCGGCTGCCGGTCCACATCGCCAACGCTTGGCATATACTCCGCTGACCACGGAATTACCGAACCACGAGGAGAGCGAATGCAACGTTCCGCACACACGCACACGGCTTGGGTTGGCTTGGGCTTGGCGCTGGCCGCACTGATGGCCACAAGCGCCTGCGTGCCGGTGATCATGGGTGGCGCCGCCACGGTTGGGCTGGCTGCCGCGCAAGAACGCACCGTGGGCGACGCGCTGGATGACACCGCCATCGGCCTGCGCGTGAAGGACGGGTTCTTGGCGTTCAACTCCAGCCTGTTCGCCAAGGTGAGTGTGGATGTGGTGGAAGGCCGCGTGTTGCTGACCGGCGTGGTGCCAGCGCCGCAAGACCGCGTTGATGCCGTACGCATTGCCTGGCAGGTGCCGGGCGTGAAGGAAGTGCTGAACGAGCTGCAGGTCAACAACAAGACCAGCATCGCCGACTACTTCTCGGACGTGCGCATCTCCACCGAACTGCGCTACCGCATGGTGGCCGACACGACAATCAGCGAGATCAACTACAACATCGATACGGTGAACGCGACGATCTACCTGATCGGCATCGCTCAGAATCAGGCGGAACTGGACAGGGTGACGAACTACGCCCGCTCCATCAAAGGCGTGAAGCAGGTGGTGAGCCACGTGCGCCTGAAGGACGACCCGCGGCGCGGCTAGACCGGCGGCGGGGCGGCAGGGGAGCGGGCATGGCGCTGACGGTCGCCATCCAGATGGACCCGATCGAGTCCATCGACATCGGCGCCGACAGCACCTTTGTGCTGGCGCTGGAGGCGCAGGCGCGCGGTTACCGGCTGTGGCACTACCTGCCGCGGCATTTGAGCCTGCGCGATGGGCGGGTGACGGCAGTGGCGCGGCCGCTGACCGTGCGGCGCAAGCGCGGCGACCATTTCACGCTGGGCAAACCGAAAGTCCTGAATGTGGCCGACGCGGACGTGGTGCTGATGCGCCAGGACCCGCCGTTCGACATGGCGTACATCACCGCCACCCACATCTTGGAGCACGTGCAACCCGGCACCCTGGTGGTGAACGACCCGGTGCATGTGCGCAACGCGCCGGAAAAGTTGTTCGTGACCCACTTCCAGGGCGTGATGCCGCCGACTCTGGTGACAGCCGACCGCGCGGCGATTAACGCGTTTCGCTGCGAGCACCGCGACATCATCGTTAAGCCGCTGTACGGCAATGGCGGCGCCGGCGTGTTCCACATCCGCCCGGACGACGAGAACCTGAACGCGCTGCTCGATTTGTTCACCAGCGTGTCGCGTGAGCCGGTGATCGTGCAGCGCTACATCCCCGAGGTGCGCAAGGGCGACAAGCGCATCATCGTCATCGACGGCGAGCCGGCCGGCGCGATCCTGCGGGTGCCCGCCAAAGGTGAGGCGCGCAGCAATTTGCACGCCGGCGGCACCGCCAAGCCGACGACGATTTCGCGCCGCGAGCGCGACATCTGCGCCGTGATCGGACCGGCGCTGCGCGAACGCGGGCTGCTGTTTGCCGGCATCGACGTGATCGGCGACTACCTGACCGAGATCAACGTGACGTCCCCCACCGGACTGCAGGAAGTGAATCGCTTCAACGGCGTGAAGCTGGAAGCCCGCGTGTGGGATGCGATTGAAGCGCGGCTGCTAGCTGCGCGCCTTTCCTCCACCGCCAAGCAACGAAAGCGAACGTGAATATGCCGAAGGGTTCCCAGCGCGACCGCCTGCGCGACATCGTCGCGACCAAGTCGCTGAAGAAGGGCGGACCGTTCACGCTCGCCTCTGGTGCGGTCAGCAACTACTACTTCAACCTGAAGGAAACGACCCTGGACCCGGAAGGGTCACTGCTGATCGCCGACCTGATTCTGCAAGCGCTGGCCGACCTGCCGTGCGACTACGTCGGCGGCCTGGAAATGGGCGCGGTGCCGATTGCTGCATGCGTGGCGATGCGCAGCGCGCAGATCGGCAAGCCGATGCCGGCGTTCTACGTGCGCAAAGAAGTGAAGGGTCACGGCACCAAGCGCCGCATCGACGTGGACCTGCGCAAAGGTGCACGGGTGGCGGTGGTGGAAGACGTGACCACTTCGGGCGGCTCTGCCCTGGTGGCGATCGAGGCGGTGCGCGAGATTGGCTGTGTACCGGCCGCTGTCGTGGCCGTTCTGGACCGCGAAGAGGGTGCCTCAGCCAAGTTTGCCGCCGCCGGAATCCCGTTCCGGGCCTTGCTCACGGCCGGAGATTTCGACCTAGGGTAGCAACTGCCCACCCTGCATACCGGGCGCTGTTCCTGCAAATCTCTTGAGCCTGGGCCGGTTTTGGCCCAAAAATACACCAAAGCGCGGGGGGAATACTCTCGCGGTGGTAGTGTGCTGCCGCCCAAAAATCGGGCGGCATAGGGGCGCGGTCCAGCTAATGGACGCTAAGGCCAAACACGGCAAGGACTACCAGGAACACATCGACGCGCTACGCGAGGTGCAATCCGTAGCGGCGCTGCGCGACGCGTTTGCGACGTCGTTGAAGAATCTGGGTGTGAGTTGGTTCACGTACGGCGGCCTGCGCCTGCCTCGCACCGGCCGCACCGACCCCGTGATCATCACCACCTACCCGGACGAGTGGTCGCGGCACTACAACGAGAACCGCTACTACGAAACGGACGCGGTGGTGCGGTCCGGCTTCCAGAACTTCCTGCCGTTCCGCTGGGACACGCTGCCGCTGCGGCCGAAGCAGAAGCGCATCATGAGCGAAGCCAGCGAGTTCAAGATCGCCAGCGGGCTGAGCGTGCCGATCCATGGGCCGAGCGGCGAGTTTGCCCTGCTCAGTGTCGCATCGGAGATGCCCGCGGCGGACTTTGAACGGGTGCTGAACGAGTCGCGGCACCACATTCATGTGATGTCGCTCTACTACCACGCCATGATCAACGACATGTTCGCGCCCGACCAGACTGTCGAGGCGATCGAACTATCGCCGCGCGAAGCGGAGGTCCTGTCGTGGACGTCGGAAGGCAAGACGGCGTGGGAGATCGGCGAGATCCTGGGAATCTCGGAGCGCACGGTGGTGTTCCACATTGAAAATGCCAAGCAGAAGCTGGGCGTGTTCAACAAGAACCAAGCCGTGGTGAAGGCAATCATGCTCGGGCTGCTGAAGCCCTGAACACACCCGTAGCCTGCTGATCTTCCTGGCATTTCCGGGGACTGGCAGTTCTTACAGGCTCTCTTTCCAACGCCCAACTGGTCCACTAGGCGTGTTCGGGCGGGATGCGGAGGATCGAAATGATCGAGTACGTCACGACTGCCGACGCGCCCGCGTTCCGCCGCGAACTCGCCGACATGCACCGGCTGCGCTATCGCGTATTCCACGAGCGCCTGGGCTGGGATGTGGCGGTACACGGCGACCAGGAGCGCGACACCTTCGATGCGCTGCCGGGAACTTCCTACCTTCTGTATCACGACGCATTCGGGCGCCTGCGCGGTTGCGCGCGCCTGCTGAAGACCACCGGCCCGACGATGCTGCGGGACGTGTTTCAGGAACTGCTTGCCGGCGCGCCTGCGCCGTCCGCGCCTACGATTTGGGAGAGCACGCGCTTCGCCGTGGACGATGGCGACGGCGAAACCGTCGCCAACACCGGCACCGGGCGTGTCACCATCGCGCTGTTGGCCGGCATGACCGAAGTTGCGCTCCGCCACGGCATCACCGAAGTCGTTTCGGTGTGCGACGTGCGCGTGGAGCGCGTGCTGCGCCAGACCGGACTACCGGTGGAGCGCATCGGTGCACCGGTCCGGATCGGCCGGAGCATCACCGTGGCAGGACGCTACCGGCCCACACAGGAGGTGCTCGCCGCGCTGTGCCTGCGCGGGCAACTGCCCGCGAGCGTGCTGACCAACGCCGCACGCATCGAGCGCGCCGCCTAAGCCTGTCGAGAGGGGATTCGAGGATGACGCTGCACGACCTGCCGACCCGGCGCAAATTGGCGGATGCTGATCGCATCAAGCAGGCGGTGGCGATCAAAGAGTGCCTGCAGTACCTGCTGCGCGACGCGCTGGAATCCAACCTGCCGATGACCGCGCAGATGATCGGCGTGTCCGCCGAAGCGGTGCTGATGGATTTGGAAAAGCTCGAACGCCAGCACAAGGAACCGGCGCGGGCCTAGCAACGAGTCTCCCAAGGGGCGCACACCACCCCTCCTGCCGGACGAGTCTCGGGATTCAGGCCTCCCATTCGTCCGGTCCGGGTCCCGCCCGGCGGTCGCACCCTCCGCCGGGCGGGCCTGGTTCTACCAGGCCAAACCTATTTCCCGCGCACCAGCTTCAGGTTGAAGTTCGCCGAGCCGAACCGCCGGTAGATGCGCACCCACAGCAAGACGTAAGCCTCGACGCCGCGGGCGGCAGTGATGTCGCCGAGGTCGACGATGTCCTCGTCGCGCCAGCCGAACGAGCGCAGCAGTTCGACGGCCTTGGCCTTCGCGCCGTCGTCGTCGCCGCAGATGAACAGGTTATGGGAATCGGCGAGCGACCGTGGATTCACCATCAGGGGTGCGCCCAGCGTGTTCAGCGTCTTGACCACCTTCGCCGACGGCACGGCCTTCTGCAGCTGTTCGCCGAGCGAATCGGTGTTGCCGACCGACAGGATCGGGATCGGCCCCTTGGTGAAGTCGAGCGGATTGGAAACGTCGATCAGCACCTTGCCGCGCAACGCCGCCTCGCCCGCCGAGGTAACCGCAGCGACGCTGCCCTGACCGCTGGTGCAGTTGAACACGATCTCGCCCGCGGTGGCGGCGTCCTTGAAGGTACCGGCCGCGGCGTGTTTACCCGCCTTCTTCACCCACGCCGCGGCCTTCACGTTGGCCGCGTCGCGCGATCCCATGGTTACGGTGTGGCCGAGCTCGACCAGCTTCGTGCCGATCGTTTCGCCGACCGTGCCGGTGCCGAGAATCCCGATCTTCATTATTGTCTCCGTGCGGTTACAGGCAGATCAAAGTTGAGGCCGGAGCGCTCCAGGTCAAGCCCCGTCGCGGCTATGTGCCCAGCGGCAGGGTGACCCGGACCCGCAGGCCGCCGCCTTCGCGGTCTTCGAAACCGATGTCGCCGCCATGGCCGCGCACCACCGAGCGGGCGACCGAAAGGCCCAATCCCATGCCGCCGGTTTCCCGGCTGCGCGAGGTCTCCAGGCGGAAGAAGGGGGCGAAGACCTGCTCGCGCTGGCCGGCCGGAATGCCCGGACCGCGGTCTTCCACCAGCACCACGGTGGTGGCATCGGCCATCGTCAGCCGCACCGTGGCTTCGCCGCCATAGCGGATCGCATTTTCGATCAGGTTGCTGAACGCGCGCCGTAGCGCAACGGGGCGTCCCTCGATCGGTTGCCGGTCGGGACCGGCATACATCACCCGCTTGCCGGCGTCGGCATAGTCGTCGCACAGGCTTTGCAACAAGGCCGCGAGGTCGACGCTCTTGCGGGCTTCGGCCACTGCCTCGTCGCGCGCGAACGCCAGCGTCGCTTCCAGCATCGCCAGCATCTCGTTCAGGTCGTTCTCGGCTTTGCCGCGCTGCTCGTCGTCGTCGATGAATTCCGTACGCAGACGCAGACGGGTCAGGGTGGTGCGCAGATCGTGCGAGATCGCCGCCATCATCATGGTGCGATCATCGACGAACCGGCGCAGCCGCTCCTGCATGCGGTTAAAGGCCCGCGTCGCACGGCGCACTTCGCCCGAGCCACCTTCGGGCAGGGGCGGGGCGTAGACATCGGTGCCGAAGCGATCGGCAGCCTCCGCGAAGCGCGAGAGCGGAGCCGCGGTGCGCAGCGCCGCCCACAGCGCGCCGACGAACACCAACGCGGTAAACGCGAGGAAGAACCCCTGACGCCACGGCGCCGTCGTATCCGTGGGCTCGGGCCGCACTTCGAACACCATGTACTGGCCCGGCGGCCCGCCAGGGGTAAGCGGCACCGATACCAACGTGCCGGGGCCGAAGCTGGTTTGGATCAGC
Source organism: Alphaproteobacteria bacterium (assembly GCA_947481575.1). Lineage (GTDB taxonomy): Bacteria > Pseudomonadota > Alphaproteobacteria > UBA2966 > CAIVPW01 > CANKGV01. The sequence continues at coordinate 302,588 of CANKGV010000001.1, forward strand.
CAGATGCCGACCCGGCGATCGCCCAGCGGGGCCAAGCGCGACGACAGTTCGGCGATCAAGCCGTCCTGGGCCGGGGGCGGCACCGGCGGTGGATTGGGCCGGATCGTGACGCTGAAGAACGGCGTGCTGACCGCGCGCAGCACATCGCGCCGGGCCGGCGCGGGCGCCGCCTCGTAGAAGCCGACCACGCTGATGACGCGCTGGGCGATGGAGTCCGCCACCAGCGCGTTGCGCCCGATGGTGTGGTCGTAGATGTAGAACGCCAGCGGAATGCTTTGGGCGACCAGCACCCCCAGCAGCACGATCAGCGTGATGCGGCCCGCCAAGCTGCCGACCCATTCGCGCCAGCGGCCGATGCGGGCGGGGGCAGGTTCGCGCACGGGCGGCGCCGGCAGCGCGTCGGGAACTCGCGCCGCGATCTCGGACCCGGAGCGCCCGGCGGGTTCGGCCTGGGTGCTCACTGGCGGGCGACCTCAGGCGCGAACACGTAGCCGCCGCCGCGCACCGTTTTGATGCGCGCCGGTTCCCGCGGGTCGTCTTCGATCTTGCGGCGCAGGCGGCTGATCTGCACATCGATGCTGCGGTCGAACGGGACGGTTTCGCGCCCCCGGGTAATATCGAGCAGTTGGTCGCGCGTGAGCACGCGGTGCGGCCGCTCCACCAGCGCAACCAAGAGATCGTATTCGCCCGAGGTCAGCGGCACGAGGGCGCCATCGGGGCGATACAGCTCGCGGCGTTCGGTATCGAGGCGCCAGCCTTCAAAGGTGATGGTGCCGCGCGCAACATCCGGCGCGGCAGCGGCGGCTTCGGCGCGGCGCAACACGGCGCGAATGCGCGCCAGCAACTCCCGCGGATTGAACGGTTTGGCGAGGTAGTCGTCGGCGCCCATCTCCAAGCCGATGATGCGATCGGTTTCCTCACCCACGGCGGTGAGCATGATCACCGGCATCGCCGAGGTGCTGCGCAGCCAGCGGCACAGTGCCAGCCCGTCTTCGCCCGGCAGCATTACATCGAGCACCACGAGATCGAACCGGCCGGATTCCAGCGCCTTGCGCATGTCGCGGCCATCGGCGGCGGCGCTGACGCGGTAGCCGTGCTTGCGCAGGAACCGGGACAGGAGATCCCGGATCTCGCGGTCGTCGTCCACCACCAGGATGTGCGGCAAAGTTTCCATGAGCCTGAATATAGGCGGGACCGCGTTCCCGCGCGCCGGGCAGTTCGTGACAGATCGCAACGGGCGGGGGCGGCGTAACAGTCCGTTACCAAATGGGGCTGCTCCGGACATGCCCGGGAAACATTGACCCCTTAGGTATTGCCATGCGCGGCCAGCACCCGCGTCCGACTTTGCAGCACACCAAGGAGCCCATCATGAACGTCAAGAACCGGACCATCGCCGCCGTTGCCGCCATTGCGGTTTCGTTTGCCTCGATCGCCGCCGCGTCCGCCGCCGTGATCGTCCCCGCGACCTACGTGCAGGGCACTTTGACCGCGGTCGACACCGCGAAGAACACGATCGCCATCGACGGCACTACCTACGCGGCCGACCGTACCGTCGACCTGCAGGGCCACATCGGCGACGACGTCGCCGTGACGCTGATGACCGTCAACGGCAAGGTCAGCGCGCAGTGGGTTGAGCCTTCGGTCGGCACCGACGACACGACGGTCACTGAGTAGCTTTCTACCATCTCCCCGTGGGGGGCCGGAAACCCGGCCCCCCGATCGGGCAACGCAGCAAGGCTACGGGGGCATACCAGGAGTGAGGATCATGAATCGTAGTTTGTTGATTGTGGGTACCGCCGCCGCCGTGACGCTAGGGACCGCATTTGCCGGTTCCGCGATCGCCCAGGAATTCCGTGGCCGCGGGCCGATGCCGATGCCGCCGCAGATGCAGCAGCAAATGCCGCAGATGCGCCCCAACATGCAGATGCCGCAAGGACCGCAACAGCGCGGACCGAACCAGCCGCAGGCGCAAGTTCAGACCCGCCAGGGTCCTTCGGCCGCCGGCTTGTTCGACGCGTTCGACACCAACAAGGACGGCACGCTGACCCAGGACGAGATCAACACCGCGCGCAATGACCGCCTGAAGCAGTTCGACAAGAGCGGCGACGGCAAGCTGTCGATCGAGGAGTACTCGGCGCTGTGGCTGGACGCCATGCACAAGGACATGGTGCGGCAGTTCCAGGGCCACGACGTGAACGGCGACGGCCAGGTTACGACCGAAGAGTTCGACGCGCCCTACAAGGACGCCGTGAGGCGCCTGGACCGCAACGGCGACGCCAAGTTGAACGCCGAGGACACCCAACGTCCGGTCATCCAGGCCGCGCCGCAGCAACCGCAGCAAGGTCCGGCGCAGCGGCAGGCACCTGGGCCGCGCCGTGGTGCTCCGACCAATGCTCCCGGCGCACCGGCAGGCGCACCGGCCGGGCAGGCGATCTGAACGGAAACGACTCGTTACAGTACGGCCGGTTGTACCCCCGCCCGGTCGTACCCACTTCCCAGGGGCGCGTCCTCCCCGCGCCCCTGGGAGTACTTCTTGAGGGCCTAGCCCCCGAACGTGAACTTTGAGGTGACGAACATGTACATCACGAATTCGCGCAACTTCATCGGCGCCGCGGTCATTGCCTCAGCGCTATTGGCTCCCTTTGCCGCTGGCGCCGCCGGCATCCCGATCGACGAAGCGCGCGGTGGCATCCCGACCTTGGCCCCGATTCTGGAGCTGCGGATGCCCGGCGTGGTGAGCATCGCCGTTCAGGGCACCGCCCAGGGCCAGCGCAACGGCCAACAGGTGCAGCGCCAGACCCAAGGCGCCGGCTCCGGCGTCATCGTCGATGCTGCCAAGGGCTACATCCTGACCAACAACCATGTGGTGGATGGCGCCAATAAGATCACCGTTGGCCTTTCCGACGGGCGCGTACTCGACGCCAAGGTGGTGGGCCGCGACGACCAGACCGACATCGCATTGGTGCAGGTGACTGCCGATCGCCTGACGGCTTTGCCGCTCGGCGACTCCAACTCCCTGCGCGTCGGTGACTTCGTGATCGCGATCGGCAACCCGTTCGGGCTGAGCCAGACCGTGACGTCCGGCATCATCAGCGCGCTCGGCCGCGGCAATATGGGCATCGAAGGCTACGAGGACTTCATCCAGACCGACGCGTCGATCAACCCGGGCAACTCGGGCGGCGCGCTCATCGACATGAACGGCAAACTGATCGGCATCAACACCGCGATCGTCGGCCCGAGCGGAGGCAACATCGGTATCGGCTTTGCCGTGCCGGTGAACATGGTCCGCTCGGTCATGGACCAGTTGATCGCCTATGGCGACGTGAAGCGCGGCCGCCTCGGCGTTGGCATCGCCGACATCAGCCCGGCCACGACCGGACGCAGCGAAGCAACGATCGGCGCACTGATCACCAGCATCCAGCCCGGCTCGGCCGCAGAACAGGCCGGCTTGGCGGTGAACGACGTGGTGGTGAGCTTCAACGGCGCCGCTGTGCGTGACGCCCGCGACCTGGCCAACCGCGTTGGCTTGGTTCGGCTAGGCGGCACCGCCGAAGTGATTGTGCTCCGCAACGGCGCGCGCAAGACGTTCGCGGTCAAGGTGTTGGACGGCCAACAAGCCAATGCCGCCGACCCGATCGTCCCGCGTCCCGCGAACTACACTGGCGCCATCAATGTGACCGCGCCCGCCAGCGTTATCTAGCCTCCTCGGCAGCAGCGGCCTTTCCCGGCCGCGGTTGCCGCTAGACCCCAGAGGCGTTCCCCCCGCCTCTGGGGTTTCCTTTTTTTGGGGTCCCTTCTCGTGGCTGCGGCCGGCTTCTAGTATGGCTGCCGGTGCAAGTCTCGCGGGTCCGCTTTTGTGGCAACGCCAACTTCGTCGTCCTTTGCCCGAGCGGCGGAAGCGGACGGCAGGGGAACTCCGCTGTGGGCGTTTGTAGCGGCGCTTGTCGCGCTCCTGGGCATCTTTGCAGCAAGCAGGCTGCACCCTGGCGTTGGTGATGTCTTTGTGGCCGGTGGCGATCGGCTCGCCGTAATCGACCACCTACCGATTTACGACGTTGCCGAGACGAAGGTCGCCCATGCGCGCGCTGTGCCCCCGTTTACCGTGGGGCTGTTCGGCAATAGCCGCGTCATTCAAGTGGGAGTGGCTGCGTTAGCTACAGACGCCGGTGGCGCGTTCAACTTCGCAGTGCCCGGCACTGGATTTCGCCAGAGCGTGGCACTGCTCGAAGTTCTGGTCAGCGGCGGCCGCGCGCCGCGCATCGCGGTGATCAGCCTCGACTCGTTTTGGTCGGTCACCGGGCGCACGGAATACCCCGGCGTCGTGTCCCGAGTGCGGATTGCCGTTGCCGATACGTGGTGGCTGGTGCGCCACCGCCAATGGCACCTTGCGGCAAGCGCGGTGGTGGACGATGTCCGGACCGAGCGTGATGGCCTGCTCGGCGTCCTCAGTGGTGCGGCGCTCGTGGAACGACTGCGCCTGTAGGCGCCTGCAGGTACGCTCAGGCCGCCCGCCGGCGTGCCCTACGCCTTGGACGGGAGCCGCACCCCGCGCCTCGTTTTGGATCCGGATCTCAACTTGGAAGTCTATCCAGGGTACTCGCTGTGGGCCGCGTACCTTTCCCGCGACCTCGAACGGTTGGAACGTTTGGGCGAACGGGGTGTTCGCATCATCGTCTACGAATCGCCGATTGCCCCGCAGACGCACCTGACCGGGCCACCCGCCGACATCAAGCTCGCGGAACGCCGACGGGCCGACTTTTTTGGCGAGTGTGCAACGACGCGTTACGTCGAGTGCAGTGCCGCGCCGACGTTGCTGGCCCCTGGTTGGATGGACTGCTGTCACGCCCCCGGCGTTCCGCTGGGCGAGTTCATCGCCGGGCTCATCGCCAAGGAGCCGCGCAAATAGTATTCACGACATTCACCTTCCTGTTCGTGTTTCTGCCAGCGACCCTGGTCGCAGCATTCCTGCTGGTGCCGCGCGAATTGCGCGGATGGCTGCTGATTGCGGCTTCGTTGGCGTTTTACGCCGTGGCCGGCGCCGGCTACGCGCTCTTGCTGGCCGGCTCCGTGGTGTGGGTGTTCGGCGTCACGGCGTCGCCGGCCACACCAGGAAGCCGCGTGCGGCTGTTGCTCGCGATCAGCGTTCCGTTAGCCGCCCTATTGGTCTTCAAGTACATGGGGTTCGTGCTGGGCACGCTGGCATCGGTGCCTGGCCTCGCCGAACCCAGAGAGTCGTTGCTTCACGCCGTCGCGTTGCCGGCCGGAATATCGTTCTACACGTTCACGTTGGTGGCGTTCGCTGTGGACCGCTTCCGCGGCGAGGTTCCCCTACCGCGGTTTCGCGACTTTGCGCTGTACGTAACGTTCTTCCCGCACTTGGTGGCTGGCCCCATCCTGCGATACGCGGACGTCCGAGGCGCGCTCGATCAACTATCGAAGTACCGCCCGACAGCCGCCGACTGGAGTCTCGCCGCCGGCTATTTTGGCTTCGGCCTAATTGCGAAATTGTTGCTGGCGGACGGGATCGCCGCTGCCGCCGCACCGTTCGCCCGCGCGCCTGACACCCTACGCATTGACGGCGCGATGTTCTCGACACTGGCTTACAGCTTCCAGATCTACTTCGACTTCTATGGCTATTCGTTGATGGCCATCGGCCTTGCCGGCCTGTTTGGCTTCCGCTTCCCCGACAACTTCGCTCGCCCCTACGAGTCGCTCAATCCGCGCGAATTTTGGCGCCGGTGGCACATCACATTGTCGTTCTGGATTCGCGACTACCTCTACGTGCCGCTGGGGGGCAATCGCCACTACATCCGAAACATGGTCTTGGTCTTCTCGGCGTGTGGACTGTGGCACGGTGCCGGCGGGAACTTCGTCGCATGGGGGTTATTCCACGCAGCACTGGTGATCCTGTACCGCGCCGTGCATCCCGTTTGGGATCGGCTGAATCCGCTTGGTCAGCGAATTCTGACATTCGCGCTCGTCTCGATCGGCTGGACGCTGTTCCGATACGACTTTGGGCACGCCGCAGAATTGTTCCGTAGTCTCGTCGGGGCCGGCGGCGACGCGGCACCGAACCCCGCTTCCTGGCTTTGGTTGGGCGTGGTTACCGTAGTGTGCTTCACGGTCCGCCCCGAACCCATTGTCGCGTGGGCCCAGTCGGCGCCACGCGGCGTGGCTGGCGCCTACGGCGTGGCGCTGGGGTCCCTGGTGGCGGTGTCGCTCTTGTTCCTCGATCGATCGACCGACTTCATCTATTTCCGGTTCTGACTGCCGCGCTGTAGCCCTGTCGGGACGCCGCCAAAACTGCTATTGCGACCTCCCCGCTGGGTGCGATTTTGCGCTCGGTGCGACGCGGCAAAGCGCAGGGAGTCGCCATGTTTCCCAAACGCCTCAGCGAAGGATATCGCGCGTTTCTGGGCGGCCGGTTCATGGCCGAGCGTTCGCGCTATCGCATGCTGGCCGAAGCCGGGCAGCAGCCGGAGATCATGGTGGTGGGCTGCGTCGACAGCCGCGTCTCGCCGGAAGTGATCTTCGACGCCGCGCCGGGTGAACTGCTGGTGGTGCGCAACGTTGCTAATCTGGTGCCGCGCTACGAGCCACAAGGCGACTCGCAGCACGGCACCAGCGCAGCGCTGGAGTTTGGCGTGCGCGCCTTGGGCGTGAAGCACGTGGTGGTCCTGGGCCACGCGTTCTGCGGTGGCATCCGCGCCTTCGCCGACCATCACGAGCCGGTGTACCGCGGCGACTTTATCGGCCGCTGGATGTCGCAAATCGCACCCGCCGCGGCCAGCGTCGGCGAGCGCACGGGGCCTGAGGACACCGACTACCTGCACCGGCTTGAGTTCGCTTCGGTGGAACTGAGTCTGCAGAATCTGATGACCTTCCCCTGGCTGCGCGCGCAGGTGGAGGCCGGCAAGTTGGCGCTGCACGGCGCATATTTCGGCGTCGCCACCGGGCATTTGCTGGTGCGCGACCCGGAGTCCGGCCGCTTCGAGCAGGTCACCGGGCCCTAACCGCTTGCGCGGGTGACGCGCTCCCCTAGTATTCAGCGGGGGAGTGGCCGGTGGTTGCACGCGTCAGCACGGTAGCCTTTCAGGGCATCGACGTTTTAGACGTCGATGTGCAGGTGCAGGTAGCCGCCGGGTTGCCGGCGTTCACGATCGTTGGCCTCCCTGACAAGGCGGTGGCCGAGAGCCGCGAGCGGGTGCGCGCGGCACTGAGCGCGATCGGGCTGGCATTGCCGCCCAAGCGCATCACGGTGAACCTTTCCCCTGCCGACATGGTGAAAGAAGGCAGCCACTTCGACCTGCCGATCGCGTTGGCGCTGCTGACCGCGATGGGCGTCCTGGCGGCCGAGGATACTGCCGGATACGTCGCCCTGGGCGAGTTGGGCCTGGACGGTACCATCGCACGGGTGGCGGGCGTCCTTCCGGCGGCGATCGGTGCGGCGGCGGCCGGCAAGGGCGTGCTGTGTCCGGCCGCGTGCGGCGGCGAGGCGGCATGGGCCGCCGACGCCGAGGTGCTGGCGCCGGCGAGCCTGCTGGCGATCATCAACCACTTCAAGGGTACGCAGGTGCTGACCACGCCGCGCCCGAGCGTGGTGGCCGAGAGCGGACGCCTGCTCGACCTCTCCGACATCAAGGGCCAGGAGACCGCGAAACGCGCGCTGGAAGTGGCGGCTGCGGGTGGCCACAACCTGTTAATGATCGGCCCGCCGGGCTCCGGCAAGTCGATGCTGGCCGCGCGCCTGCCGGGAATCTTGCCGCCGATGGACGCGGGGGAAACGCTAGCGGTGAGCATGATCCAGTCCGTGGCAGGGCTGCTGGCCGATGGCGCCCTCACCCGCACCCGGCCGTTCCGCGACCCGCACCATTCGGCATCGATGGCGGCGATGGTGGGCGGCGGCACGCGGGCGCGGCCGGGCGAAGTTTCGCTGGCCCACGGGGGCGTGCTGTTCTTGGACGAGCTGCCGGAGTTTTCGCGGCAAGTGCTGGAGGCATTGCGCCAGCCGCTCGAAACCGGGCGCGTGACGGTCGCGCGCGCCAACGGCCATGTGACCTATCCAGCGCGGGTGATGTTCGTCGCCGCGATGAACCCGTGCAAGTGCGGATATCTGGCGGACCCGGCGCGCGGATGCGGGCGGGCACCCAAATGCGGGCGGGAGTACCAGGCAAAGATCTCCGGTCCGCTGTTCGACCGCATCGACTTGCACGTGGATGTGCCGGCGGTCGACGTGGCCGATTTGACGCTGCCGCCGCCGGCGGAAGGTTCGGCGGCGGTGGCGCAGCGTGTAGCGGCGGCGCGCGCGATTCAGTCCGAACGGTATCGTGCCGACGCCATCCGCACCAACGCGGAGGCGGACGGCGAGGTGCTTACGCTGGCGGCACAACCCGACGCAGACGGCACGAAGCTCCTGACCAACGCAGCGAAGTCCATGGGGCTAAGTGCGCGCGGCTACCACCGCGTACTGCGGGTCGCGCGCACGCTGGCTGACCTTGCCGGCGGTGGCGCGGTGCGGCGCATTCACATCGCGGAGGCGCTGAGCTACCGGCGGATCGCTGTCGGCGCGTAGGCAAGACCGTTGCCGCAACGCCGGTACATCCGGCGCTGCGGCACGTCAGTGTGCGGACGCCTACTGAACGATCCGGGTCGGATTGCTGGTCACGATCTTGGTGACCTCGTTGCCGGCAGTGCCGAGGTAGTAGACCGTGGCCGACTGGCCAACCTTCAGTTCGCTCATGTCGAGCTGGGTCGTGAGCGAGTACGTGACGTTGTTGTCGAGCTTCACGGTGTCCGCCGACATGTTGACGGCGACAATCGTGCCCGCGGCGGACTTCGCTTCGCCCATGGACTGCGCGAGGGCGGGAAGCGCATAGGCTCCCACCGCCAACGTCAAGGCGGCGGCAGTGAACGCGGCATAGATGTTCTTTGACATAGGCGTACTCCAAATCAGGATGCGGTATGAACTCGGCTTGCTTCTGCTTTGCATGCCCGTGTCACGGACTGGGGTGTCAACGCCGGAGTAAAAATGCATCAGTCGGCCGGAGCAAAAGTGCATCACGGCTGATGGCAGTAAGGCCCCCCGAGGGGGGCCTTACTGCGTGACCGTTTATTGCTCGGGCGGGCTGTCGGGAAGGTCTGCGGCGCGGGCAGCGCGCGGGCGTCGTTTGCTCTGCTTGAGCCGGTAGCTGTCACCGTTCATCTCGAGGATGTGGACGTGGTGGGTGA
>CANKGV010000002.1 GCA_947481575.1 Alphaproteobacteria bacterium
TCAACAATTGCCGCCGGAACCAGAGCCCCCGACGTGGTAAATTCTTTCATGGCGTTGCTTTCCTTTCGTGGAATAGACACCCCGAGCCTATCGGCTCAAGGCGAGCAACGCCTGCCTTCCTATTTCAACATCGAACGGGACATTCCCGATGTCATTGTCATCCACAGCTATTCCACAAACCGATCACGCCACTTGGCTCGGATATATAGCAGACCCGCTGAGGCAAGTAAGGCCAAGGGCAGTTCAGAAGGGAGGCGGTATCGTGTGTTGCCGACCAGCCCGGTGAGCCCGGTAAACAAAGCGATCCAGCAGACGCTAAGAAGGAGGAGGTCATAGCGCCGCCGAGTGGCCAGAGCAACCAATCCGGCGACACCTAGAGCGCGCCCAAGCAGCGTGACAGACAAGGCGGCAAACTTGACGGCGTAGAACTCCGCCGGTGCTGTCTCGGACTGGGCCTCGATCCCCAGCAGCCGGTGCCATTCGCCTTCACCGCCGGGTAGCAGAACGCGTCCCCACGACAACGCCAGCGCGCGCACGAACACGGGAACACCACCGGGGAACGTCAAATAGTAGTCCACCATCCACTCGGCGCGCAGGCCATTCAGCTTGTGCCTCGGTAAGTTGTCATAGCCGGGATACCGGGCAGCAAGTTCTGCCTCACGGCGCGCGGATATGTCGAGACCGCGACCCGCCTGACTGGGCATGCCGGGGTTCCCGACGACTACGGGATTGTCGCCAAGATACTTCGTCCCGTCTTCCAGCATCAGGGCCAGAATCCCCCGACTACTCAACGCCACACCTTCGCCGGATCGCCACATGTGCAACGCCCAGGGCGCCACCATTGCAGCGGCGATCGCTGCGCCTAGAACCCCATGCGCGATGGCCTTTCGCCACTTGGAGGCTTGGGGTGTGAGGGCGACCAGGATCGGCAGCGCAACCGGAAGGAGCAGCAGAAGGTATTGGCCAGGCACCTTGATCATGGCCGATAGCCCGATGCTGATACCGATGACAACCGCTATCCACAGACGCGGCGCGAGCAAATAGTGCGTTACTGCCGCAAAGACGATCATTGTCACGATCATGAACGGCGGATCTGTCTGGGGAAGCGCCGCGTGTGCGATGACGTTTGGGTTGAGCAGCAGCAGCCCCATCGCTAGGTTGCCATGGCCGGGCAGGGTCTGCTCAACGGCCCGCCGCGCAACAAGCGCAGCGGCAACCATGCCTATCCCTTGCGCGGCAATAGCGGGAAGAAAGGATTCCCGCCCGAAGGCGGCGAACAGTGCCGCCAGCCAAAAAGCGTAGCCTGGCGGCATCTCAGCGATCGGGTTGGCCGGATCATTGGGATCATTGTTAAACCAGCCGCCGTCAAGCAGATGAAACGCAAGCCAACTACCATAGCGGTCGCCGGAGGCCGCACAAGCACGGCCAACGACATGGCAATCCGGACCCGAAGCGCTAACAAGTGCAATCCATATGATCAGAAAGGTGACCAGAATCAGATACGCTGTTCGCTCGGACCCAGCTGCGAAACGCGCGCTAGTGGCAGGCACCGTACTCACACGGTCTCCGCCGTCGTATTGAAAGGCTCCGGGTGATTTCTCAAACTCGACGACCGTGCAGAGCCGCGAACCGAAAGCAGGGAGATCACGTCGTATGAGTGTTGCCGGGGCACGCTGTTGCGCAAGACGGCGCTGAGGGAGAACCTTGACGCGGTCCGGTGGCGGAAGCGAGACTGGTTAGAATGGGTGCCGCTGCCGAACCGAAAGTGATCCTTGTGACCGGGGGAGCCGGATTCATCGGCTCTCACCTTGTGGATCACCTGACCGCTCGTGGCGACCAAGTGATCAACGTGGATGCGCTTACGTACGCAGGAAGACTGGAGAATCTTGCTGATCTCAAGGGAAATGCGAGGCACGTCTTCGTCCAAGGGTCCATCACCGATACCGCCTTGGTACTTCGATTGTTGGTGGCGCACAAGGCGGTCGCGCTGGTGCACCTTGCCGCTGAATCGCACGTCGATCGGTCAATCGAGCGCCCGGCTGACTTCATCACTACGAATATCGTAGGTACTTACGCATTACTCGAGGCGGCCCGGCGCTATTGGGAGCCCCTCTCTACCACGGAGAAATCGGCCTTCCGCTTCGTTCATGTTTCCACCGACGAGGTATTCGGCTCCGTCGCAATTGGCGCCTCTCGTGAGGGCGACCCATACCGGCCCAACTCTCCCTATGCAGCATCCAAAGCAAGTTCCGATCATCTCGTCCGCGCCTACCACAGTACGTTCGGCCTACCTACGGTCGTAACCAACGGCTCAAACACGTTTGGGCCACGCCAGTTCCCAGAGAAGCTGATTCCAACAATGATTCTCAGTGCGATCGATGGCCATGCGCTGCCGGTTTATGGAGACGGGCTAAACGTGCGCGACTGGTTGTTTGTCGAAGATCACGCACGGGCTATCGCAGCGGTCATGGACCGCGGCCAACCCGGCGAGAGCTACAACGTAGGCGCAGAGAACGGCCACACAAATATTGAAGTCGTTCACGCCGTCTGCGATTCACTGAATAGACTTCGACCCCGCGCGGACGGCCTATCCTACAGCGATCAAATCGCATTTGTGGCAGACCGGCCGGGCCATGACCGTCGCTATGCGCTCGATTCCAGCAAATTGCGGAGCGCATTGTCGTGGCGGTCGGCAAATTCTTTCGCTCACTGCTTGGAGCGCACGGTGCGTTGGTACCTGAATCACGAGCAATGGTGGAGGCCGCTTAAGGATCCAACGCGCGGGTTCCATCGCATCGGTCTCACTGCGGACTGAACACGCCACATGCGCAAAGGTATCGTCCTCGCCGGCGGATCAGGTTCTCGCCTCCAGCCCATCACCTTGCCTGTGTGCAAACAGCTGTTGCCCATCTACGACAAGCCGTTGGTCTATTACGGCCTATCTGTACTGATGCTGGCGGGTATTCGGCAGATAATGGTCATCTCGACGCCGGCAGACACTCCGCGCTTCCGCGCATTGCTCGGCGACGGCATCTCGCTTGGCATGCAACTGTCCTATGCGGCTCAGGCCGAGCCGAAGGGAATCGCGCAGGCGTTCCTGATTGCGGAGGCCTTTCTGGCAGGTGACCCTGCCGCCCTGATCCTCGGCGACAACATCTTCTTCGGCGGGGGACTGTCCGAGCACCTGCGAAACGCGGTCGGTAGGAAGGCAGGCGCAAGCATTTTCGCCTACAGGGTATCCGACCCCGAGCGGTACGGTGTGGTGCAAATAGCTGCAGGCGGCCACGCGCTCAATCTGGAAGAGAAGCCCCGTAGCCCGAAGAGCGACTTCGCGGTAACGGGGCTTTATTTTTACGACAACCAGGTCGTAGAGGTAGCGAGATCAATCCGTCCGTCGGAACGTGGTGAACTCGAAATCACCGACGTGAATAAGCATTACCTCGAACGTGGCTTGCTGAATGTTGAAGTGCTGGGACGTGGCTTTGCTTGGTTGGACGCGGGGACGGAGCGATCCATGCTCGATGCAGCAAATTTCGTTGCCACTGTCGAGCAGCGCCAGGGGTTGCGGATTGGCTGTATCGAGGAGGTCGCGTTTCGTATGGGCTGGATCGACGGTGACCAACTGCTGCGGCTGGCCGCAGCGTACCCAACCTCCGGGTACGGAAACTACCTACGCCAGATCGCCAACCGCGAGAAGGTTTAGTGCAGTTCCGCCAGACAGCTCTCGACGGCGTCTTGATCGTCGAACCACGGGTCTTCGGCGACTCGCGCGGATTCTTCCTCGAATGCTGGCGTGCCGACAGATTTGCAGCGGCCGGCATTCGCACCAGTTTCGTCCAGGAGAACCAATCGCGGTCCGCGAGGGGAACACTGCGGGGACTGCACTATCAAGAACCGAAGGCCCAGGGAAAGCTCGTGCGCACCATACGCGGCACCATCTTCGATGTAGCTGTAGATATTCGGGTCGGCTCGTCGACGTTTGGCCGCTGGCTTGGCGTCGAACTGTCGGAGGAGAACCACCTGCAACTGTGGGTACCGCCCGGATTCGCGCACGGTTTCTGCACGCTCTCTGCGGAGGCCGACGTCGCCTACCTCACAACCGAGTTTTACACGCCCGAGGCCGAGCAGGTCATCGCGTGGAATGACCCGGCCCTTGGCATCACGTGGCCGCTCCAATCGCCGACTTTGTCGCCGCGAGATCGGCAGGCACGTCCCTTGTCTGAAATGGGCGTCCTACCGGCCTGGGCGGTGCGGTGAGAATTCTACTAACGGGGGCCACCGGCCAGCTTGGGAATGCGCTCCAGTCGCGCCTCGGCGGTGTTTCAGAATTGGTCGCGCCGAATCACTCCGACATGGACTTGGGGAATCTGCGAAGGATAGCCTCCGTCGTGAATGATCTACGGCCGAACGTGATCATTAACGCTGCAGCATACACGGCTGTTGACGACGCAGAGACCCACGTTGAAGTGGCCCGGGCCATCAACACCGAGGCCCCCAAGCAGTTGGCAAATGCCGCGGCCGCCTGCGGTGCCGCGATCATCCATTACTCGACCGACTATGTCTTCAACGGCTCCAAGCCTACGCCATACGATGAGAATGATGCGCCCCAACCCATCAACGTCTACGGCGAGACTAAGCTCGCCGGGGAGGCGGGCGTTGCTGGCGCAGGGGCCCCGCATTTGATCCTTCGGGTGTGCTGGCTATATTCGAGAATCCGGTCGAACTTCCTTCTGACGATGCTTCGGCTCGGCCAAGAGAAGGAGTCTCTTGCGGTGGTAAACGATCAGCGTGGCGCGCCATCATCTGCCGCTGCGATTGCGGATGCGACGATCACGATTCTTCGGCTGGGTGGTGCCGATATTGGTGGGTATTTGGGTCGCCATGGCGGCACAGCCAATCTCGCATGCCGAGGGCACGCCACCTGGTTTGAGTTCGCAGAGGCGATCTTTGCGGAGGCTCGCGCCATCGGCTTGCCGCTAAAGGTCCGTGAACTTCGTCCGGTTGCTACCGACGAGTTTCCACGGCTGGCGCGACGTCCAAGAAACTCGTGTCTCGACCTGAGGCGAATTGCCGACCTTTACGGCCTGCACCCACCGCACTGGCGTGACGCGCTGCAGGCAGAAATGGCGGGATTAAGTTCTTCGATCGCGCAAACCGGAGCGCTGCCCACTCTGTCAAAGACAGAGCAGTGACCAAGTCCAAGAGAATCACCGCATCCGGTCTTCGGCGACCGACTTCTCATAGAGCCTGCTAAGGGTCTCCTCCCTCACTCAGTAAAAACTCCGCAACACGTCGCGCACCTGCAGGATTGAAGTGCCCATCGTATGCGTAGTAGCTGGCGCGAGGATTTGCCAGAAGTGCCCTCGCCGTATCGTGCACGGGCGCGCCGCCCGCCGCAAAACGAACCGCCCGCTCTGTGTCCCCATAGGTCCCCCTGAGTAGGTCCTGAATGGGGTGCAGGACATAGATCGTGTACCGGAAGCCAAACTCACTTGAGAGATCGGCCAAGACCTGAAGTTGCTCGGCAACCGCAGCTATTCCAGTCGCTAGTTGCGACCCCGCCACGCGGGGTGCCAGTGCGCGCACCGCCGGTCCAAATTGGGCGTAGCCAACCCGCGCAAGATTTGAGTGTGCCAGAATCCACTGCCGCCGCTGAACAATCCACTCCCACGGGTTCGTCGCCGCCGACGCGGCACCAGCGGTTGTTGTTGTGTCCGAACTGGCGGTGGCTTTCGTAATCTCCTGCACCGTGTCATCAAAATCATTCCCGGACATCAGCGAGGAGGACATCGCCAAGACAAATAGCTTCACCTCCCTCGGACGCCAGCCGTCCACACGCAAGTAATCCTCCAGGACCCGGACTTGCCGGTAGGTGCCAGTGCCTGGGCGCCCCAAGTTGGCGCACCGAAGGCTGAGAGCATCGCAGAATATCGCGGCAAACGTCTCTCCATCGGACAGGCCCTGGCCAAACGTGAAGGAATCGCCGACGAATACGACATCAGGGTTATCCACCGACGGAATGCGGTTGCCGAGAGGCCCGGTATGTCCGACCACATCGTAGTCTGCTGAGACCTGTCGAAACTCGGTGTTCGGTAGAGGACGTGCCACCCCAAGGGGCACCTCGTTTCCGCCGGCATCAACGAAACGCGTGCCCGGCGAAATTGGCAGCAATACCCGTGACGCGATCTCCAGCATCATGATTCCGACGGCAAGTGCCCCAACCGCCAGTGCCGCATTCACGCCAAGCGGTGCATTCCAATTGCTCAAGCGCCCACCATACACACAGCGTCAGAAACCCCGGAGAGATTGACCTACGCCCAACCCTCATCGAGGGAGAAGTAGAGTCTGTTCCTCATTTGAACCTGTGCGGCTCGGTGGTGCAACTGCGCGGGGGCGCGGAGCCACGCAGCGAACGTGACCGGCGCCCCCAAATGCTCCCCCAGTTTTGAGTAGAGTCCGTCGCCAGGGAACGAGACGGACGATGAAGGCAAGCCGGTTCAACGAAGAGCAGATCATCGGCATCCTGCGGGAGCAGGAGTCGGGCCACGGCCGATGTGTGCCGCAAGCACGGGATCAGCAGCGCGACGTTTTACAAGTGGAAGGCGAAGTGCTGCGGCCTGGATGTGACGGAGGCGCGTCGGTTGCGGACGCTGGAGGCCGAGAATGCAAAGCGGCTGGACGAGGCGATGCCGGACAACGCGACGCTGAAGTAGACGCGTCAAAAAATGGTGACGCCCGCTGTGAGACGGGAGGCTGTGGCGCACCTGGACGAGACGTTCGCGGTGAGCCAGCGGCGGGCGTGAACGGTGATTGGCGTGGACCGTAGCTCAATGCGCTACCGGAGCGTCCGGCCGGACGAGACGGAACTGCGAGAGCGGCCGCTGGACAAAGCCGCCGTACGCCGGCGGTTCGGGCATCGGCGACTGCACGTGTTGCTGCCGCGCGGAGGGATGCGCCTCAGCCACAAGCTGCGGCGGCTATAAGCCGAGGAACGGCTGCAAGTGCGGCGCCGGGGCGGGCGCAAACGGGCGCTGGAAACCCGCGCGCCGATGGTGTTGCCGCAGGGACCGAACCCGCGGTGGTCGCTGGACGTCGTGAGCGACACGACGGGCAACCAGCGCTTCCGGATCCTGGCGGTGGTGGACGACTGACCATGGATGTCATCCGGCTGCCTGGCAGCTTGATCTGCGCGCGGTTCGCGCGGCGGTACTATACTTCACGCCGTCCTGCGGTCAGCAGCCCAACACGGTCAGGCGCGCAAAAAGATGGTTTCAACGATCATGGCTCTGCTGGCGTGGGCACTGGACCCTGCAGTCTTGTTTCCGGGCGCGCTCCTGCTCGGTGTCGCGTTGCTGTGGACCGAATGGGCGCGCACCGGCCGCTGGATCGCCAGCCTCGCGGGCCTCAGCCTGGCCGTGGTGGCTGTCCTGCCCGTGTCGGCCTGGATGGTGACGATTCTGGAGGACCGCTTTCCTATGCCGCCACCGCCGCAGCATGTCGATGGCATCATCGTCCTCGGCGGCAGCGTGACCCCCGGCATTTCCGAGGCGCGCGGTATGGCGACCGTCAACGAGAACGCCGATCGCCTGATCGCGTTCGTCCGGCTTGCGCGCCTCTACCCCGGCTCGCGGCTCGTGTTCACCGGTGGCGGCAAGCCGGCGCAGCGCGGCCGGGCGACCGAGGCGGAATTGTCCGGCCGCATCCTGGACGGTCTCGGGCTCCAGGCGGACCGTGTGACCTTTGAGAACCGCTCCACCTCGACTTACGAGAACGCGATTTTTACCCGCGACCTCGTGCACCCCCGGGCCGACGAGACGTGGCTCTTGGTTACCTCGGCGTGGCACATGCCCCGTGCGGTTGGGAGTTTCGAATCGGCGGGGTGGCCCGTGGTGCCATATCCGGTCGGCTACACCACCACGGGCGGTCTCGGTTGGTCGCTAGGGTTCGAACCGGTGCGCCATTTGGCCGAGTTGCGGCGGGCGTTGCACGAGTGGGTCGGCCTCGTCGTCTACCGGTTGCGCGGCCAGACCCACACGCTGTTTCCGGCCGCCGAATAGGGCCGCCGCGATTTGACAATTTGGGGCGGCACCGATACTAGGATCAAACCTTCACACCCTTAGAAATCAAGCGGATCGATGCCACTTTCGCCGCCGCGTCAGATCAGCGTGATCGGCCTCGGGTACGTCGGCCTGCCGCTGGCGATCGCCCTGGCGAAGCACTTCAATGTGGTCGGCTACGACTACAATCCGACCCGCATCGCCGAACTGCAAAAGGGTCACGACCGCACCGGTGAAGTCGCCGATGCCGATGTCGCCGCCACCAAGATGCGGCTCAGCGCTGATGCCGCGGCGATGGCCGGTACCGACCTGTTCATCGTCGCGGTCCCCACGCCGGTGGACGATGAAAAAAGACCCGACTTCGGTCCGCTCAACGGTGCGTGCGAAGCGCTCGCGCCGCACCTCTGCCAGGGCAATACGGTCGCGTTCGAAAGCACGGTCTATCCCGGTGCGACCGAGCGGATCTGCGGCCCACTGCTGGAAAAGCGGGCTGGCATGGTCTCCGGCAAGGATTTCTGGCTCGGCTACTCGCCGGAGCGGATGAACCCGGGCGATCCGGTCCATACGCTGGCCAACATCGTCAAAGTGGTGGCCGGGCAGACCCCCGAAGTCACCGACATGCTCGCCGGTGTCTACGGTACCGTCACCAAGGCCGGCGTGTTCCGCGCCCGCGACATTGCCACGGCCGAAGCGGCCAAGGTGATCGAGAACGCGCAACGCGACATCAACATCGCGTTCATCAACGAAGTCACCCAGATCTTCCACAAGCTCGGGCTGTCGGCCTACGACGTGCTCGACGCCGCCAAGACCAAGTGGAACTTCCTCGACTTCCGCCCGGGCCTGGTGGGCGGCCACTGCATCGGCGTCGACCCGTTCTACCTGTCGCACCGCGCCATGGAGGTCGGTTACAACCCCCAAGTTGTATTGTCGGGCCGCCGCACCAACGACGGCATGGGCGGCTGGATCGCCGACTGCGTGGCCGAGCGCCTGCCCAAGGCCTCGCGGGTCCTCGTGCTCGGGCTCACCTTCAAGGAAAACGTTCCCGACCTGCGCAATTCCGGCGTCGCTATGGTGATCGCGGGCCTGACCGGTCACGGCCATTCGGTGGTGGTCCACGATCCCCATGCCGATCATGCCGAGGCCAAGGAACACTATGGCGTCGACCTGCTGCCGCAGCTCACCGGCACGTACGACTGCGTCGTCGGCGCCGTGGCGCACAAGGAATATGCGGCCATGGACGTTGCCGCGATCACCAAGCTGGTGCCGCGCGGCCTTGTGGCGGACATCAAGGGAATGTGGCGCAATCTGACGTTCCCAGCCGCCGTCAAGGTTTGGCAGCTGTAGCTGCTCAACCGGGCGCGGTTGCGGCCGCCGGCGGACCGATGGCCGATCCCACCAACACTGACGCGTCCGGCCAGGCCGGCCGCCTCCTGCTCGGCGTATACCGGGGGTTGTCGGCATTGGCCGCGCCGTTCGTGCCGGCGCTGCTGCAACGCCGCGCCCGCGCCGGCCGCGAGGACGCGGCCCGATTGGGCGAACGTCAGGGCGAGCCGGCGCTTCAACGGCCAAGTGGACCGGTCGTGTGGGTGCACGCCGCCAGCGTTGGCGAATCGCTGTCGATCTTGCCGCTCGTGGGACGCATCCGGGCGGAGCGGCCTGGCACGTTCGTGCTCGTCACCACCGGAACCCCGGCTAGCGCCGCATTGATTGCGCAGCGCCTGCCGTCGGGCGCCGCGCACCAATATGTGCCGGTCGATTTGCCCGGCGCCGTGCACCGGTTCCTGGCCCATTGGAAGCCGTCCCTTGCGCTATGGGTGGAGTCCGAGATCTGGCCCAATTTGCTCACCGAGGCGCGGAAGCGCGGTGTGCCTGTCGTGATCGTCAATGGCCGCATGTCGCCGCGGTCGTTCCGGCGCTGGATGCGGTTGCGGCCGCTGGCGCTGTTGCTCCTGGGCACCATCGCGCGCGTATTCGCCCAAAGCGCGGACGACGCGGAGCGCTTTCGCGCCCTCGGCGCGCGCCGGGTCGATGCCCTCGCGAACCTCAAGGCCGGCGCGGAACTGCTCCCGGTTGCCGCCGCCGCGTTGACCGATACGCAACGGCGCATCGGTGGACGCCCGTGCTGGGTTGCCGCCAGCACCCACGACGGCGAGGAGATCGAGGCGATCCGCGTGCACGTGCAGCTGCGCACACGCTATCCCGGCCTGCTGACGATCATTGCGCCGCGCCACACCGTGCGCGGCATCGCGGTGGAACAGTTGGCGCGCGGGGTCGGGCTGGACACCGCGCTCCGCTCCGCTGGCCAGATGATCGGCCCCGCGACCGAGTGCTACATCGCCGACACGATGGGCGAATTGGGGCTGTGGTACCGCCTCTGTCCGGTCGCCTTCCTCGGCGGTTCGCTCGTGCCGCACGGCGGGCACAATCCGCTTGAGGCCGCGCGCCTTGGCTGTGCCGTCGTGGTCGGGCCCCACACCGGCAACTTCGCGACCCTGACACGGGAACTTGAGCAGAACGGCGCGCTGCGCCGCGTCGCTGCGGCGGGCGAGCTGTCCGCCGCCGTGGCCGCGGAGTTGGGCGGCGCCCGGCGGCCCCAAGTTGCCGCAGGCGCAGAAGCTTTGGCGGCAGCCGGCGCGGCCGCGGCCGAGGCGGTGCTGGCCGAAGTTGCGATTCATTTACCGTCTGGGGTGTAGAACGGCCTGGGCGCGTGAGCGGACGGACGTTGGTTGCGGCCGCGGCTTCCGCTAAACATCTGTTCAGGGGCGGCGGGGGGATCGGATGCCGTTTGTGTGGTCAGTCGCGTTCGCGGCCGTAGTGGCCCTGGCGGTTTGCTGGAAGGCCGACGCGCTCGGCCGTGCGCTTGGCGTGATGGACGCGCCGGACGGCGGCCGCAAGCGGCATAGCCGCCCGACGCCGATGGTCGGCGGGGTGGCCCTCGTGGTGCCGCTGGTCGTGGTTGCTTGGGTGCAGTCCGCCGGTGCGGCAGTCGGGGATGTCTATATCGCCATCGCCCTGGCCGTGACGACATTCTTCCTGATCGGGTTTATCGACGACCGCCGCCATATCCGTCCGCTGTACCGGCTTACGTTGTCGTTCGCCGCCGTCGTGGCCACGGTCTGGCTGGTGCCGGAATTGCGGGTCGGCTTCTTCCGGTTCAGCTTCGCCCCGGTGGCGATCTTCCTCACCACTGGGTGGGGTGTCGCCTTCACCGCCGTGTGCCTGGTCGGTCTGCAGAACGCCGTCAACATGGCCGACGGGCGGAACGGCGTTGCCATGGGTTGCCTGCTGATCTGGTCGGTCCTGCTGATGCCGTACGCCTCGCCGCATATGGTGCCGGTGTTGGGCGCCATGGTCGGCGTGTTGGCGGTGCTGCTGGTATTCAACCTCAGCGGCAAGGTGTTCTTGGGCGATTCCGGTGCCTACGCCGGCAGCATCGCCATCGGCCTCTTATCGGTCCGTGCCTACGGCGTCGGTTTTGCCGAACTCCATGCCGACGTGGTGGCGATCTGGTTCCTGGTCCCTGTGATCGACGCGCTGAGGGTGATGTTGATCCGCATGCTCAAGGGCCAGTCGCCGTTCTCCCCCGACAGCCGGCACTTCCACCACAAGCTTGATGCATTGATGCCGTGGCGCTGGGGGCTCGTGGTCTACCTGGCCCTGGTCGCCGTTCCGGGGACGCTGGCGGCGCTCTATCCAGCGCAAACGTTGTTCTGGGCAATGGGCACCCTCGGCGTCTACGGGTCGATCCTGGCCGCCGCCGCGTTCAACCGGCCCGCCCAGGAAGGCCGCCGGCTGGACTTCCACCTCAGCGGCCGCCGATAACCGATCCCGTTGCCCGGCGCGGCCCCGGGCCCTACAGTCCCGCGCGCGTTGGGGCGTCGCCAAGTGGCAAGGCACCGGATTTTGATTCCGGCATTCGGAGGTTCGAATCCTCCCGCCCCAGCCAGTCTTTCCTGACCGCTAGGGATGCTCTTTGTCGAGCGCGCGGCGGGCTAAGTGCAGGATCCACCAGACCAGCAGCGCGATGAACGGTAGGGCGATGCCCGCGCCGAGTTCCGGATTGATATGCACGCCGGCCGCTTCTAGCGCGTGCAGCGCGTAATTGGTTAGCCCCAGCAGGTAGTACATCGCCGCCGCTACCGAGAGGCTTTCCACGATGCGCTGCAGCCGGAACTGCATGTTGGAACGCCGGTCCATGGACGCCAGCACGTCGCGGTTCTGTTCTTCGATCTGCACTTCGACGCGCGCGCGCACCAGGCTGCCCACCCGCGCCATGCGCTCGGCCAGATCGTTCGCCCGGTCGGCGGTCGCCACGCAGAAGTTCACCGCCGGCGTCAGGCGCCGTTCCAGAAACTCCGAAAACGTCTGCAGGCCCTCAATGCGGTTCTGCCGGATCTGCTGCAAGCGCGCCATCACGATGTCGAAGTAGGCGCGGGTGCCGCTGAACCGGTAGCTGGTCATCGCGCCGATGCGCTCCAGCTCCGCCGCAATGCCGGACATCTGGTCCAACAGCGCCTTTTCGCCGCCGGCCGGCGAATGCGCCAGCTGTGCGGTGATCGCGCCCAGCTTGGCGTCGAGCTGGTGAATCACCGGGCTCACTTCGCGCGCCAGCGGCAACGACAGCAGCGCCATGAGCCGGTACGTGTTGATCTCCAGCAGGCGCTGGACCAAACGGCCGGCCTGCATCTTGGAAAGCTGCACGTCGCGCACCAGGATGCGCGAGAAGCCGTCTTCGTGGGTGCGCAGGTCGGACCACGCGCACGCGTGCCCGCCGGTCACTTCGCTGCCGATCAACCCGTTGCCGTTGAACAACAGCGACAGCGCTTCGGGGTCGCGCTCCGGGGTGCTGGCCGGCTCCAGCGCAAAGTGAATCGCAGCCAGCGCGTCGCCGTTGAGGCCGTCCAGCCAATCGCGCGGCACCAAACCGATGACCGGGTCGGCAAACGGCTCCTTGAACGGACCGGAACGAACAAACGTGTAGGTCGTGAATTCGGTGTGCTGCTCCCAGCGCACCCGGAACGGACCCAGATCCTGGCTGTAGTAGTTCGCGCCCGGCGAAGGTACCGGCGCGCCGTACCGGAGGCACAGGGCCGCCATGTGCTCGCGGGCGGTGGACGCCTCCAGCGGGTTCGACGGAATCGCGATATGGGAGCCGCGCGCCGGCGCGACCAGCGCCTCAAACGGCCGCGCATGCACTTCCAGTACCAGTTCGTCGCGCAGGCGATGCCCGCGCACGTAGCGGTCGTGGATGGGGCCGGATGCCGGGGCCGCGGGGCTCGCAAGGGGTGTGTCGGTGCCGGTAGCCATGGCGAACCCTAGGATATGAAGTGGCACGAGTGATAGCGCCAGAGCGGCGGGCCCGGCAACGGTTTGTGAACGGGCGGGGAGTGCCTGCGCCGGAGGCGCGGGACGGGCTAGGCGGCGGCCGTGGTCCGCAAGCGGGCGAGGGAGCTTGCCTCGCCGAACGCGAACGCCGCCTGGCTCAGGTTGCCGAACAGAATCTCGTCGTTGAGCCGCAGACCCAGGGCGCCGTCGCCGCCCGCGCCCGCTGCCACCAGCAGCGGCAGATAGTGCTCGTCGCGCGGGTGCGCCATGGCGGCGTTCGGCGCCAACGTCCGGTACCGCACCAGGTCTTCGAACCGGCCGGCGTCGATTGCATTGCCGATCCACTGGTCGAACGCCGCAGCCCACGCGTCCGGCGCTGCGCCCGGTCCGCGCGACATGCCGCGCATCGTGGCGCCCAGGTTGTGGGTCAGGTTGCCCGCGCCCAGCACCAGCACGCCCTCGGCGCGCAGCGGCGCCAAGGCGCGCCCCAAGCGGAAATGATGCTCGGGCCCTAAGTGGTGCTGCAGCGAAAGCTGGGCCACTGGCACGTCGGCGCCGGGGTACATCAGGCGCAGCGGCACCCAGCTGCCGTGGTCGAGCCCCTGGCCCGGATCGATATCGCAGGTCAGGCCGGCGCCGGTAAGCAGCGCGGCGACCCGCTCGGCCAGCGCCGGCGCACCGGGCGCGGGGTACTTCACGTCATAGAACTCGGCAGGGAACCCGAAGAAGTCATAGATCGTCTCCGGCCGGCTGGCGCCGCTCACCGCCGGGTGCGCCGTCTCCCAATGGGCGGACGCGCACAGAATGGCGGTTGGCTTACCCAGCCACGCGCCAAGGCGTTGCAAGAACGCGCGGCCGGGGGCGCCGTCCGGGATTTGCATGGGGCTGCCGTGTCCGATGAACACGGACGGCCACACCGATCGATTGGCGTTGCTCATGCGTTTGGATGTAGCACGCGCCCGGTTGCGGGCAAGTCCGGGGCCGCTCAGCGGCCCTCGCGGTACCAAGCGGTAACCAGGCCGCCCGCCAGCAGCATCAGTGCCAACAGCACCGGCAGCAACGGCGTTTCCGCCACGCCCGATACCACATAGGACTCATTGTCGCGGAGGCCGATCCAGCCGCGGCCGGAAGCATCGCGGCCTTCGCGCACCATCCGCACGGCCGGAGTGCCGCGCTCGCCCAGCCACACCACGTCGCCGGCGGTCGCCGTCGCGACCGGGGTCATGATCTTGTCGGTTGTGCGCAGGTCCTCGTTTTCCTTCGGGTTGAGCGTGCCCACCGCCGCAAGCGCGGTCAGCGTCCCGTCGGTCACCTTGTACAAGCCCGGCGCGTCCACGGCCAAAGCGCCCGTGGACCGTCCGCCGGAAACCGCCTCCAGCGCTACCTTGGTCTCGGTGCCATCGGGCCGGGTGACCGTCACTTCCCTAGGCGGATCGGGGTTCAGCGTGCGGCGCGTGATACCGACCTTGCTGCCGATGCCCGTGGCGCGGAGGCTCTCTTCCTCCAGGTCCGGCTCTTTCATCAGCCAGTGGGCAACCCGGCGGAACAATTCGGCCTGCGGCCCGCCGCCTTCATAGCCGCGCGTCCACAGCCACGCCTGGTCCGAAAGCAGCTGCGCCACACGGCCCTGGCCCACGTGATCCAGCACCAGCAGGGGCAGGCCGTTGGTCCCGCTCATCAGCACTTGGCCCTTGGTCGGGTTGGCGCCCACCAGGCGGAACCAGCGGCCCCACGGTGTCTTGGTGTCGTCGGCGCCCGGCAGGTCCGCCGTCACCGGGTGACGGTTGCCCACGTCCGTGACCTTGGGAATGAAGCCGCCGGTGCTCACCCGCCCATTGGGCGAAGCCGGTAGCACGGCGGCGATCGGCGTCGTGTACAGCGACAGGGGGCTTTCGAACTCCGGCCCGGCAGCTTCCAGCACCGCGCCGCCGTTCGCCACGTAGTCGGCAACGTTCTGCAGGTACTGGCGCGGGATCACGCCCTGCTGCTCGTATCGGTCGAAAATGACCAGGTCGAAATCCTTCAGCTTCTCTTCGAACAGTTCGCGCACCGGAAACGCGATCAGCGAGAGTTCGCGGATCGGCGTCGCGTCCTGCTTTTCCGGCGGCCGCAGAATGGTGAAGTGCACCAGATCGACCGAAGGATCGGCCTTGAGCAGGTTGCGCCAAGTGCGCTCGCCCGCGTGGGGCTCGCCCGAAACCAGCAGCACGCGCAGGCGGTCGCGCACGCCGTTGATCACCACCGCCGAGCGGTTGTTCTGCAGCGTCAGTTCGCGCTGCCCCGGGTTGGTCTCGATCTCCAGCACGGTCTGGCCTTCGTGCTGCACCGTCACCGCCAGGGCGGTCTCCGCGCCAACCGGCAGATTGTATTGCTGCACCTGTGTGCCATCGGTGGTCACCTTCACCTGGGCCAGCGTGCCTGCCGGTGCCGTCGGGTCGTCCACGCGCACCTTCACCGATTGCGTAGTGCCGACCATTCCGTAGGTGGGAGCCTGGGTTACCACCAGGCGGCGGTCGGCCTCGTTGCGGTCGCCGCTGAGCAGCACATGCACCGGCCCGGCGCCGGTCACCTTCCAGGTGCCTGCGCGCAAGTTCGCGGGATCGGGTGCGTCATGCACCTCGCCGTCGGTGATGATGATCGCGCCCGCCACGCGGTTCGGCGGCACGTCCTGCAGTGCGCGGTCCAAGGCCGTGAACAACTGCGTGCCGTCCTCGCCGTTCTCGCCACCGGCGTGCAGCACGCGCACTTCCAGGTTGGGGATCGCGGCGAGTTCCTTTTGCAGCTGAGTCACCGCGGCTTCGGTTCGCGCGGTGCGCTCGCCCACGTTCTGGCTGGTCGACTTGTCGGCGATTACGATCGCTACGTTGGACAGTGAGTCGCGCTCTTCTTGCAGCAGCGACGGATTGGCCAGCGCCAGCAATCCGGTGGCGAACGCGATCGCGCGCAGCGCCATGCCGCGCGCACGGCGGAGACCGCCGAATCCGAGAATGGCGAGCGCGACCAGGCCCAACGCGCCGATCACCGCCCACGGCACGAGCGGCGCAAACGCGATCGAATAGGCGCCGGAATTCATTGGCCGATGCGGTCCATGATCGCCGGCAGATGCACTTGGTCGGCCTTGTAGTTGCCGGTCAGCACGTACATCACCAGATTGATGCCGAACCGGAACGCGAACTCGCGCTGGCGTTCGTTGCCCGAACTCACCGGGGCGATCGGCCAGCCGTCCTTATCCAAGGCCCAGGCGCTCGCCCAGTCGTTGGCGCCGACGATGATCGAAGAAACGCCATCGTTCACGCCGCCCGGATGCTGCACGACCCACACGCGGCTGCCGTCCCAGCGGCCAGGAAAATCCTGCAGCAGGTAGAACGACTGCGTCAGCACGTGGTCTTCCGGAATCGGCACCAGCGGCGGCACGTCCAGGCGGCCCAGCAGCCGTTGCAGGGTCTGGGTGCCCATGCCCACGCCGTTGCCCAACCCGCCGGTGTCGCCGTCACGGGTGTCGAACAGAATGGTGCCGCCGTTCTTCATGTAGGCGTCGACCCGCGCCAGCGCCTGTTCGGACAGCGGCTTCTGTTCCGCCGTCATCGGCCAGTACAGCAGCGGGAAGAACACCAATTCGTCTTCTTCCGGGTTCACGCCCACCGGATCGGCGGCTTCCACTGCCGTGCGCCCCGCCATCACGCGGGTCAGGCCCAACAGGCCGATCGCGCTCATGCGGTCCACGTCCGGGTTGCCGGTTTCGATGTAGGCGAGATGTGTCTGCAGCGCGCCGTCGAGGGCGATCTCCTCCTTGGTCATCGGCGGGGCCAACTGCTGTGCCTGCACCGGGTGCGGCACCGCCAATACCGCCAGCAGCAACATTCCCGTCACCGCCGCCGGCCCAAACCGCAGCAACCCGCGCAGGCCCAAGCTCGCGATCAATTCACCCAGCGCCAGCAACAACGCTGCCGTCAGCAGCCAAGGCATCAAGTTGCGCTCCCGGGTTTCATTGAAGGCGCCAAACGTCGTGCTCTGCGAAAGGTTCGGCAGCGCGCGCAACACGGGCAGCGTGTTGCCCAGGTTGAACGACTGGCGCGCGTCGTCGGTGCCATAGTAACCGGGCGGATGGCGCGGGCCCGGTACCAGCGTGGCCAGTTCGGTGCCGATCAGCGGCTGTGCCGCAGCGCCCGGGCTGGTCAAACGGCCGAAGCCGTCCAGGGCGGCGAGCGGCGGCAATGCCGTCTTGCCCGGCTGCGTCACGACGCCCTGCGACAGGCGCACCAGCGAGCGCAGCATGTCCACGAACAAGCCCGAGAGCGGCAGGTCCGACCAATCGGTGTTGGCCGTAGTGTGGAACAGTACGATCCAGCCCTGGCCGCGTTTGGCGGCGGTCACCAGCGGCGTCCCGTCTTCCAGGCGCGCCCAGGTTTTGTCGCCCAGGTCCACCGTCGGCTCGGCGAGCACCTGCCGGGTCACATGCACATCCGGCGGCAGCGCCAAGCCGAGGAACGGGCTGTTCTCGGGGAACGGCGCCAGCTTGGCCGGCACGGTCCAGGTCATCGCGCCGCCCAGCGAACGCTCACCGGCACGCAGCTTCACCGGCACAAAGTCGTCGTTCTCGTTGGCCAGGTTCGGCCCGGCGAACCGCACCAGCACGCCGCCCTTGGTCAGCCATTCTTCCAGGCGAGCGCGGTCGGGGCCGACGATCTTGCCCACGTCGGCCATCATCAGCACCGAAAGTTCACCCTGCAGCACGCCGGCGATGGTGCCGTTGCGCACGTCCGCGAACGGCGACAGTGCGCGCTCCAGGAAATAGCGGCCGGACAGCAGCGGTTGTTCCGCCTCCAGCGCCTCGCCGGTGACCAGCCCCACGGGCCGGCGGCGCCAGCGCTCATCCAGGAGCGAAACCGCCCCAGCCGAGTTCTGGCCTTCGATCTCCACCCGCACGATGCGGTTACGCACCTCCGCCGGCAGGTCGACCGTGAACGGCGCCTCGGTCGCGCCCGCCGCGAAACTCACTTCCTGCCGCGCCAGCAATTGGCCGCGGTCGGCGCTCGCCCGCACAAAGAATGTGCCCGGCACCGCCGTGGATGCGCGCCGGGCCACGAACTGCAGGTCGACCTCACCGCCGCCCGGGGCCGACAGCGTCATCGGCAATTGCGCGTCGTCGTCCGCCAGCACGTGCAGCGTTCCCAGCTTGCCCATGGCGTCGGCCAGCTTCTTTGCTGCGGCTTCCGCGGCGTCGCTTTCGCGCCCGCCGGTCACGCCGTCCGAAAGCCAAAACACTTCCGCCGGCCCGATCATCTTCGCGGTCTCGATGGCCAGGGTGGCGGCGGCGCGGTCCACCGGCCACGCCTTCGGCTTCAGGCCCTGAATCAAATCGCGCGCATCGCCCGGCGTGAGTACGCCCGACATGCGCAGCGGGCTCCCATCGTTCGGCGCCGCCGTCGTCAGCACGGCCAGCGGGCGGCCGGAACGTTCCGCGCGATCCACCAAGTTGAGCGCCGAGTCTTGCCGCGCTTGCCAGCGCTCCGCCGATGCCCAGCCGTCGTCCACCACCAGCACCACGGTGCCTTCCCCGGACAACAGGTTGCCGGGGTTGAGGATCGGATGCGCCAATGCCAGCACGATCAGCACCGCCACCACGGCGCGCAAGATCAGCAGCCACAGCGGCGACTTCGCCGGCGTCTCTTCGGGGCTTTGCAACCCGAACAGCAACCGCACGGCAGGGAAGTCGATGCGCCGCGGCGCCGGTGGCGTAATCCGCATCAGCCACAGGATCACCGGCAGGGTTGCCAGCGCGGACAAAATCCACGGCGTGGCGAATGCGATGCTGCCGATCGTCCACATGCCCTAGTCGACCTGGTTGGCCAACGACTGGTACAGCGCCAGCAAGGGCGTCTGCGCCGGACGGTCGGTGCGGTGCGTCGTGTAGGTCCAGCCGGCGCGGCGAGCGGCCATGCTCAGTTCTTCGCGCCGCGCGATCAGGCGCCGCGTATACGATTCGCGCAGGCCCTCGACGCGGCTGATGATCAAACGCCCTTCGCCTTCCACGCCCTGAAACTCGGTGCGGCCGCTGAACGGCAAGTCTTCCTCGGCCGGGTCCAGCACTTCCAGCAAGTGCCCGGTCACCGCCCGTGCCGCATAGGTGCGGATCACGTCGGTCAATTCTTCCACCGGGCTCAAGAAGTCGCCGATCAGCACCAGCTCAGCGTTGCGCGGCAGGTGCTCTGGTGGCGGCAGGCTGTTGCCGGGCGCGCCGGATTCTTCCGCCAGCAACGATTCTGCGATGCGGGTCAGTGCGGCGCGGCCCGATCCGGGCGTGCGCCGGTCGCCCAGCAACCCGATGCGTTCGCCGCCGCGTACCAGCAACGCGCCCACCGCAAGCAGCAACAGCGTTGCGCGGTCGAGCTTGGATATCTTGGACCAGCGCGAGCGGTAGCGCATCGAGGCCGAACCGTCGCGCCACAGCCACACGCTTTGGGCCGCTTCCCACTCGTGCTGGCGCACAAACAGGCGGTCGGATTTTGCCGATTGGCGCCAGTCGATGGCGGTGGCCGCGTCCCCTTGCTGGTAGCGCCGGAACTGCCAAAAGCTCTCGCCTGTGCCGACGCGGCGGCGTCCGTGGACGCCTTGCGCCACGGTTGCCGCAACCCGCTCCGCCGCCACCAGCAAGGGCGGCAGCGTCGAGGCCAGCGCTTCAGCGCGCTGCCGGACCGCGATGTCGGCCATCGTGATGGGTTCCGCGCCGGCCTACGCGAGCGGCTGGCACAAGAGGCGGATGATGCTCGGCATCGTCACGCCTTCGGCGCGCGCCGAGAAGTTCAGCGCCATGCGGTGCCGCAACACCGGCGCCGCAAGCGCCAGCACGTCGTCCGCCGACGGCGCGAACCGGCCGTCGAGCAACGCGCGGGCGCGTACTGCAAGCATCAATGCTTGGCTGGCGCGGGGCCCTGGGCCCCACGCCACGTGCTTGCGCACTTCTTCATACTGCGAAGTCTCGGGGCGTCCGTCGCGCACCAGCGTCAGGATCGCATCCATGATCTTCTCGCCGACCGGAATGCGGCGCACCAGACGCTGCGCGGCCTCGAAGTCCGACCAGCTCATCGCTTCCGAGGGCTTGCGCTCGAAGGCGCCCGTGGTCGCCAGCAGCATCTCGCGCTCGGCGGCCAAGTCCGGATAGGTCACGTCGATCTGCAACAGGAACCGGTCCAGTTGCGCTTCCGGCAGCGGGTAGGTGCCTTCTTGCTCCAGCGGGTTCTGGGTTGCCAGCACATGGAACGGGTGGGGCAGGGGGTGGCGCACGCCGCCCACCGAAACCTCGCGCTCCTGCATCGATTGCAGCAGCGCCGATTGGGTACGGGGCGAAGCGCGGTTGATTTCGTCGGCCATCAGCAACTGGCAGAACACCGGCCCCTGGATGAACCGGAAGGACCGGCGGCCGCTTTCCGACTCTTCCAGTACTTCCGAGCCCAGAATGTCGGCAGGCATCAGGTCGGGGGTGAACTGCACGCGCTTGGCGGACAGGCCCAGCACTTGGCCCAGCGTTTCCACCAGGCGGGTCTTGGCTAGGCCCGGCACGCCGATCAGCAGGGCATGACCGCCCGCCAGCAGCGTGATCAGGGTCTCCTCGACCACTTGGTGCTGGCCGAAAATCACCTCGCCAATGCGCCGGCGGACTTCCGCCAAACGCTTGCCCAGTGCCTCGACCTCGGCCACCGCCGCCTCGGTGCTGACCACCGGGGTGCGTACGTCTTCTTGCATGCTCACTGCTACCGCTCCGCGACGGAAAGATTACGAGACCCGGCGGACGCACCGTCGGAGTTGCCGCCGCGGAACCAGGGGACCCATGGCCCGCCGGCGCGACCCAAACACGACCGCGCCGATCCGCCCCGGATTGGCAAACGCTAGCACGGACGGGCAGGGGGCAAAAGGGATGCGGTCTACACGCTGCCGTGTTGGCGGCGTGGGGTTCTGCGCCGGGGAATGGTATGAGTCGTCCGACGGGACTATCAGGGTCAGGGACCAACCGGTGATTACCAGCCCGCGCCCAAACTTTCGGTGGATCCAACACCGGTTGGCTGTGTCCGCACCGGCCGCGGTGCCCGGCACCGGCGCGGCTGTGGCCGCTGCGGTGTTGGTTCCGCTCGTGGACCGTCCCGCCGGGATGACCGTCCTGCTCACCCGGCGCACCGATACCTTGGCCGACCACGCGGGCCAGATCAGCTTTCCAGGCGGCCGCATCGAATTGTCCGACCCCACGCCGGAGGCTGCCGCCCTGCGCGAGACCTGGGAAGAGATTGGCCTCGGTGCCGAATATATCGACATCGCCGGCCGTCTCGATGAATTGCTCACCGGCACCGGCTTCCACGTCACGCCGGTGGTGGGGGTGGTCGTGCCCGGGTTCACCCTGGCGTTGGCAGGCGGCGAGGTCGCGGAAGCGTTCGAGGTGCCTCTGGCGTTTCTGCTCGACCCCGCCAGCCACCGTCGCGAGACCGCCACCGTCGGCGGTGCGCTGCGCACCTTCGATGTGTTCGACTACCGGGACCGCCGGATCTGGGGCGCGACGGCGCGCGTACTGGTCGATTTGGCGCGGCGCCTAGCGCCGGTGACCGCATGATTCGCGCGCTGCGCTACCTGATCCTGTTTCTACTGCCGTTTGTCCTCTACGGCGTGTGGATCCTCGTTGCCCGCCGC
This sequence comes from Alphaproteobacteria bacterium, assembly GCA_947481575.1. Classification (GTDB taxonomy): domain Bacteria; phylum Pseudomonadota; class Alphaproteobacteria; order UBA2966; family CAIVPW01; genus CANKGV01. The sequence continues at coordinate 22,059 of CANKGV010000002.1, forward strand.
CGCGCCCTGGGGCATGAAAACGAGCCCAATTGGCGCGATGCGCCGTTGGTGTGGCTGACCGCGGCCGGAGTCGTGTTGATGCTCAGTGCGTTGTTCGCCACCGCGATCCTCACCGGGGAACCGAAAGGCGGCGTCTACGTGCCCCCGCATGTCGAAGATGGCCAAGTGGTGCCGGGCCAGGTCGTGCGTCCCGCGCCATGAAGCCCGTTGCCGAACGGCTTACGCCGCAGCCCTGGATGTCCGCGCCCGAAACGGTTGCGGTGATCGCCGCGCTTACGGCACGCGGCGGCACCGCCCGCTTTGTCGGCGGCTGCGTGCGCGACAGCGTGCTGCGCCGCCCGGTCAAAGACGTCGACATCGCGACCAGCGACGTCCCGGAAACGGTGCTCGATCTGCTCACCGCGGCAGGCCTGGAGGTCGCCCCCACGGGCCTTGCCCACGGCACCGTCACGGCGATCTCGGGGGGCCTGCCGTTCGAGATCACCACCTTGCGCCGCGATGTTGCCACCGATGGCCGCCGCGCCACCGTGGCGTTCACCGACGACTGGGCGGCGGATGCCGCGCGCCGTGATTTCACGCTCAACGCGCTGTACCTCGACCCCGACGGCACGCTGTACGACCCCACCGGCGGCCTGCCCGATTTGCGCGCGGGCCGGGTGCGGTTCGTCGGCGATCCGGCGAGCCGGATTCAAGAAGACTATCTGCGCATCCTGCGGTTCTTCCGCATCTACGCGCACTACGGCAAGCCGCCCCCCGATGCCGCGGCGCTCGCCGCCTGCCAGCAGCACGCCGCCGGGTTGGCGCAGCTTTCGGCCGAACGCGTGGCGCACGAACTGCTGCGGATTCTCGGCGCTGCCGATCCCGCCGCGGTGCTGGAGCTCACGGCGCGCACCGGGGTGCTCGCCCGGATCGTGCCGGAGGCTGCCAACCTTGACCGGCTAGGAGCGCTGGCGCGCTGCGATGGCGCCGACCCGTCGCCGCTGCGGCGGCTGGCCGCCGTGGCGCACGGTGGGCCCGACGATATGGCCGCGTTGGCCAACCGGCTGAAGCTGTCGAACAAGGACCGCGACCGCTTGGTGGCGCTGGCGGTACCTGCGCTGATCACCACCACGGCGGACCCGATCACGCGGCGGGCGCTGTTGTACCGGAGTGGTCGGGAGAGCTTTGCCGACTCGGTCTATCTGCGCTGGGCGGCGGACGAATTGGACAACGCCGCCGGCTGGCAGGCACTGCTTACGGAGGCCGCCCACTGGCGCAAGCCGATGTTGCCGGTCGGCGGTGAAGACGCCCTGGCCGCAGGTGTTCCGCGCGGGCCCGAAGTCGGCCATGCCCTGCAAGCGGTCGAAGATCTCTGGATCGCCAGCGACTTCCTCGCTGGCCGCGGCGAACTGTTGGCCGAACTCTGGCAGATCGGCCGCGCCTTTGGCGGCCGGTCTGCCAGCGGTGACTAAGCTTCGGCCAGGGTCTGGGCCAGCGCGACCATCCGCGCCATCTGGTCCAAGCGTTTGCGGTCGGCGCCCTCGCGGGCGGCGTCCAGGGCGGTCGCGTGGTGCTGCCACAGGTCGGCCCAGTTCTGAATACGCGGCGCTCGGCTCACCTTGCCCAGCTTGCGCATCACGTTGCGGCTGCTGATCGGCAGGGTCAGCGCCAGTGCGTCGGCCTCCTCAAAGCCGGCGCCCACAAGCTCCGAGGCCAGCCGCACTGCTTCCGGCCCCGTCATCTTGGCAAGGTCGTAGCGTGCGGCGATGCGCTTCAGGTCCAGCATCGCTGGTACCGGCATGGTGTTGCGCGGGTGGCGAACCACCACGCGGGAAAGGATCTGCCCCGGGGCCGCAACCTTGGCCTCCAGCGAACCGGAGGGGGATGCGGTGGCTGATACGGTCGGTGATGGATGTCCCATCTATTCCTCGTCTGACCAGGGGTGCGGCCCCGGAATTGTGCGGCAGCGTTCGTGGCGCAACCGAAGCAATCCGCGTGCCGTTCGGGCGGGCGAGGAAACGTGCGGGTGGGGACGTTGACGGGGGTCCGGCCGGTGCGTCAAACGACCGCTCGCGAGGTGCCGCCCGGCAAATCCTGCCGGGCGCGGTGGGGCCTTACGGCCAGCGCACCTCCGGTGGCAGCGACATCAAAATCGCTTCCACGTTGCCGCCGGTGCGCAGGCCGAATTGGGTGCCGCGGTCGTGCAGCAGGTTGAACTCTACGTACCGCCCGCGCCGCACCAACTGGTGCTCGCGCTGGGCCGCGGTCCACGGCCGGTTCATGTGGCGCCGCACGATGGCGGAATACGCGGTCTGGAACGCGCGCCCCACGTCCTGGACGAACGCGAAGTCCTTCTCCCAGTCGCCGCTGTTGTGGTTGTCGAAGAAGATTCCGCCCACGCCACGCGGCTCCTTGCGGTGCGGCAGGTAGAAATACTCGTCGCACCACTTCTTGAAGCGTGGGTAGTAGCCGGGGTCGGCCTTGTCGCATACCCGCTTGTACTCGGCGTGAAACGCGGCGGTGTCGGCGTCGTCCGGCACCATCGGCGTCAGGTCGCCGCCGCCGCCGAACCATGCCGTGGTGGTGGCGATCTGGCGGGTGTTCATGTGCGCCGCCGGTACGAGCGGCGAGCGCATGTGCGACACCAGCGAGATGCCGCACGCCCAGAAGCTTGGGTCCTTGTCGGCCCCCGGCATGGTCTTGGCGAACTCGGGCGAAAACTTGCCCATCACCTCCGAGAAGTTGACCCCGACCTTCTCGAACACACGGCCCTTCATCACGCTCATCACGCCGCCGCCCGCGTCCGCGCCGTCTTCCGACGGCCGCCGCCACTCGGTACGCTCGAACTTGCCGGGCGCCGCGTCGCTGCCCGTTCCGGTCAATTCCCGCTCGATCTGCTCGAATTCGGCGCAAATGCTGTCGCGCAATGCGCGAAACCAAGTGGCGGCGCGCTGTTTACGGGTTGCGGGATCGTTCGCGGGGGTGGCGTGTTGCAATTTGTCGCTCCGCAAGCTGGCCTGTGGACACATGTACCAAACCATGCGACACAAATTGGAATTCTGCGGATTCCGCAAGAGGTAGTAGTACGTATGGCTGGTGAGCCCTCCGGCGCTGACAAGAATCGCCGCGACTTCCTCTACATTGCCACTGGCGCCATGGCCACGGCAGGCACTGCCGTAGCGCTGTGGCCGTTCATCCACCAAATGAATCCCGCCGCCGATGTGCTGGCGTTGGCCTCCATCGAAGTCGACCTCTCGGGGGTTCCGGTCGGTCAGGCCATCACCGTGCGCTGGCGCGGCAAGCCGGTATTCATCCGCCACCGCACGCCCGACGAAATCGCCGAAGCGCAAAAGGTCGATGTCGGAACGCTACGCGATCCGCAGGCCGATAGCGCCCGCGTGCAAAAGCCGGAATGGCTGGTGATGGTCGGCGTCTGTACGCACCTGGGTTGCATCCCGCTCGGCCAGAAAGACACCGACCCGCACGGCGAGTTCGATGGCTGGTTCTGTCCCTGCCACGGCTCGCAGTACGATAGCTCGGGCCGCATCCGCAAAGGACCGGCGCCGCAGAACCTCGAAGTCCCGCAATACGCGTTCATCGATGCGAACCGCATCAGGATCGGCTAGGGCATGAGCGGCTCCACCCAACCCAGCGGCGGTCCCACCAAGGGCGTGCTCGGCTGGATCGAATTCCGGCTGCCGATCTTCTCGTTTCTGAACAGCTCGGTCGGGTACGCCTACCCGGCGCCCAAGAATCTCAGCTACTGGTGGAACTTCGGGTCGCTCGCCGGTGTCGCCCTGGTGATCCAGATTCTCACCGGCATCGTCCTGGCGATGCACTACATCCCCACTGCGGCGGAAGCGTTCGGCAGCGTCGAACGCATCATGCGCGACGTGAACTACGGCTGGCTCCTGCGCTACATGCACGCCAATGGCGCCAGCATGTTCTTCGCGGTGGTGTATCTGCACATCTTCCGCGGCCTGTACTACGGCTCCTACAAATACCCGCGCGAATTGCTGTGGTGGATCGGGTTGGTGATCTTCATTCTGATGATCGCCACCGCGTTCATGGGCTACGTGCTGCCGTGGGGGCAAATGAGCTTCTGGGCTGCCACCGTCATCACCAACCTGTTCAGCGCCATCCCGCTGGTCGGCACCGCGATCGTCACTTGGTTCTGGGGCGATTTCTCGGTCGGCGATGCGCTGCTGCGGCGCTTGTTCAGCCTGCACTACCTGCTGCCGTTCGTGATCGCGGCGATGGCAATCATTCACCTGTGGGCGCTGCACCAGCACAAGTCGAACAACCCGCTCGGCATCGACATGAAAGGTCCGCAGGACCAGTTGTCGTTCCACCCGTACTACACGGCCAAGGACCTGTTCGGGCTGGGCATCTACCTGATCATCTTCGCCGCGCTGGTGTTCTACGTGCCGAACTCGCTCAGCGAGCCGGTGAACTACGTCCCGGCCAACCCGCTGCAAACGCCGCCACACATCGTGCCGGAATGGTATCTGCTGCCGTTCTACGCGATCCTGCGCGCCGTCCCGGACAAACTCGGCGGCGTCATCGCCATGGCCGGCGCGCTGGTCGTTCTGTTCGCGGTGCCCTGGCTCGATACCTCCAAGGTCCGCTCCGCGCGTTTCCGGCCGATCTTTAAGTGGCTGTTCTGGGTGTTCGTGGTGGATGCGATTGTGTTGGGCATCGTCGGCGCTCATCCGCCCGGAGGTGCGTATGTCCCGATCGGGCAGATCGCCACCGCCTATTACTTCCTGCACTTCCTGGTGCTGATGCCGGTGATCGGCAAATTGGAGAGTCCGCTGCCGCTGCCGGATTCGATCGCAACCGCCGTGCTCGCCAAGGGCAAACGCTGATGCGCACGCTGGTTCGCAGTGCCGGCGTTGCTGCCCTTGCCGCAGCCCTGTTCGCCGCGGCCCTGCCGGCATCCCCGGCCGAAGACACAGCGCCCCTGAAGACGCCGCAATGGTCGTTCACCGGCGTCATGGGCGGGTTCGATACCGCCGCCCTGCAGCGCGGGTTCCAGGTGTTCGACAACGTGTGCGCCGCGTGCCATTCGCTCAGCTTTGTCGCCTACCGCAACCTCGTCGACATCGGCCTGCCCGAGGCGAAAGCCAAGGAAGTCGCGGCCGCCAAGATGGTCACCGACGGCCCCAACGACCAGGGCGAGATGTTCCAGCGCCCCGCCATCCTGGCCGATCGCTTCGTGCCGCCGTTCGCCAACGAAAACGCCGCGCGCTACGCGATGAACGGCGCCTATCCGCCGGATCTCTCGCTGATCGTCAAGGCGCGCGAGGGCGGCCCCGACTACGTCTACTCGCTGCTCACCGGCTTCGCCGACGCGCCCCACGACGTCACCCTGGCGGCCGGCATGAACTACAACCCGTATTTCCCGGGTCACCAGATCGCCATGCCGCCGCCGCTGGCCGAAGGCGTATTGGACTATGCCGACGGCACCAAGGCCACCGTCGACCAGATGGCCAAGGACGTCACCCAGTTCCTCGAATGGGCTGCGGAACCGAAGCTTGGCGAGCGCAAACGCATGGGCCTTGGCGTGATGCTGTTCCTGCTGGTACTCACCGGCATGTTCTACGCAGTGAAGCGCGCCGTCTGGCGCGACGTTCACTAACGCCGGTCCGGTGGCGGACGCCGTTCGGTCGGCTGCGTCTTCAACACGCTGCGCCCGGTAGGGGCGCCGCGCGCACACTCGGGCGAAGGAATTCATGCAGACACAATCCAACCGCCGGGTCATCGGCGTCCTTGGCGGCAGTGGCATCTACGACATCCAGGGGCTCACCAATACCCGGTGGGAAAAGGTCGCCTCGCCGTTCGGCGAACCCTCCGACGCGTTCCTGTTCGGCGAGTTGGATGGCCAGCAGGTCGTATTCCTGCCGCGCCATGGCCGCGGCCATAAACTCACCCCCAACGCCATCAACTACCGGGCCAACATCGATGCGCTGAAGCGGGTCGGCGTCACCGATCTGCTTTCGGTGTCGGCGTGCGGCTCCCTGCGCGAAGACCTGCCGCCCGGCACGTTTGTGATCGTCGACCAGTTCATCGACCGCACCATCGCGCGGCAAAAAAGCTTTTTCGGCCCCGGCTTCGTTGCCCACGTGTCGATGGCGCACCCGGTGTGCGGCCGCCTCAGCCAGGAATTGTTGCAGGCGGCGCGCTCCGTCGGGCTCAAGGTCGTCCAGGGCGGCACCTATCTCGCGATGGAAGGACCGCAGTTCTCGTCGCTGGCGGAATCGCAATTGTACCGCTCGTGGGGCTGCCACGTGATCGGCATGACCAACATGCCGGAGGCCAAACTCGCCCGCGAAGCCGAGATTTGCTACGCGACCGTAGCGATGGTCACCGACTACGACTGCTGGCACCCGGATCACGACCACGTGCAGGTGTCCGATGTCATTCGCGTGTTGTTGGACAACGCCAATCACGGCCGCGCGCTGGTGCGCGAAGTGGTGCCGGCCCTGAAAGACCGTGCGGTGCCGTGCCCGTTCGGGTGTGACCGCGCGCTCGAATACGCGCTGATCACCGCGCCCGAAGCGCGGGATCCGGCCGTGGTGAAGATGCTCGATGCGATAACCGGCCGTGTGCTCGCGGCTCAACAGGCAGGGAAGTAATGGCGACCAAGCCCACCAAGAAGACCACGGCGGCCAAGCCCGCGGGCGCCAAGAAGCCCCCGGCCAAGAAGTCCGCGGAATCGATGCGCCGCGTGCCCGCCGGCGTGCCCTCGCACCTGGTGCCGCTGAAATCCCGCATCCGCACCATCCCGAACTACCCCAAGCCGGGCATCCAGTTCCGCGACATCACCACGCTGTTCCAGGACCCGCACGGGTTCCGCAAGCTGGTCGATGATCTCGTGCAGCCCTATGCCGGCATCCGCATCGATGCGGTGGCGGGGATCGAGGCGCGCGGTTTCATCATCGGCGGCGCCGTCGCCCACCAGCTCTCCACCGGATTCATCCCCGTGCGCAAAAAGGGCAAGCTGCCCTGGGAAACCGTCGGCGTTGACTATCAGCTCGAATACGGCACCGACCGCATCGAGATTCACCGCGACGCGATCGCCAAGGGCGGCACCGTGCTGCTGGTCGATGACCTGATCGCCACCGGCGGCACCGCGCTCGCCGCGATCCAATTGCTGCGCAGCGTCGGCGCCAACGTGATCGGCTGCTCGTTCGTCATCGACCTGCCGGATCTGGGCGGCAAGAAGAAGATCGAAAAGCTCGGCATCCCGGTGCAAACCCTGGTCGAGTTCGAGGGCGAATAAGGGGGCTTCACGTGAAGGTCGCAGGCCAGCACTACCGCACCATCTGGCGCGGCCAAGACGGTTCGGTGGAAGTCCTCGACCAAACCCGCCTGCCGCACGAGTTCTCCGGCATCCGGCTCAAGACCCTGGCCGATGCAGTCACCGCGATCCGCACCATGCAGGTGCGCGGCGCGCCGCTGATCGGCGCCACCGCCGCCTATGGCCTCGCCCTCGCGCTGCGCGAGAACCCCAACTACGCGACGCTCGCCCAAGCCTACGACGCGCTGCTCGCCACCCGGCCCACCGCGATCAATCTGAAGTGGGCGTTGGATCGCATGCGCGATGTGCTGCGCCGCGAGCCGATGGAGACCCGGGCCGATACCGCCTTCGCCACCGCCGCCGCGATCTGCGATGAAGACGTCGCCACGTGCCGCGCCATCGGCGAGCACGGGCTGAAGATCGTCCAAGAGCTGGCGGCGAAAAAGACCGGGGGTGCGCGGCTGAACGTCCTCACCCACTGCAATGCGGGCTGGCTGGCGTGCGTTGACTACGGCACGGCGCTGTCGCCCATCTACCTCGCTCACGATGCCGGTATCCCCTTGCACGTGTGGGTCGATGAAACCCGCCCGCGCAACCAGGGCGCTTCGCTCACTGCGTGGGAGTTGGGCCAGCACGGCGTGCCCCACACGGTGATCGCCGACAACACCGGCGGCCACCTCATGCAGCACGGCATGGTCGATCTGTGTATCGTCGGCACCGACCGCACCACCGCCAACGGCGACGTGTGCAACAAGATCGGCACGTATCTGAAGGCGCTCGCTGCGCACGACAACAACGTGCCGTTCTACGTTGCGCTGCCGTTCTCCACCATCGATTGGGCTCTGAAAGACGGCGTCAAAGACATCCCCATCGAAGAACGCTCGCCGGTGGAGGTCACCCACATGACCGGCATGGGCGCCGACGGCAAAGTTGCCACGGTCCAGATCACGGCGCCCGGCAGTGCCGCGGTGAACTACGCGTTCGATGTCACCCCGGCGCGCCTCGTCACCGGCCTCATCACCGAACGCGGCGTATGCCCGGCAAGCACCGAGGGGTTGCTCACCCTGTACCCGGAAAAGCTCGGTTTCGTCGCCTAGCCCAGATCCGGCGCACGGGCCTCGCATACACGCGTAGGTGGCGCTGCCCGGCGCTGCCAAGACTGGCGGAATCCGCCGGTGAGCGCTGCCGCCCGCCTAGGCGCCACAACCTGGAATTGTTTCCAGGGCGCTGCGTGGTATCGCGTCACACCGCACCGGGTATGCTCGCAATGGTTGTTGGTTAAAGCCTCCGCGCGGCGCCCGGTTTGGCGCCGCGTCTTTTGTGGCGCACGGGCGTGCGCGTGGGCTTGGTAGTGGGCGGTACCATGAGCGTGACATCGGCGGAAGAACTCCTGCGCGGCGACGAGGAAAGCGAGTACGCCCACCAGGCGCTGGATCGGACCATTCGCTTGGGCCGCGGCGGCGCCGTGGTGGCGGGGATCGCCTCCGTCGCATTCGTCGCCTGGGACTGGTTGCTCGATCCCAACGCCGTCGCGTGGACGATCCCGGTGCGTGCGGCGATCATCGCCGCTCTGCTGCTCGTATTCATTGCCACCTACTCGCTGCGCCTGCGCGACCGGCCCAACACGTGGTTCGCGGTGATGCTGGCGGTCTACGTGGTGGTCGCCGTCGGATGGCCTGCGGTCCTGGTACGCTTGCCGAATGGCTTCCCGGCCGGCGCGCCCGGGTTCCTGCTCGGCATGACCTTCGTGCCCCTGCTGGTCACCAGCGTCCGCCAGGCCGCTACGCTGCTTGCCGTGCTGGTCGTGGCGCCGCTGCTGGTGATGAACGCATCCGGTGAACCGGTGTTCGAACAGTGGACGGTCGCCATCTGGCTTGCCGCCGGCGCCGGGCTGGCGCTGCTCTACACGCAACTCCTGCTGGCCTCGAACCGGCAAGCGTTCCACCTCACGCACCAACTCGAGCGCGAGAAGCGCCGGACCGAGGCGCTGTTGCTCAACATCCTGCCGCTGGGCATCTCCGAACGCCTGAAGGCGTCCGGAGAAGTCATCGCCGACGACTGCAGCTCCGCCACCGTTCTGTTTGCCGACGTGGTGGGCTTCAGCCACGTCGCCCGCGCTATGCCCGCCAAACAATTGGTCGGCTTGCTCAACGACCTGTTCTCGCGCTTCGACCGGCTGTGCGAGCTCTCCGGGGTCGAAAAGATCAAGACGATCGGCGATGCCTATATGGCTGCCGCCGGCACCTCCGGCCACGGCCACGCGCACGACCACGCCGAGGCGGTCGCTGAACTGGCGCTCGCCATGTTCCGTGAGTTCGACGCCTTTCGGCGCGACCATGCGCTCGGCTGGCAGATGCGCTTCGGCATCCATTCCGGCCCTCTGGTCGCGGGCGTGATCGGCGAACGCAAGTTCGCCTACGACCTGTGGGGCGACACGGTAAACATCGCCAGCCGCATGGAATCCCACGGCCTGCCCGACGAGATTCAAATTTCTGACGAAACCCGGGCCCTGTTGCCGCCCCAGTACGATCTGGTTGCCCGCGGCGAAGTCGCGCTCAAAGGCGGCGCCGTCAAACACGCCTTCCTGCTGCGCCCGTTCGGCTATCAAGACCCAGTCCCGGGCACCGCTAGGGTCTAGCTGCGCGCCGGTTTGTCGCCCGCCCGGGACGTGCTATTCCGAGCCTGCGGCACACGGCGCCGCCCTAGCCGAGCACTCCCATGAAGTCCGCCTGGCGCGACCGCGATGCCGACGAACTGGTCACCCGGTCCCGCGACCAGGGGATCGCCTCCGACGTGGCCCTGCGCGTCTACACCACGCGTCTGCTCGGCCGCGATCCGTTGCTGGTCATGCACGGCGGCGGCAACACGTCGCTGAAGACCGTCGAGCGCGACTTGTTCGGCGAGCAAGTCAGCGTGCTGCGCGTCAAAGGTTCCGGCTGGGATATGGCCGAGATCGAAGCGGCCGGCATGCCTGCGGTTCGCCTCGAACCGCTGCTGAAACTGCGCGAGCTAGCCCGCCTGTCCGACGAAGACATGGTCGCGTTCCAGCGCGCCAATCTGATCGACCCCACCGCACCCAACCCGTCGGTCGAAACGCTGCTGCACGCGTTCCTGCCGCACACGTCGATCGATCACACGCACTCGGCGGCGGTCCTGTCGCTGATCGATCAGGAGTTCGACGTGCCGCTGCTCACCGAGGTCTACGGCGCTCGGGTCGGGCTGGTCGACTACGTGAAGCCGGGCTTTGCGCTGGCCCAGGCGTCGGCGCGGGTCTACGAGGCCAATCCGGGCGTCGAAGGCCTGATCCTCCGCCAGCACGGCATCTTCACCTTCGGCGACGATCCCAAGCAGTCCTACGACCGCATGGTGGCGTTGGTCACCCTGGCGGAAGAGCGTTTGAAGCGCGGCCGCAAAACCCAGGTGTTTGTGCCCGCCGCGGTGCCGGCCGCCATCGCGTCACCGTCGCATGTCGCACCGATCCTGCGCGGACTGTTGGCCTTTCCATCCAACGACCTCGATTCGGCGGACGACAAACGCGTGGTCCTCGAATTCCGCACCAGCACGGCGATCCGCGCCTATGTCGATGGCGCCGAGGTCCGCAGCTACAGCCAGCGCGGCGTGGTCACGCCGGATCACGCCATCCGCACGAAGCCCTGGCCGCTGGTCGTGCCGGCGCCGGACGACACGGCAATCGAAGCCTTCGCCGATGGCGCGCGCGCGGCCGCAGAAGCCTATCTCGCCAAGTACCGCGAATACTTCATCCGCCACAACGGCGTGCGCGAACCGGCCAAGATCGCGCTCGACCCCTATCCGCGGGTGGTGCTGGTCCCCGGCCTCGGCCTGTTCGGCGTCGGCCGCTCCGTCGCGGCCGCGCGCATTGCCGCCGATCTGGCGGTGAACACCGTGCGCATCGTCACCGATGCCGAAGCCATCGGCCGCTACCAGCCGGTTTCCGAAGCCGACCTGTTCGACATGGAGTACTGGTCGCTGGAGCAGGCCAAACTCGGCAAGTCCAGCGATCCGGCGTTTGCCGGGCAGGTCGTGGTGGTCACCGGTGGCGGCGGTGGCATCGGGGCCGCTGCGGCACGCGCCTTTGCCGCCGAAGGCGCCGCCGTCGCGATCCTCGACCGCGACGGTCCGGTGGCCGGCGCCATCGCGTCCGGGTTCAAAGAGCGCGGCCTCGCCATCACCTGCGACGTAACGGACGCGAAATCCGTGCGCGCTGCGTTCGACACGATCTGCGCCACCTTCGGCGGCGTCGACATCGTCGTCTCCAATGCCGGCGCGGCCTGGCAGGGCGAAATCGGCACGGTCGCCGACGAAGTTCTGCGGGCGAGCTTCGAACTGAACTTCTGGTCCCACCAGCACGTGGCGCAAAACGCCGTGCGGGTCATGCTCGCCCAAGGCACCGGCGGCTCGCTCCTGTTCAACGCGTCCAAGCAGGCGATGAACCCGGGCTCCGGTTTCGGCCCCTATGGCTTGCCAAAGGCGGCGACCATCGCGCTGATGAAGCAGTACGCCTTGGAATACGGCGGCCACGGCATCCACGCCAACGCGGTCAACGCAGACCGCGTCCGCACTGGCCTGTTCGCCAAGGGCCTGCTCGAAGAACGCGCCGCTGCCCGCGGCGTCTCGGTCGAGGAATACTTGCGCACCGGCAATCTGCTGAAGCGCGAAGTGAAGCCGGAAGACGTGGCTGCGGCCTTCGTCGGCCTCGCCAAGGCCCGCAAGACCACCGCCGCCATCATCACGGTGGACGGCGGCAACATCGCCGCCAGCGTCCGCTAGCGGCCGGGGCTCACCCGAAACACTTGGCCAGGAACGCCAGCGTGCGTTCCCGGGCCAGCTTCGCGGCTTCCGCATTGTAGGGCGGGTGGCCGGCGCGGTTGAACGCGTGACCGGCCCCCGGATACGTATGCACCTCCACCTTCGGGTGGGCGGCGCGGATCGCGGCGATCGCCTCCGGCGGCGTGCTCTTGTCGGTCTCGCCGAAGTGCAGCAGCACCGAGCAGTGCGGAGCCTTGTCCAAGTTCGCTGGAATCTGGCTGCCGTAGTAGCCGACCGCGCCGTCGACCTTCAGCTTGGCAGCGCTGATCCAGGCCAGCGTTCCGCCCCAGCAATAGCCGATCACCGCCACCTTGCCGGGGCGCAAATGTGCCACCGCGGCGTCGACATCGGCCAGGGTCTGGTCGGCGGGAATCGCGTTGCGCAGGGCGCCGCCGGCGGCGAAGTCGGTGTAGGGCACATCGGCATTCGGGCTGGCGCGGTCGAATAGGGCAGGGGCCACCGCGACAAACCCGTCCGCCGCATAGCCCTCGCACACCTCGCGCATGTGCGCGTTCACGCCGAAAATCTCCTGCAGGATGACCAAGCCGCCCTTGGGCGCACCCTTCGGCCTGGCTTCAAAGGCGCCCAAAGTGAACCCGTCGGCGGCCTTCAATTGGATGTGCATGCCGTTCCCCGCTGCGATTTTCCGTCCCAAATCAACCTCTACCAAGCGCTTGGGGGGCACAACCCCTGCAGCGGAATGACCAAGACCGCGGCAAATAATCGGACTATCATTCCTCGTGGGTATGGCCGTGGAGACATTGTCTTTGGCCCAAAACCTCGACCGTCGGCAAGCAATCACAGCCATGGCGCTGGCGTGTACGGTTGCGCCGCTCGCCGCCCGCGCGGCGCTGGCGCCGGCCAACATGCCGGCCAAACTCCTCCTCGAAGTTTTGGATGTGGGCGGCTTCGACCCGCTCATTCGCCGCGATTCCGCGGGCAAGATCACGCGGCGCAACCTGTCGTTCCGCACCGCCGAGATTGCGACCGAGCGGATGGTTGGACAGTTGGAGCTGGTCGAAGGCGCGATCCTCGCCGAGCTCACGCTGACCTGGCTGCCGAAAGCCGGTCTGCGGTCGTTGACCATGTACAACGCCCGGGTAATCGATTCCGAGAGTATCCGTCTGGCGCAGCAGGGCCGCGGCCAGGACTACGACGAATTCATCGCCGCCGTCGAAAGCACCCACGGGTCGCTGCGGTTGGTCGATGCCCAGCAGACTCAGGTGGCCGACTACCGCATCACCGAGCGCGGCGTCGTGGAGTGGAAGCGCTACACCGCCTGACGCTTGCCTAGACCGCGAAGCGGATCAGCATCGTGTCGCCGTCCTGCACCACATATTCTTTGCCTTCCGAACGCATGCGCCCGGCGGCCTTCGCTCCCTGTTCGCCGCCCTGCGCCACGTAGTCGTCATACCCGATGACCTCGGCGCGGATGAAGCCGCGCTCCATGTCCGAATGAATCTGGCCCGCCGCCTGCGGGGCTTTCGCGCCCTTTGGGATCGTCCAAGCGCGGGTTTCGGTCGGGCCGACCGTGAAGAACGTGATCAGCCCCAGCAGGTCGTAGCCGGCCCGGATCACCTGGGTCAGGCCGCTCTCCTTCAGCCCCGCCGCCCCTAGGTACTCCGCCTGTTCGGCGGCGTCGGAGAGTCCGGCGAGTTCTGCTTCCATCGAAGCGCAGATCACCACGTGACCGCGGCCCTCCGCCTTGGCCTTCGCCGCCATGCGTTGGGTCAGTTCGTTGCCCGTCGCGGCATCCGCTTCGCCCACATTGCACACGTACAGCAGCGGCTTGCCGGTCAGCAGTTGCAGGCCCGGCACCAACAACTTCTCGGCGCCTTCGAACGCGACACGGTTGGCCGGGGTGCCTTCGCGCAGCGCCTTGATCAGCTTGTCGACCACCGGCATCAGCGCCTTGGCGTCGCGGTCGCCGCCGCGTGCCTTCTTCTCCAGGCCGTTCACCCGGCGCTCCAGGCTGTCCAGGTCGGCCAGCATGAGTTCGGTTTCGATTGTCTCGGCGTCGGCGACCGGGTCGACCTTGTTGTTTACGTGGATCACGTTGCCGTCTTCGAAGCACCGCACCAAGTGCAGCACCGCATCCACTTCGCGGATGTGGCCCAGGAACTGGTTGCCCAAACCCTCGCCGGTGCTGGCGCCCTTCACGAGCCCGGCGATGTCGACGAACGAGATCTGGTTCGGCACCACCTTCACCGATTTCGCCAGCACCGCGAGCTTGTCCAGGCGCGGGTCGGGCACGGCGACCTTGCCCACGTTCGGCTCGATGGTGGTGAAGGGGTAGTTCGCCGCCTGGGCCGCCTGGGTGGCGGTCAGCGCGTTGAACAGGGTGGACTTGCCCACGTTGGGCAGCCCGACGATGCCGCAGGTGAATCCCATGGAGCTAGCCGGCCTTGGTTGGGGGCGGTGTCTTGCGCGGAGGTTTCAGGATCAGCGCGACCTTATTGGCGAATGCGGAGTCGTCGGCGCCGGTCAGCAGTGGTGCCGCGTCGGCGATGGCGTCCAGCAGGGGCACGATCCACTGCGCGTCGGCCTTGTCGAAGTCGTTCAGCACGTGGCCGTGGACCTGTTCCTTGGTGCCGGGGTGGCCAACCCCGATGCGGACGCGGCGGAAGTGGGGCCCGATGTGCTCGGACACCGAACGGATGCCGTTGTGCCCGGCCGCGCCGCCGCCCGCCTTCACCCGCAACTTGCCGGGCTCGAGATCGATTTCGTCGTGGAACACGATGACGTTCTCGGGCGGGATCTTGTGGAGCCGGGCGACCTCGCCGACGGCGATGCCCGAGCGGTTCATGAACGTCATCGGCTTCAGGCCCAAGACCGGCACGTCGCCGAACTTGCCGCGGGCCTCCCAACTGTCGCGCTTGCTGCGCCACGGCTCGAAGCCGTTGCGCAGCGCGATCACGTCCAAGGCCAGGAAGCCGATGTTGTGGCGGGTGCCCGAGTACTTTTCCCCGGGATTGCCGAGCCCGACCAGCAGCAGCAAGGACTACTTCTTCTTTTCGTCCTTGCCCTTTTCGCCGCCGGCGGCAGGAGCGGCCGCAGCAGCCTCGGCGGCCGCGGTTTCTTCTGCGGTCGGACCGGCTGCGGCAGCGGCGGCGGCCTTGGCTTCCAAGGCCTCTTCGCGCACGGCGCTCGGCGGGGTGATCGTCGCAACGGTGAAGTCGCGCTTGATCTGGGTGGTCACACCGTCCGGCAGCTTCACTTGGCTGATGTGGCGGGCGTCGTTGATGTCCAAACCGGCGAGGCTGACGACGATGCGCTCAGGAATCGCATCGGCCTGGCAGATGACCGGGATTTCGTGGCGCACGACGTTGACGATGCCGCCGCGCTTCAGGCCCGGCGCGTCGGCTTCATCGACGAACTGCACCGGCACCGAGATGCGCACCTGGCTGCCCGGAACCAGGCGCAGGAAATCGACGTGGATCGGATTGTCGGTGACCGGGTGGAGCTGGATGTCGCGGGGCAGGACGCGTTCCTTGCCCTTGCCGATGACCAGCTCGAACACGCGATTGCCGAACCCGCCCTTTTCGTACTCGCGGCGCACGATGCGCTGGTCGACCGAAACGAACGCGTTGTCCTTGGCGCCGCCGTAGATGACTGCGGGAATGGTGCCTTCGCGGCGCAGCAGGCGGCTCGCGCCGCGGCCCGAACCCGGGCGCACTTCAGCGTTGAGTTGTACGACGTCAGCCATGGTCTTCCTCGTTTCCAGTCCCAGAGCGCCGGCCTAGTCGAACAGGCTCGACACCGAAGTTTCGGTATTCACGCGCATCATCGCCTCGGCCAGCAGCGGCGCGATACTGATGCGCCGCACGCAGTCCGTTTCGTCGGTCCCCGGCTTGGGTGCGATCGAGTCGGTGAGTACCAGCGTTTCCAGCGCCGAAGCGCGGATGCGGGGCAGCGCCTGCCCCGACAAAACGCCGTGAGTGACGTACGCCACCACCGACTTCGCCCCCGCCTTTTTCAAGGCATCGGCCGCGTTGCACAGGGTTCCCGCCGAATCGACGATATCGTCGACGATCAGGCAGTTACGCCCTTTGACCTCGCCGATGATGTTGACGACCTCGGAAACGCCTGCGCGTTCGCGCCGCTTATCGATGATCGCAAGGTCCGCGTCAAGGCGCTTGGCCAAGGCGCGGGCCCGGTAAACGCCGCCGATATCCGGGGATACGAACACCAAATCCTTGCCGTCGTAGCGCGATGCGATGTCCCGGGTAAACACCGGCGCCGAGAACAAGTTGTCGGTCGGAATATCGAAAAAGCCCTGAATCTGGCCCGCATGCAGGTCCAGCGTCAGAACCCGGTTGGCCCCGGCGGTGGTGATCAGATTGGCCACCAATTTGGCCGAAATCGGCGTGCGCGGGCCCGGTTTGCGGTCCTGGCGGCCATAGCCGAAGTAGGGGATCACGGCGGTGATGCGGTGGGCGGAGGCGCGCCGCAGCGCGTCGATGCAAATCAGCAGTTCCATGAGGTTGTCGTTCGCCGGGAACGACGTGGACTGGATCACGAACACGTCCTCGCCGCGGACGTTCTCGTGGATCTCCACCCAGGCTTCCATGTCGGCGAACCGGCTGATCGAGGCCCGGGTGAGCGGCATCGACAGGTGCTGCGAAATGGCTTCCGCCAGCGGACGGTTCGAGTTCCCGGCGACCACTTTCATGGCAACTCCTGGTCGGCGGCGCAAACTGCTGCTCACGGGGGGTGGAAACGGCGCGGAACCTACCACCCGCCGACCGGTGCTGTAAACGCAGACGCCGCCTAAATGGCGGGGCAGACGTCCATATTGCCGGGCATGAACTCGCTCAGCTTCACCGTGTGGTCTTCCGACGCCCGCGCCTTCGTTTCCCAAGGAATCGGGCAGCCTTTGGTGCTCAGCGTCAGGAAATAGGCGTTGTTGCTGACATCGCGGAACGTGAGGTTCGGCCCGAACACGTCCGGCTTGAGTACGTGGGTGGCGGGGGATTCGCGGATGAAGTTGCGGATGGTGCCGCCGTCGTTGCGCGATTCCACGGTCGTCTCGATCACCAGTTTGTCGTTCACCGCCATCCGGATATCCGGACCGCTGCTCGGCACCAGGGTAATCGGCCCCGACGTCAGGTTGACCAGCACCAGGCGCTGGACCGCCGATTTCTGCACCAGCGGCAGACTGTCGGGGTTGGTGGCGCACGCGGCGAGCCCAAGGCCAGCCGCCAGAATCGTGACGGGTACAAACGCAGAAGTGAGCTTCATCGCGGCACCTTCCATCTGTGTGGTGGTCGCCCCCGTCGGTCGCAGCGGTCCAGCGGGCCGCAACGTTACTGGGTAGCGGGGAAGCGTGACCCAATCAGGGCAAACGAGAGCCCAACTACCGCAAGCTTGGCCGGGACCGGTGCCGCTGTCTAGTGACGGTCCAAGAGGATGGCCGAGATTTGGCGGCCGCACTGGGCCTCGTTGGCCAGGGTGCTGCGCCGGTGGCTGAAGAACCGCCCGGAATCGGTGAACGTATCCAGCCCCAGCGGCTCGACCCGTCCCACGCCCGCCGATAGCAGCCGCGAGGTCAGGTACCCCGGCAGGTCGAAGTGAAAGTGGTCGGCCCGCCCGGCGGAAAAGAACGCCGCACTCGCCGGGTCGTCGCGCAGGAAGGGTGCCGGGAACTCGGGCCCCACCTCGTAGGACGCCGCGGCGATGGCCGGACCGACCGCTGCAAAGATGCGCGAGCGCGGCGCGCCGAGGCGCTCCATGGCGTCGACGACCGCTTCCACCACGCCGCCCAACGCCCCGCGCCACCCGGCGTGGGCCGCGCCCACCACTTCGGCGTCGGGGCAGGCGAACAGGATCGGCCCGCAGTCGGCGGTGAGCAGCCCCAGCGCGATGCCGGGGGTGGCGGTGACCAGCCCATCGGCTTCCGGCCGGTCGGCGTCGCTCCACGGCTTGGTGACCACCACCACGTTGGCGCCGTGCACTTGCTTGGCCGTCACCAGCGCCGTGGGTGCCACTTCCAGCCGCGCCGCCACGCGTTCGCGATTGGCCGCCACGTTGGCCGGATCGTCGCCGGTCGACGCGCCACAGTTCAGGCTCGCGAACCCGCCGGTCGAAACGCCGCCCGCGCGGGTGAAAAACGCGTGGCGCACGATGCGCCAACTGCTGAGGCTGGCGGCCTGAATCACGGCGCGAACCCCGCCGGTGCCGGGTGGCCCGGGTGCGCAACGCACAGCACCTTGAACAGGCCGCCCATGCCTTCGGGCCCGATCAGCCGCGCCAGCGCCGATTCGATCTCGGCCTTCTGCGCCGATGTCGCCTTGGCGGATAGGCGCGCCGCGCGCGGGCCGATGCCGAGCTGGTGCAGGAACGCGCCTTGGGTCACCGGGCCCCACACCTTGGCGCCCGATTCCTCCGCCGCGCGGCGCAGCACGGCAAAGTCCACATGGGCGCAAATGTCTGCGATGCCGGGGTTCTCCAGCACCGGATGGGGCTTGTGGCGCGCCACGCCCTGCAGTGTGTCGCGCGCGCCGAATTCGCCGCTGCCGTAGTCGATGATCAACGCCGCGCCGCCGTCCTTGGCCACGCGCGCGGCGATGTTGCTCACCAGCGCAATCGCGCCCGGGGAAACCTCCGCCACCGCACCGACCGGCGCGTCGCGCACTTCCGGCGGGAGCAGGGCGAATCCCGGCCCCGGCGCCGCCGCCACGACGAACTGGAACCCGCCGCGGTCGTCCGCATCCACCAGCCGTTCGCGCCATCCGGCCACCGTGCGCACGAATTGCCGCACCGGCAGTGCGTCGAACAATTCGTTCGCCACCAGCAGCAGCGGCCCCTCCGGCACTTCCGCGAACGACGTATGCCACGTCACGTCATAACCCGATCCTGCCAGCGCCATGCGCTGGGCGTGTGCCAGCGTCTGCGACAGTTCCACCAGGTGCACCTTGGCCGCCGCGCGGAATCCCGCTTGGCTCGCTGCGGCCCGCAGCAGATCGCTCATCAGCGTGCCGCGGCCGGGCCCCAGTTCGGCTAGGCGCACCAGCGGCGGGCGTCCCATGACGTCCCACGCGTGGGCGCACCACACGCCGAGCAGTTCGCCGAACATCTGGCTCACTTCCGGTGAGGTGATGAAATCGCCGTCGCGGCCGAACGGCTGGCGCGCGACGTAATACCCGTGGCGCGGGTGGGTCAGGACCGCCGACATGAACGCATCGACCGTCAACGGCCCGGCCGCGCGAATCCGGCGCGCCAGATGCTGGGCGAGTTCGCCGGCGGCGGCGCTGTCAGTTCGTTCGGGCGGCACGGAACACCAGGTACAGTCCTCCCAACAACACCGGCACGCTCAGCCACTGGCCCAGCGTCGATCCGCCCAGCAGGAACCCCACCTGCAGATCGGGCTGGCGGAACTGCTCCACGAACATGCGTGCCGCAGCGTAGCCTGCCAGGAACACGCCCGACACTAAGCCCGGCCGCGCCCGCACCCACGCGTTGCGGTACAGCACCTGCACGATCGCGAACAGCAGCACGCCTTCCAGCAGCGCTTCGTAGATTTGGCTCGGATGGCGCGGCAGGTTGCCGGCTCCCGGAAAGGTCACGCCCCACGGCGCGTCGGTCACGCGGCCCCACAGCTCGCTGTTGATGAAGTTGGCGACGCGGCCAAAGAACAATCCCACCGGCGCCACCGAAGCGATCAGGTCGCCGGTGGCGAGCAGCGGCAGTGCGCGGCGCCGGCAGAACACGGCGATGGCCACCATCACGCCGGCCAGCCCGCCGTGGAACGACATGCCGCCGCGCCACAGATACAGGATCTCCAGCGGGTGCTGCGCGAAGTAGCCGAAGTTGTAGATCAGCACGTAGCCGAGCCGGCCGCCGATGATCACGCCCAAGATCGCCCACACCAGAAAGTCGTCCACATCGATGCGCTGCATCGGTGAACCCGGATAGCGCAAATAGCGCACGACGATCTGCCACCCGGTCAGCAACCCGGCGATGTAGGCCAGGGCGTACCAGCGGATCGCAAACGGACCGATCTGGATCGCGATGGGGTCGATGTCGGGGAACGCAATCGCAGCGAGCACCGGATGCTGGTCCTTCGCTGGAGGGACACACGGCCGCGCGGCCGGGCGTACCGCGGTGGCGCCCGCATATAAGCGCGCGCGGCCCGCCCCGGCAAGCCGCGGGAAATGCCCCGGGGGTACCTGCGCTTGAACGCCGTGCGCCGCGGCCTCATAGTTCCCGCCATGCAAAGCGAAAAGACCCTGATTGACGATCTGGCGCGCCTTGCCACCGGCGCCGCCGGCATGCTGGGCGACATGAAAACCGAGGTGGAAACCCGGGTGCGCGAGCAAATCGAGCGGATCGTTGCCCGCATGAATTTGCCGACCCGGGAAGAGCTGGATGCGGTCAAGGCCTTGGCCGCCGCCGCCCGCGCCGAGGCCGATGCGCTGGCCAAGCGTGTCGCCGACCTGGAAGCCGCCGCGGCACCGCGCGTCCGGCCGGCGCCGCCCGCCAACCCGGCGCGCCGTACCCGCAAACCGCGGGCCTAATGGGCCGGCGGCCGTTGGCCGCCCGCCCCCACGCCCACTCCCACAAGAATCCCCAACCCGTACTTGCGCTGGTACCGATTGTTTGGCACGGTACCTCTCCTAGTAGCTCCTAGGCCGCGCCCCACCATAGATTGGGCCCGGCCGCATACCAGGGGAGGCGCCCGTGACGTTGGTCAGTACGCCCTTTGACGGGAGCCCCGCGAATCCGGTCGATCAGCTCGAAAACCTCGTCGCGGCCAACGAATGGCCCTTCGAACGGATCGGCGACGACGAGATCGCGTTTTCCATCGGCGGCGAACACACGCAGTACCATCTGTGGTTCGGCTGGCGCCCCGATGCCAGTGCGCTCGAATTCCGCTGCGCGTTCGACCTGAACCTGCCGGAACGCCGCTTCACCGATATCTGCGAAGTGGTCACCCGCATCAATGACCAGCTGTGGCTCGGCCATTTCGATGCGGCGCCCACCGATTCCTCCGTCACGTTCCGCCACACCACCATCGTCGCCGATGGCGTCGGTCTCGCGCCGGCCCAGTTGGAAATGATTGTCGAAATCGCGCTCGCCTCGTGCGACCGGGCTTATCCTGCGTTCATGCTGCTGCTGTGGGGCGGCAAGCGGCCCGCCGACGCGGTGGCGTTTGCCATGCTCGAGACCGTCGGCGAGGCGTGAGCGTTCCCGCCGGCCGCCGCATCCTGTTGGTGGGGTGCGGCAAGATGGGGCGCGCGCTGGCCCAAGGCTGGCTCGACCGCGGCCTCGATCCTCGGTCGCTCATCGCCGTCGATCCGTCCGCCGATGCGGCCCGCGCCGGCATCGATCTGCGCGTGCGCGTGGTCGGCGCATTGGCCGACACGGGCGACTTCCAGCCCGATTGGGTTGTCCTGGCGGTGAAGCCGCAAACCTTGGCCGCCGCCGCCGCGCCCTACCGCCGGTTCGTCGGCTCCGCCACGTTCCTGTCGATCCTCGCCGGCAAAACCCTCGCCGGGCTCAGTGCCGCCTTGGGCGGCGGCGCCATCGTTCGCTCCATGCCCAACACGCCGGCCGCGGTCGGCCGTGGCATCACCGTCGCCTGTGCCGGTCCCGGCGTGTCGGCCGCTGCGCGCCGCGAATGCACCGGCCTGCTGGAAGCCGTCGGCGAAGTCGCGTGGATCGAAGACGAAGCGCTGATGGATGCTGTGACCGCAGTGTCCGGCAGCGGCCCCGCCTACGTGTTCCTGCTCATCGAATGCCTGGCGGAGGCGGGCATCGCCGCCGGTCTCCCCCCGCCGCTGGCCCACCAGCTCGCCCGCGCCACCGTCGCCGGTTCCGGCGAACTCGCCCATCTGTCCAGCGAACCGGCCGCCGTCCTGCGCCAGAACGTCACCAGCCCCGGCGGCACCACCGAAGCCGCCCTGAAAGTCCTGATGGCCCCCGGCGCTCTGTCCAAGCTGCTGCAAGACGCCGTCGCCGCCGCCGCCAAGCGATCCCGCGAACTCGCCGGCTAGCCGACCTCTGTCCTCTCCGTCATGGCCGGACGTCGCGCGGATAGCGCGCCACCAATTGTTCCGGCCATCCACGCCTTACTGCCGCAAAGAGGTGCCCGCGCATGACGCAGAGTGCGCCGCGGTGGTGTAAACTCCCCCCATGCCGGCTCCCAAGCGCGCTCGGCGCCCCAAATCGGACGCATCGCCCCGCGACCGCGCGATCGACGCGGCCGCAACCCTTGGCGCGGACCGTGGTTGGGTCCGTACCCGCCTGACCGACATCGCCGCCGCCGCCCACCTCACCCTGGCCGAGCTGCACGCCGAGTTTCCCACCAAGGCGGCGTTGGTCCGCGCCTTCGTCCAGCGTGTCGATGCCCAGATGCTGGCCGGCCTGCCGGAGTCCGATACCGGCGACTCCGCCCGCGACCGCCTGTTCGGCGTCATCATGCGGCGCCTCGACGTGCTGCGTCCGCACCGCCGCGCCGTGCTGGCGTTCGCTGCAGCGGCCCTGGCCGATCCCGCCACGGCCTGCGCCCTCGGCGCCGCCCAGCGGCGCTCCCTGGCGTGGATGCTCGAAGCGGCGGGTCTCTCCGCGGCCGGGGTGTCCGGCGCCGTGCGCCGTGCCGGGCTGCACGCGATCCTGGTGTCCACGCTGTGGGTGTGGTCGCGCGATCCGTCGCCGGATTTGGAGCGCACCATGGCGCATCTCGATCGTCGTCTACGCCAGGTCGAAGATCTATATGCGTTCCTGGAACCGTTCCGCCGTCCGCGCTACGGCGCGGCACAGGCCAAACCGGAACCGGCTAAACCGGAATCCTGACCAGCGCGCGCAGGCCGCCCAGCGGCGCCACGCCGAGCGAGATTTCGCCGCCGTGACTGCGCACCACGTCGCGGGCGATGGCGAGCCCCAGGCCCAGCCCGCCGGTTTGCGGATTGCGCGATTGCTCCAGCCGCCGGAACGGTAGAAACACCTCTTCGTGTTTGTCGGCCGGAATGCCCGGGCCGTCGTCGTCCACCGCGATCTCGATCATGTTGCCCACGCGCTTGGCCGAAACCGCCACGTGTTGCGCATAACGCCGGGCATTGTCGACCAGGTTAGTCATGCAGCGCAGGAATGCATTCGGGTGCAGCGGCACCAGTAGATGGCGGTCCGAAGTCAGCGCGATCTTGGCGCCCTGGCGCCGCGCGTTGGCCACCACCTGTTCCAGCAGCAACGGCAGGTCGGTTTCCACCGCCGCTTCGGTGTCCTGGTTGCGGGCAAAC
Organism: Alphaproteobacteria bacterium; assembly: GCA_947481575.1. Classification (GTDB taxonomy): domain Bacteria; phylum Pseudomonadota; class Alphaproteobacteria; order UBA2966; family CAIVPW01; genus CANKGV01. Next base: position 45,405 of record CANKGV010000002.1, read on the forward strand.
GCAAGGTAGCCTTCGACCATCGCCTGCATCTCGTCTACGTCCGACCGCAAGTTCGCCGTCTCCGGCGACTCGGGCAGCATCGCCAGTTGCAGGCGCATTCGCGTCAGCGGCGTGCGCAGATCGTGCGAAACTCCCGCCAGCATTTCGGTGCGCTGCGCCACGAATCGGCGGATGCGCTTGCGCATCGTGTCGAATGCCGCCGCCGCTTGGCGTACTTCGATCGCCCCCCACGGTTTGAAGTCCGGCACTTCGCGGCCCTTGCCGAACGCGTCCGCCACGTTCGCCAGCGCACGGATCGGGCGGATCTGGTTGCGCAGAAACAGAATCGCAATCAGCAGCAAGATCAGCGAAGTGCCGACCAGCCACAGCATGAACACCGACGTGGTGGAACTCGTCAGGCGCTCGCGCGGCACCCGCACGTCCAATACCCCTTCGCGCAATTGCACCTGGATCATCACCAGATCGCCGTCGCTGGTGTCGACGCGGTACGCCTGGTCCAGCCGCTCGTTCATCGCCTTGTTCAGGGTGCGGCTCAGGATACCGTCGCCGAAGAACACCGGCGGTGGCACGGTCGGCAGCAACGCACCGTCGCGGAACCGGAAATCCAACAGCAGCTGATTGCGCGCCGAACGCAGGAACTGGTCGATCTGGCGCGACTGGGTCAGTCCTTCGAGCTGTTCGATGGTCAGGGCGATTTCGCCGGCCACGCCCAGCGATAGGCGCCGCGTCACCGCGTCCCAGTGGCGCTCGTAGAACACGGTGGTGGTAACCGCCAACAGCAGCACCACCGGCGCGACGATGATCAGGATCGCGCGGGCCATCAAGGTCCGCGGCAGGAAGCGTTTCAAGACCATGGCTCGCCGGACCTCAATCCGGCCACAGCACGTACCCTTCGCCCCACACGGTCTTCAGGTAGCGTGGGTTGCGTGGGTCCGGCTCGATCTTACGCCGCAGCCGGGTGATGTGCACATCGACCGCGCGTTCCGTGCCCGCGCCCAGCTTGGCGATCTCGGCGCGCGATTGCACCGCGCCGGCGTTGCGGGCGAATAGGCGCAGCATTTCCACCTCGGCGGTGGTGAGCTTCACGATCTTGCCGTCGCGCATCAGTTCGCCGCGCGCGATGTCGAACACTTGGGGCCCCATCGCCACGGCAGTGCGCAGGTCGGGCCGGCGCGCGCGGCGCAAAATCGCTTCCACCCGTAGCAGCAGTTCACGCGGCTCGAACGGTTTGGCCAGGTAGTCGTCGGCGCCCGCCTGCAATCCGGCGATGCGATCCTCCACCTCGGTGCGCGCCGTCAGCAGCAGGATCGGCACCTCGGATTTCTGGCGCAGGGAGCGGGCCAGATCGATGCCGCTTTCGCCCGGCATCATCACGTCCAGAATGATCAGGTCGAAGCTCAGTGACGCAATCCGGGTGCGGGCTTCCGCCGCGTTGATCGCGCCGGTCACGTGGTAGCCGTTGGTGCTCAGGTACTTGCGCAGCAGTTCGCGCAGCCGGTCGTCGTCGTCCACGACCAGAATGTGCGCGCCGGCCGGTTCCATCTAGCGGGCGAGCAGGGGGCCGCGCGGGATCGGCCGCAGCGGCGCCTCGGCGTTGGCGGCCCGGCCCCGCGCGGTCTGCGCCCGTTGCAGCGCCGCGCGGTCGGTGTCGTTGACCAGGCTGAGCAGCACGCGGCGGCATCCCGCCACCGCGTCGGGGCCCGCGTCGGCGAACGCCCGCGCCCAGCGTGCCTGCTGCGGCGCCGATAGTTTCGCTTCCAGGGCGACGCCGTCCGTGGTCAGGAACAGGCGGCGGCGGCGGCGGTCCACCGCGTCGGTGTTCTGCACCAGGAACCCGTGCGCCATCACGTCGCGCAGCACCCGCGCCAGCGACTGTTTGGTGATGCGCAAAATGACCAGCAGTTCCGCCACGTTGATTCCGGGGTTGCGGCCTACGAAGTGCAGTACGCGGTGGTGGGCGCGCCCGAACTTGAATGCGGCGAGCAGCCGGTCCGGCTCCGCCGTCACGTCGCGGTAGGCATAAAACAGCAGCTCGATGGCTTGCCGCAGTTCCTCTTCGGCCACGGGGGCGGGGGCTGCGGGGCGCGGCAGCGGTTTGCGGGGGGTGCGAGAATTTACGTCAACCATGTTGACATATAGTATCGCATTCATTACCTAGAGCAAGACAATTGGGCAAGGATATTGCGGAGAACGTGCCATGGCGGCGGCAGCGCAACCCTACGACGATCGCGACGGAGTCATCTGGTACGACGGGCACATGGTGCCGTGGCGCGATGCGCGGGTGCACCTGCTGACCCACGCGCTGCACTACGCCTCCTCGGTGTTCGAAGGCGCCCGCGCCTACGGCGGCACCATCTTCAAGCTGCACGAACACAGCGAGCGCCTGCACGCCTCCGCCAAGATGATGGGGTTCCAAATCCCCTACGACGTCGCCACCCTGGATACGGTGTGCAACGACGTGCTCAAGGCCAACGGCCTCACCGACGGCTACGTGCGCCCGATCGCCTGGCGCGGCAGCGAGCAGATGGGCGTGTCGGCCCAGAACAACACGATCCACCTAGCCGTCGCGGCGTGGAACTGGCCGTCCTACTACGCGCCGGAAGCGCGCATGAAGGGCCTGCGCCTGAAGACCGCGCAGTGGAAGCGACCCGCGCCCGACACCGCGCCGGTGCACGCCAAAGCCGCCGGTCTGTACATGATCTGCACGCTGTCCAAGCATGAAGTGGAACGGGCCGGGTACGACGACGCGCTCATGCTCGATTACCGCGGCCGTATCGCCGAAGCGACCAGCGCCAACATCTTCCTGGTGATCGACGGCAAGGTCCACACGCCGGAAGCCGACTGCTTCCTCAACGGCCTGACCCGCCAAACCGTGATCGCACTCGCCCGCGCCAACGGCATCCCGGTGACCGAACGCGCCATCCTGCCCGGTGAACTCGCCAAGGCCCAGGAAGTGTTCCTCACCGGCACCGCCGCCGAAGTGACCCCGGTCGGCTCGATCGACGAGTTCAAGTTCACGCCGGGCAAAGTCACCCGCACGCTGATGGAAGCCTACGACGCCGCGGTGCGCGGCAAGGTGACGGCGTAGGACCGAATGGCCTAGTGCCTAGGCCGTCATGGCCGGACTTGTTCCGGCCATCCACGCCTTACTGCCGTGCAGGCGTGGATACGCGGGACAAGCCCGCGCATGACGCTGAAGATGAGGTGGGTTTCAACCTAGCCGTCATGGCCGGACGTCGCGCGGACAGCGCGCAACGCTAACGCGTCCGGCCATCCACGCCTTGTCGGCGCGGAGTAGGCGCTCAGTGCCCCGGCTGGTAGTACGGGTTCTTGCCCTCGGCGTGGTCCGTCGTGTCCAGCACCGCCTGAATCGTCGGCACCTTCTCCAGGATCGCCACTTCGACACCCTGCTTGAGCGTCACGTCGGCCATGCCGCAGCCGTGGCAGCCGCCTTCCAGGCGGATGAACGCGGTGTGGTCCACCACGTCGAGCAGACGAATCTTGCCGCCGTGGGACGCGACCGACGGGTTGATCTCCTCGTCCAACACCGCCTGCACCGCAATGCCTTCTTCGGATTCGAGGCCCGGGCGCGGGATCCAGTCGGCGTGGTTCACGACCTCTTTCACTTCCGGAACGTAGTGGCGCAGCATCGTCTGGATGCCGCCCAGCAGGCTTGAGGCGGCCCCTTCGAACGTCAGGTGCACGCGGCCGCGGTCCGGGTTGAAGCCAAAGAACACCACATCGCCGCCGTGGTCTTTGGCCACCGGGCGGATGCGGTTCTCCAACAGGTCGATGATCTGCTCGGCGATTTCGTCGTCGGTCACCAGGCCCATGTCGTCGGCGCTAACGCCGCCGGGCGCCGCCGCGGCCTTGGGCTTCTCTTCCGCCACCGGGGCGCTGGTGGTGAAGTGATCCATGATCGCGCCCAAGATGCCGGGCTTCAGCGTCTTCCACTGGCCTTTGGCGGGCTTGGTGAGCGCGATGTAATCGGGGCCCAGTTCCACCCGCACCGCGCCGGCCGCCAGCAAACGCAGCGCCAGCGGCGAGTCCTTGGCGTCGGCCACGTTGGCGAACGTCACATCCCTAGGCGAAACCTTTCGCCCGGGCAGGAACTTCAAAACGCTGGGATCCGGGGTTTCTTCAGTCTGAATGAACATGGGGTGCTCCAAAGCCTAACGGCTAATCTGCGGCATTCGGCGCCGGTTTCAAGGGGCGCTAACCGGCCTTGCGGTGTTGGGCCGGTCCGGGCGCGGCTACCGTCCAGCGGTCCGCGGCCTTATCGTCGATCGCTTTGGCCTCGACCCAGTGGCCGCCGGCGCCCGATTCCTCAAGCTTCCAGAACGGCGCCTTGGTCTTCAGCCAATCCACCAGGAACTCCGCCGCCTCGAACGCGGCCAGCCGGTGCGGCGACGCGGTGATCACCAGCACGATGTTGGCGCCCGGCTCCAGCCGCCCATAGCGGTGAACGATCAAGCAGGCATCGAGCGGCCAGCGCGACCGCGCCTCCACTTCGATCGCCTCCAAGGTTCGTGCCGTCATCCCCGGGTAGTGCTCCAGGGTCATCGCGGTGAGTTGCTTGTCGGACGTCGCGCCGTCGGCGCGCCCCGATGAGTATTCGCGGACGATGCCGGTGAACGTTACAAACGCGCCGCTGCCGGTGGCCCCTTGGCGCAGCGCCGCAATCTCGGCGCCCACGTCGAAGTCCTCGGCCTGCACACGCACACTCACGTCAGCCCCCGGTCACCGGCGGAAACAACGCCACTTCGTCGCCGGGGCGCACCGGTGCGTCGGGCCCGGCGTATTCCTGGTTCACCGCCACGCGCACGACCGACAAGTCCTTCAGCGCCTCGGCATAGCCGCCGCCGCGGGCCTTTAGCCACTGCAACAGGGCACCCACGGTGGTCACGTCGGCGGGCGGCGTCACCGATTCACCGGGAATGCCGACGCGTTCGCGCAGCCAAGCGAAATATACGAGTTTCATCGGTCAACCATACTCGCAGCGGCGGCGCCCTGCCACCGGCAGCCTAGCCGTTGAGCAAATGGCGCTGGCCGGCCCGCATGTAGTCGTAGCCGGTGTACAGCGTCAGGATCGCCGCGATCCACAGGCCGATCACGCCGATGCCGGTCGCGGGCAGCGCGGCGGGCAGCACCCGGTCGCCCGCATCGCCCACCAGCAGGAACCCCAGCGCCACGATCTGCAGCGCCGTCTTCCACTTCGCCAGGGTCGATACCGGCACGCTCACCTTGGCTTCCGCCAGGAATTCCCGCAGGCCGGAAACCAGGAACTCTCTAAGCAGGATCACCAGCGCCGGCAGCACGGTCCACCCGGTGATGCGGTCCACCGCCACCAGCATCAAGAGCACCGCCGCGATCAGCAGCTTGTCGGCGATCGGGTCCAAAAACCGGCCCAGGCTCGACTGCAGCGTATAGGCGCGCGCCAGGTAGCCGTCGAAGAAATCGGTGATCCCGGCCACGGCGAACAAGCCGAACGGCACCCACGCCGACCACTCGCCGTCCAGGTAGAACGACGCCACCAGCAGCGGAATCACCGCGATCCGCGAAAACGTCAGCAGATTGGGCAGGCTCTGCGGCAGGCCGCCGCGCCGGCGCGGGGCCGTGGCGGCCTGGGGTTGCGGATGAGTCGTCACTCAGCCCTCTGCGTGAAAGTGGCGGAAGATGGTTTCCGCTAGTTCGCTCGAAACGCCGTCGACCGACTCCAGATCGGACAACGCGGCTTGCCCCACCGCCTTGGCCGAGCCGAAGCGATGCAGCAGCGCGCGTTTGCGTGTGGGCCCGATACCCGGAATTTCGTCCAACGGCGACAAGCCCATTTTACGCGAGCGGCGTCCGCGGTGGGTGGAAATCGCGAACCGGTGCGCTTCATCGCGCAGCCGCTCCAGGAAGTACAGAACCGGGTCCCCCTGTGGCAATACAAACGGCTCCCGCCCCGGCAAAAAGAACCGCTCCTTGCCAGCATTGCGGTCCGGCCCCTTGGCGATGCCCGCCAGCGCCACCCCCGTCAGCCCCAGATCGGCAAACACCTGCTGGGCCGAGGAGAGCTGCCCCGCGCCGCCGTCGATCAGCACCAGGTCGGGCCAGATGCCCGGTTCCCGCTCCGGGTGTTCCTTGAGCAGCCGGGAAAACCGCCGCGTGAACACTTCCCGCATCATGGCGAAATCGTCGCCCGGCGCGGCCTGCGTGTCCTTGATGTTAAACGTCCGGTACTGGTTGCGCATAAAGCCTTCCGGCCCCGCCACGATCAGCGTGCCCACCGCGTTGGTGCCGCCGGTGTGGCTGTTGTCGTAGACCTCGATGCGGGCCGGCGGCGCTTCCAGCCCAAACACCTTGGCCACCCCGTCCAGCAGTTTGCGCTGCGACGCGCTCTCCGACAGCCGCCGGTCCAGCGCCCCGCGCGCATTGGTCTCCGCCTGCTCCACCAGCCCGCGCTTGGTGCCGCGCACCGGCACCTCGATATGGACGCGGCGCCCGGCGCGCATGGTCAGCGCCTCCTCGATCAGCTCGGTGCCCAGGATGGCGTGCGATAGCAGCACCGTCGGCGGCGGCGTGGCGGTCGCATAGAACTGGCCGACAAACGCCGCCAGCACCTCGGCCACCGTCGATTCCTGGGTGTGGGCCGGATAGTACGGCCGGTTGCCGTGGTGCCGCCCGTGCCGGAAGAAGAACACCTGCACGCAGGTTTCCCCCGCCTGGCTGTAGGCGGCGATCACGTCGGTGTCTTCCAGGTCCGGGAAGTTGATGCCCTGCCGCGACTGCACCTGGGCCAGCGCCCGCAGCCGGTCACGGTGCATCGCCGCCTGCTCGAAATCGAGCGCGGCGCTGGCCGCCTCCATCTTGGCGGAAAGGTCGGTCTGGATGTCGTGGCTCTTGCCCGACAGAAACTCGATCGCCTCGTTCACGATCGCCAGGTAGCCGTCGTGGTCGATGCGCCCCACGCACGGCGCCGTGCAGCGCTTGATCTGAAACTGCAGGCACGGCCGCGTCCGGCTGGCGAACACCGAATCGCTGCACACCCGCAGCGGAAATGCGCGCTGCAGCGCCGCCAGCGTGTCGTTCACTGCGCCTGCCGAGGCATACGGCCCGAAATAGCGGCCTTTGCCCTTCCGGCTGCCGCGGTGTTTGGTGATCATCGGCCACTGCTGGTCCGCCGTGATCAGGATGTAGGGAAACGACTTATCGTCGCGCAGCAGGATGTTGTAACGCGGCTTCAGCGACTTGATCAGGTTCGATTCCAGCAGCAGCGCCTCCACCTCCGTGTGGGTGGTGGTGAACTCCATGGTCACCGTGGCCGCCACCATGCGCAGCAGCCGGGTGTCGAGCCCCTTCAGGCTCACATAGGCCATCACGCGCTTTTTCAGGCTCTTGGCCTTGCCCACATAGAGGGCCATGCCGCGCCGGTCGAACATGCGGTACACGCCCGGCGCATCGGGCAGGGTGCGCTGGTACCCGGCGATGACTTTCTGCCCATCCGCAGGCGTTCTGCGGGTCGGCGCAACCGGGGCCTCGGGCTCGTCGCTGGTCATGGGCCAGATATGCGCGCCGGGGCCGCGAAAATCATCCCCGTTTGCCGTGGACAACCTTGTGGACAACCCGAGCGCGCCAAGCGGCGGGCCGCACGCATCCTAGGGTTTTTGTCACGTTGCCCAAGATTTCAGCAGTTTCTCTAAGCCGCTGATTCTAAATCGTAAATCAGTGTCAAGGAGCAACCGTAACAAAAACGTCGCGCATGCGTGCCCGTTACAGTGGCTAAAAAAGCCCGGTTTTCCGCCATGTGCACAATGTTGGGTGGTGGCCTACCCGCCGGCGCCCGCAGGAAGCGGCGCGCTGCGCGCTTTTACCACCTCGGCGCCTACCCCCGCGGCCTCCGCGATCGCGCTCAGTTTTTCCACCCGCACGCGCGCCCGCTTTACCCGCACATCCGCCAGGCAGTCGTCGGCGATGCGTTCGGCCAGGGTCTCTACCAGGTTCACATGGCCGGCGGCGCACCGCGCTTTCACGCCGTTCACCACGGTTTCATAAGAAACCGCGTCGGCGATCTCGTCCCGCATGGCGCGGGTTTCCACGTCCAGCTCGATATTCACGCGGATCGCCTGGGCTTTTTGGTTTTCGTGGGGGTAAATCCCCACCCGCGCCGTCAGGTCGAGGTCGCGGATCACCACCAGCCGCCGGGTCAGCCCTTCCGCCGGGCGGGTCATCGGCCCATCTCCGCCCGCCCGCCGGGCACCAAATGCTGGCCCGAATCCAACGCGATCATCTGCCCGGTCAAAGATTGTGCTCCCAAAATGAACCGCACCGCCGCCACGATATCCGTGAGCGGCACCGCGATACCCAGCGGCGTCGCCGCCACCTGCGCCGCAAAATGCTCCGCCGTCTGGTGCTGGCTCGGCAGCACCGGCCCCGGCCCGATCCCGTTCACCCGGATGCGCGGCGCCAACGCCAGCGCCAGCGTCTGGGTCAGCGTCCACAGCGCCGCCTTGCTCACGGTGTACGAAATGAAATCGCCCGACAGGTTCCACACCCGCTGATCCAGCAGGTTGATCACCGCGCCGTTCTCCCCCGCCGGCAGCCGCTTAGCCATTTCCTGGGCCAGCACGAACGGCGCGCGAAGGTTGGTCTCCAAGTGTTTGTCCCACGATTTCCGCGTCGCCGTGGCCGCCCCGTCCTGCTCGAAAACGGACGCGCTGTTCACCACGCACGTCACCGGCCCCTCCAGGTGATATGCGGCCTGCTCCACCAGCGTCAGCACATGGTTCTCGTCCGCCAGATCCCCGCGCACGCACCCGGCCACGCCCCCCTTGCCCCGGATCGCCGCCGCCGTCGTGCCCGCCGCCTGCTCCGAATTCCAATAGTGAATCGCCACCCGCCAGCCATCCGCGGCCAGCCCTTCCGCAATCGCCCGCCCAATCCGCCGCCCCGCGCCGGTCACCAACGCAACCTGTGGCTTCACACCCGCTCTCCCTAAACCGTCGCCGCCGCAAATCGTGGATGGCCGGGCCAAGCCCGGCCATGACGATGGAACGCAGAAGTACTCTCTAACCTATCCGTCATGGCCGGACGTCGCGCGAATAGCGCGCCCAGCATTGTTCCGGCCATCCACGACTTAACTGCCCAGCGTGTCCCACAGGTCATCCCAATCCGGATTCCCCGCCACGATCAACCGCACCTTCCAAGCCCGCGCCCAGTGCTTGACCGTCTTCTCCCGCCGAATCGCGCCGCGAATATCCTCGTGCCGTTCCGCATACACAAGCCGCTTGAGCCCATACCGCTTGGTAAAGCCCTCCACGAGCCCCTCCCGGTGCTCCTGCGCCCGCCGCGCCAGATCGCTGGTGACACCGACGTAAAGGACGCCGTTGGGCTTATTGGTGACGATGTAGACCCACCCGCCGCTCATCAGGTCCAACCCTGAGCCTTACCCGTCATGGCCGGACTTGTTCCGGCCATCCACGCCTCCCCTCCGCCCCACCGCAGCAAAGGCGTGGATACGCGGAACAAGTCCGCGCATGACGTGGGAGTAGGGGGCACCACCCATCATCAAACCCGTCATGGCCGGACGTCGCGCGAACAGCGCGCAAAGCACATTTCCGGCCATCCACGTCTTCCCTTGGCGCATGCCGGCCGCTCCCGTCACATCCGGATAGCCTTCGGCGCCTTCCCCTTGATCTGCCGCGTCCCCGGCCGCCCCGCGGTGGACCGCGGCTTGCTTCCGGCCACGTCCTCCGGCGGCTTCACCCCGCCGCCCAGCCCCAAATCCGCCGCCTCCAGCCGCCGCAGCTCGTCGCGAATGCGGGCAGCCTCCTCGAACTCCAGCTCCCCCGCCGCCTTCTTCATGCGTTTGTCGAGCTCGGCCATGTGGGTCTTCAGGTTATGGCCGATCCGGTGCACCAGGTCGTCGTCGCCGGTCGGCACGGTCACGTAGTCGGCCTCGAACACGCTTTGCAGCACGTCGCCGATCTTGGTGCGGATCGATTCCGGCGTAATGCCGTGCTCCACGTTATAGGCCTGCTGCTTGGCGCGGCGCCGGTCGGTTTCCCCCATCGCCGCCTTCAAGCTGTCCGTCATCCGGTCGGCGTACAAAATCACCCGCCCGTCCACATTGCGCGCCGCCCGCCCGATCGTCTGGATCAGCGACGTGCGGGAGCGCAAAAACCCTTCCTTGTCCGCATCCAAAATCGCCACCAGCGCGCACTCCGGAATATCCAAGCCTTCGCGCAGCAGGTTGATGCCGATCAGCACGTCAAACGCGCCCAATCGCAGGTCGCGCAGAATCTCGATGCGCTCGATCGTGTCGATGTCCGAATGCAGGTAGCGCACCCGCACCCCCGATTCGTGCAGAAACTCCGTCAGGTCTTCCGCCATGCGTTTGGTCAGCACCGTCACCAGCACCCGCTGGCTTTTCAGCGCCGCCGCCCGGCATTCGTGCATCAGGTCGTCCACCTGATTCTCCACCGGCCGCACGATGCACACCGGGTCGATGAGTCCCGTCGGCCGGATCACCTGCTCGGCGATCACGCCGCCCGTCAGCGTCAATTCCCAATTCGCCGGCGTGGCCGAAACAAACACCGACTGCCCCCGCATCGCGTCCCACTCTTCAAAACTCAGCGGCCGGTTGTCCACGCAGCTCGGCAACCGGAATCCGTATTCCGCCAGCGTCGATTTGCGCCGCAAGTCCCCGCGCGACATGCCGCCCAGTTGCGGCAGCGTCACGTGGCTTTCATCCACGATCACCAGCGCGTTGGATGGCAGGTATTCAAACAACGTCGGCGGCGGCTGCCCCGCCGCGCGCCCCGTCAGGTATCGCGAATAGTTCTCGATGCCCGAACACGTGCCCATGGCTTCCAGCATTTCCAGGTCGAACCGCGTGCGCTGTTCCAGCCGCTGCTCCTCGATCAGCTTGCCCTGTTCATGAAACTTCGCCAGTTGTTGCGTCATCTCGTGGCGGATGCCGGTGATCGCCTGCTTCAGCGTCGGCCGCGGCGTCACGTAATGCGAATTGGCGAACACACGCACAAAGTCCAGCTTGTCGGTCTTCTCGCCGGTCAGCGGATCGAACTCGATGATCGATTCGATCTCTTCGCCGAACAGGCTCAAGCGCCACGCCCGGTCTTCCAAGTGCGCCGGAAAGATCTCCACCGAATCGCCCTTGGCGCGGAACGTGCCGCGGGTAAATGCCGCCTCGTTGCGCCGGTACTGCAATTCCACAAACCGGCGCAGCAGCACCGCCCGGTCGATGCGGTCGCCTTGCTTAAGCGGCACCGTCATCTGCTGGTAGGTCTCCACCGAACCGATGCCGTAGATGCACGACACGCTCGCCACGATAATCACGTCGTCGCGCTCCAGCAGCGCGCGCGTCGCCGAATGGCGCAGCCGGTCGATCTGCTCGTTGATCGCCGAGTCTTTCTCCACATAGGTATCCGTGCGCGGCACGTATGCCTCGGGCTGGTAGTAGTCGTAGTACGAAACGAAGTACTCCACCGCGTTGTCGGGGAAGAACTCCTTCATCTCGCCATACAGCTGCGCCGCCAGCGTCTTGTTCGGCGCCAGCACCAACGCCGGCCGCTGCGTCTGCGCAATCACGTTGGCCATCGTGAAGGTCTTGCCGGAACCGGTAACGCCCAGCAGCACCTGCTCCCGTTCGCCGCCGCGCACCCCCGCCACCAGCTGCTCAATCGCCTGCGGCTGGTCCCCCATCGGCGTGTAGTTGGACACGAGCTTGAACGCGATCCCGCCGCGGTCCTTATGCGCATGCAGCGCATCGTGCCGCTCAGGAACGAAGATCTCCGGATTGCTGTTCATCGCCCGCTCACTCAACCCTATCCGTCATGGCCGGACTTGTTCCGGCCATCCACGCCTTACTGCCGCCCCGAAACCAGCGGCACGCATAGTAGAACAAAACGAGACCAACGAGTAGACTGCGCGTCCGGCCCCGCCAACACGCTCCCCGCGCTACCGCCCCGGTAGCACCTCCGCCGCCAGCCCCGCCGTGTAGCGGAAAATGCCGCGGGCGCTATTCCGCAGGAAGTCGTCGGCGTCGATGGCGGCCAGTCCGCTCAGGCCCGTCAGCGTGAAGTAGCGCCACACGTCCGGCGTCTCCGGTTCGCGCTCGATGACGTACAGCGTGCGGATGTCGCCCCGGTTCAAGGTCAACAGCAACGCGACCCTGGCCGGCTCGCTGGTGATACCGAGCACCAAGCGGCCGGCGGTCAGTTCCAACACGTCGATCCGGTTGACGAGCTGGACGGTGCCGAGGCCCGGAATGCGCCGCTCCGTCGCCATGCGCCACCAGAAATACAGCGGCGTGCCCGGCCGCAGTTCCGCGGCAGTGAAGTCCGCGCGGGCGTGGCCCGCGTCGGCGTCGGTCAGCGCGAAGGCTTCAAACGCCAGCGGCCACCACTGGTCGCGGCTGGGCGACCAGTAGCGGATGGCGGGGAAGTGCGACACCTCGGCGAACCGCGGCAGCAATCCGGCCGCATCGCCCGCAAAGCGGAAGCGCGCGGTGGTGGTCCCCAGCAGGTCGAACTTCCCGGCCGGCCACGCTGTGCACGCCGGCGGCGTCCGCACGCCCAATTCGCCGCCGTGAACCACGGCGACCATCGGCTCGGCGTCGAGCGGCGGATAGCTGGGCTGCCCGCCCGCGCACGGCACCGCCGGCGCATCCGCCGCCCGCGCCGCCGTCCCGGCTAGGCACAACACCGCCACGGCTGCGGCGAGCCACCGGCTGCGCCAGCGGGGAAGGGGCAAAGAGGTCAACGCGTGCGCCATGCCGATGCGATCCACACAGAATACGAAACGTATTTACTAAAACGCCCACATATTGTATAGTTCGTGGCCCCGAACCAGGAGGCCGGCCGATGCCCAGCAGTGCCAAAACCCAACCTAAAGGCCATGATTACCGTAGATTCCCCGTAGATACGGTGGCGCGGCCCGCGCCCGCGCGTTCATCACAGTCCGTATCGGCAGCCCGTCCTGGCGTAGATTCCGCGTATTTACGCCAGCCCCCGCGCTCCGCGGCGTCAGGTCCGTTTTGCGTAAATCCCGCGTATTTACGCAAAATCGCGCGCCGCGCCCCGGCGGCATCGCCGCGCGTAAATCCCGCGTACTTACGCGCGGGGCCGTGCCGTGGTGGGTGGTCGAAAGCCGCCTACTTCGCCTCGGGCGGGTTCGCTTCTTTGCCGAGCAGCGAAAGGTTGGCGGCCGGCCGCGCGGCCTCGGTGGAAGGCGGCAGTTCGCCCTTCGCCAACACCAGCACGGTGGCCGAAGTGCCGAATAGTCCGCCGCTGGCGCCCAAGCGATAGGTGCCCGGCGTGCCGGGCAGGAATGTAATGAACACCGATTCCAGCGGCTCCACCGAAATGCTGCTCAGCGTGCGGTTGGCGCGCCAGCCCGCGAGCAGCGGCAGCTCCTTTTCCGGCTCCAAGCCGGCCTCGGGCGCGGGCGCGTCGTCAAAGGGGTTCTTGGTCGCCGCCGCCACATCCATCTCGTGCGGCGTCATGCGGTTCAGGTTGTTCACCGCGTGGTATGCCAGCGCCTCCATCTCCACGCCCTTGAATCCCCCCGGCGTGTGGTCGCGCCGCGTCGGCCCGGCCACAGCCGTGCGCACGGTCCCCTGGCGGAACAAATCGCCGGCGCTCACGGTCTGCCCCGTGCGCCGCGTATTGCGGATCTCGATGCGCACCGGCGTACCGGCTTCCAAAATGGTCTCGGCCGGCGCCATCGCGCCTTCCGCCAGCACGATCGTCACCGTGCGCGCCCGCGTCCAATCCGGCGCCGCCGGTTTTGCCGGTGCCGCCGCAACTGCCGGGGCAGGGGCCACAGTCGGAGTGGGAGCAGGGGCCGCAGCAGCCGGGGCAGGGGCCCCAACCGGTGCCGCCGCCGCTACCGGCGCGGGCGTTGCCGCCGCTGCCGGTGCCGCCGCCGGCTCCGTGGCCGCCACGGCAGGCGGCGCCTTGCGGAACATCGAACATCCGCCCGTCAGCAGCGCCACCGCGCCAACCGCCACAACGACCGTCGCCAGCGTGCGCATGCGGGGGGAATCCTTTGGTTGTGCAGGGGGAATCATGCTCGCCCTCAAAATACCCCCGCGCCGCCGGTGCCGCCAGGAAAAGCGGGGAGAAATGCGCCAAAGCACGTTGCGGGCGCGCTCCGTGAAGATTAGCTTGTCGCGCTCCCCACAGAAGTGCGTGCGGCGGGAGCCGCTAAACATGCCGTTCCTTTCCCAAGCCGTCCGGCGCATCAAGCCGTCGCCGACCATCGCCGTCACCACCCGCGCCGCCGAGCTCAAGGCCGCGGGCCGCGACATCATTGCGCTCGGCGCCGGCGAGCCCGATTTCGATACGCCGGACCACATCAAGGAAGCGGCCATCGCCGCCATCCGCCGCGGCGAAACCAAATACACGCCGGTCCACGGCACCAAGGCGCTGCGCGAAGCCATCTCGGCCAAGTTCAAGCGCGAGAACGGGCTCGATTATTCGATCGATGAAATCGCCGTCTCGGCCGGCGGCAAGCAGGTGATCTTCAACGCCATCATGGCCACCGTCGATCCCGGCGATGAGGTCGTGATCCCCGCGCCCTATTGGGTGTCGTACCCCGATATCGTGCAGCTCGCCGGCGGCAGCCCGGTGTTCGTGCCCACCACGCCGGAATCCGGGTTCAAAATCAGCCCGCGCCAGTTGGAACGCAGCATCACCGGCCGCACCAAGTGGATCCTGCTCAATTCACCGTCCAATCCCACCGGCGCCGCCTATAGCCGCGAAGAAATCGCCGCGCTCGCCGCCGTCATCGCGCCGCACAGCCGCGCCTGGGTGATGGTCGATGATATCTACGAACACCTGGTCTACGACGGCTTCAAGTTCACCACGCTCGCCCAAGTCGAACCGGCGCTGAAGCCGCGCGTGCTCACCGTCAATGGCCTGTCCAAGTCGTATTCGATGACCGGCTGGCGTGTGGGGTATGCCGGCGGCCCCGCCGAACTCATCAAGGCGATGGCCAACGTGCAATCGCAAAGCACCACCCACACCAGCTCGATCAGCCAGGCCGCCGCCGTCGCCGCGCTGAACGGCGGGTTGGATTTCATGCCGAAATGGGTGGCGTCGTTCCAGGAACGCCGCGATCTCGTCGTCGCCGCGCTGAACCGCATCCCCGGCATCACCTGCACCAAGCCCCAAGGCGCGTTCTACGTGTATCCGTCGTGCGCCGGCCTGATCGGCAGGAAAACGCCCGCCGGCAAAGACCTGCGCAACGACACCGATGTCGTCACCTACCTGCTCGAAGTCGCCGGTGTGGCGGTGGTCCAAGGCGCCGCGTTCGGGCTCGAGCCGCACTTCCGCATCTCGTACGCCACGTCCAAGTCCCAGCTCGAAGAAGCCTGCGTCCGCATCGCGAAAGCCGTCGCGGACCTCACCTAACCGGGGCTGTCACGGCGGTTTGACTTGTCGCGCGCCGGGTGGGGTTCAAACTCCCTCCCAAGCACTGTCCTCTGACGGAAGGGTCGCGAGCATGTTGATCAAGAATCCGCGTGGCTGGGAGTTGCCGGAATCCGCCGCAACGCCGGAAGCCTTGTTCCGCGACCGCCGCAGCGTGCTGGCCGGCCTGGGCCTCGGCGCCATCGGAGCCGCCGCCGCCGCGTTCGCGCCGCCCGCCCATGCCGCGACCGGCCCCGCTGATCCCAGCGCCAAGCTCTATCCGGTCAAGCGCAACGCCAAATACGTCACCGACCGTCCGTTGACGGCCGAAAAGAACGCCGCCTCGTGGAACAACTTCTACGAATACCAGCAGGCCGCGACCGACATCACCGACGACGCCGCCAAGCTCAAGATCCGCCCGTGGGAAGTGAAGATCACCGGCCTCGTCGATAAGCCGCTCACCTTCGCCATCGACGACCTGCTCGCCAAGATGCCGCTCGAAGAGCGCGTCTACCGTCACCGCTGCGTCGAAACCTGGTCGATGATCGTGCCGTGGACCGGCTTCCCGCTGAAGGCGCTGGTCGATCTCGCCAAGCCCACCAGCGCCGCGAAATACGTGAAGCTGGTGACGTTCCTCAACAAGGACATGGCGCCGGGTCAGCGGCAGTTCTGGTGGCCGTGGCCCTACACCGAAGGCCTCACCATCGAAGAGGCGACCCACGAGCTCACCTTCCTCGCCACCGGCGTGTACGGCCATCCGGCCCCGCCGCAGCACGGCGCGCCGCTGCGCTTGGCCGTGCCGTGGAAGTACGGCTTTAAGGCGGTCAAATCGATCGTCGAGATTTCGTTTGTCGCCGAACGCCCCCGCACGTTCTGGGAGACGTACCAGCCCAAGGAATACGGCTTCTGGGCCAACGTGAACCCGGGCGTCGCGCACCCGCGCTGGAGCCAGGCCACCGAACGCCCGCTCGATACCTCGGGCCGCGTGCCCACCCTCATGTACAACGGCTACGGCGAGTTCGTCGCCTCGCTCTACACCGGCAACACCGACCCGCGCCTGTTCATGTAGTTAGTTCGGCATCAGTCCCAAGCGGCGCAGTTCCGCACGCGCGCCGCCGTACTCATAGGAACTGATCGGACCGGCCGAGACCGCCCGCGCCAGATGCACCGCCGCCCCGTCGTCGTCACCGCGTAGCAGCAGGTACTCGCCGGCAAAGAACTCCGCGCCTGCCTTGGCCTCCGCCTCGGTACCCGCCGCCGTCACTGCGGCCTCCAGGCCCAGGTCGCCACGGTACAGCGCCGTCATCGCCCCCGGCCAGTGCCCCTTGTCGCTGGCCGCCACTTGTTGCACCGGCGCCGTCCCCGCCCGGCTTGCCGCCACGTGGGCCCACAAGTCCCACCGCGCCGCCTGCTGCGGGTCCAGCTTCGCCGCCATGGCAAAGTCCGGTGTGGCCTCCGAGAACTTGCCCAGGGCAAAGTTCAGGCTCGCCCGCTCCACATAGGCGCGGGCATAGCCGGCATCGAGCGTGATGGCGCGGTTCAGGTCCGCCAGCGCCGCATCCGCCTGCCCCGTGTGCGCCAGCGCCACGCCCCGGTTGAAGGTCGCCCGGGCATTGCCCGGCTCCATGCCCAGCACCACGGTGAACTCAGCGATCGCATCCTGGGTGCGCCCACTCTGGTACAGCGTCACCGCCCGCTGGCTGCGCCCCGCCGTGTCCTTCGGCGCCATCGCCACCGCCCGGTCGAAGTCGGCCAACGCCTCGTCGGTGCGCCCCAACTGGTGCAGTGCACTGCCCCGGGCGAAGCGCGCCTCGGCAGAATTCGGGTCCCGCTGCAGCGCCGCATTCAGGTCGCCCAGCGCCGCCGGATAGTCCCGCGCGCCGAGGTACGCGACCGCCCGATTGATCCGCGCCTCGTCCGCCGCCGGCGTGCGCGTCAGCACCGCCGTGAAGTCGGCAATCGCATAGTCGAACCGGCCCGCGCTGAGGTACGCCATGCCGCGCTCCGAGACCGCGTCGGTGTTGGCGGGATCGAGCCGGATGGCTTCATTCAGATCGGCGGTCGCGGCATCGCCCTGGCCCGCCGCCCGCAGCGCGCGCGCACGGCCCAGATAGGCTGCGGCATTGGCCGGCGCGGCCGCGATCACCTTGGAGAAGTCCGCCGCCGCTTCCTTCGCCTGCCCAAGAGCCAGCAACACCGTCGCGCGCTCGCCGTTCGCGATCGTCCCGGCGCCGTTGGCGATGGCCGCGTCATAGTCTGTCAGCGCGCGCGGATACTCCCGCATCGCGGCCAGCAAGTTGGCGCGGCGGTACAGCGCTTCCGCCGACTTTGGCGTCAGGCGGACGGTTGCATCCAGGTCGGTCAGGGCATCGCGCACCGCCCCCATCCGGATGCGCGCCACCGCCCGGTTGAGCAGGCTGCCCGCATCGTTACCGTCCAGTGCGATCGCCTTCGTGAGGTCGGCTATCGCTTCTTCATTCTGCCCGCCGCGCAACTGGATCGCGCCCCGCTCAGCGAACGCGCGGCCAAGTTTAGGGTCGGCGGCAATGGCGCGGTTCAGATCAGCCAGCGCGTCGGCGGTGCGCCCCTGCAAACGGTACGCGACCGCGCGGCCCACCAGAGCGCTGGTATTGTCGGGCGCGGTCCGCAACGCACGGGTGTACCCATCGGTCGCGTCGGTGGTCTGCCCCAAGCGGCCGAGCGCAGCAGCCCGGTTCACCTCGGCATCGCTGAGCTTCGGGTTCAGGGCGAGCGCCTGGTCATAGTCGGCGACCGCTTCCTTCAGTTGGCCCGCGTCGAGGCGAAGGTTGCCGCGCGCCAAATAGGCATCGGGCAGCTTTGGGTCGATCTTCAGCGCCGCATCGATGTCGGCCAGCGCGTCATCCGGTTTCAGCAGGCCGCGCTTGGCAAGCGCACGCCCAACGAACGCTTCCGCATAGTCCGGCTTGTTCTTGATGGCTTCGTCGAACGCCTCGATGGCCCACGCATAGCTCTTCTGGATCACCCAGATCCGGCCGCGCTGGTAGTAGCCTTCGGCAAACGTCGGATCGAGGCGTACGGCCATCATGAAGTCGGCGTCGGCACGGTCCCAGATCTGCGCCTGCTGAAAGCCAAGGCCGCGGTTGAACGCGGCGGCGGCGTCGTTGGGCTTCAGTCGCATCACCGCCGCGAAGTCCGGCACTGCCTTGGGCGGGTTGTTCTGTGCCAGGTAAGCGAAGCCGCGGTTGGTGAGAGCGACGGTGTCGCGCGGGTCGGACGTGATCAGTGCATCGTAGGTGGCGACGGCCGCATCGACATCACCGCGACCGAATTGGATTTGCGCTAGCGCGTGACGAACTGTGCGGTCGGTCGGGTTGAGCGCGAGCGCCTTGTTGATGTCGGACAGGGCTTCGTCGGAGCGGCCCAACTGCTGCAAGGCGATGCCGCGGCCGGCCCAGGCGGGGGCATAGTCGCGGTTGATCGCGACCGCGGCGCTGAAGTCGCCTGCGGCGAGGGCGAACTGACGGGTCGCACTGTAGGCGGCGCCACGGTTGGACAGTGCCACCGCCAAGCCCTCCGGCGCCAACTCGCCGGACTTGATTGCTAGTGTGAACGCGCGAATCGCCTCAGCCGCATCGTTCCTCTGGAGAGCAGCAAGACCGGCTTCGGTATCCTGGACCGCTGCGCCCCATGCCGGCGCGCCGAGACCGGCAACCACGCCCGCCGCGAGCACGGCGCCGAGGGCGCCACGCCGCAGGTCAGCGTTGGCGCGCATAGACATCGGCGATCCGCGCGGATTCGGCCGCGGCGGCATCGGCCTCGGCGGTGCGGCCCAGGCTGCGCAGCAACTGTGCATAGCCCGCATAGGAGATCGAAATGCGTAGATGGTCTGGTCCCAGCGCGACCGCCCAATCCTTGGCGATCTGCGGCCACAGCTTGGCGCCCTCTTCACCGCGCCCGACCTCACCGAGTGCGGCGGCATAGTCTTCGCGCACGGCGACTGTGTAGGGGTCGAACTCGCCGATATTGGCCTTGGCTAGTTCGATGGCGCGCTTGTAGGTTGCGACCATCGGATCCGCGCTCTTCATGTCGCGGTACACGCCCGCGATCAGGTTGACGGTGATCGCGAGGTTGGGATCCTTTGGGTCGGCCTTGCGCTGCATTGCTTCAAGCCGCATGCCGAACGCGAGTGCCGCGTCGTAATGGCCCATGCCCCGCTCGATCGAGAAGCTGTTCAGAACGCTGGTCTGCAGGCGGTCGTCGCCGGGTTTGAAGTTCTTTTCCGCGATCGCTAGGGCCGCATTGGCTTCGGCGGCGGCGATGTCCATCTGCGCCAGGCCGTAGGCCTTTACCGCAGCGCGCGTATGCGTATCCCACTGTTCGCCGACGTCTTGCGCGCTTGCCACCGGAACTGCGGCGAACAGCATAGCAACGGCAGCCAAAACCGCCCGATACCCCATGTCCACTCCCAATGCGACCGGACCAGCTAACGGGCCCAGGTTATAGCCAATCGCAGCCAGCGTCACAAAAGCTGCAGCGGGGCGCCGCCGCCTGGGGTTGGGCCTACTCGGCGGCGGCCTTGCCTGCGGTGGCGTCCGCGTGAGCCGCCAGGAAGTGCTGCGCTTCCAGGGCCGCCATGCACCCGGTGCCGGCGGCCGTAACTGCCTGCCGAAACACGGGATCCTGAACGTCGCCGGCCGCGAACACACCCGGCACCGAGGTCTTGGTCGAGCCCGGCTTGGTGACGATATAGCCCGACGGGTCGATATCGAGCTGTCCGCGGAACAACTGCGTCGCCGGGTCGTGGCCGATCGCGACGAACACGCCGTGGACGCTGATATCCCGCGGCGCGCCAGTCTTGAGGTTGCGCACGCGGATGCCGCTTACTCCCGGAGGGCTGGTGGTGCCCAGCACTTCTTCCAGTGCGGAGTCCCACACCACTTCCACCTTGGGGTGGGCGAACAAGCGCTGCTGCAGGATGTTTTCCGCCCGCAAGCTGTCGCGGCGGTGGATAAGCGTCACCTTGCTGGCGAACCCGGTCAGGTACAGTGCGTCTTCCACCGCAGTGTTGCCGCCGCCGATCACAGCAACCTCGCGCTGCTTGTAAAAGAAGCCGTCGCAGGTGGCGCAGCCCGACACCCCGAAGCCTTTGAATTTTTCCTCGGTGGGCAGTCCGAGCCAGCGCGCCTGGGCACCGGTGGCGATGATCACCACATCGCCTGAATAGCGGTCCCCGGTATCGCCGACTGCGACGAACGGGCGATGCTTCAGATCGATCGAGACGATCGTGTCTTGCAGCATGCGAGTACCCACGTGTTTCGCCTGGGCCTCCATCTGCTGCATGAGCCATGGGCCCTGGATCACATCGGCAAAGCCGGGGTAGTTCTCGACGTCGGTGGTGGTGGTCATCTGGCCGCCGGCCTGCATACCTGCCACCAACAGCGGATCGAGGCCGGCACGCGCCGCATAGATTCCCGCGGTATATCCGGCAGGACCCGAGCCGATAATCAGTACTCGTGTGTGATGGTCGGCCATGACAAGGCACCCCAGAAACGTGGAAGCCCTATTTAGGTGCAGGGCCCCACCGGTGCAAGCACATCGCCCGGAGTGTCAGAACCCGAACATGTGATCGAGCGAGAAGGCTTTCGCGCTGACGAGGCCGTGATACCCGAACAGCCTGCACGTGCTGTCGCGGATCAGTACCGAAGCGCCTGCGCCAGCTTTGGCCCGCGCTGATGCGTCGAACACTTCGGAGTAGCGCCACAGGAGCGACCCCCCGCACGCGATCGAAACATGCTCGGAAGCCACTTCGCGGCCGTCGGCGGCGATCAGTTGCAATGTGGTGTCGGAATGGGCGTGCCACTGCCGGGATGCGGGGTAGGTGAGGTGGCACATCGTCTCCAGTGGTTCCGGCCCAAGGCGCAGGAACAGGCGCGTGCTTAGCCCCGGGGGCCCCCCGGTATAGGACTGCGGTTCATCCTTGTAGATGGTGAGCGTATTGAACACGTGTGCGCCGAAGCTGGTCTCGGCGATGTGACCGGTCTCGCGGTCTTCGTAGCGCGCGATAGCGTGCAGCCAACCGTCGGCCCCGCCGCCATCCTGAAAATCGTAGACGAGTTCGATATGGCCATAGCCGTCCTCCAGCCCTGCGCCAGCCAGCAATTCGTCGGCGTCGATTAGGGTGCGGTGGCCACGCGCGAGCTTGCCCAGGAACTTGCGCGTTACTTCGCGGCCCCGCACGTCCGCCACGATTACGGCAATGGGCATATCCTTTTGTCCGCGCGCCATGGGCGTCGGCAGTACGGTCGTGCGGTAGCGGGCCACGGGCAGCAATGGCATCGGCAGAATGAAGCCCTTGCCGAGTAGTGGCTCTAGCCGCGGAATCTGCGGATCGGGCAAGAGGTCTGTGCGCTCCACGTTGGCATGCGCCATGCGCGTGCGGCCGCGGCGTTCGATCTCGTACCGCGGGCGCACGAAATAGCGCCCGGCGGTTACTTCCAACTGTGCTGGCCACTTGACGCCGGGTAGAAGCGCGCCAGCATCCAGCGCCACCGTGCCGAACGGCGGCACGGCCACCGGGAATCGTACGGACTTGCGGCCACCCATGACGCCAAGCGCGATCTCGTTGGCCGGGATCGTCATGGGGTGCGCGTTCTGAACCCACAGCGTCACACGCTCGCCCCGCGCAGGTGCGGGCAGGCCGGCATAGTAGTCGGCGGGCCAGGCGTTGGCGTCGTGGGTCGCCGACAGCACCGTGGCATCGTCGCCATAGGTGTCGAGTGCATACTTAACGACCTCGTGGCCTTTGATCCGCAATGCATGGACAAACAGCGAGCCCGTGAACTCGGGCAAGCCGAAGCGGGCGCGCACTTCGCGGCTGTCGATGGTGAGCGTGCCGCCCGCAGGTGGCAGGGGCTCGTTCCAAGTGGCGAGTTCGACACCGGTTTCGTCGAACAGGCACAGCCACAGACCGGGGTCCGTCGCGCCGTAACCGCTCCAATAGTTGGCCGTGCGCAGGGCTGTGTGGTGTCCGCCGCTCTCCCGCAGGAACGCGAAGTTGGTGGCAAAGTTCAGCGGGTCGGTATAGCGGCGCGGGTTGCTCAGCCATGAGTCGGGCAGGCGGATGTCGTCGAAGCTGCGGATCGGCGTGTCGCCGACCAGAACACGCAGGCGCTCGATGGTCCGTTTGGCGTCGAAGGCCGCTACAAATATCGTCGCCGCACCGGCGCGACCGATCTCGGTCACGCTCTCGACTGCGGCGCCCAGGATCGTGCGGCCAACGTCTTCGGCGTGTTGCGTGAACACGCCCGCCAGGGCGCACTGACTCAAGTCGTAAAACGTATCGAAGTGCGCGGAGCCGTTGTCGACGTCGAGTACCGCGACTTTGCCACGGGCCGCCATTTCGGCAACCAACGCCCGCGCCTTTGGCGCGGACACCGGGTGGCCCAGTGCCTTGAACAAGGACGTGCCGAAATGGCGTGCCCCGTCGTGGCGGAAAGTGTCGATCTGTAAGGCCATGCTACGCGAACGGTACGAATTGCTTGATGCGGGCCGAGAAGCGATGCCGTGCTTCCTCACGGTCGCGCGAAGCCGCGTCGGTCATCCAGTTCATTTGAATCGCCCGGCGCTCGCCGATGAATGGCTCGTGGCCATGGAACGAGCGCTCAGACCGACGGAACAGCAGAAGCGTTCCTGCCACCGGCGGAATCTCGGCAGCGTAGTCGGATAGGTTGGTGGCGCTGCGCAGCACCCGCAAGCGCCCGCCGCCCGCTTCCCAACTGGAGTTCAGGTACAGGAGTAGGGTTACGACCTTGTCGAGCGAGTCGGTGTGGATCTTGCCGTCCTTCATTGCGCACCGGCCACGTACGGTGAACAGCTTGGGAAGGCCGGCGAGCGCTACACCGAACTTTGCCGCGACGATGGCCTCGAACTTCGGCCCCTCCAGTTCGCCCAGCAGGTCGGTGAACGCGGCCCCGTAGCGGAGTACCGAGAGCGGAAACAGACCGTGTTTCCGGATCGGCGGGAAGTCACGGGTGACCGCATCGCGTGATTCGGCGCGGATGAATCCGGGCACAATCATGTGGTCGTACGGCTCGCGGGTGAGCGGCGTGGCGTCCAGGGCGGGGAGGTCGAGAATGGGCATCATTCTACGGGTTGGGTCGCGGGCGGCAACTCTAGTCGCCGCCGTACCTCGGCGGCAACGACGGCGGTATCGTCGAGCGGCGGGTAGGTCCATCGTTCTAGCTTGCCTGCGAACGTGCGGGTGATGCCTTCGTCACGCAGGCCTTGGTGGAACGCTCTGAACTTGGCGGACCCGCCGGGCAGCTCGAATACGTACACGGGTTTGCCGGTACTCGCTGCCTCGGAGACCATCGAAACGGAGTCGCCGGTGACGACAATGGCATCGGCCAGCCCCAAGTACCCGAAGTAGGGGTTGGGGCCGGTGCCATCCCAGATGACCGCCGGCAGGCCGGCCAAGCGATCGCGCAAGATGCGTTCGTTCTCTGCCCCAGTGCGCCGGGAGGGTGTAACCAGGAGCGCCGCACCCTGGCCGGTCAACGCCCGCAAACCGTCGGCCAACTTGCTGATCGCAGTTGCATCGAGTCGGTACGAGCGGTTGCTCCCACCGATCAGCACCGCCACGAGTGGGCGGGGCAGATGACCGACCGACCCAGCGAACTCGCGCGCAGCGGCGGCGAGACGCTCGGCCGTCACGCGATGCAGTGCACCGCGCGTGGACACCACATTGGGACCGCTGAGGCGGTCGTGGCGGGGCGGAACCACTAGGTCGAAACGACTCAGGCCCGTGCCGGGGTTCTGGATCTGGACAGCGAAGGTTTGTCCGTGGCTGGCGGCCTGGATCGCCAACGCCGGTGCCACGCTGGCCCGTCCGGTGGCGATCAGCAGGCGTGGCCACGGGGGCAGTAGCGGGTCCCCTGACGCCGCGATGGCCGCGAGGGGCGCTATCCAGAGGGACGGCGGCAAAAAGCGCCAGGGGAATAGCACCTGGATGCGCTTCACTATGGTGGGTAGCCCGACTGCCTCGGCGAGCCCACGGCACTGGTTTTCCATGCCAGGCTTGCCGTCGGTGACCACCCAGCACGTCCCATCGGCGCGCGTCACATCCGCACCCTGGGCTGGACGAGCGTCCGCATTGCCAAGCACGGCGGCACTATGGGAGGGGGCAGGAGCGCTGACAAGGCGCTGAACGCCGCACTGGCCGCCCCCGGCCAGGGCCCAGGAGCCTCAGTGGAATCTTCGTTGCTGCCGTGAAATAATATTGCGCTAGGGTGCCGCCGGTAGGTTGGCCGGGCCAGCGGAGACAGCATGGGACGCGTACGACTCGACACCATCGACCGCAACATTCTTGCTGCACTGCAGGATGACGGCCGTATGACCAACGTCGCTTTGTCGGAATCGGTCGGGATCTCGCCGCCACCGTGTTTGCGGCGCGTCCGTGCACTGGAGAAGGCCGGTTTCATCAAGGGCTACCACGCCCAGTTGGACTCCGCCGCGCTTGGGTTCGGCGTCACGGTGTTCGCCCAAGTGGGACTGCATAGCCAAGCGGAAACCGACCTGATGGAGTTCGAAAGCCGCGTGCGCGGCTGGCCGATGGTGCGCGAGTGCTACATGCTCGCGGGGGAGGTCGATTTCATCTTGAAGGTCGTCGCGGCGGATTGGGAGTCCTACCAGGGCTGGCTCACCAGCGAACTGGTGTCGGCTCCGAACGTCGCCCACGTGAAGAGCGCGCTGGCGATCCGCGCCAGCAAACAACTGCCAGGCGTACCGCTCGATGCCAGCCGAACCAACGGCGAGGACCGGCCTACTTGAATTTGACCGACAGGATCTCGTAGGAGCGGGCCCCGCCGGGCGCAACGACCTCGACGGATTCGCCTTTCGCCTTGCCGATTAGCGCGCGCGCCAACGGCGAGGAAATCGACAACCGGCCGGCTTTGATATCGGACTCGTCGGCGCCGACAATCTGATAGGTAGCCTTCTCTTCGGTGTCTTCGTCGGCCAATACGACCGTGGCGCCAAACTTGATCTGGCTGCCCGACAGCTTCGCCGGCTCAATGACCTCGGCGCGGCGGGTCTTTTCTTCGAGTTCCGCAACGCGGCCCTCAATAAAGCTCTGGCGCTCTTTGGCTGCGTGATACTCGGCGTTCTCAGACAAGTCGCCATAGCCACGCGCCTCTTCAATTGCGCGCACGACCGCAGGGCGTTCTTCGGTCTTGAGGCGCCGTAGCTCCTCGACCAGCTGCTCGAACCCCGTCCGGGTCATGGGAATCTTTTCCATTTAGTAGGCAGAGCTCCACAGGCCAGAAAGGACAGAACAGTTCGCCGCGCAGGGGCAGACCATTAGGGCCACCACCGCTTCGCGGACCACAAACGTCTTAGAACGTCGAGGTAGAGTAAGACTGCAGGGGCGCCACTTCAAGGGCGCCGACCCGCAATGACGCAATCGCCTGCACCGCCGCTTTCGCCCCGGCAATAGTGGTGTAGTGCGGAATCTTCATGGTCAGGGCGGTGCGGCGGATCGCGAAGCTGTCGGCCACTGCCTTGGCGTTCTCCGTGGTGTTGATCACCAATTGCACGCCACCCGCCTTCATAATGTCGACAACGTGGGGTGAACGGTCGATGACCTTATTCACCATCATCGCCGGAATGCCCTTGTCCGCCAGGAAGTGGGCGGTGCCGCGGGTGCCGACGATCTGGAACCCCATCTCGACTAGCTTCCTTGCCGAGGCGACGATCGCCGGTTTGTCCTTGTCGCGTACCGAGATGAACACCGTGCCTTTGCCGGGCAGGCGGACGCCTGCGGCCAACTGCGACTTGGCGAACGCGCGGTCGAAGTCCCGGTCGATCCCCATGACTTCGCCGGTGGACCGCATCTCGGGCCCAAGGATGATGTCGACGCCAGGGAAACGGTCAAACGGGAACACTGCTTCTTTGACGGCAACGTGACCGGGGCGGGACTCGGGGCCCTTGAGCTTGAATGTCGCAAGCTTTTCACCCGCCATCAGCCGGGCGGCGATCTTCGCGATCGGGCGCCCGGTC
Organism: Alphaproteobacteria bacterium; assembly: GCA_947481575.1. Taxonomy (GTDB): domain Bacteria; phylum Pseudomonadota; class Alphaproteobacteria; order UBA2966; family CAIVPW01; genus CANKGV01. The sequence continues at coordinate 71,858 of CANKGV010000002.1, forward strand.
GCCTTAGCGACGAACGGCACAGTGCGGCTGGCGCGCGGGTTCACTTCGAGCACGTAGATGGCGCCGTCCTTGATGGCGAACTGAACGTTCATTAGCCCAACTACGTGGAGCGCCTCGGCCATAACGCGGGTCTGGCGCCGAATCTCTTCCACGGTGGCTTTGGTGAGCGTGTGCGGCGGCAGCGAGCACGCCGAGTCGCCGGAGTGAATCCCGGCCTCTTCGATGTGTTCCATGATGCCTGCGATGAACACGTCCTTGCCATCCGCCAAGGCATCAACGTCTAACTCGGTGGCTTCACTGAGGTAGCTGTCGATCAGCACCGGCGAGGAGCCAGAGACCTTCACAGCCGTGCGCATGTAACGGCGCAACTGGGTTTCGTCGTGGACGATCTCCATGCCCCGGCCGCCCAAAACGTAGCTCGGCCGGATCACCACCGGGTAGCCGATCTCGGCCGCACCGGCGACAGCTTCGGTGAGCGACGTGACGGTGACGTTGCGTGGCTGAAGCAGGCCAACTTGCTTCAGCAGTCCCTGGAACCGCTCGCGATCCTCCGCGAGGTCGATGGCATCGGGTGTCGTGCCTAGGATCGGCACGCCAGCCAGTTCCAGACCGCGCGCGAGCTTCAATGGCGTCTGGCCGCCGAACTGCACGATCAGGCCGAGCAGCGTTCCCTGGCGCTGTTCGACGCGCACGATTTCTAGCACGTCCTCGATGGTCAGCGGCTCGAAGTACAAGCGGTCCGACGTGTCGTAGTCCGTCGAAACCGTCTCGGGGTTGCAATTGACCATGATGGTCTCGATGCCGACTTCGGCGAGGGCATAGGCGGCGTGGACGCAGCAATAATCGAACTCGATGCCTTGGCCGATGCGGTTGGGTCCGCCGCCGAGCACCATCACCTTGCGCCGGCCCGAAGGCTCTGCTTCGCACAGGTTTATGTCGGGCCCGGTGATGCCGTTCGATTCGTAGGTCGAATAGAGGTACGGCGTGCGCGAATCGAACTCGGCGGCGCAGGTATCAACGCGTTTGTAGACCGGCAGCACGCCCAGATTGACGCGGCGCTCGCGCGCTGCCTCGGGCGTCACCTTGGCCAGCGTAGCCAACCGCGCATCGGCGAACCCGGCTTGCTTCAGACGGCGCATTTCGGGCGCGGCAGTGGGCAGTCCGCGCGCCCGCACCTCGGCCTCCATGCGCATTAACGCTTCGATGTGGCGTAGGAACCACGGGTCGATCTTGGTTGCGGTGTGGACCTGTTCGACGGTGCCGCCAAGGCGGAACGCCTCCGCCACGCTCAGGATGCGCTCCGATGTTGGTTTGGCGATCGCCTTCAGGACTGCCGCGAGGTCGCGTGGCGGGCCATCGGGCTCGTCCAGCCCCGACAGGCCGGTTTCGAGCGAACGCAGTGCCTTTTGCAGCGATTCCGGGAACGAGCGCCCGATCGCCATCGCCTCGCCGACGGACTTCATCGACGTAGTGAGTTCGTCGGGCGTGCCGGGGAACTTCTCGAACGTGAAGCGTGGGATCTTGGTGACGACGTAGTCGATGGTCGGTTCGAATGACGCCGGTGTGGTGCCGGTAATCTCGTTCACCAGTTCGTCGAGCGTGTAGCCCACCGCCAGCCGTGCCGCGACCTTGGCGATCGGGAACCCCGTGGCCTTGGATGCGAGGGCGGACGAGCGCGACACACGCGGGTTCATCTCGATAACGACCATGCGGCCGGTCTTTGGGTCCACGGCGAACTGCACGTTGGAGCCGCCGGTTTCCACACCGATCTCGCGCAGCACGGCGATCGATGCGTCGCGCATGATTTGGTATTCCTTGTCGGTGAGCGTCAGCGCCGGCGCGACGGTGATCGAATCGCCGGTGTGGACACCCATCGGGTCGATGTTCTCGATGGAGCAGATGATGATGCAGTTGTCGTTGCGGTCGCGCACCACCTCCATCTCGTACTCCTTCCATCCGAGCACGGACTGCTCGACCAGCACCTCGTGAGTCATCGAGGCTTCGAGGCCGGAGGTGACGAACTCCTCGAATTGCTTGTGGTCGTATGCGATGCCGCCGCCGGTGCCGCCCAGGGTGAAGCTCGGGCGGATGACTGCGGGCAGGCCGACCACTTCCAACGCCGCGCGCGCCTCCACCATGTTGTGCACGGCGCGGCTGGTGGGGCATTCCAGGCCGATGCGCTGCATCGCCTGGCGGAACTGCTCGCGGTCTTCGGCCTTGCGGATCGCGTCCTTGCTGGCGCCGATCAATTCGACGCCGAGGCGCGCCAAGGTTCCGTCATTGGCCAGCGTCATGGCGACGTTTAGCGCGGTCTGGCCACCCATGGTCGGCAGGAGCGCGTCGGGGCGCTCCTTCTCCAACACGCGTGCGACCACTTCCGGCGTCACCGGCTCCACGTAGGTGGCGTCGGCTAGGCCCGGGTCGGTCATGATCGTGGCGGGGTTCGAATTCACCAGGATCACGCGGTAGCCTTCGGCCTTCAGCGCGCGGCACGCCTGTGTTCCCGAGTAATCGAACTCGCACGCTTGGCCGATAATGATCGGCCCCGCACCGATGATCAGGATCGAGCGAAGGTCGGTTCTTTTTGGCACTCAACTAGCTCCTGGTCTTGCGGCGTGCGCGCGCGTGCAGCACGGACCGCCTGACGGCGTCTGGCAATCGAAACTATGGCCGTTTGGCTTCCGGCTTCTGCTCGCGCTGGAACGGCGGCAGCTGACGGTTGCGGCGCACGTATTCGGCAAGTGCCGCTTCTGCATCCGCTTCCGCCGTGGCGGAGTATTCGACTTCCACCTGCAACTGTTCCAACGGCACCCAGTCCGGCGCCTTGCCGCGCACGACTAGGTCATGGCGCATCGTGCGCAGCGGCGTGCGCACGTCCTTGGCCCAGCCCATATCGAGCAGGCCCCCGGGGACTGCCCCGGCCTTGCCGGACCCGCCGGTCACGCGCAGGCGCCATACGCCCGGCTTGGCCTGAAAATTTGCCAGGAAGTCAGCGTCCTTGAGGAACGCGCGGATGATCAACGGCGGCGCTCCATCAGTGCGGTGAAGCGGTGGAACAGATGGTTGCTGTCCTGCGGACCGGGCGATGCTTCTGGGTGGTACTGCACGGAGAACACTGGCGCGCCGTCTACTGCCAGACCTTCGACGGTCTGGTCGAATAGCGACACGTGGGTGACCTTCACGCCGTTGGGCAAGGAGTCCGGGTCCACGGTGAAGCCGTGGTTCTGGCTGGTGATCTCGACCTTGCCGGTCGCCAATTCCTTCACCGGATGATTCGCGCCGCGATGACCCTGACGCATCTTGTGAGTCTTGCCGCCCAGCGCGAGGCCGAGCAACTGGTGGCCGAGGCAGATGCCGAACAGCGGAATGCCCGAGTCCAGCACCGCGCGGATGGCTGGAACGGCGTAGGTGCCGGTCGCTGCCGGGTCGCCCGGGCCGTTGGACAGGAACACGCCATCGGGCTTGGTGCGCAGGATGTCGGCGGCGGTTGCCGATGCAGGCACGACCGTCACATCGCAGCCGGCCGAGGCCAGGCAGCGCAGAATGTTATGCTTGGCGCCGTAGTCCACCGCGACCACGCGATACTTCGGGCGGTCGAGCTTGCCGTAGCCGTTCTTCAGGCTCCAGCGCGTCTCGCGCCACTCGTAGCTCTGGGTGGTCGACACCTCACGGGCGAGGTCCATCCCGGTCAGTCCGGGCCAGGCTCTCGCTTGCGCCAGCATCTTGTCCAGGTCGAAGCGGCCCTTGGGGTCAAAGGTCAGCACGCCCGTCGGCGCGTCGGCCGACCGAATCCGTCGGGTTAGGAACCGGGTGTCGACGCCGGAGAGGCCTGGGATGCCGCGCTCCACCAGCCACTTTTCTAATGGGCCGAGCGCGCGCCAGTTGGACGGCTCGGTGATCGGGGCGCGTAGCACGGCGCCGCGCACGGCGGGGTTTCGTGTTTCGGTGTCTTCGGCGTTCACGCCCACGTTGCCGATGTGCGGAAAGGTAAAGGTGATGATCTGGCCGGCGTACGACGGGTCGGTGAGCGTCTCTTGGTACCCGGTCATGCCGGTGTTGAAGCACACCTCGCCGACCGTGGTGGTGGCGGCGCCGAAGCCGTAGCCGCGCAACACGGTGCCGTCGGCCAAGACCAGCGCGGCGGTGAACTCGCCCAAAACGCCCGGTCCGCCGGCGGTCAGAATCTCTCCCGCCCGGTGGCTGTCCGCCCGAGCGCGTGCCAATGTCTGGTCCCCCATGCGGGATACTCCTCGCGGCGGCCGCCCTTGCGGCCGGGGCCTAACGGCGCCCGCCTATAAGGTAGGTGCGCCGGGGCGTGAAGTCGGGCGCACCCTAAGCAAATGGCCCCGATCCGTCAAGCAAAGACCGTGCCGTCCACTCCGGAAATTTGTCAATTATTACAATAAGTTAGTGGCGGCGCGGCAGTTTGCCCGATCTCTGCCGTTGGGGTAGGATGGTCATTCTATTCACGGATTTGGGAAGCTGGCCACATGCTGAGGGCTCGCCTGAGCGAGGCGCTGAAGACCGCCCTCAAGGCAAAGGATGACCGGACGGTGAGCGCCGTCCGTCTGATCGTATCTGCCATGAAGGACCGGGATATCGCCGCCCGCCCCGCGCGGATGGATGGAATCACGGACGACGAAATCCTGGGCATGCTGCAAGGCATGATTAAGCAACGCAACGAAAGCATTGCGCTGTATCGCAAGGGTAACCGCCTGGATCTGGTCGCGACCGAGCAGGCCGAGATCGACGTTATTCAAACCTTCCTGCCGACGCAGATGGACGATGCGGCGATTGCCGCCGCCGCCCGCCAGGCGATCGCCGAGGTCGGCGCCGCCGGGGTGAAGGACATGGGCAAAGTGATGGCGGCGATGAAGGCCAAGTTCGCGGGCCAAATGGACTTTGGCAAAGCCAGTGCGACCGTGAAGGGCCTGCTGGCCTAGCTTTGCGGCAGCTGCGTTGGCGCGGCCGGCGGATAGGGTGAAACGGTAGCCCGATGGCCTATCCGGAACAGTTCCTGGACGAGATTCGGACGCGCGTGCCGCTTGCCGCGCTGATCGGTCGCACCGTGAAGCTGACGCGGCGCGGCCGCGAGTACACCGGCCTGTGCCCGTTCCACAACGAGAAGTCCCCGTCGTTCACCGTGAACGAGGACAAAGGCTTCTATCACTGCTTCGGCTGTCAGGAGCACGGCAGCCTGTTCGACTGGGTCATGAAGACCCAGGGACTGGAATTTCCTGAGGCCGTGGAGCGCCTCGCCGCCGATGCCGGCATTCCGATTCCGGCGCGCGACCCGCGCGAGTCGCAGGAACGCGACGAACGCGGCCGTCTGTACGCAGCCCTCGAAGAAGCGGCCAAGTGGTTCGCCGCACAGCTGGAATCGCAGCGCGTCGGTGCAGCGGCGCGGGCCTATGTGGAACAACGGGGGCTCGATGCCCCGACGGTGGCCAAGTTTCAACTTGGCTTTGCCCCGGATTCGCGCTCGGCCCTGAAACAGGCAATGCTGGCGCGCAACGTGACGGAAGCGACGTTGGTGGAAACCGGCCTAGTCATCAAACCGGAGGACGGCGGCGACACGTTCGACCGATTCCGCGACCGGCTGATGTTCCCCATCTGGGATATGCGCGGCCGGGTCGTCGCATTTGGCGGCCGTGCGCTCGGCGATGCTCACGCCAAGTACCTGAATTCCCCGGAAACTAGCCTCTTTCACAAAGGTTCGCTGCTCTACAACTGGCCGGGGGCGCGAGCGGCGGCACACGAAGCGGGCACCGTTATCGTTGCGGAAGGCTACATGGACGTGATCGCCCTGTGCCGCAGCGGGTTCAGCCACTCGGTGGCGCCGCTCGGCACCGCGGTCACCGAACAGCAACTGGCCGAGCTTTGGCGCATGGCACCGGAACCGCTGATATGCCTCGACGGCGACAAGGCTGGCTTCCAGGCTGCGTTGCGTGCCGCCCACAAGGCGCTGCCGTTCCTTCAACCGGGCCATTCCCTGCGCTTCGCCCTGCTTGGCCAGGGCGAGGACCCAGACAGTCTGGTGCGCAAAGGCAAGGTTGCCGAACTGCGGGCGGCGCTGGACAAGGCGCTGCCGCTGGCCGAAGTGCTGTGGCGCGACCTTTCCAGCGGCGACTTCTCGACGCCCGAACGCCGGGCCGGCCTGCGCAAGAATGCCGGCGAATTGGTGTCCGAGATCCGCGAGCCAACGGTTCGTGAGTACTACCGCCGCTACTTTCGCGAGCAGTTGGAGACCGCGTTTCCGTCAGGGCGCCAGCAGGAACCGTTCCGCCCGCGGGGGCCGGACCAGCGCAGCGGGCAGCGCGGACCGATGCGCAGGGGCCTCCGCTTCCCGCCTGCCTTCGAGCCCAAGCTGCCGGCACATGCGGGCTTGGGCGGCAGCAGCGATGGTACCTCGCATCGGCGCGAGCGCATCCTGATCGCGGTTTTGCTGCGGTTTCCGGCGGTTTTAGGCGCGGTGGCGGAGACCCGTGCCGGGCTGAACTTCACGGACCCCGACCTTGACAGCCTGTATGGCCGGATCATAGAGATCGCCAGCGGTACCAGTTTCCTTGACGGCGAGACCCTCAGGGCCCAACTCATGGGCACCGGAGCGGACGCTGTTGTGTCATCGCTTACCGGCCTGCTAGACGTTTCGCAGTTGAAGGACGTGGCCGAAGCCGAGACGTTGTGGCGCGACGTGGTCGCCCTGCACCGCACGGCGGAAAGCCGGGCGGCGGCACAGGCGGTGCTGGCGGGCGAACCGGGAACCCAGGGTTAGGGCGTGTGGTTGGGCGCGGGCGCAAGTCCGCGCTACGTGGTGTGTGAGGGCCGATCCTTCAGGGTCGTCCCGTTCGGATGGAAAGCAGGGTCGGACATGGCAGCAAAAGCGGCGGCGGCACCAGCGGAACCGGAAACGGCGCGCGAGGAGACCGGCGACACGCCCATCATCGATCTGGCCGGACAAACGATTAAGAAGCTGCTCGCGAAGGGCAAGGAGCGTGGCTACGTCACCTATGACGAGCTGAATGCCGCCCTGCCGCCCGAGCAGGTCTCCTCCGAGCAGATCGAAGACACGATGGCGATGCTCTCTGAGCTCGGCGTCAACGTCGTTGAGGCCGAGGAAGAAGCGGAAGAAGCTGCCGCGGAGCCCGAAAAGGAAGAAGAGGCCGAGTCCGAGTCGGCGGCGACCACGACCACCGAGGTCGAGCGCACCGACGATCCGGTGCGGATGTATTTGCGCGAGATGGGCTCCATCGAGCTCTTGTCGCGCGAAGGCGAAATCCGCATCGCCAAGCGGATCGAGGCCGGCCGCGAGACCATGATCGGCGGCATCTGCGAAAGCCCGCTGACCATGCGCGCCATCGTCACTTGGCGCGACGACCTCACCAAGCAGCGCGTGCTGCTGCGTGAAATCATCGATCTCGAAGCCTCGTTCTCGGGCCCCGGCAAAGATAACTCGACGCCGGAAGCGGTGGCGGAAGCTGCCCAAGCCGCCGCTGCACCGCCGCCCCCACCGATGCCGGAAAGCGAAGACGGCGACGAGGACGAGGAGGGCGGCACCGTTCCGCTGGCCGCCATGGAAGCGGCATTGCTGCCGGGCGTACTCGAGACCTTCGATGCCATCGCCGGCATCTACAAGAAGCTCCATCGTCTGCAGGAAGCCCGCTTGGAAGCGGTGCTGTCGGCGGACGAAATCACCCCGGCGCAAGACAAGCGCTACGGCAAGCTGCGGGAAGATCTGGTCGGCCTGATGCAACAGGTGCGGCTGAACAACCATCGCATCGAAGAACTGGTGGACCAGTTGTACGGCCTCAACCGCCGCGTCATGGATCTGGAAGGGCGGCTCCTGCGCCTAGCCGAGAAGCACCGGGTCAGCCGGGAAAGCTTCCTCAAGCACTATGTCGGCCACGAGCTCGACCAGAACTGGCTGCGGCGCGTGAAGCGGCTCAAGGAGAAGGGCTGGGCGGCGTTCGCCGCCGACGATGCCGGCGAGATCAAGAACATCCGCGGCGAGATCACCAATGTCGCCAAGGAAGTCGGTCTCGACGTCCAAGAGTTCCGCCGCATCGTCGCCACGGTCCAGCGCGGCGAGCGCGAGGCTTCGCGCGCCAAGAAGGAAATGGTCGAGGCCAACCTGCGCCTCGTCATCTCGATCGCCAAGAAGTACACGAACCGCGGCCTGCAGTTCCTGGATCTCATTCAGGAGGGCAACATTGGCTTGATGAAAGCGGTCGATAAGTTCGAGTACCGCCGTGGCTACAAGTTCTCTACGTACGCCACGTGGTGGATCCGTCAGGCGATCACCCGTTCGATTGCCGACCAGGCGCGCACCATCCGCATCCCCGTGCACATGATCGAAACCATCAACAAGCTGGTGCGCACCAGCCGCCAGATGCTGCACGAAATCGGCCGCGAGCCCACGCCGGAAGAATTGGCCGAAAAGCTGTCGATGCCGCTCGAAAAGGTCCGCAAGGTCCTCAAGATCGCCAAGGAACCGATCTCGCTTGAGACGCCGATCGGCGACGAGGAAGACAGCCACTTGGGCGATTTCATCGAAGACAAGAATGCCGTGCTGCCGGTGGATGCCGCGATTCAGTCGAACTTGCGCGAAACCACGACCCGCGTGCTGGCTTCCCTTACGCCGCGCGAAGAGCGCGTGCTGCGCATGCGCTTTGGTATCGGCATGAACACCGATCACACTCTGGAAGAAGTCGGCCAGCAGTTCTCGGTGACGCGCGAACGCATCCGCCAGATCGAGGCCAAGGCGCTACGCAAGCTCAAGCACCCGAGCCGCTCGCGTAAACTGCGCAGCTTCCTCGATACCTGAGCCAATCCCCGCGCGGGGGCGTTTCGCCATGGCCACACCCAAGTCCCAACCAGCCGACCCGTTCGCGGCGCTGCGCGCCGAAATCGACACGGTTGACGCCGAGTTGGTGCGCCTGCTTGCGCACCGCTTCAACGTGGTGAAGACGATCGGCGCCGAGAAGGCCAAGCGCGGGATGCCGGTCCGGGTCCCGGAACGGATTCAGGCGGTGCATGACCGCATCCACAAACTTGCCGTCGAGGCCGGCCTGCCGCCCGAGATCGCGGGGCGTCTTTGGCACGCCATCATCGAAGAGGCGTGCGCGCTCGAAGAAGGCAACCTCAAAGCGTAGGCGCTAGCGCGTCGCACGCCGTCTTGGCCCGCGCGCGGGCATCACCGTATCGCGAAATCGAATCGGCCCGTCAGGGGCAGATGGCGACTGATCGACGCTAAACGACGACCTACCGTCAGGATTGCAGTGGAGGTCCGACCGGCAACTGGCGGTTGTCGCGGTAGCCGCCCGCCTGTCACGCGGAAGCAGGTGCGAGTATTTTTCCTGCCGTGACCGCTTTCCCCGCGACTACTCGGCGGATGCCAGTGCGGGGCTGACCATCGACCTCAACGCCGGCAAAGTTACCGGCTCGGGCGGCGACACGCTGATCTCCATCGAGAACGCTACCGGCGGCAGCGGCAACGACAACGTCTGGGGCAACAGCGGCGACAACGTCCTCCACGGCGGGAGCGGTAACGATACGATCGACGGCGGCTCCGGCAACGACTTTGTGTACGGCGACGCCGGCGACGACTTCGTCGTCGGCGGTTGGGGCGACGACTTTATCGATGGCGGCACCGGTGCCGACACGATGCACGGCTCATTGGGCAACGATACCTTCGGGAACTTCGGGCACCGACACTGTGCTGCAGCAGGCTTCGGGGTTCACCTTTGCGCTGCCCAATCTTGTTGAGAACCTGACGCTCTCCGGACCAACAGTGTCCATCGGCACAGGCAATTCGTTGAACAATGTGATTGTGGGCAACAGCCTCAACAACACGATCGACGGCCTAGTGGGCGCCGATACGATGATCGGCGGCACGGGAAGTGACACCTATCGGGTCGATAACGTTGGCGACGTGGTCATTGAGAATGCCAACGAAGGGACGGACACCGTCCAAAGCTCCATCGACTATACGCTGGGCAACGACGTTGAAAATCTGACCCTGCGCTCCGGAACTGCCGCCGTCAGCGGCACCGCAACGCGGCCAACAACACCATCGTCGGCAACGAGAACAACAACGTTCTGAATGGTGGTGCTGGCAACGCTGACCGGTTGGTCGAACATCAACGGCACCGGCAAGAGCCTCAACAACCAGATCCAAGGGAACCTTGGAACCAACGTTCTTACGGGCGGTGGCGGCGCGGACACGTTCGTGTTCACCGGCCCAAACAGCGCCCTGCTTCCTTTTGACACGATCGCCGACTTCAGCCGTGTGACGGGGGGGAGGGACTTCATCGACCTCACGGCAATCGATGCGAATTCGCTTGTGGCGGGGGACCAGGCCTTCACCCTTATTGGCGACCTTTCTCTAAATCCCTTTTCTGGCGCAGGTCAGTTGGGTTACCTGGTGTTTAGCAGCATTTCCAAGATCAGGGTGATCGGCGAAATCGATGGAATCGACTTGGGGGGTGATTTCGCAGTGGATCTCAACCTCACGGGGAGCATGGGTTCGTCCGACTTCCTGCTCTAGTCGGGGCGATCACCGAGCGTATACGGGAAGCCCGGCGGCAACGCCGGGCTTGTTGCTCTCGTGCCGACGACCGCGCAGACAAGGCGCGCTTTCGTGATAGCTTCGCCGCGGTTGGGCCCGTAGCTCAATTGGTCAGAGCCGGCGGCTCATAACCGCTTGGTTGGAGGTTCGAGTCCTCCCGGGCCCACCAATCCTTCCAGGCCAGAAGTCCGTGTCCTCCGCACCACCCCAGGCCAATCCGGGACCGCTCGCCCACCGGCCGATCCAGCTCTACCTGGGCGGCCGGGCGTTTGCCGAGTTCTCGTACCAGATGGCAACGGTCGCGCTCGGCTGGCAGGTCTATGCCCTCACCGGCAGCGCGTTCGCCCTCGGCATGGTTGGGTTGATCCAGTTCCTGCCCACGGCGTTGCTGGTGTTCGTGGCCGGGCAGGTCGCCGACCGCTACGACCGGCGGCGCATCCTGTGGGTATGTCACGCACTGGCCGCCGCCGCCGCCGGGTTCCTCGCCTGGGGCAGCATAGGCGGCTGGCTCACGGTGCCGATGATCTTCGGCGTGGTGGCGGTGCTGGGCACCATCTCCGCGTTCAAGAGTCCCGCCACGGCGGCGCTCCTGCCGGGGATCGCCCCCGCCGGGATGTTGCAGCGCACTACGGCGCTGTCGTCCGGCGTGTTTCAGCTTGCCAGCATCACCGGCCCGGCGCTGGGCGGCGTCGGCTATGCCATCTCGCCGGGAGTGCCCTACGCCGCGATGGCGGTGTTGTCAGTCCTGGCCGCAATCCTGTTTGCCGCCGTGCAACTGGACCGGCCCCCGCCGCGGCGCGAGCCGGCGACCGTGGCGGGGTTGTTCGCCGGCGTTGGCTTTGTGCGCAGCAACCCGGCGATCCTCGGCACGATTTCATTGGATCTGTTCGCCGTGTTGTTGGGCGGAGCCACGGCTCTGCTGCCGATCTATGCCGCCGACATTCTGCACACCGGCCCGTGGGGCTTGGGCGTCCTGCGCGCGGCGCCCGCCGTGGGCGCACTGATGATGACCGCGGTGCTCGCGCGCTTCACGCTCAAGCGGAAGGTCGGCATCCGCATGTTCCAGGCGGTGATCGTGTTCGGCGTGGCGACCGTCGCCTTCGGGCTTTCCACCTCGATCTTGTTCTCGGTTGCCGCGCTCGTCATCATGGGCGCGGCAGATATGGTGAGCGTGGTCATCCGCACCTCGCTCGTGCAGTTGGCTACGCCCGATGCCATGCGGGGGCGGGTGGGCGCGGTGAACTACCTCTTCATCAACGCCTCGAACCAGCTCGGCGAGTTTGAAAGCGGCATTGCCGCCGCGCTGGTCGGCGCCATGCCGGCGGCGGTCTTGGGCGGCATCGGCACCATCGCCGTCGCCCTGCTGTGGATGAAGCTGTTCCCGGCGTTGCGCAACGTCGATCATCTGGAATAGGACCGGCGTCGGCCGGAAGCGGACCATGCGGACACCGCCAGCTGCACCCGGCATCATCGAGCTCAACGTCCAGAGCGTCTCGCAGCTGTTCAACTCGCTCGATCCCGCTCCGTTCCACGAGCGCGACCTGGACCGCGACGCCGAAGAGTTCATCGTCAGCTGGGCGCGTGAGTTCCCACGCAAGGCGCCGATCCGGGTGGTTATTCACATGCCCGTGGCCGAGGCCAATGCCGCGCAGCCGGATGGGATCGCCAAGGCGTTCAAGACCTACTTCGGCCTGCGCGCGGTGATGGCGGAGCGCGAACGCCGTGAACTGATGCGGTTGGGCCGCATCTATCTGTTGATCGGCCTACCGGTGCTGGCGGCGTGTCTCGCCCTCAGCCAACTCGCCGACAACGTCGTGCGCGGCCCGGCCATGCTCAAGGTGATCGAAGAAAGCCTGATCATTGTGGGCTGGGTGGTGAACTGGAAGACCATCGAGACCTTCCTGTACGACTGGCAACCGATCGCGCGCCGCCGCGACCTCTACCGCCGCCTTGAAGCTGCCGAGGTGCGGGTCGATGGCCACTAGCGGCCGGGCCTAGGCCAAGTGCGTCACCCGGTCCGCACCGCATCGCTTGTTCTGCTGGCTGTGGGCGTCGTCTATGGCGGGCTGCTGTTGCTCGAAGTCTTGCTGTGGTCGGCGTGGAGCGCGCCGCCCGGGGCCGATCGCCGTTCCCTTTGGCAGGTCGTCGACGAATTGCGCGGGCAGGGGGATGACGCGCTCGCCTATCTGAGCCCCTTCACCGACGCCGAACTCGGCCAGGGCTTCCAGGCTCCGGATGGCACCACGTTGCCGATCCTGACCGGTCCCGCGTTTGCCGTGACCGTCACCTGCAACGAATTCGGCGCTTGGGGCGGCTACACGGCGGACCGGTATGGCTTCAACAACCCCGACGGCGCTTGGGACACGGCGCGCCGGCCGTTGGTCGTGCTCGGCGGCGATGCCGCTGCGGGCTACTGCGGCATGCCCGGCACCGATGCGGGCACCGGGCTGCGCGGCACCTACCGCTCGGTGGTGAACCTTGGCCAAGGCGGCGCACCGGCGATCGGGCAACTCGCCATCCTCAAAGAGTTCGCGCTGGCGTTGCGCCCATGCCTGGTCGTGTGGCTGGTGGCTGAAGACGAGCCGCTCGTGTTGCCAGATGACGTGCCGCCGGTGTTGCTCGGCTACCTCCAACCCCGGTTCCGGCTCGACGTGATGCGCAACGCCGAGGACAAGGACACGCAATACCGCCTCGTGCATGAGATGCGCTACGCGGCCGGCGAACCAACGGCCGCGACCGACAATCTCACGCTCGATGCGTCGCTGTTCCGCCTGCCGCGGGCGCGCCTCTACCTTTCCGGTCCGGGCCGGGCTCTGGTGGGGCCGCGGGTCGTACCCGGCCCCGGCAGTGCGGAAGCCGAATTCTTCGCCGAGGTGTTGCAGGAGGGCGTGGATGCGCTGCGCTCCCTCAGCGCCGAGACGCTGGTCGTGTACCTGCCGGCATTCGCCAGCGCGGTGACCGGCGTGCCGACGGCCGAACACGCCGTGGCCTGGAATGCCGCGGTAGATGCGGGCGCCGATTGGCTCGATCTCACACCCCAGTTCGCTACCGATCCGGAGGTGCGGGACCTGTTTGCGGCGTCGCGCCCCAATCGCTACAGCGAGGCAGGCTACCAACGGGTGGCTGGCGCCATCGCAGACTACTTGGGCACCGCAACCTCCTGTGCGTTGCGCTAGCGCGGTTTGTTTCGCGGTCCGTAGACGGTGGTATGATTGGGGGCATCCGGCGGGGGGCCGGGTTCCTTGGAGGCTAGAGCATGCCCGTCTGGACCGTCGACTATGTTGGCGTTCTCATTGCGGCCGTCGCCGCGATGATTATCGGCTTCGTCTGGTACCTGCCGGCGATCGCGGGCCGGACGTGGAGCGCCGCCACCGGCATCACGGCCGAAAAGATGAAGGCCAACATGGGGATATCGACCCTGGTGGCCGGCTTCGTCATGGTGCTGCTGCAGGCGACGGTGTTGTCGGCGGCGATCACTTGGTCCGGCGCCAACGGGATCGGCGAAGGTGTCGTGGTCGGTCTGATTGTCTGGCTGGGCCTGATCGTAACCACGGCCGGGATGAATGTGCTCTACGAAGCGCGGCCCGCATCGCTGTATTGGGTGTATGGCGGCAACAGCCTGGTCACCTTCGCGGTGATGGCTGCAATTCTATCTTGGTGGGGCGCGCGCTAGCGCCTCACAGTTCCTGCACGCGGTCGGACAGCTCGTTGCGCTGATCCGGCCGGGCGGGGAAGTGCGGCGCAAGAATTGCCGCACAGCCTTCGATGGCGCCGACCAGCGCCTCGGCGAAGCGGCCCTGCCGAGCGCCCGCGATAAACCGAGTCGTCACCTCGCCCCACGCGGCGTCGGTGACGTGGGCCGCGACCGCCCGGTCGGCGATGATCTCTACGTAGCGTTCGGCGACCGAAACGAACAGCAGCACGCCGCCGTGGTCTTCGGTGCGGCCGCTCACTCGCGTCGCGAACTGGACGCGCGCCGCCTCGCTCGCCGCGGCTCGCTTCACGCCCGCGGGCACCAGCAGGGTGTGGATTGCCGGCAGATGAAGCGCCAGTCCGAATAGGACGGCGCCCACGCCCTCGACGGCGAGCCACGTCCGTGCCGTCAGGCTAGGTTCAACGACGGCCGCGACCACTCCGGCAGCGAGTGCCGCGACCGCGGTCCACAGCAATGGATACAGGCGGTAGTCGCCGCTGGCCGGTGCGACCACGACGGCGAACTCCGCGCTGGTACGGCGCTCCGCGGCAACGATGGCGTGCTCAACTGCCGTGCGCTCCGTATCGGTCAGGCGTGCGGGCGCCATTACCAGTGCCCCGATGCGCCGCCGCCACCGAACGAGCCGCCGCCGCCGCCAAAGCTAGGTCCGCCGCGGTTACGGTGGCCGCCGGCACTGCTCAGCAGCATCAACGGCAGGAACATGCCGCCACGCCCGCGCGACCGCAGCATCACGAGCACGATGAAGATCGCCAGGAACACGAACGGCGCGATGTTGCCCAGCGGGTCCGCCGGCGGGACGGTCACGGTGGGGCCAGGGGCGCCGTTCCAGCCGAGGATGCGCAGCAGCGCCGCGGTGCCGTCGCTGATGCCGCGCTCGTAGTCGTTGAGGCGGAACGCGGGCAGGATCGCCTGCTCGATGATCGCGCGGCTGACGGCGTCGGTCAGTTCGCCTTCCAGGCCGTAGCCGACCTCGATGCGGACCGCGCGCTCCACGGGGGCAACGATCAGCAGGGCGCCGGTGTTCTTGTCGCGCTCGCCGATGCCCCAGGTCCGACCGAGCTGGTAGCCGAAGTCCTCGATCGGCGTGCCTTGCAGGCTCGGCACGGTGACGACCACCACTTGGCGGCGGGTCGCGGCTTCGAAGCCTTCGAGCCAGCCGGTGATGCGGGTGGTTGCGGCCGGCGACAACAGGTGCGCGTCGTCGACGACGCGGCCGGTGAGCTTCGGGAACGTCGGCGCCGCGACCGCAACGGCGATGGCGACGACGGCCACCGCCGCCCCGCTCAGGGCGGCGCGGACCCAGCGCAGGCGCAGCATCAGAACTGGACCTTAGGCGCCTCTTGGGCTTGGGCGGAGATCGTGAACGTCTCCATTACCTTGGCGTCCGGGTAGAACAGCCCGGCGATCCAGCGGCCCGGAATGGTGCGCAGTTCCGTGTTGTAAACCTGCACCGCGGCGATGTAGTCGCGGCGCGCGACGGTGATGCGGTTCTCGGTGCCCTCCAGCTGCGACTGCAGCGACAGGAAGCCCTGGTTGGACTTCAGGTCCGGATACTGCTCGGTCACGACCAGCAAGCGCGCGAGGGCGCTGCCGAGGTTCGCCTGGTTCGCCTGGAACTGCTTGAAGGCCTCGGGATTGGTCAGGATATCGGCCGGGATCTGCATCTGCGTCGCCTTGGCGCGCGCCTCGACCACCGCGGTGAGGGTGGTTTGTTCCTGCTTGGCGTAGCCGCGCACGGTTTCCACCAAGTTCGGGATCAGATCGGCGCGCCGCTGGTACTGGTTCAGCACCTCGCTCCATGCCGCCTTCGCGGACTCATCGTAGCGCGGCACGTTGTTCACGCCGCAGGCGCTGAGGGTCAGGGTGGCGACGGCCAGCAGCGCCAGTACGCGCGCGCGCAGGATAGTGGTGCCGATCATTGCAGACGCCTCCTTGGCGGCAGTTCGAGTTCCGTGCAAATGGGCACGCTGAGGCAACCAATCAACGGGTCAGGCGGCCTCCAATTGAAAGACTTCCGTGGTGCCGGCCCGGCCGCGCAGGACGTGTGGCCCTAGGCTGCGCATGGCGAACGCGGCGCCGAGCCCCTCGGCGGTGGCGTCCGAGAACAACACCGTGCATTCGTCGGCGTCGGAGTCCTTCAGTTCCCGGATGTCCTTGGCCAGCGACTCCAGGCGCGAGGCGGCGTTCACGGTGTCGCCCACCACGGTGTAGTTCACGCGGCTCTTGGAGCCGATGTTGCCGACCACCACCGGGCCGGTGTGCAGGCCGACGCGGACGAACAGCGGTTCTTCCCCGGCGTCGCGGCGGCGTTGGTTGTCCGCTTTGACGGCGGCGGCGATGGCGCGGCCGGCCCGCAGCGCGCGGGCGGCGTGATCGGGGACGGCTTCCGGGGCGCCCCAGAAGGCCATAACGGAATCGCCGATGAACTTGTCGACGGTGCCGCCTTCGGCCTCGATGCACGCGGAGACCACTTCGAAGTGGCGGTTGAGCATCGTCGCAATGTCCGGCGCGGACAGGCGCTGGGACAAGGTGCTGAAGCCGCGGATGTCGGTGAACATCACGGTCAGCGTGCGTTCCTGGCTGCGGGTCACCTCGCGGGCGTGGCTCATCAAGCGCAGCACCAGCGACTTCGGCACGTAGGTTTCGAACCAGCGCAGGCCCGCGGTCATCTGGTTGAAGGCGTCGGCGGCTTCGGCGAATTCGGTGATACGGCTATCGGCCTGTTCGGGTACGGCGGCCACATCTAGGCGGGCGAGCTTGCGGGCCACGGCACTCATGGCGGCGATCCGGGCCGCAAACGCGCGGCCCATCAGCAGCGCGGCGAGGGCGGCGGCGGCGAGGATCGCGATGCCGATGCCGGCGGTGGTGCGCAGATCGGCGAGCGGGCGATTCACATCCGCCGCGGCAAAGGTCAGGCCAAGCTGCCACGGCGCGCGAGTGTAGCCGGCAAGTTCGCGGAGCATGACCACCTGATCGCCGACGGTGACGCTGCTGAAGCCGCGCGAGCGGTCCATGCCGGGGTCGATGGCGGATGGGGCGGCGCCGCGCAGGCCGGCGAGGGCGGGGTCGCCGAACGATTGCGTAACGGGGAGGGGCACGGCCTGGCCCTGGACCATTAAGGCGACATCCAGCAAGTGCGGATGCGCCAACACGTTTTCGGTGTCGTACAAGAGGAAGGCGTGCTCGTTATCCTGCTGCTCCAGCTTGGTCAGGAACTCGACTAGGCTGCCGAGCTGCACCACCACGAAAAGCGCACCCGCGTACTTGCCGCCCGCGGTGACCGGCGCTTCCAGGGTGAGGGCGGGTTGTGCCGCGCTTTCGACCCACAGGGGCGGCAGCCATTCGGCGGCGGCCATTGTTGCGGCATGAGCAACGGCGGTGGCCATGCCTTCGTGGGTATCGGTGCCCGCCATGCCAGCTTGGCTGACCAGCGCTTGGCCGGCGGCGACGATCTCGTCTTGCGTAGTGTCGCCGCGGCCGACATGGGTGACGCCGATGTCGGTGGTGATCAGCACGATCGCCGAGGCCTGCGGGATGGCGCTGAGAGCGCCGCGAAAGGCGGCATGGACCGATGCCGCATCGTTCGGGTCCAGTGCGCCTTCGGAGAACATTTCGAGGAGGCCGTTCGCGGCGCGTTGCACCGGATCGAGTTGCCCGCGCACTTGGGATTCGAGCAGTTCCAGCCCGTTCTCGGCGCGGTCGCGCAATAGATCGAGGGTGCTGGAACTGGCGGACGCGTAGCTGAGCCACAGCACGCTGCCAACGGCGGCGACGACGAGGAGCGAGAGGCCGCCGACTAGGGCTGCGGCGACCGGGATGCGGAAGCGGGGGGTCATGGTGCGGCGGGTGGCTCTTGCTGCAGCGGCAGGCCGCCCAGGTAGCGGAACAGGGCCGCAGCGCGGTTGATATAGGAGTTGGTGCCGATCCGCACGACCGGGTTCCACGGGCCGCCGACGCGGGTGAGCGAGTAGTAGCGCCACACGTCGCTGCCGGGGGCATCGCGCTCGAACAGATAGACGAACTGGTACTGACCGGGATCGAACAGCGGCACGAACATCCAGCGCACCTTGGCCGCGTTGGTGAGTGTCACCAGCAGCCGGTCGGGCCCGCGCTCGCGCACTTCGAGGCGGTAGACCAGGGCGCCCGCCGGGGTTTCCTCGTTCTGGAAGAAGAACAACTCGTTGCCGGGGACCAGCTCGGCGACGGTGAAGTCGGCGCGCTTGGACTTTGGATTGGCGGTGCTGAGGGCGTAGGCCTCGGTGATCAGCGGCCGCCACGCGGTGTGCATGACCGACCAGTAGCTGATGCCGGGATAGTGCGATACCGGCGCAAACCGGCCGAGAATCGCATCGGTGCCGCCAGCCTCAGGAAACCGCCCCGCGGCGGCGACCAGGACGTTGTAGGCAGGGGCCGCTTCCCAGCCGATGCAGGCGCCGGGCTGCCAGCCCGATAGGTCGCCGCCATACCAGATGGCGATGGCGGGGGGAGCGCCGACGGCGGACGGAGCGGGTTCGGCGGTGGCCCCCGGGCACGGCACGACGGGGCCCTCGGCCTGGGCGCCGAGGGGCGCCAAGGCGAGACCGAACGCGAGCAGGGCGGCGTTCACGGAGCGCATGGTTCGGCTACAATACTCCTATGAACCTTGCAGAACTGATGCGGTCGCAGCCGATCCTGCGCGGAGCCCTGATCGCCCCCACCATGGTGGCGTTGGTATTCGTGCTGTTCAACCTGACCAGCGCGATCGAC
The DNA here is from genome assembly GCA_947481575.1 of Alphaproteobacteria bacterium. Taxonomy (GTDB): domain Bacteria; phylum Pseudomonadota; class Alphaproteobacteria; order UBA2966; family CAIVPW01; genus CANKGV01. The sequence goes on from CANKGV010000002.1 coordinate 90,886, forward strand.
CCGGCCAAAGCCACCGCGGCCTTGAAGGTGGCGACGGTGAACCTGGACGAAGGCTTGCCGACTCCGGCGGGGCCGTTCCGGCTGGCGGACCAGATCGTGAGCGGACTGCGCGCCAACCTGCCGTTCGCTCTGACCCTGGAGCCCACCGAGGACGCCGCCCGCCACGACCTGGACCAAGGCTGGGTGAGTGCGGCCGTGGTGTTTCCGGCCGACTTCTCGCGCGCCATTGCGGAGGGCCGGCCGGTGACCGTGCGGGTGCTGAACAGCGACCATCTGAGTGTCATGGAGACACAGGTGGGCAATGCGCTGCCGGGGCAACTGCAGTCGGCGCTGACCATTGCGGTGGGTGCCATGCGGGCGGCGATGGCCGTGCCGGTGCCGCTGGCTGCCAAGACACCCAATGGGGCGCCCGAGCTTGAGGCGGCGGCGGTGACCGAGACGCCGCGGGCGCCGGAGCCGGCGGGCACGCCGCAAGCGCCGGTGGTGCGGGTGGCTCCGGCACCGGCGCCGATCGCGGCCAACTTAGGCGGACCGAAGCCGCCGGCAGTGCCGGTGCCGAAGGTGGAAGTGCGCGAACTGGCGGACGCGATGGCGCCGCTGATTGCGCGGGCCGAAGCCCAAGCCGCGGCAGTGCCACAGCCGCCGGTAGCGGCGCCCGATGCGGTCGCGCCGATCCGGCCGCCGGCGCCGGTGCAGGTGACGGTTGCCAAGTTACATGCGGCCCCGGGGTATCGCGCGCTGCAGGCGCCGTTCGTGCTGAGCTTCGCCGGGTGGATGTCGGGCATGATCGGCGGTGTGCTGTTGTTCATTGGCACGCGCACCATGCTGAACCGCGAATCGATCGCGGCGGTGGCGGCGGCGCGGATCGGTATACCAATTGTGGCATCAGGGTTCGCGAGCTTGGTGGCGGTGCTGCTGGTGGCATCGGTGGCGACCGGGTGGGGCAACTTCGCCGAGCTGTTCGCCTATCGCTGGCTGCTGACGGCGGGGATCGCGGCGTTCATCATCGCCGCGTTCGCGCTGCTCGGGTTTGCCGGGTTCCTGGTGACGGTGCCCTTGGTGTTTTACCAGGGGGCGTTGGGGGGAGCCTTGGCGCCATCCGATGCGGCGCCCGCGTGGCTTAGCTGGCTGAACGACGCGGTGCCGCTGCCCGCGCTTACCACCGGGCTGCGCACGCTGCTGATCGGCGGGCCGGAAGGTTCGGTGCCGTGGGGTGCGGCGGCGGTGCTGTTGGCGACGGGCATGCTGGCGACCTGGTTGGCGACGGTGGTGGTTGGACGGTTCAGCGCACGCAACGCCAAAGGAATGCGGCGCGAGTTCACGTAAAAGGCTGCGTTACCGGATATCCCCTAAGTTCTTCTTCTCGTAGCCGGTGGTGAACATCGGCTTGGCCATGGCGCGGGCTTCTTCCACGCACTGCGCCGGGGTGAAGTCCAGCAGGCCGGCCATCCACGCGGCGACCGGATCGGTGAACGACAAGGCGATGCGCAGCGCCGCGTTCAACTCCAGCAGATCGGGGCGTTTGCCGACATCGCGCACGGCCGCCGCACTGGCGCGCACCATGCCGCTCCAGATCTCGCGCTGGTGGCGATAGGACGGCGTGAGGACGCGCTCGGTCGCGCCAAGGACCGACTCGCACGCCTCCGCATTGGCGGAGTTAGCACCACGGCACGCGAACGGGCGCGCCTCATAGGCGCTGCAGCGTTCGTTCACCAGCAGCGGGCACGGGCGCGGCACCAGGGTGCGGGCATCGGTGCCTTTGCCGCGGGTGGCGTCGTCGGCCGCGGCAACGCGCGCCTTTACGGCGGCCAATTCTTCCGGCGTGCGGTGGGTGATGAGCCAGCGGGCGAGGTGGAGCGCTTCGAGCGGCGTCACCTGCACATAGAGGCGGCAGCAATGGGCGCAGCCGTCCTTGCACGCGATGGCGTATTTGGGCGGGTCTTTGGCGGTGATCTTCTCCTGGGTGGAGCCGCCCAGCTCGAACACCAAGCCCATGGTGTCGGCGAGCTTCTTGCCGGTGAGCCCAGCCATGGCGGCGCTCAGCGCGCGCCGGATGCCAGCCTCCAGGGTCGCGACGAAATCGGGATTTTGGACGGGCTTGGACGGCGCTTTCGGCATTGGCGAACCCTACCACGGCGGTTGGGTGGCGGTGCGGCGCCACCGAAGATACGGACGATTTACGGTGCGGCCGCCGCGCGTTGTCGCGCGTAACAACGCGCGAGAATCTGTGCATGCGTTTTGCGTAAATACGCGGGATTTACGCCAGCTCAACTACACCGTTCCCGGACTCCGGAGGATGGGAGGAGGCTAGCAGGCGCGGCGCAGTGTGTCAATACGAACTGTATTGATCGTCTGCGATCGCTGGCGTCATGGCCGGACTTGTTCCAGCCATCCACGACTTGGGGATGGGAGGCGTGGATGCGCGGAACAAGTCCGCGCATGACGGGATTGGCGGCCTAGTTGGGTGGTCACGTTTGCCTTCGCTGCTGCCCTCCGCTACCTAGAGCGCTGCACCCGATCTCTGCGTTGTGAGCCCCAAAGGACCTGCCATGGCTTCCTATCAGTACGTCTACGTGATGAAGGGTCTGCAGAAGACCTATCCGGGTGGCAAGCAGGTGTTGCAGGACATCTGGTTGTCGTTTCTGCCGGGGGCGAAGATCGGCGTGTTGGGGGGGAACGGTGCCGGGAAATCCACCCTGATGAAGATCATGGCGGGGTTGGATACCGAGTTCACCGGCGAGGCGTGGGCGGCCCAAGGGGCGCGGGTGGGGTACCTGCCGCAGGAGCCGCATCTGGATCCGAACAAGACCGTGATGGAAAACGTCATGGAGGCGATGGCGGACACCAAAGCGATGCTCGATCGCTTCACGGAAGTTTCCAACAAGTTCGCTGAGCCGATGGACGACGATGAGATGAATGCGCTCATTGCCGAACAGGCGGAGCTGCAAGAGAAGATCGAGGCCGTGGGCGGCTGGGAGCTGGAGCGCACGCTGGAGATCGCGATGGACGCGCTGCGCTGCCCGCCGGGCGACGCGGACGTTACCAACCTATCCGGCGGCGAGCGCCGCCGCGTGGCGCTGTGCCGGCTGCTGCTGCAGCGGCCCGACCTGCTGCTGCTGGACGAGCCGACCAACCATCTGGACGCGGAATCAGTCGCGTGGCTGGAGCGGTTCCTGCACGACTATCCGGGCTGCGTGGTGGCGGTCACCCACGACCGCTATTTCTTGGACAACGTCGCCGGCTGGATCCTGGAATTGGATCGCGGCAAGGGCATCCCCTACGAGGGCAACTACACCGGCTGGCTTGAGCAGAAGAAGAAGCGCATGGAGCAGGAGGGCAAACAGGACGAAGCCCGCCAGCGCACGCTCACCCGCGAACTGGAGTGGATCCGCCAGGGCACCAAGGCCCGCCAAGCCAAGGGCAAGGCGCGCCTGAACAAGTACGAAGCGCTGCTGGCGGAGGACCAAGCCAGCCACGCTCAGACCGTGCAGATCGTGATCCCGCCGGGGCCGCGGCTCGGCGAGCAGGTGCTGGACCTGGTGGACGTGCGCAAGGGTTACGGCAACCACCTGCTGATCGACGAGCTGTCGTTCAAGCTGCCGAAGGGCGCCATCGTCGGCATCACCGGGCCGAACGGCGCCGGCAAGACCACGCTGTTCCGCATGATTACCGGCCAAGAGAAGCCGGACAGCGGGACGCTCACGCTCGGCGACACGGTGAAGCTCGGCTATGTCGATCAGTCGCGCGATTCGCTCGATCCGGCCAAGACGGTGTGGCAGGAGATTTCCGGCGGGTCGGAAGAAATCGAGCTCGGCAAGGTGAAGATGCAGAGCCGCGCGTTTGTCGGCAGCTTCGCCTTCCGCGGGGCGGACCAGCAGAAGAAGGTCGGGCAGCTATCGGGCGGCGAGCGCAACCGCGTGCATTTAGCCAAGATGCTGAAGGGTGCCGCGAACTTCCTGCTGCTCGACGAGCCCACCAACGACTTGGACGTGGATACCCTGCGTGCCCTGGAAGACGCGCTGGAGGATTTCGCCGGGTGCGTCATGGTGATCAGCCACGACCGCTGGTTCCTGGACCGCATCGCCACCCACATCCTGAGCTTCGAAGGCGACAGCCACGTGGAGTGGTTCGAGGGCAACTGGGCGGCGTATGAAGAAGACTTCCACCGCCGCAAGGGCACCAGCGCGGACACGCCGCACCGGTTGAAGTTTAGGCCGCTGACCAGGGCGTAGGCCAACCACTCGGCGTCATGCGCGGACTTGGTCCGCGCATCCACGACTGTTCTGCAGTGAGGCGTGGATGGCCGGAGGAGGGTGTCGGCCGCCGGACGCTAGGCAGCGGCTTTTTCGCGCAGGACCTTGAGCAGCGCTTCGAAGTTGCCGCCGCCCTGGCGGATCACGCCGGCGAATTCATCGCGGAGCGTGATGCCGAGGCGCAGGCCTTCGATCACGATATCGATGATCTTCGGCTTGCCGCCGGTGACGCGCACTTGCCAGTCGATCTTGATGGCGGGCTGGTTGCCGGGGCGGAGGATGGTGCTGCTGACCAGCGCTTCGTCTGCCGCCACCACGCGCGCGGTGCCGACCTTGAACGACTCGCCGGAGTAGGTCTGGAAGCGGTTGGCGTAGGTGTGGACGATGTAATCGTGGAACAGCTTCTGGTACTCGGCGTTCTGCGCCGGGGTGATGGCCTTGGCGAAGTTGCCCAGGGCAAACCGGCCGATGGTATCGAGGTCGAAACCCTTGTCGATGAAGGCGCGGAATGTGGTTTCGAAGTCTTGCCCCTTGAGGGCAGGGTTCGAAACGATCTTCACCGCTTCATCGCCGAGCTCGGTGACGAACGCCAGCGCCTGATCGGAGGGGGCGGCGAACGCTGGCGCTGCGGTGGCCGCGACGGTTACGGCCAGGGCAAAGGCGCGGAAGTGGGGCAGGAAGCTCATCACACTCACTAGTTGGTCGGGCTAGTTGGTCGGGTAGTCGACCGGCTCCGGCGCGCCGTTGCGAATGTCGTTGCCGCGCGACTGCCGGTAGAGGCTCCGTGCCGTCGTGTAGAAGTCGAATGAGTTCTTTTTAAGGTCGGCGAACGCTTCCATCGTGCGCGAGCGGTCGTCCACCGCGCCGGTGGCGGCGCGCCCGAGGGCAACGCCGGTGCGCTGCGGATCGTCGATGACGGACTGCAGCGGGTCGAAGAACGGGTCCACCAGGTAGCTGGTGGCATCGCGCAGGTTGCTCGGGCCGAACAGCGGCAGCACCAGATAGGGGCCGGCGTGGGCGCCCCACACGGCAAGGGTCTGGCCGAAATCTTCTTCGCGCAGGTCGGCCTGCGCCGGGTTGAAGAACCCCAAGATGCCGATCGTGCTGTTGACCAGGAACGAACCCAAGGTCTGGTACGCGTTCTCAAAATTTGCCTGCAACAGGTCGTTGGCGAAGGTTACCGGCGACTTGAGGTTGTGCAGGAAGCGCTGGATCGCATCGCGCCCGCCCCGGGGCACCGCATCGCGATAGCCGCGTGCGGCGGGTTCCAGGACAATTTCATCGACCTTCAGATTGAAGGCGAAGAACGCCCGGTTCATCGGTTCGAGGGGATCGTTGGCGTCGTCGTACAGCACGCGCTGCATGGGGTCGGTGGGCACCGCCGCGCACGCGCCAAGCTGAAGCGCCGCCGCCACTGTCAGCGGCAACAAACCCAACCGCGTCAGAGACTTCGGAGCGCCCATGGAAGACGTGTTGGGTATCACAGTGAGGAATGATTCGCGAGTCACTCGGTCACAAAGGGGCGGTTTGTCGCGGGTTCGGGCGGAGGTACTGCATTCGTGCGGTGTGCAGCCTACAAACGTAGACAAATACATAAAGATATGTTTATGTCTCCCAACCATGCAGACCGAAACCCTTTTGAGCGGCCTCAAAGCGGCAGGGGAAGCCACCCGTCTGCGGTTGCTCGCCCTGTGCGCCCAAAGCGAACTGACCGTGACCGAACTCGTGCACATCCTGGGGCAAAGCCAGCCGCGAGTCTCCCGCCACCTGAAGCTGTTGTGCGACGCCGGGTTGCTCGACCGGTTCCCGGAAGGTACTTGGGCGTTCTACCGCTTGGCCGAGCGGGGCGGGTGCGAGGAGTTGTCGCGCGCCCTGGCGGAACTGATTTCGCCCGATGACCCGGCCCTGGCACGGGACTTGGCGCGCTTGGACGAGGTGAAAAGGGCCCGGCAGGAACGGGCGGCGGAGTATTTCCGCGCCAACGCCGGCCAATGGAACCAGATCCGCTCGCTGTACGTGCCGGAGACGGACGTGGAGGCGGCGCTGCTGCGGGTATTTGCCGGCCGCACGATCGGCGAGCTGGTCGATATCGGCACCGGCACTGGGCGCATGCTGGAATTGTTCGCCGACCGGATCGGCCGCGGCGTGGGCGTGGATACCAGCCGCGAGATGCTGGCGGTGGCGCGGGCGCGCCTGCAGGACAAGAACCTGGGCAACGCCCAGGTGCGCCACGCCGACATGTACAACCTGCCGCTGGCGTCGGCCTCTGCGGATGCCGTGACCGTGCACCAGGTGCTGCATTTCGTGGCCGAGCCGGCCGGAGCGATCCGCGAGGCGGCGCGCATCCTGGCGCCCGGCGGGCGCTTGGCCGTTGTGGACTTTGCCCCCCACACGCTGGAAGCGCTGCGCGACGAACACGCACACCGCCGCCTTGGCTTCACCCACGAGGAAGTCGCTGGGTGGTGCCGCGATGCCGGATTGATTCCTGCCGCGCCGGTCGATCTGGCCGGCGAACCGCTCACCGTGACGATCTGGGCCGCTGACGCGCCGAAAGGAACCGTGCAATGAAGCGTGGCAGTCCCGCGGAGCCGGTGAAAGGCTCCGACCTGTCGGTGTCGTTCGAGTTCTTTCCGCCCAAGACCGACGAGATGATGGCCGTGCTGTGGTCGAGCGTGCAGCGCCTGGAGCCGCTGGGGCCGAAGTTCGTTTCGGTGACCTATGGCGCTGGCGGTTCGACGCGCGAGCGCACCCACCAGACCGTGCGCCGCATCCAGACCGAGACGGCGCTGAAGTGCGCCGCGCACCTGACCTGCGTTGGCGCGACCCGCGCCGAGGTGGACGACGTGGCGCGCGACTACTGGAATTCGGGCATCCGCCACATCGTAGCGTTGCGCGGCGACCCCGCCGACTTGAACGCCAAGTACGTACCGCATCCGGGCGGGTATGCGTTCGCTGCCGATCTGGTGGCGGGGCTGAAGCGCGTGGCGGACTTCGAGATTTCCGTGGCGGCGTATCCGGAAGTGCATCCGGATGCGCAGAACGCGAGCGCCGACCTCGATAACCTGAAGCGCAAGATCGACGCCGGCGCCACCCGCGCCATCACCCAATTCTTTTTCGACAACGACAAGTTCCTGCGGTTCCAGGAACGCGCGGTGAAGGCCGGCATCACCGTGCCGATCCTGCCGGGCATCATGCCGGTGACCAACTTCGCCAAGGTGGCGGGGTTCGCCAAGGCGTGCGGTGCTTCCATCCCGCCGTGGCTGGCGGATGCGTTCAGCGGCCTGGACGACGACCCGGAGACGCGCAAGCAGGTTTCCGCCAGCGTGACCTGGGCGCAGTGCCGCGACCTGCGCGATGCGGGGGTGCGCGACTTTCACTTCTATACGTTGAACCGCGCCGATCTGGTCTACGCCATTTGCCACATCCTGGGCCTGCGGGCCGAGCCTCCCGCGGCGATGGCAAAAGCGGCGCCGGCGGCCTAAATCTCACCCCTCCCTGCCCACGCGTGGGGCAGGTTCAAGAACAAGCGGGACGGATTGCATGAGCAACTTCCTCGACCACCTTTCGCAGCGCGTGTTGTTGTGCGACGGCGCCATGGGCACGCAGGTGCAGTCGCGCAATCTGGATATCCAGCGCGACTATCTGGGGCAGGAAAACTGCACCGAGATCCTGAACAAGAGCCGCCCGGACCTGGTGCGCGAGATTCACGCCACCTACTTCGCGGCCGGCGCCGATATGGTCGAGACCAACACGTTCGGCGGGTCGCCGATTACGTTGGGTGAGTTCGGGCTAACCGACGAGGCCCACTGGATCAACCAGCGCGCGGCGGAATTGGCGCGGGAAGCGGCGGACCAATTTAAGGATGGCCGCACGCGGTTCGTGCTGGGCTCGATCGGGCCCGGCACCCGCCTGCCGACGCTGGGCCACATCGGCTACCAGGCGGTGGAAGATGCGATCCTGATTCAGTCCGCCGGGCTGATCGCTGGCGGCGCCGACGCGTTCCTAATCGAGACGTGCCAGGACCCGCTGCAGATCAAGGCGGCGGTGAACGGCGCCAAGCGCGCGCGCGAAGCGGCGGGCACGGATACGCCGATCCTGGTGCAGGCGACGGTGGAGACCACGGGCACCCTGCTGGTGGGTGCCGATATTTCCGCCGCGGCAACCATTGTCGATGCGCTGAAGATCGATTCATTCGGCCTGAACTGCGCCACCGGCCCGCGCGAGATGGCGCCGCACATCAAGTGGCTGACCGACAACTGGCCGCGCCATGTGAGCGTGCAGCCGAACGCCGGTCTGCCCGAGTTGATCGAAGGCAAGACCGTGTATCCGCTAGGGCCCGACGAGATCGCGCGCTGGCTGGAGCGGTTCGTGGTGGAAGACGGCGTGTCGCTGATCGGTGGCTGCTGCGGCACCACCGGCCCGCACATCGCTGCGCTGGACCAGATGCTGAAGCGCCTGGGCAAGGACAACGCGCGGCCAACGCCGGTGAAGCGTGTGGTGCATTGGGTGCCGGCGGTGGCGTCCTTGTACAGCCAGGTCGAGCTGCGCCAGGAGAACGCGTACCTGTCGATCGGCGAGCGCTGCAACGCCAACGGTTCGAAGAAGTTCCGCGACCTGCAGGACAAGCAGGATTGGGACGGCTGTGTCGCCATGGGCCGCGAGCAGGAGAAGGAAGGCAGCCACGCGCTGGACATCTGCACCGCCTTCGTTGGGCACAACGAAGTGGAAGAGATGGGCCAGGTGATCAGCCGCATGCGCGGCGCCGTGCGCATTCCGCTGGTGGTCGATTCGACCGAACTGCCGGTGCTGGAATCTTCGCTGGCGCTGTACGGCGGCAAGGCGATCCTGAATTCCATCAACTTCGAGGACGGCGAAGGCGCGGCCGAAAAGCGCCTGAAGCTCGCGCGCAAGTTCGGCGCGGCGGTGATCGCGCTGACCATCGACGAGACCGGCATGGCCAAAGAGGTCGAGCGCAAGGTCGCGGTGGCGAAGCGCTTGTACGACTTCGCGGTGAACAAACACGGCCTGGCGCCGTCGGACCTGATGTTCGACCCGCTGACCTTCACCATCTGCACGGGCAACGAGGACGACCGCAAGCTGGGCCTGTGGACCTTGGAAGGCATCGAGCAGATCCGCAAAGAGATGCCGGAATGCCAGATCATCCTGGGGCTTTCCAACATCTCGTTCGGGTTGAACCCGCCGGCGCGCCACGTGCTGAATTCGGTGTACCTGGACGAGGCGCTGAAGCGCGGCCTGACCGGCGCGATCGTGCATGTGAGCCGCATCCTGCCGTTGCACAAGATTCCGGAAGAAGAGGTCAAGATCGCCCTCGACCTGATCTATGACCGGCGCCGCGAGGGGTATGACCCGCTGCAGGCGTACCTGGGCCTGTTCGCCGAGCGCAAATCCGGGCCGGAAGTGGCCAAGGTGCGCATCGAGAAGGTCGAAGACCGCTTGAAGCAGCGCATCATCGACGGCGACCGCCTGGGGCTGGACGGCGACCTGAAGCTCGCCATGGAGAGCCACAAGCCGCTCGACATCATCAACGTGTTCTTGCTCGACGGCATGAAGGTGGTGGGCGAGCTGTTCGGCTCGGGCAAGATGCAGCTGCCGTTCGTGCTGCAATCGGCCGAGACGATGAAGGCTGCGGTGGCTTACCTACAGCCGTTCATGGAGAAGGCCGAAGGGCCGGCCAAGGGCACCATCGTGCTCGCCACCGTGCGCGGCGACGTGCACGACATCGGCAAGAACTTGGTCGACATCATCCTGACCAACAACGGCTATCGTGTGGTCAACCTCGGCATCAAGCAGCCGGTGGAAGCGATCATGGACGCGGCGAAGCTGCATGCCGCGGACGCCGTGGGCATGAGCGGCCTGCTGGTGAAGTCCACCGTGATCATGCGCGAGAACCTGGAGGAGATGACCCGCCAGGGCTTCGACATTCCGGTGCTGCTGGGCGGCGCCGCGCTGACGCGCAATTACGTGGAGGAAGACTGCACCACCAGTTATGGCGCGGGCCGAGTGGCCTATGCCCAGGACGCATTCGACGGCCTGGCCCTGATGGGCAAGGTCAAGGCCGGGCAGTTCGACGAATTCCTGCTGGAGGAAAAGGCCAAGCGGGCGGGACGGCCGAAGAACCGCAAGAAGCTCGGCGAGGCGCGCACCGAGCAGCGCCCGGTCGACATCGAGGACACCAAGCTCCGCCGTGCGGAACTGCATCGCAACCTGCCGGTGCCGGTGCCGCCCTTCTTTGGGCCGCGCCGCATCGAGAAGGTGAACCAGAAGATGCTGCTGCCGCTGCTCAACGAAACCATGCTGTTCCAGTTCCACTGGGGGTTTCGCAAGGCCGGCAAGAAGAAGGAAGAGTTCGACGCCTGGGCTGCCAAAGAAGTGCGCCCGATCGTGCAGCGCATCGCGCAGCAGTGCATCAAGGAAGCCATCCTCGCGCCCCAAGCTTGCTACGGCTATTGGAAGGCCGCGGGCGAGGGCAACGACCTGATCCTGTTCGACGAGAGCGGGGCGAAGGAAGTCGCGCGCTTCACCCTGCCGCGCCAAGGCGTGGACGGCGGCTTGTGCATTGCCGACTTCGTGCGCGACGTGACCTCGAACGAGCGCGACGTGGTGGGCCTGCAAGTGGTGACGATGGGCGAACGCGCCTCGGAAGTGGCGCGCGAGTGGTTCGCCGCCGACCGCTACCAGGATTACCTGTACCTGCACGGCTATGGCGTGGAGATGACCGAAGCCCTGGCCGAATACGTGCACCAGCGGATTCGCACCGAACTAGGGTTTGGTGCAGAAGACGCCCTCGACGTGCCTTCGCTATTGCGCCAGGGCTACCGCGGCTCACGCTATTCGTTCGGTTACCCGGCGTGCCCGAATTTGGCGGACCAGCGCAAGTTGCTGGAACTCTTGCAGGCCGACCGCATCGGCGTGCGGATGGCCGAAGGCGACCAGCTGCACCCCGAGCAGAGCACCTCGGCGCTGGTCATCCTGCACCCGCAGGCGAAGTACTTCTCGGTGTAGGCGGATCAGCGGGCCGGTTGCAACGGGCGCCCGGTGGGCGCCCGTTTTCGTTTCCGTGGGGGTTCTTACGTATTTCGCCCGCGGACGATGCGGCGCATCCTTGGTAAATGGATACACAGGCTTCCAACGTCGCGTCCGCGAACGTCACCTACATCTGCCCAATGCACCGGGAAGTGCGGCAATCGGCGCCGGGCAAGTGCCCGAAGTGCAACATGGACCTCATTCCCGAAGGTTCCCGGTTCGCAATGCTGCGGCACGTACTGCATAGCCCGATGATGCAGGCCGTCGCGGCCGTGGCGGTCGCGGCCGTGCTGCTGGTCGTGCTGCTGCGCTAGTTGCCGCCGGTTCTGTCCGCGCCACGGCGCGGGTAGGATCACGCGATGGATCCCACGTTCTTCGAAACAGCGAAAGCGTTCCGCGCGTGGCTGAAGGCCAACCACGCCAAGGCGGACGAACTCGTCGTTGGCTTTCACAAGAAGCACACCGGGGTGGCGAGCATCACCCGCAGCGAGGTGGTGGATCAGGCGCTGTGCTTCGGTTGGATCGACGGGGTGATCCGGAGCCTGGAGGGCGGCCGGCACGCGGTGCGGTTCACGCCACGGCGCAAAGGCTCGATCTGGAGTGCCGTCAACATCAAGCGCGTGGCCGAGCTGGACGAGCTTGGGCTGATGACGGCGGCGGGCCGCTTGGTGTTCGAGGGGCGCGACCCCACCAAGGCCAAGAAGTACTCGTTTGAGAATCGCGACCGCGGGTTGGACGCGGAGGCCGAGCAGGCGCTGCGGGCGAACAAGAAGGCGTGGGAGTTTTGGGAGGCGCAGCCGATTTCGTACCGGCGGCCGGCGGCGTGGTGGGCGGTGAGTGCGGTGAAGCCGGAAACCCGGGCGCGGCGCTTAGGCGCGCTCATCGCCGATTCGGCCCAAGGCGTGCGGCTCAAGCATTTGGTTTCGCCCAAGGGGAAGCGGTAGGGGCGGTCTCGGTACATATACGCGGTTGTGGACGTGCGCCGGTGCACCACTTGCACAGGGCGGCATACGGCGAATCGGTTGGCAGCCGGGCGTTCATGTGCGCCGCACCACAGGAGACATCATGACCCTACGGAACAGCCGCACAGTCCGCATCGGCGCGGCCTCGGCGTGCACGGCGTTGATGCTTGGCGCGGGAATCGCCGCTGCGCCAATCACGTTGACGACGACCACCAGCGGGGTGCTGCTCAGCGCGCCCTTGGCAATGGCCCAAGGCAAGGGTGGCGGCGGCGATGAGCGGGGTCCGCCGGAGGATCGCGGTCCGCCCGAAGATCGCGGCCAGGGCGGCGATCGCGGCAAGCCAGATGACCGCGGCGAAGCCGAGGCACGCGGCAAAGCCGACGAGCGCGGCAACGAGGCCGCACCCGGCAGGGCCGCCGAACACCAGACTCTCGTCGATGCCCGCGCAGGCTATGACGTCGAAATGAAGCGTATCGCCGGACCCGGGCGCCCGGGCGCGGTACCGCGTCCGCTCAACGACGCCGAACTGCGCGTGTTGGTGGAGCGCGCGTGGGGCAACGACACCGGGGACGCCAACTTCCGCAACCACGGCGAGCGCGTCAACACCTACGTGGCGCTGGCCAAGGAGCTTGGCTACAGCGCCGACATCGGCGCGATGCAGGCGAACTTCGGTTCACCCGAGGAGGTTGCGGTCCCGGCAGGCCAGGCGCTGGCTGATTGGCAGTCGGTCAGCCTGGACTACAACAAGGACGGAGTCGTGAACGAAGCCGACTTGATCGCCGCACGGGCCCGGCCACGGGCGGCACGGCAGTAAGGGGGCCCGTGTTCCCTGCGCCTCAGCGCGGTCCGGCACCGTGGGCCACGACGAACGCGAGAATCTCGGCATTCATCGTGCGGTGAAACGCCACCCGGTCGAAGCCCGGTGGGTCTTGGCTGGGCGGGAACGCAGGGCTGGTCATCGCCGCGGGGTACGGGCTGACAAACGAGTAGTGGCCGGCGTTGGGGACGACCCGGTGCACGATCTCGGTCGCGGGTGGCAGCCCCCGCGTGATGATGGCGCTGTGACCGGCCGGCATGTCGACCTTGGACCCGTCGCCGAGGGTCTTGGTGCCAGGGATTTCCAGATCGTCGTGGTCACCCGTGAACATGAGGATCGGCGTCCGCACGGAAGCCAGCGCGCCCGGGTTGAGGAACCACGCCGCAGCGGGGGCCAACAAGACCAGCGCCGTCACACGATCGTCCGGCACCACCGACACTGGGTGAGCTTGGCCGTCCGGTGACTCCCACGGGAACGCAGTGGGGATGCCGCCGGCGGTGGCGAGGGCCGTATAGGCTCCCACCGAGTGGCCGATGACGGCCGCGGAGTTGGGCTGCAGCTTCGGGCCAAACGGATCGCTCGCAAACGCCCAGTCCAGTACCGAGCGGATGTGCCGCGGCCGGTCGGCGAGATTCTGGGCCGTGCCGCCCAGCGAGTTATCCAGCCGGTTGTTGTGGGGGTGCTCCGGCAACGCCACGACGCAGCCGTGGCGGGCCAAGTGCATGGCGAGGGTGCGGAACAACAGCGGCGCGCTGCCGGTACCGTGCGACACGACGACCAGCGGCAACGAACTGCCGGCGCTGGGGCCGTCCAGCGCCACGTCGACGGTGAACAGGCCGAGTTGCTCGGGCCGTTCCGGATCGGTGCTGGGGTAAAAGACGAAAACCGGGAACCGCGCGCCGTCCGCGCCGGATACCTGGGCGGTAAGGCAGCCGGCGCTGAACGGCATCGCCGCGTCCGCGCCGCGCTACTTTTGGATTTCGTAGAGCGTGTTTTGGCCGCGCTCCACCGTGTAGGTGATGGTCACTTCGAGACCGGGCGGGATGTTGTCGACGCGCACCGTGCGCGGCACGTTGAAGGATTGGCCGCCGACAATCACCAGGATGCGGTTGACCGCGTCGTAGCGCTGGATCTTGCCCTTCACTTCGAGGCGCTGCGGTGCCGGCGGCGTGGCGACGACGGCCTTCGGGTCGGCAGCCTGGGCTTGGCCGGCGCCTAGCATTGCGGCGGCAGCGAGCAGCACGAGCGCAAACAGACGGGTCATGACCAGTCCTCTACCACGGCAATTCCTCGCCGGAATGATTGAAGAACTTGCCGGACTCGGCAAGGGCCGCGCGGTCAATGACCTTCCGCATGTTGGCGACGGATTGAGCCACCGGGAGTTTGGCGCCGGGGCCGCCCATGTCGGTTTTGACCCAGCCGGGGTGGATGGCGATGGCGGTGATGCCGCGCGGGGCGAGGTCCACCGCGAGGGTGACGATCACCATGTTGAGCGCCGCCTTGGACGAGCGGTAGGCGACGTACCCGCCGGAGCCGTTGTCGGCCATGCTGCCCATCAGGCTGGTGATGCCGACGATCGTGCGCTTGGTGGACCGCGCCACCGCATCGGCGAACGCTTCGGCCATGCGTTGCGGGCCCATGGCGTTGGCGTCCAGGGTGTGGGCCCAGGCGGTGTAGTCAGTTTTGCCGAACGCATAGCCGGATTCGCCGACCCCGGCGTTGTTGAGCAGCACGTCGATGGCTTCGCCCTTGAACTGCCGGGCCAGCGCCGTGACCGCGGCACCGTCGGTGACATCGAGGGCGTGGACGGCAACGCGGCCGGCGGATGCCGCAGCGAGGTCGCTGAGTTCGCGGGCGGCGGCGGGGTCGCGGCAGGTGGCGATCACGCGCCAGCCTTCGGCGGCGTAGGAGCGGGCGAAGCCCAGGCCGATGCCGCGGTTCGCGCCGGTGAGAAGCAGGGTTGGCATGGCTAACAACCTACTCCGGCCGGGCGGCGTGTCCACCTTTGCAATCGCCCGGGCGTATGGCTTAGTACGCCGATGGCCCTTGACCAGCAGAGTTGCGTTCCGTGCCGGGGCGGCGTTCCGCCGCTGACCCGGGCAGAAGCGGCGCGGCTATTGGGCGAGACGCCGCAGTGGCGCTTGGCGGACGACGCCACCCAGATCGACCGCGAGTTCGCCTTCAAGGACTTCAAGGCCTCGCTGGGCTTCGTGAATCAGGTGGGTGCGCTGGCCGAACAAGAAGGCCACCATCCGGACATCACGTTCGGCTGGGGCTACGCCAAGGTCGTGCTGTACACGCACAAGATTCACGGTCTGCACCAAAACGATTTCATCCTGGCGGCCAAGATCGACCGTTTGATCTGAACGCGCCGCTTTTCCCTGCAACGCATAGCGAACCCGGAGCCGCCGCATGAAACTCGGCATCGTCGTTAGTGGTCTGATCGGCGCGTTTGTTTTGGTCTTCGCCGTGCTGTTGGTGACGCCGGCGGGCACCGGAATGTTCACGGCGCTGTTCCCGGTGGGACCGGTTGCGACGGTGGACTTCGCCGCCATCGATGAGGGCCGCAACGGTCATCGCTCGCTGATGTGCCCGACCGCGGCGATGTGCCCGGCGCGCGACGACGGCACGGCCATCTACGACGCCGACCTGGCGCGCACCAAAGCGGTATGGGCGGCCGCAGCCAAGGCCGAGCGCGGCATGGGTTTGGTCTACTCCGACGATGCCATCAACCAGTACACGTACGTGGTGCGCAGCGGCATGTGGCGCATGCCGGACCTGATCACGGTGCAGTTCGTCGACCAGAGCGACAAGCGGGCGCTGATGGGGCGCGACGACTCGCGCACGACGGTGCTGGTGTATTCGCGCTCGCTGTTCCGGGCGATCGACCTGGACGGCAACAGCCAGCGGGTGCGCCGCTTGCTGGCGTACCTGGACAGCCACCTCAGCACCTATAAGCGCTAAGCGCACGGGACGCGCCGGATCCGCCGGGGTGCGGTAAACTGGGGGCGCAAAAGCAACCGACCATGAGCATCTGGGGCAAAATCGTGGGCTCCGCCGCCGGCTTTGCCTTTGGCGGGCCGCTGGGCGCGTTGTTGGGCGGCATTGCCGGCCACGCGGTCGATGTTGCACGCACGGAAGACCGCGAAGGCAAGGACGGCGTTGCCGCCGCCAAACCCGGCCAGGGCCAAGAGGTGCGCGAGGTCGCGTTCACCATCGCGGTCATCGCGCTCGGCGCCAAGATGGCGAAGGCCGACGGCCATGTGACGCGCGACGAGATCGCAGCGTTTCGCGAAGTGTTCCAGGTGCCGGAGGGCGAAGAGAAGAACGTCGCGCGCGTGTTCAACATGGCGCGGGTCGACGTGAACGGATTCGAGACCTACGCCCGCCAAGTGGGCAATATGTTTGCCGGCAACCGCACGGTGCTGGGCAACCTGCTCGACGGGCTGTTCCACATCGCGCTGGCGGACGGCGAGTTCGATCCCGCCGAGGATCACTACCTGTCGACGGTGGCGACGCTGTTTGGGTTCACCAGTGCGGAGTACCAGGACATCCGCGCTGCGCACCTGGAGCCCCACGGCGGCGATCCGTGGCGCGTGCTGGGGCTGGAGCGCACGGCTTCGGCGGACGACATCAAGGCGCGCTACCGCAAGCTCGCGCGCGAACACCATCCGGACACGCTGATGGCCCAAGGCCTGCCGCAGGAATTTGTCGAGAGCGCCAACCGCAAGCTGTCGGCGATCAACGCGGCATACGACGAAGTGATGAAGGCGCGCGGGGCGCGCCCGCAGGCGTAGCGCTCAGGGCCCGAAGCGCGGGAACTGTTGCGGCTGGTTGGTGCGGCGCTCGCCGACATCGCACGCGGGCGCGTACTTCTGCAGGAATTGACCGGCGCCCGCATAGGGGCCCGCCTGGGCCAGCCGCACCTTGGGCTGGGCGATGAATTCATAGCCGCCGGGCGGGGTTATGTCGGCGACTTCCAGGATCAGCTTGCGCAGGATCGCTTGGCTGAACGAGCGGAAGTTTTCGGCGGCGATCACGAACGAGCCCGGCCCGCCGATCACGCATTCCCGGTAGTACACGTCGAGGTCCGGCAGGGTGCCGGCGCCGCCGTCGTCGTTCAGGATCGGCAGGCCGTTGATGGTGATGCCGCGCGCCACCGCGTCGTCGCGGGACAGCGCGACGTTGCCGCCGTCGTTGTTGGGACCGTCGCCGGAGATGTCGATCACGCGGCGGTCGCTGCGGAATCCGCTGATCAGGAACAGCGATGCGCCCATGTCGATGGCGCTGCTGATCGAGGTGCGTTGGCCCGGCCCGAGTTCGTTGCGGTCGAGGGTCGCGGCGAAGGCGAGCGCATCCTGCGGCGAGGCGATCAGCGTCCACGGCGCGACGACGTTAGCCATACCGCGGGTCGACCATTCCAGGTAGGTGACGCCGACTTGGCCATAGCGGCCGCCGAGCAGCACCTTGATCAGCGCCGGGTCGCGGAACGCGTTCACGTAGCCATCGCGCTGCAGCTTGGCTTCGTTGTAGTCGACGCTGCGCGATACATCGATCGCCAGCACGAGCTGCACGTCGACGACTTGGGCGGCGGCGAGGTGGGGGAGGGCGAGGAGGGCCAGCGCCCATACTGCGGCGCACGCGCGAAGCGCGCGGGAAGCGGATACCGGACCGGTGCGCCGGGAGTGCCCGACCATTGCCGTCTCACGCTGACCAGAGAAGGTCAGCGTAGCAGGTAGCGAAGTTTGCGCCAGATGGCCGATAAGCCGGGTTCTGTACCGCCGCGGTTGCCCGCGGCGACGATGGCCATTCCTCTGGGACGTCCGTTACCGGACGCCTCGCGCGACCAACCCGGGCGGCTGGGCCGGAAACAGGCCCTGTCCGAGTTGCCCCGGACGCGTCGCCCCTATTTGGTCTTGCTCCCGGTGGGGTTTGCCATGCCACCGACGTTACCGCCGGCGCGGTGCGCTCTTACCGCACCCTTTCACCCTTACCGGCTTGGGCCGAAGCCCAAGCAGGCGGTTTGCTTTCTGTTGCACTGTCCCTGGGGTCGCCCCCGCCGGGCGTTACCCGGCACCGTATCTCCGTGGAGCCCGGACTTTCCTCCCCGGCCGGAGGCAAGCTCCGGCCAGAGCGGCCACCTGGCCATCTGGCGCAGGCGCTAGATAGTCTGCGCCAGCGTTCCGGTCAAACGGCGGGCGCGGGCGCTTCCACCAGGCCCTTCAAGCTCAGCAGCATCCCCTGCCAGAACGCGGCGGTGTGGGCGCGCGCTTCCTCGGTGGGGTTGGCGTCTTGGGTCAGGCGTAGCGTCGTGGCCGAGGGGCTATCTGCCGACAGCTTCAGCGTGACGATGTCGTAGTTGGCGGGCACGTCGGTTTTCCCGGACGCCGGGCTGAAGTGTGAGTACTGCAGCTCTTGGTCCGGGGTGAACGTGAGGATCGTGCCGTGATCGCGGTACGGCGTGCCCTGGTAGTCGCCGTGCCAGCTGATGCGGCCGCCTTCGCGCCAATCGGCGGCGACCTCGGCGCCGGACATGTAGCGGGTGATCGTCGCGGGAGTGATGAGGGCCGCCCACACACGGGCAACGGGCGCGTTGATTACGACGAACGCGTTGGCGACGATGCCCGAACTCATGGTGTCACCTGCGGTGAGAGAATGGCGCACCCAGCGGTGCGGCATGCGGCGGTCTGGTCTTGGGGCGTATGGCGTAGGTAATGTCGCCGCAACCACGGTTCAACTGCGGAGACCCGAATGACACGCCCGATCCTGAACATTGCCGATGTCGAATACCGCGATCACGGCCACAATGCGCGCGGCCAGGGCAATGCCCCGGAGAAGTTCCAGGCCAAGATGGGGCTGATCGGCATCCGCATCGGCGCCGCCAAGCTTGGCTACAACGTTACGGTCGTGCCGCCGGGCAAGCAGGCGTTTCCGTTCCACAGCCACCGGGTGAACGAAGAGATGTTCGTGATCCTGGAGGGCGAGGGGGAACTGCGGTTCGGCAAGGAACGCTTTCCGATCAAGCAGGGCGACGTGATTGCCTGCCCGGCGGGCGGCCCGGAAGTCGCGCACCAGATCATCAACACGTCGAAGGGCGACCTGAAGTATCTGGGCGTCAGCACCAAGACCTCGCCGGAAATCGTCGAGTATCCGGATTCGGCCAAGTTCGGGATTCTGGCCGAATTTCCGCGCGCCGACGGCAAGATGGACGGCTTCCGCTATGTCGGCCGCGGCGACGGCACGCTGGACTACTGGGAAGGCGAGTGAGCGTGCGCTCCTACTCGAGGAGCATGCACAGGCTCCAGACGCCGCCGGCCGCAACGATGCCGACCGCAATCGCCACGACCCAGCGCTGCCGCAGGCGGCCCCGGTGGGCCATCAGCACATAGGCGATGACGCCGAAGCCGATGCCGGTGGCGAGCATCTTGAGGTAGTCGGAGAGCTCGTTCATGGCACCTTCGTGAATGTGCCACACGCTTGCCCTTTGCTTACAGGGAGAACAAACCAAGAACAGTAACGGGCAAGTACCCAGCCCGCGAAACGGCCAGTCGCCCAAGAAGATCGCACCCGAATTACGTGAAAAGCTGCCAACGCCCGCGAATCAACGTTGATTCCCCATGGGAGTCCATGGTAGCCCATTATGTCCCATGCGAACCCATGGGTGGCGTCCGTGTTCCCACGGGGCCGCAGGGACGGCGATGGGAGCTGGGGTTAGTTGCTCCGGCGCGTGCCCATCGCAGTCACAGCGTACGCGGGTTGGGCCACAAATGCCGTTGTTCCTCTCAACGTTCGAGAACAAGGTGGACAAGAAGGGGCGGGTTTCCGTCCCGGCTTCGTTCCGCTCTGAGCTCATCGAGCAGGGCTTCAACGGCATCATTGCGTTTCCCTCGCTCGCCCACCCGGCCATCGAAGGCTGGGGCAAGGAGCGGATGAAGGCGCTGGCGGGCGGCATCGACACGTTCGATCCGTTCTCGGACCAGCGCGACAACTTCGCCAACGCGATCCTGGCCGAAGCCACCGAACTCGCCTTTGACGGCGAGGGCAGGGTGGTTTTGCCGGAAAAGCTGAAAGAACACGCCGGCATCGGCGAGACCGCGACCTTCGTTGGGCGCGGCTCCACGTTCCAGATTTGGGCGCCGGCGGCGTTTGTCGCGGCACAGGAAGAAGCCAAGCGCCGCGCCAAAGAAAACCGCGAAGTGCTCAAGATGAAGGAGCCGGGCGCATGACCGAGCACCGCCCGGTCATGCTCGCGGAAGTACTGGAGGTCCTAGCGCCGGCCGACGGCAACGTGGTGGTCGATGCGACCTTTGGCCGTGGCGGTGTGACCGCCGCCCTAGCGCGCGCCGCACGCTGCGCCGTGTGGGCGCTGGATCGCGACCCCGAGGCGGTGGCCGCGGGCGCCGCACTCGAAGCGGAATTCTCGGGCCGGGTCGTGGTGATCCGTGCCCGCTTCGGCGACATGGAAGACGCGCTGGCGCAGCGGGGTGTCACCAAGGTCGACGGCGTGGCGTTCGACCTTGGCGTGTCGTCGCCGCAGTTGGACGATCCGGCGCGCGGCTTTTCGTTTGCCGATGGCCCGCTCGACATGCGCATGGACCCGTCCGGCGACACTGCCGCCGACGTCGTCAACTCGCTGGAGGAGACGGAACTCTCGCGCATCATTTTCGAACTCGGCGAGGAGCGCTATGCGCGCCGCGTCGCCAAAGCGATTCTGGAGGCACGCCGCCGCGCGCCGATCACGCGCACCGCGGAACTCGCGGCCCTTATCGCCAAGGTCGTGCCGCCGGAGCGGCGCGATTCCGGCGTGAGCATTCATCCGGCGACGCGCACGTTCCAGGCCCTGCGCATGCACGTGAACGACGAGATCGGTGAATTGCGCCGTGGGCTTGCCGCGGCCGAACGCCTGCTGGCGCCGGATGGCCGCTTGGCGGTGATCGCGTTCCATTCGATCGAAGACCGCGAAGTGAAGCGGTTCCTGACGCTGCGTTCGGACCGCGCGCCGGCGCCGAGCCGCCATCTGCCGGCAATGGCGCCGCGCGAGCCTTCGTTCCGCTTGATCGAACGCGGTGTGCGCCGTCCCTCTGACGCAGAAGTCGCGATGAACCCGCGCGCCCGTTCGGCGCGGTTGCGGGCGGCGGTGCGCACTCCGGCGGCGGCGTGGGAGGAGGCAGCATGAATCGCGCTCCGCTGATTCTGTTCATCGGCCTGGGACTTGCGGCGCTGCTCTCCCTCGGCGTCTACGCGATGAAGTTCGAAGTGGAGCGCCAGGAGGCGCGTCTCGCCGAGCTGCAGCAGACGTTGCAGCACGAGGAGGAGACCATCCAGGTGCTGCAGGCGGAGTGGTCGTATCTGAACCGCCCCGACCGCCTGCGCGACCTTGCCACGCGCTACCTGAAGCTCGCGCCGGTGGCGGCGAAGCAGCTGCAGTCGATCAACGATATTCCCCTCCGCGACACTCTCGTGATCGCGGATGGCCGGGCTCCTCTCCCCCGGCTATTGCCCACCCCGCAGCCGACCGCCCAAGCGGCTCCGGGGTTCAAGAGAGAGGCCCCATGAGCGCGCCCGCGCCCATGGGTCGGCTTGACGCGGGCCACGCGGACATTCCTCCCGATCCGCGGGCCCGCGTCGGCCCCTTTGCTGTACCGGCCGGAACCGGCGGGGCGCTCGCCAAGCTTGCCCGCAAGAGGCGCGCCACCGCACCTTCGCCGGATGACCAGACTTCGCGCCAGCGTTCCGGCCGCGAGGCGCTCGAATCGGGCCATGCCCGCCTGGTCGTGCTCGCGCTGTTCTTCGCCCTCGGGTTCTCGGTCGTGGGCCTGCGCGTCGTCGATCTCACCGCCTTCCAAACCACCGCCGCGAACATCCGAGGGCCCAGTTGGCCGGCAGTCGTGCGCGAACGCGCCGACATCACCGACCGCAACGGCGTACTGCTGGCGACCGACGTTACGGTCGCCTCGTTGTTTGCCGAGCCGAAGAAAGTGCTCGATCCGGTCGAAGCGGCGAACGGGATCGCCCGCGCGCTGCCCGATCTGGACCGCAACGAGATTTTAGCGCGGCTCACCGCCGGCAAGACGTTTGTGTGGTTGAAGCGCCATCTAACGCCGCGCGAGCAAGACGCGGTCAACCGCCTGGGCCTGCCCGGCATCGGGTTCCAGAGCGAACAGGAGCGCATCTACCCGCAAGGGCCGCTTGCCTCGCACGTGCTCGGGTTTGTCGACGTCGACAACCACGGCCTCGCGGGGGTCGAGCAGTACTTCGACGAGCGCCTGCGCAAGCTGCCGGAAGACGGCAAGCGCACTCCGGTGAAACTGAGCCTGGACGTGCGCGTGCAGTACGTGCTGCACGACGAACTGGCGGCGATGGTCAAGCAGTTCCGCGCGCTGGGCGCCGCGGGGCTGGTGATGGACGCCGCCACCGGGGAAGTGCTGGCAATGGTTTCGCTGCCGGACTTCGACCCGAACAAGGTCGGCGAATCGACCGACGATCAGCGCTTCAACCGCGCGACGCTGGGCATCTTCGAGCCGGGATCGACGTTCAAGGTGTTCACCTTGGCGATGGCGTTCGACCTGGGCACCGCGCGCCTGGACGACCGCTTCGACGCCACCAAGCCGCTGCAGATTTCGCGCTTCACGATCCACGACGACCACGCCAAGAACAAATGGCTGACGCCGCCGGAGATCTTCGTTTACTCGTCCAACATCGGCGCCGCCCGTATGGCGATGGAAGTGGGCGGCGACCGTCAGCGCGCGTTCCTGAGCAAGCTGGGGCTGCTGGAACGGCCGACCCTGGAAATCCCGGAACTCGGCACGCCGATGGTGCCCAGCCCGTGGCGCGACGTGAGCACCGTAACCGTGGCCTATGGCCATGGAATTGCCATGAGTCCGTTCCAGAATGCCTCCGCGTTCGCTTCGGTGGTGAACGGCGGCCTGCGCATTCAGCCCACCTTGGTGGCGCGCGATGGCCCGGTGACCGGCACACGGGTGATTTCTCAGGCTACGTCGGAGACGATGCGTCGTCTTCTGCGCCTGAACGTGGAGCAGGGCACCGGCAGCAAGGCCGTCGCGCCGGGGTACTACGTAGGGGGTAAGACCGGCACCGCGGACAAGGCGGTGGCGGGGGGCTATGCGGAACACCAAGTCGTGTCGTCGTTCCTATCGGCCTTCCCCGTCAATGCGCCGCGCTACGTCGTGTTGGCAGTATTGGACACGCCCCAGGGCAACCAAGAAACGCAGGGTTTTGTAACCGCGGGTTGGACGGTGGCGCCCACGGTTGGGCGCGTCGTCTCCCGCATCGGGCCGATTCTCGGCGTCGCGCCGCTCGACGAAAAGAGCGATTGGCTGCGCGCCCAGATGGCGGTGTCGCTCGACGGCAAAAGGAACGGCAATGCCGCTTTCTGAGCTGATTGACGGCATCGCGACCGCCCGCCCGCGCGAGCCCGATCCCGTCATCGCCGGGCTGACGGCGCACTCCGCTGCCGTGCAGCCGGGATTTCTGTTCGCCGCGTTCAAGGGCTCGCGCGCCGATGGCGCCGAGTTCGTGCGCGAAGCGCTGGCTCGCGGCGCCGCCGCCATCCTGGCCGGCAAGGGCGCGCGCCTGGGCGACGTGTCCGTACCGGTGGTGCGGGCCGAATCGCCGCGCGCCGCGTGGGCGCGGATCGCCGCGCGGTTCTACGGCGCCCAGCCGGAGACTGTGGTCGCGGTGACCGGCACCAACGGCAAGACTTCGGTGGCAAGCTTTGTACGCCAGATATGGGAGAATCTTGGCCACCGCGCGGCCAGCATCGGCACGCTGGGCGTGCGCGGCGCACTGGAAGAGCCGTTAGCGCAAACCACGCCGGAACCGGTGCTGCTGCATCGCATCCTCGCCGACCTTGCCCATGCGGGGGTGCAACACGCCGCGGTGGAAGCCTCGAGCCACGGGCTCGATCAGCATCGCTTGGCGGGCACGCGCATAGCTGCCGCCGGGTTCACCAATCTCAGCCGCGATCATCTGGACTATCACGGCGACGCGGAGACGTACCTCGCGGCCAAGACGCGGCTGTTCACAGAAGTGCTGGCGCCGGATGGCGTTGCCGTACTGAACGCCGACGCGCCGGAGTTCCCGGGGTTGGCAACGGCGGCGCGCAGTCATGGCCACCGCGTGTGGTCCTACGGCCGTCACGGCGCCGATCTGCGCGTGGTGGGCCACCGCCCCAATGGAGCGGGGCAGTATCTGGAATTCGCCGCCAACGGCGGCAGCCGCACGATTCGCATTCCGCTGGTGGGTGAGTTCCAAGCGTGGAACGCGATGTGTGCGGCGGGCCTCGTCGCCGCTTCCGGAACCGACATGACGGCCGCGCTGGATGCCGTCGCCGCGCTCAAAGTGGTGCCGGGCCGCATGCAGGAAGTCGCCGAGCACAACGGCGCGCGGGTGTTTGTCGACTACGCCCACACGCCCGATGCGCTGGAGCGTGTGCTGCGTGCGTTGCGCCCGCATGCCCGCCATCATCTGACGGTGGTGTTTGGCTGCGGCGGCGACCGCGACCGCGGCAAGCGCCCCCTGATGGGCCGCGTCGCCAGCGACCTAGCCGACCGCGTAATCGTCACCGACGACAACCCGCGCAGTGAAGAACCGGCCGCGATTCGTGCTGCCGTGATGGCCGGATGCCGCAACGGCGTCGAGATTGCGGACCGCGCCGCGGCGATCCGCGCCGCCATCGCCGGCTTGGACGAGGGCGACGTGCTGGTAATCGCCGGCAAGGGTCACGAGTCCGGCCAAGTGGTCGGCGACCGCACGATTCCGTTCGACGACGCAACCGAAGCGCGCGCCGCCGCCACCTCGCTCGCCGAGGCTGCGGCATGAGCGGCTTGTGGACCTCGCAGGAAGCGGCAACGGCGACCGGCGGACGGGCGCCCGTCGCGTTTACTGCCAACGGTGTATCGATCGACAGCCGTACCCTGGCCAAGGGCGACCTGTTTGTCGCGCTGTCCGGCCCAAATTTCGACGGCCATCAGTTCGTTGCCAACGCGCTGGCCGGCGGTGCTGCCGCAGCGATGGTGGCGAAGGCGCCGCCGGGCGTTGCCGCGGGGGCGCCACTGCTCACGGTCACCGACACGCTCAAGGGCCTGGAAGGCCTTGCGGCGGCCGCGCGCGCGCGCACTGCCGCCCGCATCGTTGCCGTAACCGGCAGCGCCGGCAAGACCGGCACCAAGGACGCGTTGCGCCTGGTGCTGGGGGAGTCCGGCAAGACTCATGCGTCGGCCGCCAGCTTCAACAATCACTGGGGCGTGCCGTTGTCGCTCGCGCGCATGCCGCGCGACACGGCCTATGCGGCGTTTGAAATCGGTATGAACCACCCCGGCGAGATTTTGCCGCTGGCGCAACTCGTGCAGCCCCATGTGGCGATCATCACCACGGCCGAAGCGGCGCACCTCGAGTTCTTCTCTTCGGTCGAGCAGATCGCCGACGCCAAGGCCGAGATCTTCTCCGGCATCGTGGCCGGCGGCACCGCCATTCTGAACCGCGACAATCCGCATTTCGAGCGCTTGTCCAAGGCCGCACGCCACGCCGGGGTCAACGTCGTGAGCTTCGGCACCGTGGCCGGCGCCGATGCGCGCGCCGAACGCATCGCGTTGCTGGACGATTGCTCCACCGTGTCGGCCAGCATCTTGGGCGATGCCGTGACCTATAAGGTCGGCGTGCCCGGGCGCCACTGGGTGCTGAACAGCCTAGCCGTCTTGGCGGCCGTGAAACTGATGGACGCCGATCTGGGCCGGGCCGCGCTGAGCTTGGCGCGCGTCGATCCCGGTCCGGGCCGGGGCCGCCGCATCCGCGCACAGGTCGCGGGCGGCACCATCGAAATCATCGATGAGAGCTACAACGCCAACCCCGCATCGATGCGCGCTGCGCTGGAAGTCCTCGGGCGCTCCGAAGTGAAGGGCCGCGGCCGCCGTATCGCCGTGCTGGGCGACATGCGCGAGCTGGGGGTCGACTCCGGCCGCCTGCATGCGGAACTCGCGCGCGTGGCGGAGGAGACCGGCATCGACCTCGTCTTCACCGTGGGCGAGGACATCGAGGAACTCGACAACGCACTGCCGCGCTCGCGCCGCGCCGGCCACGCCGCCGTGCCGAGCGATGCCACCGGTCCGCTGCGTGAATTGGTGCGGGCGGGCGATGTGGTGCTGGTGAAGGGCTCGCAAGCCACCGGCATGGCCGCCATCACCAAGGCGCTCGCCGCCATGAATGGCGGCGAAGGCAGCGGCCTGCGCCGCGCCGGAAACGGCCGCTGATGCTGTACCTGTTGCTGTTTCCGCTGGTCGGCGAAGTCAACGCGTTCAACGTTATCCAGTACCTGACGTTCCGCACCGGCGGCGCGGTCATCACGGCCCTG
This sequence comes from Alphaproteobacteria bacterium, assembly GCA_947481575.1. Taxonomy (GTDB): domain Bacteria; phylum Pseudomonadota; class Alphaproteobacteria; order UBA2966; family CAIVPW01; genus CANKGV01. Next base: position 117,331 of record CANKGV010000002.1, read on the forward strand.
GTGGTGAGCTTCCTGTTCGGGCCGCGCATCATCGCTTGGCTGCGCTCCAAACAGCGCAACGGTCAGCCGATCCGCGCCGACGGTCCGCCGAGCCACCTGCTGACCAAGAAGGGCACGCCCACGATGGGCGGCGTTCTGATCCTGCTCGCGCTCGGTGTCGGCACGCTGCTGTGGGCTGACCTGCGCAACGGCTACGTGTGGGCGGTGCTGATCGTCACGTTCGGCTTCGGCGCCGTTGGCTTCGTTGACGACTACATGAAGGTCACGCGCTCCAACCACCACGGTGTGCCGGGAAAACTGAAGTTCCTGGCGGAGCTCGTGATTGCGGGAGTTGCCGCGTGGTGGGTGGCCGACGTTGCGCCGGACAATCTGTCCCACGCACTGGCCGTGCCGTTCTTCAAGAACCTGCTGATCCCGCTCGGGCTGGCGTTCGTGCCGTTTGCCGCTTTGCTGATGGTCGGCACGAGCAACGCCGTGAACTTGACCGACGGCCTCGACGGGCTGGCGATCGTGCCCGTGATGATCGCCGCCGCGAGCTTCGCGCTGATCGCCTATCTGGTTGGCAACGTCGTGTTCGCCAACTACCTGCAACTGCACCTCGTTCCCGGCTCCGGCGAGCTTGCCGTGTTTTGCGGCGCGCTGGTGGGCGCGGGGCTCGGCTTCCTCTGGTTCAACGCGCCGCCAGCGATGCTGTTCATGGGCGACACCGGCAGCCTGTCGATGGGCGGCGCGCTCGGCGCAGTCAGCATCGTCACCAAGCATGAACTGGTGCTCGCCATCATCGGCGGCCTGTTCGTGCTCGAGACCGTTTCGGTGATCGTGCAGGTGGTGTCGTTCAAGCTCACCGGGAACCGCGTGTTCCGGATGGCGCCGCTGCATCACCACTACGAACAGAAGGGCTGGCAGGAAGCCACGATCGTGATCCGGTTCTGGATCATCGCGGTCATCCTGGCGTTGGTCGGCCTTTCCACTCTGAAGCTGCGGTGACGCCATGATCGCCGCCCACAGCTTTGCAGGACAAACCGTCGCCGTACTCGGCCTGGGCAAGAGCGGCCTTTCGGCTGCACGCGCCCTTGCGGCCGGCGGCGCCAAAGTGCGCGCGTGGGACGACGATCCCAAGCGCCGCGAAGCCGCCGCGGCCAAGGGCCTCGTGCTCGAAGATCCGTACGCCATGGAATGGCGCGGCATCGCTGCGCTGGTTTTGAGCCCCGGCATTCCGCTGCACCGGCCAGAGCCGCACCAGGTAGTGACCCAGGCGCGCTGCGGTGGCGCCACCGTAATCGGCGACATCGAACTGTTCGCGCGCGAGAAGCTGCCGGCGCCGGTCGTGGCGATCACCGGCACCAACGGCAAGTCCACCACCACGGCCTTGACCGCATTCGTATTGCGCCAGGCCGGCCGCAAGGCCGTCGAAGGCGGCAACCTCGGCACGCCGGTGCTCGACCTGCCCAACCCGGGGGCCGATGGCGCCTATGCGCTGGAGCTTTCCAGCTACCAGATCGATCTTACGCAATCGCTGGCAGCGGATGTTGCGGTGCTGCTCAATCTCAGCCCCGACCACATCGATCGCCATGGTTCCTTGGCCGGCTACATCGCCGCAAAGGAGCGCCTATTCCAAATGCAGCGCCGCGACCAGCTCGCGGTGATCGGCGTGGACGATGCGGACTCGCGCGCGCTGTTTGAACGCCTAGCAGCGATACCGGGCCGCCGCGTCATGGCGGTGTCGGCAACGCAACCGGTCAAGCACGGGGTGTACGTGCAGGACGGCGTGCTGTTCGACGCCACGGGAGGTGCGGCGAAATCCGTCGTCGACCTGAAGGCCGGCAAGCTCAAGGGCGTGCACAACTGGCAGAACGCGGCGGCGGCATTTGCCGCGGCCACGGCGCTCGGTTGCGCGCCTTCGGTTGCCGCCGACGCATTGCTGGCGTTCCCCGGCCTGGCCCACCGCATCGAAGACGTGGGTGAGGTGGACGGCGTCCGCTTCTACAACGACTCCAAGGCTACCAACGCCGATGCGGCGGCGCGTGCGCTCGCGTGCTTTGACGAGGTCTACTGGATTGCCGGCGGACGCCCAAAGGAAGGCGGCATCGCCAGCCTGGCCGAATACTTTCCGCGCATCCGCCACGCGTTCCTGATCGGCGAAGCGGCGCCCGCGTTCGCCGCGACACTGCATGGCAAAGTGCAGGTCACCCACTCGGGCACGTTGGGCCGCGCGGTCGCCGATGCGTTCCACTTGGCGCGCGCCGAATACCGGGGCAAGCCGGTCGTACTCCTGTCGCCCGCGTGCGCTTCGTTCGACCAGTTCACTAACTTTGAAGCGCGCGGCGACCAGTTCCGCGCGCTCGCCAGCAGCCTGACAGCGGCGGGCGGCGGCTCCGCCGGTCACGCCGGGAGGGCCGCATGATCAGCTTTGCCCGTACCGATACCTCGCTGGTGGCGCGCTGGTGGTGGACCGTGGACCGCTGGACCTTGGCGGCGATCTTGTTGCTGATGACGGTCGGCATGATCCTCGTGGTGGCCGCCAGTCCGCCGGTCGCCACGCGGCTGGGCTTTGAGCCCCTGCACTTCATTCAGCGCCAAGGCATCTTCATCGGGCCGGCGCTGCTCACGCTGATCGGCGTGTCGATGCTGCCGCCGGACCAAGTGCGCCGGTTCGCGCAGTTTGCGTTCGTGGCGGGCATTCTGCTGATGCTGGCGGCGTTGCTGGTGGGCACGCCGGTGAACGGCGCGCGCCGCTGGATCAACATCGTCGGCTTTCCCTTCCAGCCGTCGGAACTGGTGAAACCCACCTTCGCCGTGGTTACCGCATGGCTGCTGTCGCAGCGCCAGCAGGCCGCCAACTGGCGCTACGGTGCGAGCGCGTTTGCGCTGCTCGTGACCGTGCTGGGCCTGCTGGCGATGCAACCCGATATCGGCATGGCCTCTCTGGTCGCGATGGCGTTCTTCGTGCAGCTGTTTCTGGCGGGCCTGCGGCTGCGCTGGGTAGGCGGTGCGGTGCTGCTCGGTGCAGTGCTGCTCGGCTCGGCGTACCTGTTGCTGCCGCATGTGACGGCGCGCATCGATGGATTCTTGAGCCCGAAGTCCGGTGAGAACTACCAGGTGCAAACGGCGCTCAGCGCGCTCAGCACCGGTGGCGCATGGGGCCGCGGTCCCGGTGAGGGCGTGATCAAGAACGTCCTGCCGGACGCGCACACCGATTTCATCTTCGCCGTCGCCGGCGAGGAGTTCGGGATGATCGTGTGCCTGCTGATCGTCGGCGCGTTCGCCTTCGTCGTCCTGCGCGGGTTCGCGCGCCTCGTGCATGAACACGACTATTTCGTACTGCTCGCTACCGCCGGTCTGCTCTCACAGATCGGCATGCAGGCGGCGGTGAACATGGGGGTGAACCTCCGCATGTTGCCCGCCAAGGGCATGACGCTGCCGTTCATTTCGTACGGCGGGTCGTCGCTGCTGGCGTTGGCGGCGGCGATGGGGATGGTGCTGGCGCTCACGCGCCGCCGCACCTCGCCGCAAGAAGCGCGCTGGATTCTCGGACGGGGGCTGGCATGAAGCGTCCCATCGTAATCGCCGCCGGTGGTACCGGCGGCCACATCTTCCCTGCGGAAGCGCTCGCCGTCGAACTGTTGGCACGCGGCCGGACCCTCGCCCTGGTCACCGATCGCCGTGGCGCGGCGTTCAGCGGGGCGCTGGCACAATTGCCGTCGTACACCATCGCCGCCGGCACACCGTCGCGTGGCTCGGTGCTCACGCGCGTGCGCGGTGCAACGCTCACGGCACTTGGGGTGTGGCAGGCGCACCGCTTGCTCGGCCACTTGCAGCCGGGCGCGGTCGTCGGGTTCGGCGGCTACCCCTCCGTGCCGACGCTGCTGGCGGCCGTGTGGGGCGGTATTCCCACTGTGATTCATGAGCAGAACGCGTTGCTTGGCCGCGCCAACCGCATCCTGGCGCCGCGGGTGGGTTCGATCGCGCTGAGCTTTGCGTCGACGTCGAGGTTGCGCGCCGCGGACTTCGGCAAGGCCGAGATCGTCGGCAACCCAGTGCGCGCCGAGATGCGCCGCGCCCGCGACGCCGGCTATCTGCCGCCCGCCGATGACCGCCCGGTGAACATCCTCGTGCTGGGTGGCAGCCAGGGTGCCGCGTCGCTGTCGCGGATCATTCCGCAGGCGCTTGCATCGATGGGTCAGACGCTGCGCCAGCGCCTCCGCGTGTCGCAGCAGTGCCGTCCCGAGGATTTGGACGGCGTCCACGACCGCTATCGCGACGCGGGTATCCACGCCGAACTCGGCACGTTCTTCGATGACGTGCCGCGCCGCATGACCACGGCGCACTTGGTGATCGCTCGCGCCGGTGCCAGCACCGTGGCCGAACTCGGCGTTGCGGGACGGCCTGCGATTTTGGTGCCGTACCCGCACGCGTCCGACAACCACCAGACCGAAAACGCCCGTGCGTTCGCGGAAGCTGGGGCCGGCTGGATGCTGCCGGAAGCTGAATTCACGCCGCCGTTCCTGCGCACCATGATCGAGCGCTTGTTGGCCGCGCCGCAGGAACTGCAGGACGCTGCCGCGCAAGCTCGCGCCCAGGGCCGCCCCGACGCGGCGCGCGCATTGGCCGATCTGGTCGATCGTGCATCCGCCGTGCAGCGTCCGCTACGCCTGATCCGCAAGGACGGGGCCGCCGCGATCAACCGCGAGCCGCCGCCGCTCAGCCGCCGGCGCCGCACCGATATAGGGGGCGAGGCCGCCGAATGAGAGCCATGCCCATCGACATCGGCGTCATCCATTTCGTCGGCATCGGCGGAATCGGCATGAGCGGCATCGCCGAGGTTATGCATAACCTCGGCTACACGGTGCGCGGCTCGGACCAGGCCGAGAGCGCGAACGTGAAGCGCCTGCGCGAGAAGGGCATCGCCATCTCGATCGGCCACAAGGCCGAGAATGTCTATGACGCCGCCGTCGTGGTCGTGTCCTCAGCGGTCAAGGCGGACAACCCAGAGATCGCCACGGCGCGGGAGCGCCTTGTTCCGGTCGTGCGCCGCGCCGAGATGCTGGCGGAGCTGATGCGGCTGAAGTGGTCGATCGCCGTCGGCGGCACCCACGGCAAGACCACCACCACGTCGATGATCGCGGCGCTGCTGGATACCGCGAACTACGATCCCACGGTCATCAACGGCGGCATTCTCAACGCCTGGGGCACCAACGCCCGGCTGGGTTCCGGCGACTGGATGGTGGTGGAGGCGGACGAAAGCGACGGCACGTTCGTGCGCCTGCCCGCGACGGTCGCGGTCGTCACCAACATGGACCCGGAGCATTTGGACTTCTACGGAACGTTCGACGCCGAAAAGCGCGCGTTCCAGCAGTTCGTCGAGAACATCCCATTCTACGGCTCGGCGATTCTATGCATCGACCATCCCGAAGTGCTGGCGATGGTCGGCCGCATTTCGGACCGCCGCATCATCACCTACGGATTTTCGGCCCAGGCCGATGTGCGCGCGGTCAACGTGCGCGCGGGCGGGCAGGGTGCGGAATACGACATCCTGATCGCCGATCGCGCCACCAGGCTCACCACCGTCATCGACGGGGTGAAGTTGCCAATGCACGGCGCGCACAACGTGCTCAATTCGCTGGCGGTCGCCGCGGTAGCCAAGGAACTGGCCATCGACAAAGCGGTGTTGAAGCGCGCGCTGTCGGAATTCAAGGGCGTGCGCCGCCGCTTCACCAAGGTCGGCGAGGCCGCCGGCATCACCGTCATCGACGACTACGGCCACCACCCGGTGGAGATTGCGGCAGTGCTGGCCGCCGCACGCGCCGCCTACCGTGGCCGCGTGATCGCGGTGGTGCAGCCGCACCGGTTCAGCCGCCTGCAAAACTTGTTTGAAGAATTCTGCGGCTGCTTCAACGATGCCGACACGGTGATCGTCGCCGATGTGTACGCCGCCGGCGAGGCGCCGATCGCGGGCGTAAACCGCGACGCGCTAGTCAGCGGTCTGCGCACCCACGGCCACCGTAATGTGTTGGCGCTGGAAAGCCCGGAGCGCCTGCCGGCGGTAGTCGCCGAGATCGCGCGCGCGGGCGATCTCGTGGTCTGCCTCGGCGCCGGCAACATCACCAACTGGGCCCAGGCGCTGCCGCTGCAGCTGGCCGAAGTCATGGCCCGTCCGCCCCGTGAGGCGCGCGCATGATGGCGAGCCGCATCGAGGTGCCGCTGATCGACCGCTTGCCGCTGGTGCGCGGCCGCGCGCGCACATGCGTGAAGCTGTCCGAACTTACTTGGTTCCGCGTCGGCGGTCCGGCTGAAGTTGTGTTCCGCCCCGAAGACACGGACGACCTGTGCGAATTCCTGAAGCGCCGCCCGGCGGGGGTACCGTGCCTTGCGGTCGGCGTCGGCTCGAATCTACTGGTACGCGATGGCGGCGTGGCCGGCATCGTGGTGCGCCTCGGCCGCGCGTTTGCCGAAGCGAAGGTCGACGGCACGCGGATCGTGGCCGGCGGCGGCGCGCTCGACGGCAACGTGGCGTTGCTGGCAGCGCAAAGCGGCATCGGCGGACTGGAGTTCCTCAGCGGCATTCCCGGCACCATCGGCGGCGGCCTGCGCATGAATGCGGGCGCCTACGGCAGCGACATGGCCAAGGTGGTCGTGTCCGCCGAGGCCGTCGATGGCAAGGGCGAGGTGCACCACCTCACGCCGGCCGACCTTGGGTTCACCTACCGCCACGCGTCGGTGCCGGCGGACTGGATCTTCACCGGCGCGGTGCTGCAGGGCGAACCCGCCGACGCTGGGGTGATCGCCGAGCGCATGCGTACTATCCGCGAGTCGCGCGAAGGCACCCAACCGGTGCGGTCGCGCACCGGTGGCAGCACGTTCAAGAATCCGCCCGGCGCGCTGAAGGCCTGGCAGCTCATCGATCAAGCCGGATGCCGTGGCCTTGCCCGCGGCGGCGCGCGCGTCTCGGCGCTGCATTGCAATTTTCTGATCAACGAAGGCGGCGCGACGGCGGCCGACATCGAAGGCCTGGGCGAGGACGTGCGCGCCCGTGTGCGTGCGCTGAGCGGCATCGAATTGGACTGGGAAATCGAACGGATCGGCGCACCGGCGGGCCAAGGCCCGGCGGGCTGCGTGCCGGTGTCCTGAGGCAGGGCCGCAGGACGTTGTGACGGAGAACGTGGGAAAGCGCATCGCCGTGTTGATGGGTGGCTGGTCGGCCGAACGGGAAGTCTCGCTGGTGAGCGGGGCTGCGGTCGTGCGCGCGCTGCGCGAGCGCGGGTTCGACGCGACCGCCGTCGACGCCGGCCACCGCGTCGGCCAGACCCTGGCGGCGCTCAAGCCCGACGTGGTGTTCAACGCGCTGCATGGGCGCTTCGGCGAAGACGGCTGCGTCCAGGGCATGCTCGAAGTGATGGGCCTGAACTACACGCATTCCGGGGTGCTGGCTTCGGCCCTGGCAATGGACAAGCCCACCGCGCGTGTTCTGTTTCAGGCGGCGGGCATCCGCGTACCGGAAGGCCGCACCGCCACCCGCGAAGAAGTCATGGCCGGCACGGTCATGGCGCCGCCCTACGTGGTGAAGCCGACCAACGAGGGCTCCAGCGTTGGCGTGCGTATCGTGTTCGACCGCGCCAACAATCCGTTTGCCGCCGGCGAATGGCACTACGGCGACACCGTGCTGGTGGAGCGCTATGTGAAGGGCCGCGAACTCGCGGTCGCGGTGATGGGCGAGGAAGCCCTCGGCGTCATCGAGATCAAACCGGCCAAGGGCTTCTACGACTACGAGGCCAAGTATGCGGCCGGAGGTTCGGCGCACGTCACACCCGCCGACTTGCCCAAGGCGGTCTACCAGGAAGCAATGGACATCGCCGCCCGTGCCCACCGTGTGCTGGGGTGCCGCGGCGTCAGCCGCGCCGACCTGCGCTACGACGATTCAGAAGATCCCGAAGCGGGGATGTACCTGCTGGAGATCAACACCCAGCCCGGCATGACGCCGACCTCGCTGGTACCGGAGATCGCCGCCTATCGCGGCATTCCGTTCGGCGACCTAGTGAACTGGATGGTGGAGGACGCAGGATGCCGGCGGTAGTCGCCCGTCCCCGCGTTCGCACCCGCGCCTGGCGCACGCCGGTGTGGCTACGTGTTCTGGTGCGCCGCCGCCGTGCCATCGGTGTTGCTCTGGGTTTAGCCGCTTCGGTCAGCGGGGCGTGGGCCGTGTGGCACGCGGGCATTCCCGCGCAGATTGCCGCGCAATCGCGGGTGTTGCTCGCCACCGTGGAACGCTCCGCCGGGTTCGTGGTGCGCGATGTCACGGTCGAAGGCCGCGAGTGGACGCCGCCGGATGACCTGCGCGCGGCCCTCAACGTGCAACGCGGCGATGCACTGGCGAGCTTTTCCCCCAAGGCCGCCAAGCAGCGCCTGGAAGCGATCGGCTGGGTACGCGAGGCCGACGTCACGCGCCAGTTGCCCGACGCCATTCACATCCGCATCACCGAGCGCAGGCCGTTCGCTCTGTGGCAGCGCGGCGGCGTGATGACCGTCGTGGACCGCGACGGCGTGGTGCTCACCGACCAAATGATCGGCCGCTTCGCCAACCTGCCGCTGGTGGTGGGCGATGCCGCGGCTCTGCGCGCCGGCGGCCTGCTCGACATGATGGGCGGCGAGCCCGACTTGTTCGCCCGCGTCACCTCGGCGGTGCGTATCGGCGACCGCCGCTGGGACATCCACTTCGATACCGGCGTGGTCGCGATGCTGCCCGAACAAGGCACCACCGAAGCGTGGAAGCGCCTTGCCGCGCTGTACCGCGAGACCGCCGTATTGGACCGCCATCTGATGGCCGTCGATCTGCGCCAGCCCGACCGCTTGGTCGTGCGTCTGGAACCTGCTGCACCGCCGGTGGCCAAGCCGAAGCCGGCCGGGCCCCTGGCCAAGAAACCGAGGGTCGGCTGATGTTCATGCTTACCCGCAATGCCAGCGCAACCCGCGGCACGTCGTACTCGGGCGCGGTCGCCGCGCTGGATGTCGGCACCACCAAAGTTACGTGCCTGCTCGCCCGCACCGGCGCCAACGGCAAGATCTCGGTTACCGGCATCGGCCACCACCTGTCGCGCGGGGTCAAAGCCGGCGCGGTGGTCGATATGGCTGCGACCGAGGCCTCGATCCGCGCCGCGGTGGACGGCGCGGAGCGCATGGCCAACGACGTGATCCGCTCGGTGTACGTGAACCTGTCGGCGGGCCAACAGCGTTCCCAGACCATCGGCGTCGAAGTCGCGGTAGCCGGCAACGCGGTGTCCGATTCCGACACGCGCCGCGCCATCGAGCACGCCATGGTGCGGGCCGAGGTGGGTTCGCGCGAGGTGATCCACGCCATTCCGCTGCAGTACTCCATCGATGGCGCCAACGGCATCCGCGACCCGCGCGGCATGTTCGGCTCCAAGCTCGGCGTCAGCTTGCACTTGGTCACCACCGAGGCGAGCCACCTGCGCAATCTGGCCATCTGCGTCGGCCGCGGGCACTTGGATGTGCAGGCGGCGGTCGCCAGCGGCTATGCGTCGGCCCTGGCCACGCTCGTGGAAGACGAGCGCGACTTGGGCGCCACGGTCATCGACATGGGCGGCGGCGTCACCAGCATCGCGGTGTTCGCCGACGGCGGCCCGGTGTTGATCGATACCGTCGGCATCGGCGGGCAGCACGTCACCAGCGACATCGCGCGCGGGTTGGGCACCAGCCTCTCGATCGCCGAGCGCACCAAGACGCTGTACGGCAGCGCCGTATCCGGCCCGTCGGACGAGCGCGAACTGATCGATGTGCCGCCGGTCGGCGAGGCGGTGAAGGGTGGGGGCAATCCGGTGCCGCGTGCGGAACTGGTGCGCATCATCCGCCCCCGCATCGAGGAACTGTTCGAGCACGTGCGCGACCGTCTGCGCAGCTCCGGCTGCGACGAGATTGCGGGTAAGCGCGTCGTCCTGACCGGCGGCGCCAGCCAGCTCGATGGAGTCATGGAAGTTGCTGCCCGCGTCCTCGACCGCCAGGTGCGACCTGGCCGGCCGCTCGGCGTGGACGGCTTGGCGGAGTCCGCATCGGGCCCCGCCTTTGCAACCTGCGCCGGCATGCTGCGGTACGCCGCAGGCGGGTTTGCCGACGTGGACGTAGGCGCTTTGGGCGGCGCCGATCGTGGAGGCAGCACACTGGCTCGCATGGGCCGGTGGCTGAAGCAGCATTTTTAGAAAACGCCCGCCCGGGCGAAACGCCCGCGGCGGTCCCAATCACCCAGAACGTGGCGCAAAGACCACCTGGATCAGTCGAGCGTTTGAGGAGCGGAGGCCCCTATGACTATCAATCTCGGAACACCTAAGCCCACCGAATTGAAGCCGCATATCGTCGTGATCGGCGTCGGCGGCGCCGGCGGCAACGCCGTCAACAACATGATCAACTCGAACCTGGAAGGGGTCGAGTTCGTCGCGTGCAACACCGACGCGCAGGCACTGGCGTTGTCCAAGGCGACACGCAAGGTGCAGCTTGGCACGTCGCTCACCCAAGGCCTGGGGTCGGGATCCAAGCCCGACGTTGGCCGTGCAGCGGCCAGTGAGGCGGAAGCGGAAATCCGCGACCACCTGACCGGCGCCCACATGACGTTCATCACCGCCGGCATGGGCGGCGGCACCGGCACCGGTGCGGCACCCGTCATCGCGCAAATCGCGCGCGAGATGAAGGTGCTCACGGTCGGCGTCGTCACCAAGCCGTTCCACTTCGAAGGCGCCCACCGCATGGCGATTGCCGAGGCGGGCATCTCGGAGCTGCAGAACTACGTCGACACGCTGCTGGTGATCCCGAACCAGAACCTGTTCCGGGTCGCCAACGAGCGCACCACGTTCGCCGACGCCTTCAAGATGGCCGATGACGTGCTGCACGCCGGCGTGCGGGGCGTCACCGACCTGATGGTCATGCCCGGCCTGATCAACCTCGACTTCGCCGACGTGCGCACGGTGATGGAAGAGATGGGCAAGGCGATGATGGGCACCGGCGAGTCGGAAGGCGAGAAGCGTTCGATCGAGGCCGCCGAGGCCGCGATCTCCAACCCGCTGCTCGAAGACACTTCGATGAAGGGCGCGCGCGGCGTGCTGGTGAACATCACCGGCGGCCCCGACATGACCTTGTTCGAAGTCGACGAGGCGGTGAACCGGATCAAAGACGAGGTCGACGTCAACGCCAACATCATCTTCGGCTCCACGTTCGACGAACGCATGGAAGGCCGCATGCGCGTTTCGATCGTTGCCACCGGGATCGACGTCGCCGCCGATGCGGTGCGTCCGACCCAGTTGAAGGTCGTCCACGCCGTGGCCAACAGCCGCGAACGGCGCGGGTTCGAACAAGCCGAACTGACCGCTCCGGCGACCGCGATTGCCGAACAGCGCCCGTCGGCCACCGTGCGTTCGTTTGAACGCTCGGCGGACGCGGGCCAAGGCAATCCGTCGTTCCGTCTGCCGGAACAAGAAATCCGCCGTGCGCCCAGCATGTCTTCGGGTGGTGGCGGCCAGGCCATGGCGACGATGTCGCAGACCGCAGAGGCCCGTCATTTCGAGCCCGAAATGATGGCGCCGATGCAGCAGCAGCCTGTTATGACGCCCGCGCCCGCGCGGGCGCCGCAGTCGGCCCCGATCCTGCGCAGCGTCGCCCCGGCCAAGCGCGACCCCGAGGAGCCGTTCATCGCTCCGGCGGCGGTCGAGCCGCGCGGTGTCGCGAAGCCGCGTACCCAGCCGAACGCGTTTGCCGAGGCGGCCGTGGTCAACGGTCCGCGGAAGCCGGCGCCCAGTCTGCTGGAACGCATGACCGGCATCGGCCGCAAGAAGGAAGCCGAAGCGCCCGTGCGCGCCGAAGCTCCGGCTCGCACCGATGCGCCGGCCCGTACGGAAGCCATTGCCCGCAGCGAAGCCACTACCCGCAGCGAACCCTCGGCCCGCCCCATGGCGGAACGCGCCGCGCCACTGTCGGACGAACGCACACCTCGTCCGGCGGTGGCACGCGACCGGGAACCACCCCAGCAGCTCAAGGTAGAGGCCGCACCGCGCATGGCGGCTTCGGGCGCTGACGACGACTTGTTGGAGATTCCGGCGTTCCTCCGCCGCCAGACCAACAACGGGTAGTCTCCTGACCCGGCGGGCCGCAGCGTATCGCGGCCCGCCGGTTTTTTTCGGCTGGTAGTGCCGCGTAGCACACTGGGGAGCTAACACTTCGTAGGAAAGTGTGAGTTGAGGGTCCCGGTAGGGCTTGGTAAGAGGCAGGATGCTTGGATTCCGAAAGGTGCCCAAGCGGTTAGCGGTTCAGCGGATCCAGTAGGGGAATCTCCCCGGGAACGTGCCGCCAGAAGTGGGGACGAATGAAGCCGGTGTTCCAACGTACGCTTAAGAACCGGATCAGCTGCACCGGCATCGGTCTCCACACCGGGGTTGCGGTAAGCCTTACGCTGCACCCCGCGCCGGTCGATTCCGGCATCGTATTCCAGCGCTCCGACGTGCCGGCGGGCATCTCGCGGATTCCGGCGCGCTGGGACCGGGTGCGCGCCAGCACGCTGTGCACCACCATCGGCAATGATTTTGGCACCCAGGTGATGACCATCGAACATTTGATGGCCGCGCTGGCGGGGTGCGGCATCGACAACGCAGTGGTTGAAGTGAACGGCCCGGAGGTTCCGGTGATGGACGGCAGCGCCGCCCCGTTCGTGTTGTTGCTCGAATGCGCCGGTATCGCCACGCAGGACGCTCCGCGCCGGTTTCTGCGCGTGCTCAAGACCGTGGAAGTGGTCGACGGCGACCGCAGCATGCGCCTTTCGCCGTCCGACGAATTCCGCGTCGATTTCGAGATCGATTTCGCCAGCGCCGCCATTGCGCGCCAGACCCGCACGTTCCGCGGCGCCGAACTCTCCTTCAAGGAAGATATCGCGCGTGCCCGTACGTTCGGGTTCGCCGAAGAGGTCTCCATGCTGCGCGCCAACGGCTTTGCTCGTGGCGGCACCCTGGAAAACGCCGTCGTAGTGGACGGCAATACGGTCCTTAACCCGGGCGGCCTGCGCTTCGAGGACGAATTCGTCCGTCACAAGTTGCTGGACGTGATCGGCGACCTGTACCTCGCCGGACCGGCCCTGGCCAATGTCACCTGCGTCCGCTCGGGGCATACCCTGAGCCACCGCGTCCTGCGCGCCCTGTTCGCCGACAAGTCGGCCTGGTGCATGGACAGCCTCGAGGATGAGGCCGAAGCGGTCGCGGTGCCCCGCCCGCGCAAGGCCGCAGCGGCCGCAGCGGCCCGCTAGCTCGCGGCGGAACCCCGGGGCGTCCCTCGGGCGTCCGTGGTATAGTCGCCGCGCGGGCTTTCCCGCACCGGCAATGGGATCCCATGGTTCGTTTCGTTAGTGCCAGAACTGCCGCCATCGCGGCCGCGATGCTCTTGGCGGCGTGTGCTTCCAAGCCCAAAGACACCTATGTCGAGCGGCCGGTGGAAGACCTCTACAACGTCGCCATGGACAAGCTCGGCGCGGCGGGCAACGGCATCGATTACCGCGCTGCCGCCACCGCATTCGACGAGGTTGACCGCCAGCACCCGTATTCCAACTGGGCCAGCCGCGCGCAGCTGATGTCGGCCTACGCGTCGTACCGCGCGGGCGACTTCGACTCGGCGATCTTGGGCGCCCAGCGCTATCTGCAGCTGCACCCCGGTGCGCCCGATGCGCCCTACGCCACCTACTTGGGGGCGGTTAGTCTGTACGACCAGATTTCCGACGTGACCCGCGACCAGGCGATGACCCAGTCGGCGCTCGATGCATTGCGCCAAGTGGCACTGCGCTACCCGCAAAGCGAATACGCGCGCGATGCCACCATCAAGATCGACCTCGCCACCGAACATCTGGCCGGCAAGGAGATGGTGATCGGCCGCTACTATCTGAACCGCAGCGACTATGTGGCGGCGATCAACCGGTTCCGGTTGGTGGTCGACCAGTACCAGACCACCAGCCACGTGCCGGAAGCGCTGGAACGGCTGACCGAGTGCTACCTCGCCTTGGGTGTAGTGTCCGAAGCGCAGAAGACCGCCGCCGTGCTCGGCTACAACTTCCCGGGCAGCGACTGGTACCAAGACGCCTACCGCCTGCTCACCAAGGCCGGGGTCGCTCCCAGCCTCGCGGAGACCACGCCGCAAGTTGCGCCGAAGACGATGATGCAGCGCATGCTGGGCGTGTTCGGCGGCTGATGCTCGTCCGGCTCAGCGTCCGGGACCTGGTGCTGATTGATGCCCTGGACCTGGAGCTCAATCCGGGCCTAAGCGTGCTCACCGGCGAGACCGGAGCGGGCAAGTCGATCATCTTGGACGCGCTCGGATTGTGTTTGGGCGGCCGTGCCGACACCGGGCTCATCCGCCCCGGCGCCGATCGCACCCACGCCACCGCCGAGTTCGAAGTCCCCGACAATCATCCGGCCCGGGCGCTTGCTCGCGAGCAGGGCCTGGACGCGGACGGCGTGCTGATCCTGCGCCGCCAAGTGGGCCGCGACGGCCGCAGCCGCGCCACCCTCAACGACCAGTCGGTGAGCGTCGCGCTGATGCGGCAGCTTGGCGACCTGCTGGTGGAAATCCAGGGTCAGAACGATCGCGGCGGGCTGCTCGATCCAGGCACCCACCGTGGCTTCCTCGATGACTTCGCCGGGCTGGGCAAGAATCTCGGCGATCTTTCCGCGCTATGGGAACGCGCCCGCGCTGCCGCGGAAGAACTCGACGCCGCGGAACAGGCGGCCGGCGCCGCCCGGGCGGATGAGGAATACCTGCGCCACGCATTGGGCGAGCTCAACCAACTGGCCCCCAAGGGGGGTGAAGATGCGGCGCTGGCCGACGAACGCATTCTGCTGCGCGGCGCCGAGAAACTCGCCGCGGCGCTGGACGAAGCGGTCGCCGCGCTGGCGGGCGAGGCCGGCCCCACGGGCCGCCTTGCCGCCGCCGAGCGTACCCTCGGGCGCGTCGCCGCCGACGCCATGGGCAAGCTCGACGTTGCGCTGTCGGCCCTCGCCCGCGCCATCGCCGAGGCGGGGGAAGCGGAAGCCACGGTGGAATCTGCCGCACGCGAACTTGTGCCCGATCCCAATCGGCTGGAGCGCGTGGAAGAGCGCCTATTCGCCCTGCGTGCGGCGGCCCGCAAGTACCGCGTCGACCCCGATGGCTTGGCGCCGTTGCGCGAGACCTTCGCCACGCGCCTGGCCGCCATCGACGGCGGCGATGCGCGCTTGGCCGCCCTGCGCCGCACCGCGGAAGAAGCCCGCGCCGCCTACGACCGTGCCGCCGCCGCTGTCTCGGCCGCGCGCCGCAAGGCCGCCACCGGATTCGACCGCGCGGTGAATGCCGAACTGCAGCCGCTCAAGCTCGGCAAAGCCGTGTTCGAAACCGTAGTGGAGGCGGGGGAGGCGGGGCCCAAAGGCGCCGACCGCGTGTGGTTCCAAGTACGCACGAATCCCGGCCACCCGCCCGGCGCGCTGCACAAGATTGCCTCCGGCGGCGAACTCGGCCGGTTCCTGCTCGCCGTGCGCGTGGTGCTGGCCCAGCAGGGCGCGGCGCCGGTGCTGGTGTTCGACGAAATCGACCGCGGCATCGGCGGTGCCACGGCGGACGCGGTTGGCGAGCGCATCGCGCGGCTGGCCCAGGGCGTCCGCGGCAAGGCCAACCAAGTGCTGGTCATCACCCACTCGCCACAGGTGGCGGCGCGCGCCAACTGGCACTGGCGGATCGAGAAGACCGAACGTGGCGGCACCGCCATCGCCCGCGTGGTGCCGCTGGATGCTGCCGCCCGGCGCGAAGAACTGGCGCGCATGCTGGCGGGCGCCACCGTCACCGAGGAAGCCCGCGCCGCCGCCGACCGGCTGATGGCGGGCGCCGACCCGCGGTGAGCAAGGCCGTCGATCTGCGCGGCATCGCCCCCGCCGATCTCACGCCCGAGCAGGCCAAGGCCGAACTGGCCGCCCTGGCGCGGGAAATCGCCGAACACGACAAGCGCTATTACCAGGACGACGCGCCGCTCATCTCGGACGAGGAATACGACCAGCTGCGCCGCCGCAACGGCGACATCGAACAACTGTTCCCCGAATTGCGCCGGTCTGACTCGCCGTCCGCCCGGGTGGGCGCCCCCGCCGCCGGCGGGTTCGCCAAGGTGGTGCATCGCGTGCCGATGCTCAGCCTGGAAAACGCGTTCTCGGAAGACGAAGTGTTGGAATTCGGCAACCGCGTGCGCCGGTTCCTGAAACGCCCGGACGGTGAGCCGCTGGCGATGGTGGCCGAACCGAAGATCGATGGGCTGTCGGCGTCGTTGCGCTACGAGGCCGGCAAGTTCGTGTCCGGCGCCACGCGCGGCGATGGAGTCACTGGCGAGGACATCACCGCCAACCTGGCGACGCTCACGGATGTGCCGAAGCGCATCGCCAAGGCCCCGGCGGTGTTGGAAGTGCGCGGCGAGGTTTACATGACCCGCACCGATTTCGAGGCGCTCAATGCCACCCAGGCCGCGGCCGACAAGCCGCCCTATGCCAACCGCCGCAACGCGGCCGCGGGGAGCCTGCGGCAGATCGATCCGTCCGTGACGGCAGGGCGCGGCCTGCACTTCTTCGCCTACGCGGTGGGCGAGGTGAGCGAGGAACCGTGGGATTCGCAGTGGGGCATCGTGGAGCGCCTGAAGGTGTGGGGGTTCCAGACCAATCCGCTGTCGCGCCGCTACGCCACGCTGGAAGACGCGATCGGCCTGCACCGCACGCTGCAAGAGCAGCGCCCGGCGCTGCCCTATGACATCGATGGCGTCGTCTACAAGATCGACCGGCTCGATTGGCAACGCCGCCTGGGCATGGTCAGCCGCGCGCCGCGCTGGGCACTCGCCCACAAGTTCGCTGCCGAGCAGGTCGAGACCACTGTGCGCGAAATCGCGGTGTACGTAGGGCGCACCGGAAAACTCACGCCGGTGGCCCACGTGGGCCCGGTCGGCGTCGGCGGTGTCGTGGTTTCCAACGTCACGCTGCACAACGAAGACGAAGTCGCGCGCAAGGACGTCCGCCCCGGCGACACCGTGGTGATCCAGCGCGCCGGCGACGTGATCCCGCAACTCGTGCGGGTGGTGGAAGACAAACGCCCGGCCAAAGTGGCAAAGGCGGGCCCGTTCCAGATGCCCGATCACTGCCCGGAATGCGGCAGCCTCGCCGTGCGGGAAGAAGGCGAAGTGGACCGGCGCTGCACCGGCGGCCTGATCTGTGCGCCGCAGATCGTCCAACGCCTGCACCACTTCGCTAGCCGCGACGCGTTCGACATTCGCGGCTTGGGCGAAATCCAGATTCAGCAGTTGTGGGAATGGGGCGCGATCAAAGAGCCCGCCGACCTGTTCACGCTGCCCGCTCGCAACGCCGCGCTGACCCCGCCGTTGCAGGAGCGCATGGGCTGGGGCGAAACCAAGGTCGCCAATCTGTTCCGCGCGATCGAATCGGCCCGCACGGTCGACCTCGACCGCTTCCTCTACGCCCTCGGCATCCGCCATGTCGGCCAAACCAACGCGCGCTTGCTGGCGAAAAGCTACGGCAGCTACCAGGGACTTCACACCGCGATGCAGGACGCCTGGGACCGCGACGGCGAGGCATACGCGTCGTTGGATGCCATCGAGGGCATGGGCCCGGTGCTGGCCGAAGCGGTGGTCGATTTCTTCAAGGAGCCCCACAATCGCGCGGTGCTGGATGACCTGGAGCGCGTGGTGACGATCCGCGACTTCATCCCGCCCGCCAGCGATTCGCCGCTCGCCGGCAAAACCATCGTGTTCACGGGAACGCTCGAAACCCTCACGCGCGACGAAGCCAAGGCCCGCGCACTGGCGCTCGGCGCCAAGGTCGCGGGCTCCGTGTCGCCCAAGACCGACCTTGTTGTGCTGGGCCCCGGTGCGGGCTCCAAGGGGAAGAAGGCTGCCGAGCTTGGGCTGGCCACGGTGGATGAGGCTGCGTTCCTGAAGCTGATCGGCGGCTAGCCGCCCGCCGGTTTGCGTATGCCCGCTGCCCAGGCATAATCGGGGAAACCGGTTGGCCTGGGAGGGCACGCCACCATGGATTCCGACACGAAGCGTTTGCGGCGGGTCGCGGCTGAGCTCGATGAGCCGGTCGCCGCCAACGGGTTGTTGCACCGGCGCGCGTTCCTGCGCGGCGGCATCGCGTTTACGGGGTTCGCCGCGGCGGCGGTGACTGCGCACGATGCGGCGGCCCAGGCCGCGGCGGCCACGGGCGAGAAGCTTTCGGCGCGCACGCTGATGACTCAGGCGGTCATGGGCGGGCCGTTCACGGCCTATGGCCAGCCGGCGCGCTACGAGCGCGATGCGGTGCGCGAATTCACCGTCAACCAGCTCACGCCGGGCACCGGTTCTTCGCGCACGCCACACCATGTGCTGGAAGGCATGATCACGCCGTCCGGGCTGCACTTTCAGCGCAACCACAACGGCGTGCCGGATATCGAGCCCAACCAGCACCAGTTGCTGATTCACGGGCTGGTCAAACGCCCGCTCACCTTCACCCTCGATTCGCTTTCGCGCTATCCGATGGAAAGCCACATCCGGTTCGTCGAATGCGCGGGCAACAACGGCGGCTTCAATGCCGCGGAGCCGCGCCAGGCTGACGTGCAGGCGATGCACGGGTTGCTGTCGTCCAGCGAGTGGACCGGTGTGCGCCTCGCGGTGCTGTTGGACGAAGCGGGCGTCGATCCCAAAGGCAAGTGGATCCTGGCCGAAGGCGGCGACGGCGCCAGCATGAGCCGCAGCGTGCCGATCGAGAAGTGCATGGACGATGCGGTGATCGCCCTCTACCAGAACGGCGAGCGCATCCGGCCCGAGCAGGGCTATCCGATGCGCCTGCTGCTGCCCGGCTTCGAGGGCAACATGAACGTGAAGTGGCTGCACCGCATTCAGGTGACGCCGACGCCGACCTTCACCAAGGATGAGACGTCCAAGTACACCGAGCTGATGCCGAACGGCAAAGCGCGCCAGTTCATGTTCCAGCAGCCGGTGAATTCGTTCATCACCAAGCCGTCGTACCAGATCAACCTGCAGGGGCCGGGGTATTACGAAATCTCGGGCCTAGCGTGGTCGGGGGCCGGCAAGATCGCCAAGGTCGAAATCTCGGCCGACGAAGGCAAGAGCTGGGCGCAGGCGGCGCTGGTGGACCCGGTGCTGCCGATGGCGGTCACGCGCTTCCGCCTGCCGTGGAAGTGGAGCGGCCAGCCGCTCACGCTGGTCAGCCGCGCCACGGATGAGAAGAAGAACGTGCAGCCGACCCGCTCGCAGTGGCTCAAGCTGTACGCGCCCAACCAGGGCTACAAGTTCAACGGCATCACCGCTTGGGCGGCCGATGGCACGGGGCAGATCCGCCATGTCTATATCTAAGACCGCCGCCGCCCTCGCCGCCGCGCTCGTCCTCGGCTTTGGGGGCGCCGCGCTCGCGGCCGATAAGGTTCCCGCAGGTCCCGGCCTCGGCAAGGAGGCCCCGGCCGATCTGGTGGCCAAGTGGTCGATCAGCATCTTGCCCGATGGCACGGGCCTTCCCGCCGGCAAGGGCGATTCCCGCGCCGGCGCCACGATCTACGTGCGTACCTGCTTGGGCTGCCACGGCACCAACGGCAGCGGCGGCACCGGCGGGCGCCTCACGGGCGGCATCGGCTCGCTCACCAGCGACAACCCGATCAAGACGGTGAACAGCTACTGGCCCTACGCCACCACGATCTTCGACTACATCCGCCGCGCCATGCCGATCACGGCGCCGCAGTCGCTGACCGACGACGAGGTCTATGCGCTGGTCGCGTACATCTTGTCCGTGGACGGGATCGTGAAGATCACCGACCCCTTGGACAAGGACACGCTGCCCAAGATTCAGATGCCGAACCGAAATGGGTTCGTGAGCTTCTGGCCGGCGGCGCCGAAGGGGTTCTAGGTCGCGCCGCCCCGTTGCCCGGCTGCGCCGGCACGGCTAGGCTTGGGATGCGTGGAATCCTTCGTGGCCGATCAGCCCCGAAGGCTATGTGACCTTCGGCGTTTAGCGCGCCGCGATGTGGGCCAGGAGCGCGGTGCGCACTTGGCTCACGACGCCGTTCCAGTCGCTCAAGCTGGGCTGCCGGAACAGCCGCGCGGTCGGGTACCAAGGCGTGTCGCTCCGGTCCAGCAACCAGCGCCAGTCGGACGCCGCGAACGGCAGCAGGATCCACACCGGCTTGCCCAATGCGCCGGCCAGGTGCGCCACCGAGGTGTCGACGGAAATCACCAGGTCCAGCGCGCCCGCAAGTGCCGCGGTATCGGAAAAGTCACCGAGCTCGGGCCCGAAGTGCAGGACCTTGGGGTGCTCCACCAGGAAGCGCGCGTCGGTGTCGCGCAGTTCCTTGTGCAGGCTGATGAACGTGGCGCCGGTATCCAGCAGCGGCGCAAGCGCCTGCAGCGCTGCCGAGCGGTGCGCGTCGTTGCCGTGGGTCGGGCTGCCCGACCACACTAGACCGATGCGCGGGCCGGGCCGTCCGGCCAGCCGCTTGCGCCACGCCGCCACCCGCTCCGGCGCCGCGGTGAGGTACGGCACACGCGCCGGAATGCTGGCGAGGGTCGTGCGCAACGCGTGCGGCAGCGACAGCAGCGGGCAGTGGCAGTCGAAGGCGGGGAGCGCCGCGCCGCGGGCGATCACTTGGTGCGCGCCCGCCACCTGGGCCAGCAGCGATGCGAGCGCCGGCTGGACCTCCAGGATCACGCGGGCGCCAAGGGCGGCGACCAACTCCACGTAGCGGCAGAACTGGATCGTGTCGCCGTAGCCTTGTTCGGCGTGCAGCAGAATCGTCTTGCCGGCGATGCTGTCGCCGCCCAGCCACATCGGCTGCGGGAAGGTGCGGCGGAAGGGGGCTGCATCCGGCACGCGGTAGCGCCACTCGTATTCCTCCCAGCCGGCGGGATAGTCGCCGCCCATCAGCAGGCACAGACTCAGGTTCCAGTGCGCTTCGGCGAGGTCCGGGCGAAGCGCGATGGCGCGGCGGCAGTCCGCCAGGGCGCCGTCCAACTGGCGCACGTCCATGCGCGCCAAGCCGCGCGCCGACAGCGCCTCGGCATAGTCCGGCTTGAGGGCGATGGCGCGGTCGTACCCGGCGATGGCCTCGGCAAACCGGCCGACGGTCCGCAGCGTGTTGGCACGGTTGAATTCCAGCTCCGGAATGGAAGCGTTCAGCCGGTGGCCTTCGTCATAGGCCGCCAGCGCTTCATCGAAGCGCCGCAGATCCTTGAGCACGGTGCCGCGGTTGGACCACGCTTCCACATACTTCGGCCGGATCGCCAGCGCGCGGTCGAACGCCGCCAGCGCTTCATCGGTGCGGCCCACCTCGTGCAGGGTGATGCCGCGGTTGCAGTGCGCTTGGGCCAGATCGGGATCGAGGGCGATGGCGCGGTCGAAACTGTCCAGGGCCTCGCCGATCCGGTGCAGGCGGCGCAGCGCAGTGCCGCGGTTGGATAGCGTCTGCACGTACGCGGGCTGCAGCGCCAAGACTTGGTCGTAGCTGGCGAGTGCATCGGCGAAGCGGTCCATGTCGCCCAGCACGTTGGCGCGATTGTGCAGCGCTTCAACGCAATGCGGGTCGACCTGCAGCGCGCGGTCGTAGCTGGCCAGCGCGTCGCCCGGGCGCTTCAATTCGCGCAACGCTACCCCGCGGTTGCACCACAGCAACGTTTCGGCCGGCCGCAAGGCGAGGGCGGCGTCGTAGGCCGTGACCGCTTCGGCGTAGCGCTTCAATTCGAGCAGGATGTGCGCGCGGCACGCCAGCGCCTCCACCAACTGCGGGCGCAGGGCGATGGCGCGGTCTACGCTGGCCAGCGCATCCGCGCTGCGGCCCAGGGTGCGCAGCGCACTGGCGCGGTTGCACCATGCGTCGGCGAATCCCGGGTTGGCCGCGACCGCCGCGTCATAGGCGGCCACGGCTTCCGCAGGCCGCTTCAAGTCGCGCAACACGTTGCCGTAGTTGAACAGGAACATCGTGTTGCCCGGCTGCAACGCCAGCGCTGCGGCGATGGCTTGGGCCGCCACGCCGTGGTTGCCGCTCTGCGCCTCGGCAACGCCGAGCAAGTGGTGTGCGTCGGCGTGGGCCGGGTCGGCCTGCAGGGTGACGCGGTACAGATCGCGTGCCTCGGCCGCCTTGCCGGCCTTGTGCAAGGCCAACGCGCGGGCGAACACGGTCGCGACCGGCTCCGGCGCGGCGATCGGTGGGGCGGGCGCCTTGCGGGCCCCGCGCTTGGGTGCGCGAGCAGGCTTCGGTTTCGTCATCCGCGCGGGGGCATGGGCGGGATTGCGGCGTACGCAGGCAGCAGTACCACAACTTGGGTTGCCAGAGCGTAAACCTGACGCGGTGCGAGCGGTGCAGGCCTAGGCGGGCCAGGTCCAGTTGCGCACGTCCGGCATATCTTCGCCGTGGCGGCGGATGTAGGCGTCGTGTTCCGCCAGCTTGTCGTGCACCAGCGCTTGCAGGTGGGCGGCGCGCTGCCCCAGCGCCGGCACGCGGTTGATCACGTCTTGCACCAGGTGATAGCGGTCGATGCCGTTCATCACGGCCATGTCGAACGGCGTCGTGGTGGTGCCTTGCTCCTTGTAGCCGCGCACATGCACGTTGGCGTGGCCGCGGCGGCGGTAGGTCAGGCGGTGAATCAGCCACGGGTAGCCGTGGTAGGCGAAGATGACCGGCGTGCCGGCGGTGAACAGGCGGTCGAATTCGTCGTTCGACAATCCGTGCGGGTGTTCTTCGGCCGGCTGGAGGCGCATCAGGTCGACCACATTGATCACGCGCACCGCCAGGTCCGGCGCATGGGCGCGCAGCAGGCTCACGGCCGCCAGCACCTCCAAGGTGGGAACATCGCCGGCGCAGGCCAGCACCACGTCGGGCGCGGCACTGCCGCCGGAGCAGGCCCAGTCCCAAATGCCGATGCCGGCGGCGCAGTGCTTCACCGCGGCGTCCATCGTCAGCCACTGCGGCTCCGGTTGTTTGCCGGCCACCACGACGTTGATCAGATTGCGGCTGCGCAGGCATCCATCCATCACCGCCAGCAGCGTGTTGGCGTCCGGTGGCAGGTACACCCGCACCACCTCCGGACTCTTGTTCATGACCAGATCGATGAAGCCCGGGTCCTGGTGGCTGAAACCGTTGTGGTCTTGGCGCCAGACGTGCGAGGTCAGCAGGTACGTGAGCGACCCGATCGGCCGCCGCCACGGCACTTCGCCCGCGACCTGCAGCCACTTGGCATGCTGGCCGAACATCGAATCGACGACGTGAACAAACGCTTCGTAGGTCGCGAACAGGCCGTGGCGTCCGGTCAGCAGGTAGCCTTCCAGCCAGCCCTGGCAGGTGTGCTCGCTGAGGATTTCCATGACCCGGCCGTCGGGCGACAAATGATCGTCGTCCGGCAATGTCTCGGCGACCCAACGCCGCGCCGTGGTCTCGAACACCGCACCGAGGCGATTGGACGCGGCTTCATCCGGCGAAAACAGGCGGAAGTTCCGGTGGCCGGCATTCAGCCGGAATACGTCGCGCAGCATCGTGCCCAGCACCCGCGTCGCTTCCGCGGTGGCCGCGCCCGGGCGCGGCACGCTCACGCCATAGGCCGTGAAGTCCGGCATCGCCAGGTCGTGCAGCACCAGCCCGCCGTTGCTGTGCGGGTTGGCGCCCATGCGGCGGTTGCCCGTGGGCGCTAGCGCCGCAAGCTCAGGGCGCAGGCGGCCGCCGGCGTCGAACAGCTCCTCGGGCCGGTAGCTGCGCAGCCAGTCGCCGAGCACCGCCAAGTGCGCCGGGTTGCCGTGCACATCGTCGAGCGGCACCTGGTGCGAACGCCAATAGTCTTCGGTCTTCAGGCCGTCCACGGTCTTCGGCCCGGTCCATCCCTTGGGGGTGCGCAGCACGATCACCGGCCACGCGGGGCGCACGATCGCCCCGCCCGCGCGGGCCGACTTCTGGATCGCGTGAATCTCCGCCAGCGCCGCGTCGCATGCCGCCGCCATCTGGCGATGGACCGACGCAGGGTCGGACCCTTCGACGAACCGGGGCGCATAGCCGTAGCCGCGCAGCAGCGATTCGAGTTCGCCGCGCGGAATGCGCGCCAGCACCGTCGGGTTGGCGATCTTGTAGCCGTTCAGGTGCAGGATCGGCAGCACGGCCCCGTCGGTGGCGGGGTTGAGGAACTTGTTGGAATGCCAGGCAGTGGCGAGCGGCCCGGTTTCGGCCTCGCCGTCGCCGACCACACACGCGACGATCAGGTCCGGGTTATCGAGTGCCGCGCCGTAGGCGTGGGACAGCGAGTAGCCCAACTCGCCGCCCTCGTGAATGGATCCCGGCGTTGTCGCTGCGGTGTGGCTGGGAATGCCGCCGGGGAAGGAAAACTGGCGGAACAGGCGCCGCATTCCGTCCGCGTCCGCCGAAACTTCCGGGAACACCTCGCTGTAGGTGCCCTCTAGAAACACATTGGCGACGATCGCCGGCGCACCGTGGCCCGGACCGGTGACGAGCATCATGTTCAGCCCGTGGCGGCGGATCAGACGGTTGAGGTGCACGTACACGAGGTTCAGCCCCGGCGACGTGCCCCAATGGCCGAGCAGGCGCGGTTTTACGTGCGCGGCGGTCAGCGGCTCGCGCAACAACGGGTTGTCGAGCAGGTAGATCTGGCCCACCGACAGGTAATTGGCGGCCCGCCAGTAGGCCTCCATCAGGGCGAGTTCTTCCGTCACCGGCACCATCCGATTCATGCGTGTTGCGACGCAGTCTCCAGCAGGCGCATCGCTGCCGCCGCCATTTCCGCGGCCTCGTCGACCGGCATCACCCACACTTCCGGGCCGTTGCCCGTAGCGTTGATCCGCGCCTGCACGCCTACCACCGAATTGTTACGGTTGTGATCGAGTTCGATGCCGCACCACTCCATGCCGGACAAAATGCGCTGCCGGATTTCCGGTGAATGCTCGCCGATGCCGCCACCGAACACGATGGCGTCGGCGCCGCCCAGCACTGCCAGATAGGCGCCGATGTATTTGCGCACCCGGTAGCAAAACAAGTCGACCGCCAGCCGCGCGCTGGGATCGTCCGAAGCCAACAGGGCACGCATGTCGCCGGTCATCCCGGAAACGCCCAGCAGGCCCGATTCGTGGGTCAGGATCGCATTCACGCGCCCGCCGTCCATGCCTAACGCGTCATGCATGTACAGCACCACGCCGGGGTCCAGATCGCCGGGGCGGGTCGCCATGACCAGTCCATCCAGCGGCGTCATCCCCATCGAGGTATCGAGGGGCGCGCCGTCCTGAATCGCCGCGGCCGAACAACCGGCTCCGAGCTGCAGCGTGATGATCCGCCCGCCGCGGCCGGGCCGCGTCGCCTGCCACTGCTGCCACAAGGACTGGTGGGCCAGGCCGTGAAAGCCAAAGCGCCGCAGTTCGTGCTTGGCTGCCAGCTCCTTGGGCAGCGCGTAGGTCGCGGCCACCGCCGGCAGATCGGCGAAGAACGCGGTATCGAACGCCGCGACTTGCCGGCATTCGCTGCCCAGCGCGATGCGCACCGCGGCAATTCCCTGCAAGGCAAGCCGGTTGTGAATGGGCGCCAGCGGGAGGTAGCGGGCGATCTCCGCCACGACCGCATCGTCGATCGGCGTGGGGCCGCGGAATTGCGTTCCGCCATGAACAACGCGATGGCACACCGCGGCCACGCGGCCCGGCCCCAGCGCGCGCACAAACGCGGCGACGCCGTCGTCCGGCAAGGCGCCGTCGTGGGCATCGTGGGCGTTGGCGATCCGGCGCGGGCCCGCGCCCTCCATGACAAAGGCGTCCAGCCGCAGCGACGAACTGCCGGCGTTGACGGTCAGCACTACGTCGGCGGTCACGATGGCAGTTGGCATCCCTGTGGCTGCGGCTACGCTGGCCGCGTGGCCAGCGTAGCGCATTGCCGAGTGATTGCCGCGGGTGGCGTAGCCGTTAGGCTGCGGCCCGGTGAGCATATTGCTCATGGATGTGCACGTCCCGGCCGCCGGTGCGCTCCAGGATGCCGATGGCCTTGGCCTCGCTCGCCGTGGTCATGGTGCGGACCCACAGCACGAGACCGCCACGCGAAATCTGCTCGTTGACGAAATCGGCGTGGTGCTTCGCCAAGAAGCCGGAAAGGATGCCGCCGATGGCGGCGCCGCCCGTGCCGGCCGCCGCTGCCGCGATGATCGCCGTGGCAAACAGGCCACCGAAGGCAAACACCGGGATCGCCGCGGCGATGGCGCCGACAAAGATCAGGCCGCCGGTGATGCTGCCATAGAGCTGGCCCTGGCTGAAGGCGACTGCAGTGCGCGGCACCTTGGGGTCGTCCTCGACTTGGGCGACGCGGGAGTAGCGGTGGCCGAGCTTCTCTTGGACTGCCGTTTCGCTGGCGAGCAGGCTCACGTGCGAATGGTCGAACCCGTTCTGCAACAGCTCGCTGTACGCCGCTTCCATCGCTGTCGCGTCGTCGAATACGGCAACCGCTTCACGAATCGTGGGTGGGGCTTCGGTGATGGCGCTCATGGACTGTTTCTCCGGGTGGACGGATTGCGGGAATTGCAACCAACGTTGCCCCGTTATCGCCGATCCAGAGCGGGCCACCTGTGCCGGGCGGGACACGTGGGTTCCGGGCCACGGTTCTGGGCCGTCGCCATACATCGCACTGCGATGTATACTGCCGCTAGGTACTCCGCCCGGTGCGCCGATCGATGGACATCGCCAAGGACCTGGTCGCCGCATCCGCCACGCCGCTCGTCCTGGCCATCGTCGCCGAGGGCGACACCTACGGCTACGCGCTCCTGAAGCGCGTCGCCGAACTGTCCGGCGGGCAGCTCCAGTGGACCGACGGCATGCTCTACCCGGTGCTGCATCGGTTGGAGCGCCACGGCTACATCGCGGGCCGGTGGGGCGAGTCTGAAACTGGCCGCCGCCGCAAGTACTACGGCATCACCGCCGCCGGCCGCGCCGCGCTGGCCGACCAGCGCCGCCAGTGGCAGGCGGTGGACGCGGCGCTGCGCACGGCGTGGTTTGCCGCGGCACCGGCGCCGGGCTGACGCCATGACCCAGGCCGAACCGGCCCACACCTTGGAGCAGCACATCGGCGCGTGGCGCGAATTCCTGCGCCGCCGCTGCGCCATTGAGCCCGCCGACGTGGCGGAACTGGAAGACCACCTGCGCGGCCAGATCGCCGCGCTGCTGGATGCGGGCCTCGCCGCCGACGAGGCGTTCCTGGTGGCGATCAAGCGCATGGGAGCGCAGGACGCCATCGCCGGCGAGTTCGCGCGCGCGCACTCGGAGCGCCTGTGGAAGCAACTTTTTGCCGCCCCCGATGGCGCAGCAGCCGCAGGCCGCACGGCGGCGCGCCGGGAAGGCATCGTCGTGTTCGCACTCGCGGCCGCCGCCGCCCTGGCGGTGAAAGTGCCCGCACTCTTTGGCGTCGCAATGATGGGGCCCGATGCCGGGTTCTACGCCCGCAACCTCGGCCTGTTCGCGCTGCCGCTGCTCACCGCCTACTTCGTCTGGAAGCGCGGCCTGGATTGGCGCACGTGCGGTTGGCTGGCGCTGTGCTTCGCCACCGCGGCTGTGGTCGCGAACATTTTCCCGTTTGCACCCGACGCGAACACCGAAGTGCTGCTGGCGCTCCACCTGCCCATCGCGCTGTGGCTGGCGGTCGGCGTCGCCTACGCCGGCGGGCGCTGGGGGCAATCCGCCGCGCGCATGGATTTCGTCCGCTTCTCCAGCGAGCTATTCATCTATTACACGCTCATGGCCTTGGGCGGCGGCGTGCTCGCCATGTTCACCACGGCGATGTTCAAGGCGATCGGCGTCGACGCAGGCTGGCTCGTCGGGCAATGGCTGCTGCCGTGCGGTGCGGCGGGCGCCGTGATTGTCGGCGCCTGGCTGGTGGAAGCCAAACAGGGCGTTATCGAAACCATGGCGCCGGTGCTGACGCGCCTGTTCACCCCTCTGTTCGCCGCAACACTCATCGTGTTCCTGGCCACCATGGCGTGGACCGGCCGCGGCATCGACATCGAGCGCAACTTTCTGATCGCGTTCGATCTGTTGCTGGTCGTCGTGCTTGGCCTGCTGGTCTATTCGGTCTCCGCCCGCGACCCCGGTGCGCCCCGCGGCCCGTTCGACTTCCTGCTCGTGGCGCTCGTGATCAGCGCGCTCATCGCCGACGGCGTCGCGCTTGCGGCCATCGCCGCCCGCATTTCGGAGTTCGGCTTCACCCCCAACCGTGTCGCCGCCCTCGGCGAAAACGCCGTGCTGCTCGTCAATCTGGCGTGGTCGGCGTGGCTCTATGCCGGGTTCCTGCGCGGGCGGGGGCGCTTCGCCGCGGTGGAGCGCTGGCAGACCGCGTATGTGCCGGTCTACGCAGCGTGGGCGGCGATCGTCGTCGTGGTATTCCCGCCGGCGTTTGGCTTCGGGTGAAGGCCGCGGCGGGCCCCGGGTGTGTCCGGCTCCGACATCTGCTAGTATTCAGCCAGTGCGCGTAGTTCCTCAGTAACCGAAACTGGTGGAGACGATCATGCTGCGCCGCTCATTCCTTCTCGGTCTTATGGCCGCGCCCCTCACGGCGCCGGTGGCGGTCGCCGCCGTGCCTGCCGTCGATACCAAGGGTTTCCACATCGAGGACTGGCTGGGGCCGCCGACCGGCGACCTGCGGCGCGACCTCGAACACGCCCGCGCCGCCAACAAGGTTCTGGCGGTCTTCTGGGAGGCGACGCCCTGCGTCTACTGCGACGAGCTGCACGTCAAGGCGTTGCGCGACCCGACGATGCGCGAGTACGTGGCGCAGCGGTTCCACAGCGTTCGCTACGATCGCCTTGGCAAGGGGCCGTTGATTGATTTCAACGGCGCCGAACGCAGCGAGCGTGATACGGCGCTGGCCCACCGGGTGCTCGGCACGCCGACCATCGAGTTCCGCCTAGCGGATGCGCGGGAAGTGATGCGCGTCCCCGGCTATCTCGGGTTCAACCTGCTGCGCTCGTCGTTCGAATACGTCGACGAAGGCGGGTACCGCCAAGCCGGCTTCGCCAAGTGGCTGCAGCAGCGGCCGCGCTAGCTGTGTCCTACTTCGGCGGCGGCAGGATCAGTTCGCCGTTGGTGCCGAGCTTGAAGTGGGGGTTCCAGGCGACCTCCCACAGATGGCCGTCCGGGTCGGCGAAATACCCCGCGTAGCCGCCCCACGAAGTGTCGGCGGCCGGGCGCACCACGCTGCCGCCGGCCTTCGCCGCTTGTTTGAGCGCGGCGTCAACGTCGCCCTTGGTGGGCACGTTCTGCGCAATCGTGACGCCGCGAAATCCGCTCGCGCCGCCCGGCGTTACGCCCGCGTCTTCCGCCAGCGCGTCGTGCTGGAACAGCGACAGGCCGATGCCGCCCAATTGGATAAACACGATTGCGTCGTCGCTGGCGGCGGAAGCTTTCCAGCCCAATCCGTCGACGTAGAACTTGCGCGCTTTGGTGAGGTTCGCGACCCCGAGGGTAATCAAGCTAAGGCGTTGGTCCATGCAGCTATGCGATCCCGGCGGTGGCGCTGTTCAGCCATTCGCGCGTGGCCGCGTCCACCAGCGGCCCCACGGTTTCGCGCACCCGCGCGTGGTAAGCGTTGAGCCAGCCCTTTTCTTCCGCGCTCAACAGGCGCGGGTCGATCAGGGCGCGGTCGATCGGGGCGAGGGTGATGGTCTCGAACCCCAGTAATTCTTTCTCGCTGCCGGTGGGCGCCGTTGCCGGCATCACCACCACCAGGTTTTCGATGCGGATGCCGAACGCGCCTTGCTTGTAATAGCCGGGCTCGTTGGAAACGATCATGCCGGGCTTGAGCGGCGTGGCTTCGGCGCGGGCGGAAATGCCCTGCGGGCCTTCGTGCACGCCGAGGTAGCTGCCGACGCCGTGGCCGGTGCCGTGGTCGAAGTCGATGCCGGCCTGCCACAGCGGCATGCGCGCCAGCACGTCGAGCTGCGGGCCGGATGTGCCGGGCGGGAACTTGGCCAGGGCCAGCTGGATGTGGCCCTTGAGCACGCGGGTGAAGCGGTCGCGCATCTCGGCGGTCGGCTCGCCGATCGCCACCGCGCGGGTCACATCGGTGGTGCCGTCCAAGTATTGGCCGCCCGAATCGATCAGGTAGATCGAGCCGGGTTCGATGCTGCGGTTGGTCTCCTCCGTGGCGCGGTAGTGCACCACCGCGCCGTTGGGTCCGGCGCCGGAAATCGAATCGAACGACAGGCCCCGGAAGTGCTGGCCCGCCGCGCGCAGCTTGGCCAGACGGTCGGCCGCCGCGAGTTCGTCCAGTCCGCCGCGCGGGCCTTCTTTGGCGATCCACGCCAGGAACTTGGCCAGCGCCACACCGTCGCGCACATGGGCCGCGCGGGTGCCAGCCAATTCCACCGTGTTCTTGCACGCCTTGGGCAACTGGCACGGATCGCGCTCGCGCTGAATCATGGCCTTGGCCGCCGTCAGCCGGTCGATCACCCACGCCGCTGTAGCGTTCGCGTCGGCGCGCACTTTGAGGCCGTCCAGGCCGTCCAGGCCCACGCCGAACTCGCCGATCGGCCGAACGCGCACGTGCTCGCCCACGTGGGCGTGGGTTTCCGGGGCGAGCTTGCGGGGGTCGACGAACCAGTCCACCCGGCCGTCGTCGAACAGGATCGCGAACGACAGCGGCAGCGGCGTGTTTGGCACATCGTTGCCGCGCACGTTCAGCAGCCAGGCGATCGAGTCCGGCGCCGTCAGCACCGCCGCCGCGGCGCCTCCGTCCTTCACCGTCTTGGCGATGCGGGCGCGTTTGGCGTCCGATTCCTCGCCGGCGAATTTCACGTCGTGGGGAACGATTGGCGACAACGGCGGGGGCGGCTGATCGTGCCAAACCGTGTCGATTGGATTTGTGTCCAGCGCGACCAATTCCCCGCCTGCCTTGACGCAAGCGGCGCGGAATCCTTCAAGCCGGCGCTCGGTGAAGTGCCACGGGTCATAAGCTAACCTTCCATTCGCGGGAAGGTTGGCAGCGATCCATTCGGTGGCCGGCTGGTCGGTTATGTGCCTGTATTCAAACAGGTTTCCGTCAACTTGTTGGCGTACCTGCAGCACATAGCGGCCGTCTACCAGGACCGTCGCCTTGTCTGCCATCACCACGGCCAATCCCGCCGATCCCGCGAACCCCGTGAGCCACGTAAGCCGCTGGGAACGCAGGGCAATGTACTCGCCCAGGTACTCGTCCGAGTGCGGCACCAGCATGCCCGCCAACCCACGCTGGGCCAGTTCCTTGCGCAGCACCGCCAAACGTGCGGGAACTGCTGAGCGGTCCGCCATCTGGGCCTGAAACCGTTGGCGCGCCTGGGCTACATGCTCGCGCAGGGGTGCGAGATCCGCCGTACGGGCGTCGGGTGCGAGGAGGCGGATTGCGGCTTCGGCCGGGTCCGGACCGTAGGCCGGCTGCGGCGCCGCTGCGATCGCATCGAGCGCAGCGCGCAGACCCGGATTGGTGACGGCCGACTGCGCAGGGGTGTCCATGACCGTGTATATGCGCCCGGCGAGGCCGGGAGGCAACGGACCGGCGGCTTACTTCGGCTGAACCGGAATCTTCTCGAGTTCCGCGATGTATTCCGGCGGCAACTGGAAGTGCTTGGCCCCCGTGATCAACTGCGAGAGGTAACGCACGCTGGGCAGCGCCGGGCTCGGCTGGGTGTTGGCGACATAGATGAGTACCCGGATCGGCGCGCCATCTTTGCCGACCACGCGCTTTTCGACGCGCTGGTATTCGTTGGCCAAAGCCGGCCGCTGGGTGCTGAAGCCCTCGTACTTGTCGAGCAGCGGCTGTTCGGCATCGCTGATCTTGTAGACGATGCCCCAGACGTGGCTGGCGGGGTCCGGCACAATGCTCGCGACGCCGCCGCCCCAGGTCTTGGAGTCGCGCGGAAACGCAAGCTTGAACCCATCCAAGCGGGCGATGGTCTGGAACCGGGCAGAGGGGCAACGGCCCCGCATCTGCTCCGAGTTCATGTTCGATCCGTACGCGAAATACAGCATGCCCGACGGCACTCAGGTTGCCAGAACGAAGGTCGGGAGTATAGGCGCCAGGCCGATTGTTACAATCGGGGATTGCAACTTTCTGGCCGCTAAGCCTTTGCTACGAATGAATCGATCACCTTCTTCACCCCAGCTTTGTCGAACGCAATCTCGAGCCGGTTGCCATCGACCGCACTCACTTTGCCGTAGCCGAACTTTTGGTGAAACACGCGGGTGCCGACCGCGAACGCGCTGCCCCCGGTGCTGGGCACGACCCGTTCCGAGCGGCCCATGACCGGTGCGGACGAGCCGGGGTAGGGCGCGTTGCGCGGCCGGATTTCCCAGCGGCCCTTCGGGGCGTGCGGCGTGGGTGCTTCGAACGCCGGACCATCGTCGTCGCCACCGCTGCTGCGGCGGCCGCGGTACAGGCCGGGCGCGGCGATGAATTCGATGGCGTCCTTGGGCAGTTCGTCGATGAACCGCGAGGGCAAGCTAGAGCGCCACTGGTTGAACACGCGGCGGCTGGCGGCGAACGTAATGGCTAGGCGTTTGCGCGCGCGGGTGATGGCGACGTGGGCGAGGCGGCGTTCTTCTTCCAGCGAGTTCTCGCCGCCTTCGGTCAGCGCGCGGGCGTTGGGAAATAGTTCTTCTTCCCAGCCCGGCAGGTAGACGTAGTCGAACTCCAGACCCTTGGCGCCGTGGACGGTCATCAGGCTGACCTTGTCGTCGTCGCCCGTCTCGTCGTTCTCCATCACCAGACTGACGTGTTCCAGGAACCCGCCGAGCGTGTCGAAGGACTCCACCGCGCCGACGAGTTCCTTCAGGTTCTCCAGTCGGCCCGCCGCGTCCGGCGAGCGGTCCTGGCGCAGCATGGTGGTGTAGCCGGACTCGTCCATGACGATGCCGACGACCTCGGGGTGCGGCAGTTCCGTGAGTTGCTTGCGCCAGCGGGCGATCGATTCCAAGAGGCCGCCCAACGCGCGACGCGCCTGCGGGGTGATCTCGTCGGACCCCACCAGTTCCAGCGCCGCTGCGGTGAGCGGCAGGCCGCGGGCGCGGGCGAGCTGGTGCATCGACTGCTCCGTCGCTTCGCCGATGCCGCGGCGCGGCGTGTTCAGAATGCGCTCGAACGCCAGATCGTCCTCCGGTTGGGCGATGACGCGCAGGTAGGCGATGGCATCGCGGATTTCCTTGCGCTCGTAGAACCGGAGACCGCCGATCACCCGGTAGGGGATGCCGAGGGTGAGCAGGCGTTCTTCGAACTCGCGGGTTTGGAACGACGCGCGCACCAGGATGGCGAACGACTTGAGCTTTTCGCCGCCGCGGTGCGCGGTTTCGATCTCGTCGCACACAAGCCGGGCTTCTTCCTCGCCGTCCCACGCCCCGCGCACCACCACCTTGTGGCCGGCGGGCTTGTCGGTGCGGAGCGTCTTGCCGAGGCGGTCCTTGTTCTTGGCAATCAGCCCCGACGCGGCGGCCAGAATCTCGGGCGTGGAGCGGTAGTTCTGCTCCAAGCGGATGACGCGGGCGCCCGGGAAGTCCTTCTCGAACCGCAGGATGTTGCCGACCTCGGCGCCGCGCCACGAGTAGATCGACTGGTCGTCGTCGCCGACGCAGCACAGGTTGCGGTGTTCGCGCGCGAGCAGGCGCAGCCATAGATATTGGCCGACGTTGGTGTCCTGGTACTCGTCGACCAACACGTAGCGGAACCGCTGCTGCCAGCTCGCCAGCACCTCCGGGTGGCCGGTGAAGATGGTGAGCACGTGCAGCATGAGGTCGCCGAAGTCGGCCGCGTTCACCGTGCGCAAGCGTTCCTGGTAGGCGCGGTAGAACGCGGGTGCTTTGGCGCCGGCGTACTCACCCTTGGCGGTGGCCGCCGGGGTGAGCTTGTCGGGTGTGAGGCCCTTGTCTTTCCAGTCGTTGATGATCCCGGCGAGCATGCGCGCGGGCCAGCGCTTTTCGTCGATGTTGGCCGACGCGATGATCTGTTTAAGCAGACGGACCTGGTCGTCCTGGTCCAGGATCGTGAAGTTGGGCTTCAGCCCGACCAACTCGGCATGGGCGCGGAGGATGCGCGCGGCGATCGAATGGAACGTGCCGATCCACAGGCTTTCGACCGGGCGCCGCAACAATTCGCCGACACGCTCGCGCATCTCGCGGGCGGCCTTGTTGGTGAACGTCACGGCGAGGATTTCGCCGGGACGCGCCTTGCCGCTATCCAGAATGTGCGCGACGCGGGCAGTGAGCACGCCGGTCTTTCCGGTGCCTGCGCCGGCCAGAACCAGGACCGGACCCTCGGTGGTCTCCACCGCCTCGCGCTGGGCCGGGTTGAGGCGGTCCAGGTACGCGGGCGCGGGACGGACCACCGCTGCGGCCGGCCGCATGGGGACGGCGGCGTCGGCAAGTTCAAACGGGTCGGATACCATTCGCTCTTATATAGCCACCGGGACCGGTTCGGGGTAGGCCAGTGACCACCGGACGGAGCCGGGCCAGTTCAGTCACAGGAGCAGTCAATGACCATCGTCAATTTCACCCCGTGGACCGCTCTCGGCGGTGGCCTGTTAATCGGCCTATCGGCGGCGATCATGCTGCTGCTGGCGGGCCGGATCGCGGGCATCAGCGGTATTCTGGCCGGTCTGCTGCCGCCGGTGCCGGGCGATGCGACGTGGCGGGTGTGGTTCCTGGGCGGCCTGATCCTGGGCAGTGCGGTGTGGCGGTTCGCGGGCGGCGCCGCGGCGGACGCCATCGTGTTCGAGGCGACGTACCCGGCGATCATCGTCGGCGGCTTGCTGACGGGGGTAGGCACGCGGGTAAGCGGCGGCTGCACCAGCGGCCACGGCGTATGTGGGATCGGCAGGTTCTCGCCGCGGTCGATCGCCGCGACCTGCATCTTCATGGCGACGGGGGCCATCACGGTCTACGTTTCGCGTCACGTTGTGGGAGCCTAAGCCATGAATCGCAATATTGCGTCGCTGGTGGCGGGGGTGCTGTTCGGCGTGGGGCTCGGCATGGCCCAAATGGTCAACCCGCACAAGGTGCGCGACTTCCTGGACATCCTCGGCACGTGGGATCCGAGCCTGGCGTTCGTGATGGGCGCGGCGGTGGTGGTGTATTTTGCCGCATGGCGGCTGAGCCTCGCACGCTCGCGGCCGGTGTTCGCCGATGTGTTCCGACGGCCGACCCGCACCGATGTACTGAATCCGCGCCTGCTGGGCGGCGCGGCCGTGTTTGGCGTGGGCTGGGGCCTCGTGGGGTTCTGCCCGGGACCGGGCATTTCCTCGCTCGCCTATCTGCTGCCGCAGTCGGCGGTGTTCGTGGCGGCGATGGTTGCGGGCTCATGGGCTGGCGGGTTGGTGCCGAACGAGCCGATCGAGTCGGCGGCGGCCGCGCGCGATGAGCGCCGTAAGGCGGCCTAGGCGGCAGCGGAAACCGTGACGATTAATTTGGCGGTTGAGAGGGTAGTGAGTGTCCGGGGGCTCCCGCAGGCGCAGCGGGCGATGCCAAGGATCCCTCGATTTGGCGCCAGATCGACATCTTGGCTTGGGCTAGGCGCTCGCCCGTAAGGTCCTTCCAACCCAAGGACCGCAGCGCGATGCCGCGCATGCGGAAGAAGATCACCATCAGGCCCCAGATGCCGACGGCGCGGATCATGGCGTCGGGGTCATCCGGTGCGCCGCCTTCGATGCGACGGATCAGGGCGGCGAGATTGCCGAGGATCGGGCGCAGCACCCGCTGAAACAGAATGTCGAGCGCGGCGGTCGGGCTGGTTTGTTCGCGGATCAGGAACATCAGCCACGCATCGAGCGGCTTCGGCGAGGCCAGACTCTCGGCGGTGCCTTCCACAACGCCGCGCAGCATGGCGACGAGCTGGGCACGCGACAGTGCGGGATTGGCGAGCGCGGCGGCGATGCCTTCGCTCGCCGGCTTCATCTCGGCCTCGGCATGACTGGCGATGTGCTCGGCACAGGCTAGGTACAGGCCTTCCTTGGACCCGAAGTAGTAGGGCAGAGCGGCGAGGTTCACGCCGGCATGCTTGGCGATTAGGCGCGTTGAGGACCCGTCCAGTCCGTGGGCGCTGAAGATCGGCAGCGCGGCGGCGACGATGCGGGCGCGGGTTTCATCGCCGCGCGGATAGCCGCGGGTTTTGCCGCGGGTGGGTTTGGCCTTGGTTCGAGTCGACGAGCGCTTATTGGTCATCCGGTTACGCTGCGATGGGCTGCACGGGTAAATATAATCGATTGAATAAATTGTATCGACTGATTTAAATCCGTCAAGCGATTGGCAGGGAGGTGCACCATGGACGCAGTGCTGGAGTGGGTGCGGGCAGTGGGGATGGCGGTCGGCGCGGTGTTCGCGAGCGCTCCACCGGACCACCCGGTGTTCTATGGGTATGTCGAAGCGGACTATCAGCGTGTGGCGCCGGCGCAGGCAGGTGTGCTCACGGCCCTGAACGTCGCGCGCGGCGGCACGGTGCACGCCGGCGACGTCGTGGCGCAGCTCGACGCGACTGCAGAGACCGCAGCGGTGGCCCAGGTTACGGCGCAGGTGGCGCAGGCCGAGTCCCAACTAGCGGATCTGCGCAAAGGGCAGCGCTCGCCGGAGTTGGATGCGCTGCAGGCGCAGCGTGGCCAGGCTGTGGCGGACTTGCAATTGAGCGAGGCGAACTTCAACCGCCAGACCCAGCTGAATAGGGATGGGGTCGCAACCAAGGGCGCGCTGGATACCGCCAAGGCGGCCTATGACCGCGACCGGGCGCGCATCTCGCAACTGGATGCGCAAATCCGCGCCGCCAACATGGGGGCGCGCGCCGACCAGATCGCGGCGGCCGAGGCCGCGGTGGCCGCGCAACGGGCGGCGTTGGCGCTGGCGCAATTCCGGCTGAGCCAGCGCACGTTGACGGCAACATCGGCCGCAACCGTCTCCGACACGCTGTTCACCGCCGGCGAGTTCGTGCCGGCCGGGGCGGCGGTGGTATCGCTGCTGGCGCCCGCGGCGGTGAAGGTGCGGTTCTTCCTGCCGGAAACGGCGATCGGGGCGGTGCGTATTGGCACCCCGGTGCGATTTGCGTGCGACGGCTGTGGGGTAGGCATGACGGCGAAGGTCGACTTCATCGCTACCCAGCCGGAGTACACGCCACCGATCATCTACAGCCGCGAATCGCGAGCGAAGCTCGTGTTCCTGGTGGAAGCGCGCCCGGATCGCCCGGACGGGCTGCACCCAGGCCAGCCGGTGGAAGTGGATACGCGGCCGTGACCGCCGGCGACGATCTGGCGATCGACGTGACCGGACTGCAGAAGCGGTTCGGCGCCCTGCACGCCGTAAAGGATTTTTCGATCCAGGTGCGGCGGGGCCAGATCTGCGGGTTCCTGGGGCCGAACGGCAGTGGCAAGACCACCACCATCCGCATGCTGTGCGGGCTGATGAAGCCGGACGCGGGCAGCGGCCACTGCCTGGGCTACGACATCGTGAAGCAGTCGGCCGCGATCAAACGCGAGACGGGCTACATGACGCAGAAGTTTAGCTTCTACGAGGACCTATCGATCCGCGAGAACCTGAGCTTTGTCGCGCGCATGTACGGCGTGAAGAAGCGCCGCGCGGCGGTGGACGCGATGCTGGAGCGGCTCGGCCTGACAGCCCGCGCCAGGCAACTGGCAGGCACGCTTTCGGGCGGCTGGAAGCAGCGCCTGGCGCTGGCGGCGTGCATGCTGCACGAGCCAAAACTACTGTTGCTGGATGAGCCGACGGCGGGCGTGGACCCCAAGGCCCGGCGCGAGTTCTGGGACCAGATTCACCAGTTGGCCCATGACGGCCTGACGGTGCTGGTGAGCACCCACTACATGGACGAGGCGGAGCGCTGCAACCAGATCGTCTACCTGAGCATGGGCCAATTGCTCGCCCGCGGGACGGTGCGGGAGATCGTCGAAACCTCCGGCCTGACCACCTGGCACGTGACCACCGCTGCGCCGATCGATCTGGCCCAGGCGCTGCGCAAGGAGCACGGCATCGACATGGTGGCGGCGTTCGGCAACACGCTGCACGTGAGCGGCGCCGACCCGATCGCGCTGGACCGCGCCATCGCGCCCTACCTGCGCGACAGCGGTGCGCGTTGGGACAAGGCGGAGCCGGAACTGGAAGACGCGTTCATCGCGCTGATGCAGCGCAGCACACCGAATGTTGGCGTGGGGGCGAACTGACCATGCTGTTGCGATTCTGGGCGGTGCTGGTGAAAGAGTTCGTGCAGATGAAGCGCGACCGGCTGACCTTCGCGATGATGATCGGCGTGCCGATCCTGCAACTGATCCTGTTCGGCTACGCGATCAACGGCGACCCCAAGCGGCTGCCGACGGTGCTGGTCACCAGCGAGGCCAGCCAGTATGCGCGTTCGTTCGCCGCGGCGCTGAGCAATACGGGTTACTTCCAAATTCTGCCGGACCCGGTTTCGGCGGCACGCGCCGACGAAATGCTGGCGCTGGGCAAGGTGCAGTTCGCCATCACGCTGCCGCCGGACTTCGCCCGCAAGATCGACCGGGGCGAACACCCGCAAGTTCTGGTGCAAGCCGATGCGACCGATCCCGGGGCAACCGGCAATGCCCTGGCTGCGTTGGCGGCGGTTGCGAACACTGCGCTCGGCCACGACCTGGTCGGGGCCCAGGCGCCGGCCGGTGGCGCCGCCGCGCCGTTCGAGGTCCGGGTGCAGCGCCTGTACAACCCGGAGGGTAAGTCTCAGTACAACATCGTGCCGGGGCTGATCGGCACAATCCTGACCATGACCATGGTGATCATGACGTCGCTTGGCATGACCCGCGAGCGCGAGCGCGGCACCATGGAAAACCTGCTGGCGATGCCGGTGCGGCCAGCCGAGGTGATGATGGCGAAGATCGTGCCGTATATCTTTGTTGGCTACGTCCAGGTGGCCGTGGTGGTGACGGTAGCGCGAACCTTGTTCGGCGTGCCGATGGTGGGCAGCATGGTGCTGCTGAGCGTCGTGCTGATCGCGTTCATCGCCGCCAACCTGTCGGTGGGGTTCACGTTCTCCACCATTGCGGGCAACCAACTGCAGGCGATGCAGATGGCGTTCTTCTTCTTCCTGCCGTCGATCCTGCTGTCGGGGTTCATTTTCCCCTACCGCGGCATGCCCCAATGGGCACAGACCATCGGCGAAGTGCTGCCGCTGACCCACTTCCTGCGCATCGTGCGCGGCATCATGCTCAAGGGACAGGTGTGGACCGAGGTGGCGCCGGAGCTGTACCCCCTGCTGTACTTCATGGGCGGGACGATGGTGATCGCCCTGCTGCGGTACAGAAGGACTTTGGACTAAGCGTCGACCCGGCGATGACGGAAGGCCCAAGTGCGGGCAGGATGCCGCAGGGCTGTTAGACCTATCGATGACGACCTATATACCGGGTCTAGTGCCCTTCTAGGGGAGTGCCTGCCATGCGTATCCGTCAGCCGATTCGCGTTGTTCCCGCCCAGTCCGTGCAGGACGGGGCCGGGGTGCAAATCCAGCGCGCGCTCGGGACCCGGGCGATCGAGGATCTGGATCCGTTCTTGATGCTCGACGAGTTCAAGAACGACGATCCCGACAATTACAGCGGCGGATTCCCCGACCATCCGCATCGCGGCATGGAGACGGTGACCTACATGCTGGCGGGGGCTATGCGCCATGCCGACAACCAAGGCAACGCCGGGCGTCTGCGCCCGGGCGACGTGCAGTGGATGACGGCGGGGCGCGGCATCATCCATTCGGAGATGCCGGAGCAGGAAGAAGGCCTGATGTGGGGCTTCCAACTGTGGGTCAACTTGGCCGCGGCCAAGAAGATGATGAGGCCGCGCTACCAGGAGATCAAAGCCGACGAAATCCACACGGCGACTCCGGCCCCTGGCGTGACGGTCAAGGTGATCGCCGGGTCGATTGCCGGGGTAGACGGTCCGATCAACGGGATTGAGGTCGATCCGACCTACTTCGACGTGTCGCTGGAGCCGGGCGCAGTGTTCGAGCACGCCCTGCCGGCCGACCACTCAGCCTTCATCTATGCGTTCGAGGGCGAGGTGACCGTGGGCGGCGGCGAAGGCGCCCCGCGCACGGTGGCGCGCGGCAACTTGGCGGTCCTGGGCAACGGCGAGGCGGTGAAGGTAACCGCGGCCGGGGCGGCGGGGCGGTTCTTGCTGCTGGCCGGCAAGCCCTTGCGCGAGCCGGTGGCGAAGTATGGCCCGTTCGTGATGAACACCCGCGAGCAGATCATCCAGGCGGTGGACGACTTCCGCAACGGGCGGTTCTAGGTCCAGGGACCAGGGTCCGAATTCGCAGGCGGGCGGGGCTGTGGTATTTCTGCCCCGTGCGGCAGTCTGTCATCGGCGGGAGCGTCAAGCTCCGGCCCTATTGTTCGGAGAGTCTGATCCCGCACCGTAGGCTTGCGCGCGAGGAACGCTGTTGAACCGCATACTGATCGGGATCGCGATCCTTGTGGCGATCCTGGTGGGTGGGGCCTTGGCGGCCCCGTCCTTCATCGACTGGAACCAGTACCGGACCCAGATCGCCGCTCGTGTGGAGCAGGCGGTGGGGCGCCCGGTTGCCATCACGGGCGACATTTCGTTCAGCTTGCTGCCGCAGCCGGCGTTGAGCGTGCACAAGGTGCGGATTGCCAACGCCCCCGGAGCGGCGGGCGCGAGCTTGGTCGCCCTGGCTTCGCTGGACGTGAAGGTTGCATTCGGCCCGCTGGTGCGGGGCGCCATCGAAGTGCGCCAAGTAGTGTTGCAGGAACCGGTGTTCGACCTGGAGCAACTGGCCGACGGCACCTGGAACTGGCAGGCGGTCGCCGACGCTATCGCCAAAGCCGCGAAAGGTTCCCTGGCCGACGACCTGAAGATCGACAGCTTTACCACCCGCGGCGGCACCGCGTTCGTGCGCCGGAACGGCACGGTGGTGCGGCTCGATGCGGTCAGCGCGGAGCTGGCGGCCACCACGGTGGCGGGTCCGTTCTCGGCGACGGCGGACTTCACGGTGGGTCGGTTCCCATTGCACATGACTGCGGCGGCCGGCGTGATCGACAGCGGCAAGCCGCTGATGGTGCGCGCCGATGTGACGCTCACGCCGTCCGGCGAGCATGTGGCGCTGCGCGGCGCCCTGTCCGAACCCAGCACCCGCGGCACGATGACCGGCACGGTGACCGGCGATGCCAAGGACCTTGCCGCGTTTCTCGGACGGGTGAGCGGGGGCAACGATTCACTGCCCCCGTTCGTGCGCGGCCTCAGCGTCGCCGCGACGGCGACAGCGCAGCTGACCGCGACGATCCACGAAGTGGATTTCAACAACCTGCAGCTCAAGGTGGGCGATACCGGCGCGGCGGGGGCGGTGAGCATCGCTCTCGACCAGCGGCGCTTCGATGCGACCCTCGCCGTCAATCAACTCGACGTAGACGCGATCCTGACGCGGGGCGCGAGCGAGCGCCGGCTGGTGGACGCGCGTGGCACCGGCGCCCCGTTTGCGCTGCCCACCGCCGTGAACGGGTCGCTGGCGCTGACGGTGGAAGCGGCGACCTACCGTCAACGCCTAGTGCGGCAAGTGGAACTTGCGGCCGCGCTGAATGGCGGCACGATCGCCGTATCACGGCTGCACGGGTTGCTGCCAGGAGTGTCCGAAATCACGGCGGATGGGACGGTGACCGCGGTGGCAGGACTGGCGCAGTTCGACGGCGCGGTGAAAGCGCATTCCGACAACCTGCGCGAGTTGCTGGCGTGGCTGGCGGTGCCGACCGACAAGGTACCGGCCGATCGGCTGCGCTCGGCGGTGTTCGACGGCCGGGTACGGTTGCGCCGCGATCTCGTTCAGGCCTATGGCGCCACTCTGCAGTTCGACGGCACGACGGTGCAGGGCGCGGCGGCCTATGCGGTACGCGACCGGGCCGCATTCAGCGTCGACCTCGACATCGACCGGCTGGAGGCAGACGCATACCGGGTGCTGGCGCCGGCAACGTTTGCGGTGAAGACCCTCGAGACGTTCGACACGGATATCCGGGTGCGGGCCGGCGAAGTGACACTGTTCGGGCATCGCGCCGGTGGCGTGGTCGCCGATATCGGGCTGCTGCACGGGGCCCTGACGGCACGCGAGTTTTCGGTGGCGGACGTGGCGGGGACGCATTTTACGGTGACGGGAATCGCGACCGGCTTCGCCGACAAAGTGAGCGTGACGGCGACAGTGAACCTGGCCGGCGACTCGCCCGCCGGGGTGGCCATGCTGGCCAACATCGACCTAGGCGGGGCTACGGCGCGGCTCGGTGCGGTGACGCTCAACGCCAATGTCGACGGAGACGAAGATGCGCTGCGGGTAGACGCAGGCGGGACCATTGCCGGGACCGACGTGCGCGCGAAGGGCACGATCAAGACCGTGACGGCGGGTGCGGTCGCGGACTTGGTCGTCGACGCGGCCAATCCGAACGTCGCGGAATTGCTGCGGCGCCTCGGACTGGGAACGGGTTCGGCCGGCAGTTCAACCGCCATGGCCATGCGGGCGACGGTGGCTGGTCCGACGACTGGTCTCAGCCTAGCGCTGTCCGGCCAGGTGGCGGGGGCGGACGTGCAGGCCGCGGGCACCGTGGCGGCAGGCAACGCTCCCCGTTTCAATCTCACAGCGGTGATCGGCCACGCCAACGGCGGGGCGCTGTGGCGCAACCTCGGCTTGGGGCGCCAGGCGCCCGCGGACCTCGGCGCGGTGTCCGTGCGGCTCGCCGTGGACGGCACGCCGCAGCGGTTCGCCGTAGAGCTGACGCGGGCGGCACTGGGCTCCGCGACCCTGCAGGGTAACGGGACGGTGGATCGCAGCAGTGGCCGTACGCGGGTGACCGCCAACGTCATAGGGGGCCGCGTGGCGCTCGATACCATCTTCCCGCCCGGGCCTGGTGCGGCGGCGGGCGAATGGAGCACTGCGGTGTTGCCTCTGGCGCTCGCAACCCGCTTCGACCTGGACCTCGACCTGGGTGCGGAACAGGTGAACACCCATGGGATCACGCTGAGCGACCCGCACGCGCTGATTCATTCCACCGCAGGCACGTTGGCAGAAGCTCAGTTCCGCAGCGGCGTGTTGGGAGGAACGGTCGACGGCAAGCTCACCGTGACCACCGGACCGGTGCCGATCGTGGCGCTGGACGCCACAGCCGAGCATATCGATCTGGCGCTGACGAGGCCGATGCCGTGGGCGCTCGCCCTCACGGCGGGGCAACTCGACGGTGCGGTGGCGCTGCAGGGGCGCGGGCGCACCATGGCGGAACTGGCGGGCGCCGTTTCGGGCACGGCCTCGGCGACCGTGACCGGCGGGGCAGTGCGCGGGATTGATGTGACCGAGGCGACGCGGGCGATTCCGGGGCTGCGCGATGCGGCCGGGGTCACCGATCTGCTGCAGCGGGCGACGGCCGGCGGGACCGCGGCCGTGCAGCGGGTAGACACGCGCGTGCGGATCGCCGCCGGCGTTGCCACGGTGGAGAACTTTGCCGCCGAGATCGCTGACGGGCGGATCGGCGCCAACGGGACTATCGACTTGCCGGCGCGGCGGACGCAACTCGCGTTTGCGGTGGGACTCACGGGCCTGGAGGGCGCGCCGCCGTTCTCGCTCGATCTGTCGGGACCCTGGAGCCAACCGCGCCGTCAGGTGCTAAGCCGGGAACTGCAGGCGTTCGTGGCCAAATCGATTGCCGACCGGCCTCCCGCGCCAGCGCCGGTGGTGGCGCCGCCTGCCGTCGCCGCTCCCGTTGCCGCTCCGGCCCCGGCTCCAGTTCCCGCGGTGCCGCTGGTCGACCAACTACGTCAGGTGATTCAGCAGGGGGCTACACCGCCGCCTGCGGAACCCCCACCGCCGCCTCCCGCGCCGGCCGATCCGCTCCAGCGATTCCTGCAGGAGCTCGGGCCAGCGGCGCCCGCTCCCGCGCGCTAGCCGCGGCCGGCCTGCAGGCGCTCCAACACGTACACGCGGAGCGCGCTCGACAAGTTGCCGGTGCGCGCGCCGTCGATGGTGCCGATCAACTGGTTGAGGGATACGCCATCGCTGCGGGCGAAGCTTTGCAGCGCGGTCCAGAACGGCGCCTCGATCGAGACGCTGGTACGGTGGCCGGCGACGACCACCGAGCGCTTGTTCAGCGCGGCCCGCTCGGGCCGATCATCGCGTC
The DNA here is from genome assembly GCA_947481575.1 of Alphaproteobacteria bacterium. Taxonomy (GTDB): domain Bacteria; phylum Pseudomonadota; class Alphaproteobacteria; order UBA2966; family CAIVPW01; genus CANKGV01. Next base: position 161,516 of record CANKGV010000002.1, read on the forward strand.
CGGACGGACCCAACGGTCGAACTCCTCGGCGGTGACCCCGCCCACGGCGAGCGCAGCCTCGCGCAGGGTCAGGCCCTCGTGATGGGCTTTCTTGGCGATCGCCGCGGCTTGGTCGTAACCGATGTGCGGCGCCAGCGCGGTCACCAGCATCAGGGACCGTTCCATGAGGTCGCGCAGGCGCTCCTGATCCGGCTCGATCCCGGCGATGCAGTGATCGGTGAAGCTACGGGCCGCATCGCCCAGCAGGCGCACCGACTGCAACACGTTGAGGATGATCACGGGCTTGAACACGTTCAGCTGTAAATGACCGCTGGCGCCGGCCACGGTGACGGTGACGTGGTTGCCAATTACCTGGGCGCACACCTGGGTCAGCGCTTCGGCCTGGGTCGGGTTCACCTTGCCCGGCATGATCGACGAGCCCGGCTCGTTTTCCGGCAAGCGCAGTTCGCCGATGCCGGCGCGCGGGCCGGAGCCGAGCAGGCGCACGTCGTTGGCGATCTTCATCAGGCTCGCCGCCAGGGTGTTGAGCGTGCCGGACGCCTCCACCAGCGCATCGTGGGTGGCGAGCGCCTCAAACTTGTTGGCCGCTGGGCGGAACGGGTGACCGGTGAGCCGCGCGAGCTCAGCAGCAATACGGACATCGAACCCGTCCGGCGCGTTCAGTCCGGTACCAACGGCGGTGCCGCCCTGGGCCAAGGCATGCAGCGACGGCAGCGCGGCGCGCACGCGCGCGATGCCGTGCTCGACCTGGACCGCAAAGGCCGAGAACTCCTGGCCGAGGGTAATCGGCGTGGCGTCTTGCAGGTGGGTGCGGCCGATCTTGAGGATGCCGTCCCAGGCGGCAGCCTTGGATGCCAGCGCCGCGCGCAGATGCTCCAGGGCCGGCAGCAGGTGCGCCGCGATCTCGGTCACCGCAGCGATGTGCATCGCAGTCGGGAACGTGTCGTTCGACGACTGGCTGCGGTTGACGTGGTCGTTGGGGTGGACCGGCGCTTTGGCACCGCGCTGGCTGCCGAGGAGCTCGTTGGCGCGGTTCGCCAACACCTCGTTGACGTTCATGTTGGTCTGGGTGCCAGAGCCGGTTTGCCACACCACCAACGGGAACTCACCGTCGTGCCGTCCGGCTTGAACCTCGTCGGCCGCTTGCGCGATGGCCTCCGCAATCTTTGGATCGAGGCCCGCCATTTCACGGTTTACCGCTGCGGCCGCCTTCTTGATCAGCGCCAGGGCGTGAATGACGGGCACCGGGATGCGTTCCCCGCCGATGCGGAAGTGCTCGAGGGAGCGCTGGGTTTGTGCACCCCAGTAGCGGTCCGCAGCAACGGCGATCGGGCCGAAACTATCGGTCTCCGTGCGCGTTGGCCCCGCGTGTGCAGGCGCCTTGGCCACCTCAGGCCTTCCGGAACGCGTCGAGTTTGACGACGTTTTCGGTTGGGCCGTCATCGTCCGGCCCATCGTCGGGTGTCTCACCTGCCGCTTGCGTCACGGCCGGAACCTGCGCGCCGGTGGCCGAGGCCGTGCCGGCTTGGAAGTGCAGGCCGAACGAGACCGCAGGGTCGAAGAAGGCGGTGATTGCGGCGAACGGCACGCGCAGCTTTTCGGGCACGCCGCCGAACGTCAGGGTGATGTCGAACTGCTCTTCGCCGATCACCAGATCCCAGAACTGGTTCTGGATGACGATGGTGATTTCTTCCGGGTAGCGCGCCGCCAACCGCGGCGGCAAGACGAGGCCACCTGTTCCGGTACGGCACGTTATGTAGAAATGGTGCTCGCCGGGCAGGCCTTCTTTGGCTACCCGCCGGAGGGTTTCGCGGACTACGCCACGCAGAGCCCGCTCAACGAGCTCGCTGTATCGGATCAGGTCTTCAGCCACGATGTACCTCGGGCAGTCTAGTCTGCGGCGGCGCGCCGATCCAAGCGGCGATCGCGTCGCAGGCGCGAGCAACTAGGGCCAGAACTGGGAAAAGGTGGGGGGCTTCTGTTGCCCGGCGCCCCCCGAGCCGCGCTTACCGTTTAGGCAGCGAGTGCCAGACGAGAGTTGTCGTTGGCGTTTGTAAAGCGACCCGATAACGGCGGAATCATACCGAGCAAAGTCCGTATCTTTACCCGCGCGTCGATCCTGTTTCGCCCCCATAAGCCCAGCGTTTCCGCTGGGAAGATGGTGGAGGCGCCGGGCACTGCCCCCGGGTCCGCATCGGCTATTACATACGGCATTTATCGCCATAGCCGGTTTCCCGGCACGACCAATATAGGTATCCGGGCGAGCGAATCAAAGGCCGCCCTCGACCAATTAGGCCTTGCGCTTTGCCGCGGGCTTCTTTTTGGCCGCGGTCTTCCTGACAGTCTTCTTAGCGGCGGTCGCCTTGCGAGCGGGCGCCTTGCGAACGGTCTTCTTCACTGCGGTCTTCTTTGCAGCGGGACGACGGGTCGTCGTCGTCTTCTTCGCGGCGACGCGCTTCGTCGCGGTCTTGCGCACGGTCTTCTTTGCGGTCGTCTTCTTGGCCGCAACGCGTTTCGTGCCGGTAGCCTTCTTCGTCTTCTTCGACGCAGTACTGCCTGCCATCAAATAACTCCCAATGTGGTTGAGCCTCCCATAGCATCGTTCCCGATCCTGAGTGTTCGCGCAATACTCGACGCGCTAAATTCCGCCGATTTTTGTTAGGAGTCAGCATGACGCTTTCGACCCGCCAGACCGACGAAATCGCATCCGAACGCGGTCAGTCGAACGCAACGCGTCGCGTCGTTGCACCGCTACTGGAAGAGATCTTGTTTCAGGCGATGCCGGTCTTGGATCACGGCTTCGTCCGTGTCGTCGACTACATGGGCGACGACGGAGCGGTGGTGCAGGCGGCGCGCGTGTCGTACGGACGGGGCACCAAGAAGGTTCGCGAGGACCAAGGACTCATCAACTACTTGATGCGTCACCGGCACTCGACACCGTTCGAAATGTGCGAGATCAAGTACCATGTGAAGCTGCCAATTTTCGTTGCGCGTCAATGGATTAGGCACCGCACGGCGAACGTGAACGAGATCTCCGCGCGCTACTCGATTCTCGACAACGAGTTCTATTTGCCGGAGCCGCAGCATCTCGCAGCGCAGTCGGAGGAGAACCGGCAAGGGCGCGGCGACGTCCTCGATGCAGCGCAAGGTCAGCGTGTGCTCGACCTGCTGCGCGACGACTCGCTGCGCGCGTATTCGCGCTACCAGGAGTTCCTGAATCAGGACGACGAAGGCAACGAACTGGATGCCGAGCGGAGTGGCCTAGCCCGTGAATTGGCCCGCATGAGCCTATCGCTGAACTTCTATACGCAGTGGTACTGGAAGATCGATCTGTTCAACCTGATGCATTTTTTGAGTCTGCGGGCCGACGCCCACGCCCAGTTCGAGATTCGCGTCTACGCCGAGGCGATGATCGAAACACTGCGTCGTTGGGTGCCGCTGACTTACAACGCGTTCGAGGCGTACCGGATCGGCGCAGTGACTCTGTCCGGCCCGCAGTTGAAGGTCGTGCGCGCACTGTTGGGCGGGGAACTGCCGACGCAAGAGTCGTCCGGGCTGTCCAAACGCGAGTGGGCGGAACTGATGACGGCGCTCGGGCGCTGAACGCCCGGCCCGATCATTCGATGAAGATCTTCGGTCCGCTGGTCTCGGCCAACTCGTCGTCGATCATCGCCGCGACCTTCTTTCCGATCGCCAAGTAGGCCTGGGCCTGCGGGCTAGCGGGGTCGGCCGCGACGATCGGCGTGCCGGCGTCGGACGTCTCGCGAATCCGGGTATCCAGGGGTATTTCGCCCAAGAACGGGGCGCCGGTGCGTTCGGCTTCGCGGCGGGCGCCGCCGTAGCCGAAAATCTCGCTTCGTTCGCCGCAGTGGGTGCAGATGAAGTAGCTCATGTTCTCGACGATGCCGAACACCGGCACTGCCACCTTGTGGAACATCGCGATGCCTTTGCGGGCATCCGCCAAGGCGACGTCTTGCGGGGTTGAGACAATAACCGCTCCGGTAATCGGCACGGTCTGCGCCAGCGTCAGGTGGGCGTCGCCGGTGCCGGGGGGGGAATCGATCACCAGCACGTCCAACTCGCCCCATTGCACGGTACGCAGCATCTGCTGCAGCGCGCTGGTCACCATCGGACCGCGCCACACCATCGGCGTGTCGCCGGGTACCAGGAACCCCATGGACATCGCTCGCAGGCCGAACGCTTCTTTCGCCCTCAGGGTCTTCTGATCCGACTCCGCGCGCTGGCCTTCCAGGCCGAGCATGCGGGGAATGCTGGGGCCGTATACGTCGGCATCGAGCAGGCCGACCTTGCGGCCACCGGCCGCCAGCGCCAGCGCAAGATTGACCGCAGTGGTCGATTTGCCGACGCCGCCCTTGCCGGACGCCACAGCGACGATCGCGCGTACGCCGGGGATTTCCAAAGACTGCGGCGCATGTGCCCGCTGCGGTGCCACCGGGGCCGGCGCCGCGCTGGGGCGCGGCGGGGCGGCGGCGGTGAGGACGGCGTTCACGCGACTAACGCCAGCGCAGTTGGCGGCCGCTGCTGCGGCGGCGGCGCGCAATGGCTCGCGATCCTTGGCCTCCGCGGCCGGAACTTCGATGGCGAAGGTCACGACGCCGTCCTTGATCTGGATGTCGCTCACCATCCCCAGGTCGACGATGTTGCTGCCTCGGATCGGATCGGGGATGCGCTTCAGGGCGCCGAGAATGGTTTTCTCGGACGGTTGGCGGCGGAAGATCATTCGATGTCGACCTTGTTCATTGGTGTTCAGGGCAAGGCTTGTTGCCTTGCGCGCCACAGGCTCATATAGAACGGTTCAACGCCGCGCGCAGCGTTATCGGCCTGTAGACCTTGTAGGGACGCTTGCGCAGGGCCAGCTATTCACCTGCGCCGCCGACTTGTCGCGGGCGGGCTCACCGATCCCAGTACGGGGCGGCAACCGTGGAGCGTCACCATGCCCTGGACTAATCGAGGAAGCGGTCCCACCGGTGGAAGCGGCGGTGGACCGTGGGGTCCGCCACCGCGCGGTTCGCAGCCACCCAACCTCGAAGACCTGCTGCGCCAAGGCCAGGAGCGCTTCCGCAGCATGCTGCCGGGGTCCCTCGGTGGCGGCCGCGGCGTCGTCCTGATCCTGCTGATCGTGATCGCGGTATGGGGCGCTTCGGGCTTCTACCGCGTGCTGCCCGATGAGCAGGGCGTCGTATTGCGCTTCGGCCAGTGGGTGAAGACGACCCTGCCGGGCCTGCACTACCACCTGCCCACGCCGATCGAATCGGTGCTGATTCCCAGCGTGACGACCGTCCATCGTGAAGAGATCGGGTTCCGCAGCGGCGAGGGCCGCAACGGCACTGCGCGCGCCGTTCCCGAAGAGAGTCTGATGCTGACCGGCGACGAGAACATCGTCGACATCAACTTCTCGGTGTTCTGGCGCATTAAGGACGCTGGCGCCTACCTGTTCAACCTCGACCGTCCGGAAATCACCGTAAAGTCCGCCGCGGAAGCTTCGATGCGCGAAGTGGTCGGCAACAACAACCTGCAGCCCATCCTGTCCGAAGGAAAGCAGGCGATTGCCGACGGCGCCCGTCAACGCTTGCAGTCGGTGCTGGATCAGTACGGTGCCGGCGTCGAAGTTACCGAAGTGAACTTGCAGAAGGCCGACGCGCCGCAGCCGGTGATCGACGCGTATAACGACGTGCAGCGCGCTAAGGCCGATTTGGAGCGCCAAGTGGCTGAGGCCCAAGCGTACCTGAACGATCTTGTTCCGCGCGCCCGCGGCGAGGCCACCCAGATGGTCCAACAGGCCGAGGCTTACAAGCAGCAGGTTTTGGCAGTCGCCCAGGGCGATGCGCAGCGGTTCCTGTCGGTCTTCCAAGCGTACTCGGTAGCCAAGGACGTGACGGTACGCCGCATGTACCTGGAAACCATGGAACAGGTCCTGAAGGGCTCGAACAAGATCGTGCTGGACCAGGCGGGCGGCCAGGGAGTCTTGCCGTACCTGCAACTCCCCAACCTCAATCGTCCGGCCACACCGGCTCCGGCGGGAGGACGCTGATCATGGATCGTACCGTTTCATTGATCGGTCTCGCCGTCGTCGCGGTTGTCGCTCTTGTTCTACTGTTCGGTGCGGCCTTCACGGTCAACCAGACCGAACAAGCGCTGGTGTTCCAGCTCGGCGAGCCGAAGCGCCTCGTGAACCAGCCGGGCCTGCACTTCAAGCTGCCGCTGGTGCAGAACGTTGTGCGCATGGATAAGCGCACGCTCAGTGTCGAGGGCGCCGCGGTCGAAGTGATCGCTTCGGACCAAAAACGCCTCGTGGTGGACGCGTACCTGCGCTACCGCATCACCGATCCGCTGCAGTTCTATCAATCGGTCCGGACCCAGGCGAGCGCCGACGCCCGACTGTCGACCATCATGGATTCGAATCTGCGGCAGGTGCTGGGCCGCGCCCCGCTGCTGTCGATCGTCAGCGAGCAGCGCGTCTCCTTGATGGATGCGGCGAAGAGCCTGACTGCGGAGCAGGCGAAGAGCTTCGGTATCGAAATCATCGACGTGCGCATCAAACGCACCGACCTGCCCGATGCCACCAGCCAGTCGATCTACAACCGCATGCGTGCGGACCGCGACCGTGAGGCCAAGCAGTATCGGGCCCAAGGCGCGGAGCAGGGGCTGACGATCCGCTCCGACGCCGACCGCCAGCGCACGGTGATTCTGGCCGACGCGCGCCGGAAGTCGGAGACCACTCGCGGCGAGGGCGACGCCGAAGCGATTCGCGTATTTGCCGACGCCTATGGCAGGGATTCCGCCTTCTTCACCTTCTACCGGACGATGCAGGCCTACCGGGAGGCCCTGTTGCCCAACGAAACGACGGTCGTCCTGACTCCGGAGTCAGACTTCCTGAAGTTCTTCCGCGGCGACCTGAGCGATATCTTGAAGGCGACTCCCGCTCCGGTGGCGCGCTAATGGAATTGCCGCGCCGATGACGCAGTTCGGCATCGGCCTAGCCCTGGTGTTGGTGATCGAGGGTGGGCTGTACGCCTTGTTTCCCGCCGCGATGAAGCGGACCTTGGCGTTCGCCCTCACGCAGCCGGCGGGCGTTCTTCGCTGGGGTGGGCTTGCGGCCGCCACCATCGGCGTTGTCCTGGTGTGGGTAATCCGGCAGGGCTAGCCCGGCGCCGTGCGCGGCGTGGCGGCGAACACATTGTCTTGCGTGGCGGCCCCGACGGCCCGGCGCCGCTTTTCTTCGGCCGTGCGGACCGCCATAATTCGCACTAGATGCTGAGCTAGGCAGAGCCAGTAGCGGCGCCGCAGCTCGGCAGCGAGAGGATTCATCGATGTTGATGGCGTTCACCCGCGTTCGGCGCGTGACCGGTCTAGCGGCACTTGCGGGCGCGGGCTTGATGACAGCGGGCTTGCTGGCCGCTTCTCCCCAGGCTGCAGAACTCCCAATCGGCGGATTTGCCGACATCGCGGACCGCGCGATGCCGGCGTACGTGGACATCACCACCACGCAGCAACTGGCGGCCGCGCAGCAGCCCCAGGGCACGCAGCCGCAGGGTCCGTTCGACCAGTTCTTCCAGGACTTCTTCAACCGTGTTCCCAATGCGCCTCAGACCGGCCGCACGGTGACCTCGGAAGGGTCCGGCTTCATCATCGACAAGTCCGGCATCATCGTGACGAACAACCACGTGATCGCCGACGCGGACCAAGTGTACGTGATCATGCACGACGGTAGCCGCGTGCCCGCCCAGATTCTCGGCAAGGACGAGCGCGCCGATTTGGCGGTGCTCAAGATCAACCTCGGCCATGACGTTCCGTTCGTCGAATGGGGCGACTCCGATAAGGCCCGCATCGGCGATTGGATTATCGCCATCGGCAACCCGTACGGTCTGGGCAGCACGATCACCGCCGGCATCATCTCGGCGCGCGCCCGCAACATTAACGCCGGCCCCTATGACGATTTCATCCAGACCGACGCGTCGATCAACCGCGGCAACTCGGGCGGTCCGCTGATGAATACCCGTGGCGAGGTTATCGGCATCAACACGGCGATCTTCTCGCCGACCGGCGCCTCGATCGGCATCGGCTTCTCCATTCCGGCGAACCTGGCCAAGCCGATCGTCAGCCAGATTGTCGAATTCGGGCGTCCGCGGCGCGGCTGGCTCGGCATTCGCGTGCAGACCGTATCGGACGACATGGCGCGCTCGATGGGCTTCACCGCTTCGCGTGGCGCCCTGATCTCGGGCATCACGACGGACGGGCCGGCGGCCAAGGGCGGCATCCTGCCCGGCGACGTGGTGCTGCAGTTCGACGGCCGCGACATCGCCGACATGAACATGCTGCCGAAGGTCGTTGCCGAGACCGCAGTCGACAAGACCGCCAAGGTGCAGATCTGGCGCAAGGGCGCCTTGCAGTCGTTGGACGTAAAGGTTGGCGAGTTGGCCGATCCGCAACTAGCGGCGCTCACGCCGGCTGCGCCGAACGGCGCGAATGTCGGCCCGACCACCGGCGCGCTGGGCATGAGCCTGGCGCAACTTACGCCGGAACTGCGCAAACAATTCGGCGTGGACGCTGATGCCGACGGCGTTCTGGTTGCGGCGGTGGCGGCGTCCACCGATGCGGCCGCGCGGCGCATCCAGCCGGGCGATGTCATTTTGGAAGTCGCCCAGAAGGAAGTGCACTCGCCGGAAGACGTGCTGAAGGCGCTCGACGACTCGCGCAAGCAGAACAAGACTTCGGTGCTGATCCTGGTGAAGCCGAAAGACGGCGACATCCGGTTTGTGGCCCTAAGCTTGGCGCAGGGCTGAACCGCACGACGTCCGGTGGTTGGCTTTTGGGCGTTGCGGATCGACCCCGCCGAGTTTCCTGACCCGGCGCACGACCCGGCGCCTGCCCCCGGGGCCACGACCGCCTCGGCAGTCATCGCCGGCGGGTGCTTTTGGTGCACTGAGGCGGTGTTCAAGGAATTGGACGGGGTTACGGCGGTCCGTTCCGGCTATGCCGGCGGGACCCGCGAGACCGCGAACTACGACGCCGTGTGCACCGGTGCAACGGACCATGCGGAAGCGATCCAGATCGACTACGACCCGCACCGCACGAGCTATGGGCAGATCCTAAAGATCTTCTTCTCCATCGCTCACGACCCCACCCAGATGAACCGGCAGGGCAACGATCGAGGACGCCAGTACCGCTCGGCGGTGTTCTACGCCGACGATACCCAGCGGGCGACCGCGCGGGCGTATATCGATCAGTTGGAGCGCGCCAAGGTGTACTCGGCGCCGATCAAGACGACGTTGGAGCCGCTGAAAGAGTTCTTCGTCGCCGAGGCGTACCACCAGGACTTCGCCGCCCGGAACCCGCGTCAGGGGTATGTGATGGCCGTTGCCAAGCCCAAGGTGATGGCGCTGCGCGAGGCGTTTGCCGACAAGCTCAAGCGTCCGCGCTCCGCCTAGACCAGTTGCTCAGTCGCCGCCGGTGAACTCGGCGGCGCGATAGCCCTGCACGAACAACAGTGCCGTCAGGGAGGCCGAGTCGATCCGGGCCGCGGCCGCTTCGCGGGCGCGGGGCTTGCCGTGATACGCGACTCCGAGCCCGGCGGCCTGCAGCATGAGGATGTCGTTGGCGCCGTCGCCTGCGGCCAGCGTCTCGCTACGGACCACACCCCGCTCAGCCATGAGGCGCTCCAGCATCTCGCGCTTGGCCTCCGCGCCGCCAATGGGGCCGGCGATCTCGCCGGTGAGCGTCCCGTCGGCAGTGCCGAACACGTTGCCGTTCCACGTGTCGAACCCCGCCATGCGGGCAACGCGCTCAGTGAAGTAGGTGAAGCCGCCCGAAACCAGCGCGGTGTAGCACCCGTGGGCGCGCAGGGTAGCGAGCAGAACGCGGGCGCCAGGGTTAAGGCGCACGGAGTCGCGCATCACTTGGTCGAGCAAGGTCAGCGGCAGGCCCCGGAACAGGGCCACGCGTTCGCGGAGCGCGGCGGCGAAATCGATTTCGCCCGCCATGGCACGGCGGGTGAGCTCCGCGACCTTGGGTCCGAGCCCAGCGGTGGCGGCAACCTCATCGAGGCACTCCTGGCCGATGATGGTCGAGTCCATGTCGGCCACAAACAGGCGTTTGCGCCGTCCGCTGGTCTGCTGGACGACGACGTCAATGCACGGGGCGGCGGCGCGGACCGCGCGTTCGGCGGGCGGCGCCGCAATCGCGTCCAACGGGATATCGCACGCGGCCCCGGGCGCGAGCCAATCCGGCGTGCCCATCCTTGCGCCGGCGGCGGCGAGCGCATCCTGCACGCTGCGAACCAGGCCGAGGGTCAACGGGGTGCCGGGTACGGCGATCAGTGTGACGACGTTTTCCACTACATTCCCACCGGCGGCCCGTTGGCCGTAGGAGCGACGAATGACGAAGGGCGTGGTCGTTATCGCGGGTCCGACCGCGAGCGGCAAGTCGCAAGTGGCGTTGGAACTGGCGGATCGCCTAGCCGAATTCGGCGGCGCGCGGATCATCAACGCCGACAGCATGCAGGTTTACCGCGAGCTGCGGATCGTGACCGCGCGTCCGTCGGCGGCCGACGAGGCGCGCGTGCAGCACCGGCTGTACGGCGTGCTCTCTGCCCTCGACATATGCTCCGCCGGACGCTGGCGGGCGCTGGCGGTGGCTGAAATTGAACGCGCACACGCGGAGGGCGCAGTGCCGGTCGTGGTAGGCGGCACCGGGCTCTATTTGAATGTGCTGTTGCGTGGAATTGCGCCGGTGCCGGCGATCCCCGCCGAAGTGCGAGCGGCTGCCCGCGACCGCTTGCGCGATTTGGGGCCAGAGGCGTTTCGCGTTGAACTTGGCCGGCTGGACGGCGAGGCGGCGGCGAACATCGGCGCGCAGGATGCGCAGCGGCTGATCCGCGCTTGGGAGGTCGTGACGGCCACCGGAGCGACGCTGCGATCATGGCAGCGGCGCGCGCCGGACAACCCGCTGACGGTGCCGGCGGCCAGAGTATTGGTTATGCCGGTCCGCGCCGATGTGTACGCCAACTGCGATGCACGGGTCGTGCGCATGGTCGCCGAGGGGGTGAAGGAAGAGATTTCCGCATTCGAAGCACTGGCGCCCGCCGACGATCTACCCGCTACGCGGGCCGTTGGGGTGCCGGAGTTCCGGCGCTGGGTGCACGGGGAAATACCTGAGTCCGAGGCTGTGGCAGAGGTGCAGCAAGCAAGCCGCAATTATGCCAAGCGCCAGTTCACTTGGTTTCGCACGCAGGCGGCGGACTGGCAGGCATTTGCTCCACCCGGCGGGGGACGCGCGGCGCAATATTCGGAAAGCTTGGCCGATCAAATCTTTCCGTTTATTCGTCGGTTTTTGTTGACCACCTGACTCCGAGCGTCTAGGTTGGCCGCCGCCTCACCCAGCTGACGGGGCGGAAACGGCGTTGTTTGGCACCTTTTGGTGCCGGACAGCGATGGCGCGAGCGTGCGGCGAACACCGTAGGCTCGCGAACACTTTGAGGAGACGACCATGCCTGGCGAGATGCTGACCGGTGCCGAGATCCTGTTGAAGTCGATCGAGGCCGAAGGCGTCGACGTTATTTTCGGCTACCCGGGTGGCGCCGTACTCCCCATCTACGACCAATTGTTCCAGCAGAACAAGCTGCGCCACATCCTGGTGCGCCATGAGCAAGGCGCGACCCACGCCGCCGAAGGGTATGCGCGCTCGACCGGCAAGCCGGGCGTCGTGCTGGTGACTTCCGGCCCTGGCGCGACCAACACCGTGACCGGCCTGACCGACGCGCTGATGGACAGTATTCCGATGATCTGCCTGACCGGCCAGGTGGCTACCCACTTGATCGGCAACGACGCATTCCAGGAAGCCGACACCATCGGCATCACGCGGCCCTGCACGAAGCACAACTTCCTGATCCGCGACGTGGCGGATGTCGCCCGCATCGTTCAGGAGGCTTTCTACATCGCTACCAGCGGGCGCCCGGGACCGGTCGTGATCGACTTGCCCAAGAACGTGATGCTGGCCAAGACCGAATACGTGAAGCCGGCGCCCATCACGGTGCACAAGTCTTACCGCCCCCGGCTAAAGGCCGATCCGGCCAAGATTCGCGAGGCCGTCGAGCTGATGGCCGGCGCGAAACGGCCGATCTTTTATTCTGGCGGCGGGGTGATCAATTCCGGCCCCCGGGCGGCGAAGCTGCTGCAGGAGCTGGTGCACATGACCGGCTATCCGATCACCAGCACGCTGATGGGCCTGGGCGCCTATCCGGCGGCGGACAAGCAGTTTGTCGGCATGCTGGGCATGCACGGCACGGTGGAGGCCAACATGGCCATGTTCCACTGCGACGTGATGATCAACATCGGCGCGCGATTTGACGACCGCGTGACCGCGCGCGTCAACGCGTTCAGCCCGAAGTCGAAGAAGATCCACGTCGACATCGATCCGGCATCGATCAACAAGACCGTGATGGTCGACATCCCAGTGGTGGGCGACGCCGCCAACGTGATCGAAGACATGATCAAGGCGTGGAAGGCCCTGGCGCCCAAGCCTGATACCAAGGCGCACAAGCGCTGGTGGGAGCAGATCGAGGAGTGGCGCGCCGTGAAGTGCCTGGCCTACGAGCAGGGCGCGGAGGTGATCAAGCCGCAGTACGCGATCGACCGGCTGTACCAGCGCACCAAGGACCTGGATTCGTACGTCACCACCGACGTCGGCCAGCACCAGATGTGGGCGGCGCAATACTACCGCTTTGAGCAGCCCAACCGGTTCATGACGTCGGGTGGCCTCGGCACGATGGGCTACGGCTTGCCGGCGGCGCTGGGTGTGAAGATCGCCCATCCGGATGCACACGTGTTCTGCATCACCAGCGAAGCTTCGTTCATGATGAACATCCAGGAGATGTCGACGGCCGTGCAGCACGGTGCTGCGGTCAAGATTCTTCTGCTGAACAACCAGTGGCAGGGCATGGTGCGTCAGTGGCAGGAACTCCTGCACGGAGGCCGCTACGCCGAAAGCTACATGCCGGCGATGCCTGACTTCGTGAAGCTGGCCGAGGCGTTCGGCGCCGTAGGCATGCGCGCCGAAAAGCCGGGCGAACTGGACCGCGTGATCGACGCGATGGTCAAGGAAACGCGGCCGGTGATCGCCGACATCATGGTCGACCAGCGCGAAAACTGCTTCCCGATGATTCCTTCGGGCGCCGCGCACAACGAGATCATGCTGGGCCGGGCCAACATGCAGGTACCGGCCATGTCGGATTTCGACATGTCGATGGCCTGATCGGGCCGCGCTGGGGCATCCAATCGAAGATCGGGCGGCACCGGGACTGATTTCCCGCAGCCGCAGGGGACGAATTGCCGTGAACGCAGTGACGACGCAGATCAAACCGCTCCACACCATCGCCGTGTTGGTCGACAACGAGGCCGGTGTGTTGGCCCGTGTCATCGGCCTGTTTTCCGGCCGCGGCTACAACATCGAAAGCCTGACGGTTGCCGAAGTGGACGACGTCCAGCACCTTTCGCGCATCACCGTGGTTACTTCCGGCACGCCCATGGTCATCGAGCAGATCAAGGCGCAGCTGGCCCGCTTGGTGCCGGTACATAAGGTGTGCGATCTCACTACCGACGGGCCTTCGGTGGAACGCGAGATGGCGCTGATCAAGGTGCGCGGCACCGGCGAGAAGCGCGTCGAGTCCCTGCGCATCGCCGAGATCTTCCGCGCCCGCGTAGTCGATGCGACTACCGAGTCGTTCGTGTTTGAAATGACCGGTTCGACCGACAAGCTGAACGCGTTTGTGCAACTCATGGGACCGCTTGGTCTGGTCGACGTGTCCCGTACCGGCGTCGTAGCAATCACGCGCGGTCCCGAACCGATGTAACCCCGGCGGCCGCGACGGCCGCCATTATGATCTTTTTGCAATAAGGAGCCTTCCTATGCGCGTGTTCTACGACCGCGATATCGACGTGAACCTGATCAAGACCAAGAATGTCGCGATCGTCGGGTACGGCAGCCAGGGCCACGCCCACGCGATCAACCTTCAGGAATCCGGCGTGAAGAACGTCGTCGCCGCGTTGCGCGAAGGCTCGCCCAGCGCCGCCAAGGCGCAGGGCTCGGGCATCAAGACCATGGAAGTGAAGGCGGCGGCCAAGTGGGCCGATGTGCTGATGATCCTGGCGCCGGACGAGCAGCACGGGCACATCTACAAGAACGACATTGAACCCAACCTTCGCAAGGGCGCGGCGCTTGCCACGGCCCACGGCTTCTCGGTGCACTTCAACCAGATCGTGCCGCGCGCTGACCTGGACGTATTCATGATTGCGCCGAAGGGGCCCGGGCACACCGTGCGCGCCGAATTCAAGAAGGGTGGCGGCGTGCCGTGCCTAGTGGCGGTCCATCAGAATCCGTCGGGCAAGGCGCAGGAATTGGCGCTGTCGTACGGCTCGGCGATCGGCGGCGGCCGTTCCGGTATCATCGAAACGTCGTTCCGCGAGGAATGCGAGACCGATCTATTCGGTGAGCAGGTTGTGCTGTGCGGCGGTTTGACCAGCTTGATCCAGGCCGGATTCGAGACGCTCGTGGAAGCCGGCTACGCGCCGGAGATGGCGTACTTCGAGTGCCTGCATGAAGTGAAGTTGATCGTCGACCTCATCTATGAGGGCGGCATCGCCAATATGCGCTACTCGATCTCGAACACCGCCGAGTACGGCGACTACACCCGCGGCCCGCGCATCGTGACCGACGAGACCAAGCGCGAGATGAAGCGGGTGCTGGGCGAGATCCAGTCCGGCCAGTTTGCGAAGGAATGGATGCTCGAGAACGCTGCCAACCAGGCCAGCTTCAAGGCCATGCGGCGCCGTTCGGCCGAGCACTCGATCGAAAAGGTGGGCGAAAAGCTGCGGGCAATGATGCCGTGGATCGCCGCCAACCGCCTGGTGGACAAGGCCAAGAACTAGGCTTTCCGCCGCGAATCCGGCCGTTCTGCCCCGGGGGGACCGCTCGTACGAGCGGGGCGGGGTGGGCGGCCGGGCCTGTTTCCTAAGTCCGTTCCGGCCGGGTAACAAAAATTAAGGAAAGCTTCGCGGGTTTCCGTTAGAATCCCGCCCTGGGTGGCCGATTCCCGGCCGCCCACCAGTGCGCAGGACGAGCTGCGCCAAAACCGCCACAGGCGGCGCGGACTTGATCATGGTGCGGAGCGTCAACACGACACGCGACGCCGGGGCTTCCGGATTCGGGGCTCTGTGCGGATTCGTGCGTGCGTTCCGTCCTGCCGCGCTCCTTCGACTTAGCCGCCCCTGAGCGCCATCGGCGAACCACGCCGGCTTGCGTTTGGGGGACGCCTGAACAGGGATCAACGCTAGGATTTCGAAGGATCACATGATGACTACCCAGGTCGATTCGGGCCACCGGCCCCATACCAACTCCACCCGCGACGCCAACCGCGTCGTTATTTTCGACACCACGCTGCGCGACGGCGAGCAATCGCCGGGCGCCTCCATGAACCTCGACGAAAAGCTGCGCGTCGCGGAAGTGCTGGAAGCGATGGGTGTCGACGTCATCGAAGCGGGCTTCCCGATCGCCTCCAACGGCGACTACGAGGCGGTCGAGGCGATCTCGCGTCTGGTGAAGGATGCGACCGTGTGCGGTCTTGCCCGTGCAAGCAAGAAGGACATCGAGCGTGCGGGCATGGCGCTGAAGCCGGCACGCCGCAAGCGTATCCACACGTTCATCTCGACCAGCCCGCTGCACATGCGCGCAAAGTTGCAGATGGAACCGGACGCCGTGCATCAAGCGGTGATCGATTCCGTTTCCTTCGCCCGCCAGTTCACGGACGACGTTGAGTGGAGTTGCGAGGACGGCACGCGCACCGAGCACGATTTCATGTGCCGGTGCATCGAGAGCGCCATCAAGGCGGGCGCCACCACCATCAACATCCCGGACACGGTTGGCTATTCCATTCCGGAAGAGTTC
Organism: Alphaproteobacteria bacterium; assembly: GCA_947481575.1. Classification (GTDB taxonomy): domain Bacteria; phylum Pseudomonadota; class Alphaproteobacteria; order UBA2966; family CAIVPW01; genus CANKGV01. Next base: position 177,473 of record CANKGV010000002.1, read on the forward strand.
GGCGCGTTGATCCGGATGGTCATGAATCGGGTGCCGAACATCGACAAGGCGATTGTCTCGACCCACTGTCACAACGACCTGGGCTTGGCGGTCGCCAACTCTCTGGCGGGTGTTGCCAACGGGGCGCGCCAGGTCGAATGCACCATCAACGGCCTCGGCGAGCGCGCCGGCAACGCGGCGCTGGAAGAGATCGTCATGACGCTGCGCACGCGTCACGACAAGATGCCGTTCACGACCGGGATCAAGACTGAACTGATCACCAAGGCCTCGCGCCTGGTCAGCCAAGTCACCGGGATGCAGGTCCAGAACAACAAGGCGGTCGTCGGCGCCAACGCGTTCGCGCATGAATCGGGCATCCACCAGGATGGGATGCTGAAGAACGCCAGCACGTACGAGATCATGACTCCCGAATCGGTGGGTCTTACCGAATCGAAGCTGGTGATGGGTAAGCATTCGGGTCGCCACGCGTTCCGGCGGAAGCTGGAAGAGCTGGGCTTCGCCATGGACGCGGCTGCGCTGGACGACGCATTCAAGCGGTTTAAGGATCTGGCCGACAAGAAGAAGGACATTTACGACGAGGACATCGTCGCGCTGGTGGACGAAGAAGCGCGCGAAAACGACCGCATTCGGGTCGTGTCCCTGCAGGTGGTTGCCGGCACTAAAGGGCCGCAAACCGCCGAAATCGAGTTGGAAATCGACGGCGTGGTGCAGCACCACAAGGCCGAAGGCGATGGTCCGGTGGACGCCACATTCAAGGCGGTCCGGGCTCTTGTGCCGAATACCGCCACATTGCAGCTCTATCAGGTGCATGCTGTGACGCAGGGCACGGACGCCCAGGCGGAAGTGACGGTACGACTGTTTGAAGATGGCAAGAGCGTGAACGGTCTCGGTGCCGATACGGACACGTTGGTTGCCTCGGTGCGCGCCTACGTCAACGCGCTGAACAAGTTGCTGGTGAAGCGACAGAAACGGGCACCGGAAGCGCTCACAGCCTGAGCGCGCGCGGCGCACGCGCGGCACGCCCGGGAGCAAGGGGCTCCTGGGCCCCCGCGCCCAACCTTCGGGTTTGAATTGGATGTTCTCTAAGATTCTAGGCTGGATGTCGGCCGACATGGCCATCGACCTCGGCACCGCGAACACGCTGGTGTACGTGAAGGGTCGTGGCATCGTCGTAAACGAGCCGTCGGTGGTGGCAATCATCGACCAGCGCGGCAAAAAGCAGGTCCTCGCCGTTGGTGAGGAGGCCAAGCAGATGCTTGGCCGAACCCCAGGCAACATCGAAGCGATTCGCCCGCTTCGGGACGGCGTGATCGCCGACTTCGAGATCGCCGAAGAAATGATCAAACATTTCATTCGTAAGGTGCACAACCGTGGCAGCTTCGCGAGCCCGCAGGTGATCGTGTGCGTGCCATCGGGCTCCACCGCAGTGGAGCGCCGCGCGATTCAGGAATCCGCCGAAAGCGCAGGGGCCCGCCGTGTGTACCTGATCGAAGAACCGATGGCGGCCGCGATCGGCGCTGGCCTGCCGGTGACGGAGCCGACCGGCTCGATGGTCGTCGACGTCGGCGGCGGCACCACGGAAGTGGCCGTGCTTTCGTTGGGCGGTATCGTCTACGCGAAGTCGGTGCGTGTCGGTGGCGACAAGATGGACGAAGCGATCATCAGCTACATCCGCCGCAACCACAATTTGCTGATCGGCGAGTCCTCGGCCGAGCGCATCAAGAAGGAAATTGGCACTGCCGCGCCGCCGGAAGACGGTAACGGCAAGACCATGGAAGTGAAGGGCCGCGACCTGATGAACGGCGTACCCAAGGAACTGGTGGTGAATCAGCGCCAGATCGCCGAAGCGCTTGCCGAACCGGTTGGCGCCATCATCGAAACGGTCAAGGTCGCCCTCGAACATACTGCGCCCGAACTGGCCGCCGACATCGTCGACAAGGGCATCGTGCTCACCGGCGGCGGCGCGCTCTTGGGCAACCTCGACCACGTATTGCGTGAGGCTACGGGGCTCCCCGTGTCGGTCGCGGACGAACCGCTGATGTGCGTGGCGCTTGGAACCGGGCGGGCGCTGGAAGAGATGAAGACGCTCCGCCACGTGCTGTACCAACAGTATTGACGGATACCGGATTGGGCGACCGGGGTGCGTCTTTTCCCTGGTGGTTTTTAGTGGGAAGAGGAACCCATCGTGCGTGCCAGCGGTAGCCGGATCGGGCGCATCGCCCTTCCGCTAAGGCTCCTAGCCCAGCGCTTTGCGCTGGCGATTTTGATCGGCGCCTCGGTCGTGCTGTTGATCATGGCCAAGGGAGGATCGACGTCGCTGGCCGACGTGCGGGCGGCCGTGCTCGATATCGCCACGCCGGTGTTCGATGTCATTTCTCGTCCCGTTGCCGCCATCAACACGGCCGCCGACGAAATCGTCTCCATCGCTCTCGTCTACCAAGAAAACGAGCGTCTAAAGCAGGAGAACGAACGTCTCCAGGGCTGGCAGGCCAACGCCCGCAAGCTGGAACAAGAGAATGCAGCGATGCGGGCGCTGGTGCATGCGCGTCCCGATCCGGGTGTTAGTTATGTATCCGGTCGCGTGATCGCGGACTCCGGCGGGCCATTCGTCCGCACGGTGATCATCAATGCCGGCGAGGGCGACGGTGTCCGCAAGGGCGAAGCGGCCGTCAGTGGCGACGGCCTGGTCGGCCGCGTGGTCGAACTCGGTACGCGCTCCGCCCGCATCCTGCTGCTCACTGACCTGAACTCGCGGGTTCCGGTGATCGTTGAATCCTCCCGCTACCGGGCGATCTTGGAAGGCGACAACTCCGAAACGATGAAGCTCACGTTCGTTACGCCGTCTGACGAAGTCCGGGTCGGCGACCGTATTGTCACGTCGGGCTCCGGCGGGTTGTTTCCGGCGGGCCTGCCGATTGGCGTGGTCACTTCGATCGACAAGAACGGCGCAGCGGTAACGCCGTTCGTCCGCTTCGACCGCCTCGAATACCTGCGCGTCCTGCGGTACGACTTCCCCGGCATCGACGCAGCTCAAGCGCCAGCAGCCAAGAAATGAACCCGGCGCTCGCGCGCTCGCTCTTGTTTGTTCGCGGCATGGTGCCGACGGCTACGACGATCGCCGCCGTCATGCTGTCGTCGGTTCCGATCGGTATCCCGTACTACAGCGCCGTCACGCCGTTCTTCCCGCTGATCGCGGTATTCTATTGGAGCATCTACCGGCCCGAACTCCTCCCGGCCATGACCGTATTCGTCGCGGGCGTTTTGTTCGACATTTTCACCGGCGGCCCGATGGGCTTGATCGCTCTGATCCTGCTTGCCGTTCACGGCATCGCTGCATCGCAGCGCAGGATCCTTTTGGGTCAGTCATTCTGGGTCGAATGGGCCGGGTTCACTCTGGTCGCTGCCGGCGCGGCAGCGGTGGGCTGGGTGCTGTCGTGCGGCTTTCAGTTCGCATTCCTGCCGCCGGCCCAATTTGCCATCCAGGCCGCGTTGACGGCTGCTCTCTACCCGGCCGGCTCGTGGCTGTTGGGGCGTGCAGCGCGCGCGGCACGGCCCATTGGCGTGGTGGCCTGAGCCATGGAGCGGCAACGCGAGCAAGGCCGATACAAGACGTTCGTGCGCCGCACGGTGTTGGTGGGTGGAGCGCAGACCGCACTGCTCAGCATCCTGGTCGGGCGCCTGTACTACTTGCAGGTGGTGCGCTCCGAGCAGTACCGCATGCTCGCCGACGAGAATCGCATCAGCTTGCGCCTGCTGGCGCCACCACGTGGGTTCATCCTCGACCGCAACGGCGACACGCTCGCCGGCAATAGCCAGAACTACCGGATTCTGCTGGTTCCCGAGCAGACCAAGACGCCGGGGATGACGACGAAGCAATCGGTCGACCGGACGCTCCAAGACCTCGCGAAAGTAATTCCGCTGGCTGACTACGAGCGCCAGAGAATCTTGCGCGAAGTTGGCCGCAAGCGCGAATTCCTTCCCATTACGGTCGCCGAAAATGTCACCTGGGAGGACTTCAGCCGCATCAACGTCAACGCGCCGGACTTGCCGGGGATCGTGCCCGATGTCGGCGAAACCCGGAACTATCCGCTCGGTCCCACCCTGGCCCACGTGGTCGGTTACGTGGCCGCGGTGGCGGACGGCGACGTGATCGACGACCCCGTGCTGGAACTGCCTGGGTTCAAGATTGGCCGCGCCGGCATCGAGCGCTCGTCGGACCTGATGCTGCGCGGCAAGGCCGGCACCAGCCATGTCGAGGTCAACGCCCACGGCCGTGTCATCCGCGAGCTGGACCGCCTGGAAGGCCGCCAAGGCCAGGACGTATTCCTAACCATCGACGGGCCGCTGCAGCAGTTCGTAACCGACCGGCTTGGGGCGGAAGCCGCCAGCGCCGTAGTGATGGACGTGGTGACCGGCGACATCCTGGCGATGGCCTCCACGCCATCGTTCGATCCGATCAACTTCACCTACGGCCTCAGTAAGGACCAATGGGACGCACTGGTAACCAACCAGCGTAAACCGCTCATCAACAAGGCCGTCAGCGGCCAGTATCCGCCGGGCTCGACGTTCAAGCCGATGGTTGCGTTGGCGGCCCTCGAGTCGAACGTCGTAGGGTCCGACCATAAGGTGTTTTGCCCCGGGCAAATGGAACTCGGCGATCGCATCTTCCACTGCTGGAAGAAGGGCGGGCACGGCAACCTCGACATGGCCGGCGCGCTCGAGCAGTCGTGCGACGTGTATTTCTACGACATCGCCCGCCGCATCGGCATCGACCGTATCGCCGAGATGGCCAAGCGCTTTGGCCTTGGCACGGCGCCCAATCTTGGTCTCGGTACGGAACGGCCGGGGCTAATTCCGACCCGCGAATGGAAGCAATCCAAACTCGGACAGAGCTGGCAGGCCGGCGAGACCTTGATCGCTGGGATCGGGCAGGGCTTCATCACTGCTACGCCACTTCAGCTCGCTCGCATGTGCGCGCAACTAGCCAACGGTGGGAAACAGGTTACGCCGCGCTTGGTGCTGCCGCCCGACGACGATGGGCGGGTTGGCACTCCTACGTTGGATACGGCTGATCAGGCCAAGCCGCTGGTTTTGCCGCAGAACCTGGCGGTCGTGCACGAAGGCATGTTTCGCGTCGTGAACAGCTCGCGCGGTACCGCCTATGCGGCGCGCATCGTACAAAAAGGCCTGGAGATGGCGGGCAAGAGCGGAACCAGCCAGGTCAAAGGCATCACGCTCGCGGAGCGTGAAGAAGGCCTGCCCAACATCAATAACGTCCCGTGGGAGGAGCGCGAACACGCGGTGTTCATCGCGTTCGCCCCGGTCGGCAATCCTCGCTACGCCATTGCGGTTCTGGTGGAGCACGGCGGCGGCGGCTCCTCGGTATCGGGCCCGATCGCGCGCGACGTGCTACGCGAAGTCCAGCGCCGCGACCCAGCGCGCAAGGGCCGCAAGCAACTCGCCGGCGATAATCCGCCGGGTGCGCGGGGGTAGGCATGAGCCTGGAACTATCCAGCTCCCGCCTGTCCAAGGTCGAGCTGTCATTCGGGCAGAAGGTAGCGAGCCTCAACTGGGGCCTGATCATTCTGATCTGTGGCACCGTCGGATTCGGCATCGCCGTTCTCTACTCGCTGGCCGAGGGCTCCACCTCCACCTGGGTACAGCAGCAATCGATCCGGTTTGCCATCGGGTTCACCCTGATGATTGCGATCGCATTGATCGACGTGCGGTTTTGGCTCCGCGTTGCCTACATTGCCTACGGATTCGCCATCGTTGCCCTGCTCGCCGTGGAGGCAGCCGGCATCATCGGCAAGGGTGCCCAGCGCTGGGTGGATATCGGCATCATCACCTTTCAGCCATCGGAGCTGATGAAGATCGCGCTGGTGATGGCGCTGGCCCGCTTCTTCCATGAACATACGTTGGAAGAGGCACAAAAGGTACGCACGCTTGCGGTGCCTGCGCTGCTGATTCTCGTGCCGGCAGCCCTTGTGTTGCAGCAACCGGACCTGGGCACGGCGGCGATGCTACTGCTGGTCGGTGGCGCGATTCTGTTGTTGGTTGGGGTCAAGCTCCGCTGGTTCGCTCTGCTCATCGCGCTCGGCGCTGGGGCCCTACCGTTCGGCTGGAACTTCCTGCACGACTACCAGAAGGACCGCATCCTTACGTTTATGGATCCGGAGCGCGATCCGCTGGGCGCGGGCTATCACATCCTGCAGTCCAAGATCGCCTTGGGCTCGGGCGGCGTGTTCGGCCGTGGCTATATGGAAGGCACACAGAGCCACCTGAACTTCCTGCCTGAAATGCAGACCGACTTCATCTTCACCACCTTGGCCGAGGAATTCGGGCTGGTCGGCGCCCTGGTGCTAATCGGCCTGTACGTGCTTCTGATTGCCTACGGCGCCGCCATAGCGCTTCGGTCGCGCAACCATTTCGGACGGATTCTAGCGGCCGGAATCACGTCGATGTTCTTCTGCTACGTGTTCATCAACATCGCGATGGTGACCGGGGTTCTGCCCGTCGTGGGCGTGCCGCTACCGCTCATTTCCTACGGCGGCACCGCCCTGGTGACCCTCATGTGCGGGTTCGGATTGGTGATCAGCGTCTACGTCCACCGGGACATCCGTATCCCGCGGCGCCCGGGCGGCCCGGTCGCCTGAATACCCCTACTTCCGGCACCCCCGCATAAGCCTTCCCCTTCTGCGCCGGGCTTGGTATATCCCCGCCGCACGGGCGCATAGCTCAGTTGGCAGAGCAGCTGACTCTTAATCAGCGGGTCCGAGGTTCGAATCCTCGTGCGCCCACCAATGAAATCAATGGCTTAGGCGGAAACGCCTAGGCCATTGTTCATTTCGGGGGCACACCGGGGGCACAATTGATGCTCGCTTGGCTTTACGTGGCCCTCTCTCACCATCACCAACCGTGAACTGCTACGTCTACGTCCTCGGCACCAACGCCGACCACGACCCGCGCACCTACGTCGGCTGGACGACCGACCTTGCCCGGCGCCTGGAAGAGCACAACGCCGGAACGGGCGCGAAATCTACGCGTGGTCGGGCCTGGGCTCTGCTCTACGCAGAACGATACCAGACACGCGGAGAGGCCATGAGCCGCGAATGGCATCTGAAGCGCGACCGGGCGTTCCGGAAGGCGCTGCGCGGCTACTTCACTCCCGGAAGACGCCGTTACCAGTGCATCGGGCAATCCCGCGCGTAGGGGTCGGCGCTATCGCGATACACGATGGAGACGATCTTGGAGCTAAAGGTGCCGTCGGCGGCCCTTACCACTTCGTTCAGATAGAAATCCTGAACCGGAAACTGGTTCTGGCCGAACTTGAACCCGCCGCGCACCGACGGGAACGCCGCCTTGCGCAACGCGGCCCGGACCGCATCCATATTGGTGACGTCGCCCTTCACTGCTTCTACCGCGCTGCGAATCAGCAGCGCCGAGTCGTACGCCTGGGCCGCATAGAACGACGGAGTGCGGCCGAACTTGGCGCGGAAGTCGGCAACGAACTTGGCGTTGGCCGGATTGTCGAGATCCGCCGCCCAAGACTGGGTGAACCGCGAGCCGGTCACCAACGGCCCGATCTGCGGCAGATTGAGCGCGTCGATGCTGAAGGTGGAATAGAGCGGAATACGGCCGAGCAGTCCGGCGGCGGCGTATTGGGTGAAGAACTGTGTGCCGTAGTTGCCGGGGAAGAACACCCACACGGCTTCCGGGTTGGCGGCGCGAATCTTCGCCAACTCTGCGGAGAAATCGAGTTGCTCGGGGATTTGGGTCAGGTCGGTGGCGACGACGGTGCCCTTGAAGCTGCGCTCCAGGCCCGAAATCATGTTCTTGCCAGTGGCGTAGTTCGGCGCCAGCACGTACAGGTTCTTCACCCCGATACGGTTCAGCACCTCGCCCATCGCCATCGGTGTCTGGTCGTTCTGCCACGAGGCCGAGAAAAAGTTCGCTTTGCACTGGGCGCCCGCCAGTTCCGCTGGGCCCGCATTGGCGCTGATGACGAACACGTTGTTGTCCACCGCCGCCGGTGCAGAGGCCAACAGCACGTTCGGCCAGATGAAGCCGGTCACGAACTTGGCGTGTTCCTGCTGCACCAAGCGCTGGGTCTTTTGCAACCCTACTGCCGGGTCTTGTGCGTCGTCTTCGTAGACGACCCTGATCGCCTGGCCGCCCATCTTGCCGCCCATACCGTTGAGCGCGAGTTCGAACGCGTCCTTCATGTCCTGGCCGATTACGGCTGCACCGCCGCTGAACGTGCTGACAAAACCGATGGTGATCCCCTCGTTCTTGCCCTGGGGGGCTGCTCGTGGTGCTGCAGCGACTTGAGCGCCCGCCGGCGCAGGGAGCTGCCGCAGGAGCGCAATGAGATGCGCGCTGGACACCGCGAAGTTCAGGTTCTGCGCTTCGGTAATGCCGCCCTGAAGTACACCTATGACCTCACCCTGTTCGTTCAGGATCGGACCGCCGCTGCTGCCGTGCGAGACCGGCGCTGAGATTTGTAGTTTCGTCACGCCGCCAGCAACGCGCGGCCCGCTGTACAGCCCGTCGGTGATCGTCCACGACAACCCCTCCGGATTGCCGAGCGCATACACGCGCGAACCGACTTCAAGCCTGCTCGGATCGACAACCTTCAGCGATGGCGCGTTGCCGGTGTTGAACCCGATGATCATCAAGTCGTGGGTCGGATCGCTCAGCAGCACCGTGACTGGCGCGTAGGTCTTGCTGTTCGGAAGTAGCGCGCGACCGACGGTATTCCGTGGCACCAAGTCTTCGATCAGGTGGTAGCTCGTAGCGACGACGTTTGGTGCCACAACAAAGCCGGTTCCGGCTGCGCCGGTGCGCCAGTTGTCGTCGGAGAACTCGAGCACGACGACCGAGGGTATGGCGAGTTTGAAGACCTCCGTTGCCTGCAGGGCAATCGCGGATGCCGATTGCAGTGTCAAGAGCATGACGATGGCAGCTAAGCGGCGCACTGGCTTCCCCTCGTCACTTTGTCGCATCTCGCTTCAGTTTCTAGGCGTTGCCACTGTCGGCTCGCCCAAGTACCTAACGTAAGCGGCAACCCAGTCTAGCGCGATGTCGTGCTGCGCCGACTGAAGTGTCACACGGCCCGCGCAAACTTCGGCGTGAAGGTAGTTCTCCAAGCGGTCCTTGGTGTGCGCGTTCCAGACGGTGCCTGTGTACGGCTCCGGCCAGAGGTTCGTGATCCTGTTCGATCCGCCGAGCTCGAGGCTGATTAGGTGATCGACTTCGCAGCCGCCGTCCACCGCGCAGTAGCCGGTGTGATTGCCGGTAAGCCCGTAGGATCGGTAGACGGGAATGTCCCGTTCGATGTTGAAATAGGAAGGCAGGCGTTGCTCGCCTTGAGCCGATAGGCTCGGGGTGTCTATTCCACGAAAGGA
>CANKGV010000003.1 GCA_947481575.1 Alphaproteobacteria bacterium
CCGAGCATCGCGAAGCCGCGAGTCTGGGCGGTGTTGCCCTGGTGCTCGATCTTCGAGTCTTTGGTCCACAGTTTCACGCCGCGGCGGCCCGAGCTTACGTCGAGCTTATAGATGCTGCCCCAGCCATCCGGCACCCACATGATACCGCCATCGACTAGTGGAGGACCGTCGTTCTGCGGGCCGTTTTGGCCGGTGTCCAACATGCCGCCGAGGGCATAGGCAAACGCCAGCTTCAGATTGCCAACGTTCGTCTTGTTGATCTGCGTCAGCTTCGAATAGCGCATGGAGCCGTAATCGCCCATGGGCATCAGCCAGTTGTCTTTTTCGCTCTGCGCATTGATCAGGCGCTCGGTGCTCGCTGACCGTTTGTAATCGGCAGCGGACGCGGGCGCGGCCATGCTAACCGCGGCCGTTGCGGCGACAATAAAGCCCGCGCTTCGTCCAATAAAACTGTGTTGAACCATTAGTCGGAACCTCCCTATCGTTCCTTTGGCGGCGGCCATGGCCTACCATTTCGAGGCGAGGGCGCAACCTCGCGCTCACACAGGCCGTGAGCACTGCCAGTGACAGATGTCCCCCGGCCGTAATTTCCGGGGCCAGGAAACGCTAACTGCGACCCGTCCTGCCCCGCCACACAAAACGCAAATATCACACAGTTGTGATAGACGGGATTATCGGCCAATTGCGTTTCCTGGTCCACCGCCGCAAGCCTTGATGGGCCGCGGTTGACTCAGAGAGGGTCGGCAGTATCATGCCCGCCATCGCGTGCGCCTGGACTTTTGGACGGCGCGACCATACTTCCGAACCCTGCGGAAGAGACCGGATTCTGGGCATTTTGAATCCGGCGCCGAAGGAGCAACCGCCCCGGAAACTCTCAGGCAAGCGGGACCGCAGGGGGACCGAAACTCTGGAAAGCGGGCTGCTGGAATGGCGCCCCACCGAAGGAGTAAACCGCAGTCGTTGGCGTTGCCCGCGGCGGCGGTGAATCTCTCAGGTTCACCGACAGAGGGGGCATCACGGCCGCGGATAGTCGCGGTCGCACGCGCCCTGTCGGGAGAACCCAGTGTCAGGCACGACGGAAACCGGTCCTCTTCTTAAAACTCCTCTCAACGCACTGCATCGCGAACTCGGCGGCAAGATGGTGCCGTTCGCGGGTTACGATATGCCCGTCCAGTTCCCGGACGGCATCCTGCGCGAGCACAACCACACCCGCACGGCAGCTGGTCTGTTCGATGTATCCCACATGGGCCAGGCCCACCTCTACGGTGCTGGCGCCGATGTCGCCCTCGAAAGGCTGGTGCCGGGCAATCTCACCGGCCTTGCGCCCGGGCGTATCCGCTACACGGTGTTTACCAACGAGCAGGGCGGCATCCTCGACGACCTCACGGTCGGGCGGGCTGATGGGTATCTGCTGATCGTCGTGAACGCCGCCTGTAAGGACGCCGATTACGCCCACATGAAGAAGCACCTCGGTGCGGATTTCCGCTTGGACATCCTTGCCGATCGTGCGCTGCTGGCCCTGCAAGGGCCGCTTGCCGCCAAGGTGATCGCGAAATTTGCGCCGGCCGCCGCGGCGATGGTGTTCATGTCGTTCGCGTCGATGAAGGTCGCCGGGTTCGACTGTGTTGTGGCCCGCTCCGGGTACACCGGCGAAGACGGCTATGAGATCTCAGTGCACAGCCGCGATGCTGAGAAGCTCGCCCGCCTCCTTCTGGCCGAGCCGGAAGTGAAGCCCATTGGCCTCGGTGCTCGAGACAGTTTGCGTCTGGAAGCGGGACTGTGCCTGTACGGCCATGACCTCGACACCACGACCACCCCGGCAGAGGGTGACCTTGGCTGGACCATCGCCAAGCGCCGCCGCGAAGAAGCCAGCTTCCCCGGTGCCAAAGTGATCGTGAAGCAACTGGCCGAAGGGCCGAAGCGCATCCGTGTCGGCATCCTCCCGTCGGGCCGAGCACCGGCACGCGAAGGCACCGAGATCGTCGACACAAAGGGCAACAAGATCGGCGTCATCACCAGTGGGGGCTTCGGTCCCACGGTGAACGGGCCGGTTGCGATGGGCTACGTGGCGCGCGACTTCGCCAAGCACGAAACCGAGGTGGGTCTGGTGGTGCGCGGCACTACGCTGCCCGCCAAAGTGGCACCCATGCCGTTTGTGCCGCACCACTACTTCAAGGGCTAGCGCGTTCCCGTCCGTAAGGGCGACCGTCGCGCATCAACACACACACCTAATCAGAGCAGGAGTATCACATGGGCACGCGTTACTTCACGAAGGACCACGAGTGGATTGAAGTTGACGGCGACAACGGCACGGTCGGCGTCACCAACTATGCGCAGGAGCAACTCGGCGACGTCGTGTTCGTCGACCTCCCGGCCAAGGGCAAGAAACTGACTCAAAAGGGTGAAGCCGCCGTTGTCGAATCGGTGAAGGCCGCTAGCGAAGTCTATGCGCCGGTCAGCGGTGAAGTGATCGAATCGAACGCCGCGCTTGCCGCCAATCCGGCGTTGGTCAACGCATCTGCTGAGAAGGATGGCTGGTTCATGAAGCTCAAGCTCACCAACAAGGACGAGCTGAAGGGCCTCATGGACAAGGCCGCCTACGACAAGTTGGTCGCGAGCCAGCACTAACCGGAACGGGACCAGCACAGGATGCGCTACCTACCGCTAACCACCGCCGACAGGGCGGCGATGATGAAGGTCGTCGGGGTCAAGACGGTCGACGACTTGTACGTCGACGTCCCCGCGAAGGGCCGGATCACCGGTCTGTTGGACCTGCCCAAGCACCAGGGCGAACTGGAAGTCGAGCGCGCGCTCACCGCCATGGCTGGACGCAATCGCGCCGCGGGTGCGGGGCCGTCGTTCCTCGGCGCCGGGTCGTACCGCCACCACATTCCGGCGGCGGTCGATCACCTGATCCAGCGCAGCGAGTTCCTCACCTCGTACACCCCGTACCAGCCGGAAATCGCCCAGGGCACGCTGCAGTTCCTGTTCGAGTTCCAGACCCAGGTCGCGTTGCTGACCGGCATGGAAGTGGCCAACGCCTCGATGTACGAAGGCGCTACGTCCACCGCCGAGGCGGTGCTGATGGCGGGCCGCGTCACCGGACGCCCCAAAGCGATCCTGTCCGGCGCGCTGCACCCGCACTACCGCGACACAGTGCGCACGTTCACGCAGTTCTCGCCGATCACGATGGAGTCGGCGAACCCGGTGTTCGACGGTAAGGAGGACCTGTCCAAGAAGGCCGGTCCCGACGTAGCGTGCATCGTCGTGCAGAACCCGGATTTCTTCGGCAACCTGCACGACTACTCGAAGCTCGCCGCCGCGTGCCGAGATGCCGGTACGCTGCTGATCGTGGCGGTGACCGAAGTGGTCTCGCTCGGCGCTATCCGTTCGCCCGGCGCGATGGGCGCCGACATCGTCACCGGTGAAGGCCAAAGCCTTGGCGTCGGCCTGAACTTCGGTGGCCCGTATGTCGGCCTGTTCGCGTGCCGCAAGCAGCACATCCGCCAAATGCCGGGCCGCGTATGCGGCGAGACCGTCGATGCCGACGGCCGCCGCTCCTACGTGCTGACTCTCAGCACCCGCGAGCAGCACATCCGCCGCGAGAAGGCGACCAGCAATATCTGCACGAACTCCGGCCTGTGCGCGCTGGCGTTCGGTATTCACGTGTCGCTGCTGGGCGAAGACGGCCTGAAGCGTCTCGCCGCGCTCAACCACGCGTCCGCGGTATTGCTGGCCGATGAACTCGGCAAGGTGCCGGGCGTGAAGGTGTTGAACGACACATATTTCAACGAATTCACGGTGAAGCTGCCGGTGCCCGCTGGCCCGGTGGTCGACGCGTTGGTGAAGGAGAATGTGCTCGGCGGCGTGCCTGTCCAGCGTCTGTACCGCGACCGTCCCGAGCTCGCCAACCTGTTGCTCGTCGCCGCTTCCGAAACCAACACCGACGCCGACCGCAAGGCGTTCGTCGCCGCATTGAAGAAAGTCCTGGCATGAAGCCCGACACCCACACCGGCAACCGCGGCCTCGACCTCGCCGAGCCACTCCTGTTCGAGCTCGGGCGCCCTGGCGCCTCCGGCGTCGACCTGCCCGACGCGCCGAAGGTGAAGAGCCACCTGGGCGGCCTGGACCGCGACGACATCGGCCTGCCCAACGTGTCCGAGCCCGAGGTGGTGCGCCACTTCGTGCGCATCTCGCGCAATAACTACTCGATCGACGCCAACCTCTATCCCCTCGGCTCGTGCACGATGAAGCACAACCCGCGGCTGAACGAGAAGATGGCGCGGCTGCCCGGCTTCGGCGATCTGCACCCGATGCAGCCCGAGTCGACCGTTCAAGGCGCGTTGGAGCTGATCCACACCCTCGGCCACTGGCTGAAGGTGTTGACCGGCATGCCGGCGGTGGCAATGCCGCCCGCGGCCGGCGCCCACGGCGAGTTGTGCGGCGTCATGGCGATCCGCGCCGCACACGAGGCCAAGGGTGAAAAGCGCACCCGCATGCTGATCCCGGAGTCGGCGCACGGCACCAACCCGGCCACCGCCGCGCAGTGCGGGTTCGAAGTGGACACGGTGCCCGGCAACGCCCGCGGCCGCATGGACCTCTCGGCCTTCAAGGCCAAGCTGGGCAAAGACGTGGCGGGCGTGATGCTCACCAATCCGAACACCCTCGGGCTGTTCGAAAACGAAGTGATGGAAGTGGCCCAGGCGATCCATTCGATCGGCGGCTACTTCTATGCCGATGGCGCCAACTTCAACGCCATCGTCGGCAAGGCACGTCCGGGTGATCTCGGCGTCGACGCGATTCACATCAACCTGCACAAGACCTTCTCCACTCCGCACGGCGGTGGTGGCCCGGGGTCCGGTCCGGTGGCGTTCTCGGCTGCTCTGGCCCCATTCGCGCCGTTGCCGATGATTGTCCAGGACGGCGACCGCTTCCGCCTGATCGAGCACCTGGGCGACAAGGGCAAGCCGGGCGAGCACTCGTTCGGGCGCCTGCGGTCGTTCCACGGCCAGATGGGCATGTTCGTCCGCGCGCTCGCCTACATGATGAGCCATGGCTCTGACGGTCTACGTCAGGTTGCCGAAGACGCGGTCTTGTCGGCGAACTATGTGCTGGCCTCTCTGAAGGCCGACATGAGCGCGCCGTTCGGCGACACGGGCCCGTGCATGCACGAGGCGCTGTTCGACGATACGTTCCTGGAAGGCACCGGCATCACCTCGCTCGACTTCGCCAAGGCGATGATCGACGAGGGCTATCACCCGATGACCGTATACTTCCCGCTGGTGGTCCACGGCGCGCTCCTCACCGAGCCGACCGAGACTGAGAGCAAGGCGAGCGTGGACAAGTTCATCGGCACGCTGCGCTACCTGGCGCGCGCCGCGAAGTCGGGCACCGAACTCGCCCGGTTCAAGGACGCGCCGAAGCTCGCGCCGCGGCGCCGCTTGGATGAAACCGCCGCTGCCCGCAACCCGGTCCTGCGCTGGACCCCGCCGGCCGCGCAGGCGGCCGAGTAGATCCCAGGCCCGGTCCTCCCCCCACCCGCGGGGAGGACCGGCAAGGGGCCCGATGATGGCCAAGATGCCTAAGCCCCCGAAGCCGAAGGTGGCCAAGCGCCGCTCACCGGTGGCGGCCAAGCTGGCAGACCCACGCTTTCGCCCCCGCGTGGTTGAGAAGAGTCCGGTGAAGAAGCGCCGGGTTCCCGGCGACCCGTTCCTGGAATTCGAAGACCCGGACAACGACGGCGGCTGACAATTCACGCCGATCCAACCCCGAGTGACGGAGCCGCCGCATCTGCGATGCGAGGCCTGAGCCAGGCCGGCGCAGAGGCGCGGCTGAAGAGCGAGGGGCGCAACGAGTTGCCCCGAGCCGGCCAGCGTACGGCACTGCGTATCGCCTTCGAAGTGTTGCGTGAGCCGATGTTGGCGCTGCTGATCGGCGGTGGCGTCATCTACTTGGCGCTGGGCGATCTCAACGAAGCGATCGTCCTGCTCGTGTTCGCGTCGCTGTCGGTGGCGATCACGGTAGTGCAGGAAACCCGCACCGAGCATGTGCTGGAGGCCCTGCGCGACCTCACCAGTCCACGCGCCCTGGTTATCCGCGACGGGGAACGCGTCCGCATCGCGGGCAGGGACGTGGTGCGCGGCGACCTGATTGTGCTCGCTGAAGGTGACCGGGTCCCCGCCGACGCGGTGCTGGTGGAGTGCAACGATCTGCAGACTGACGAGTCGCTGCTCACGGGCGAATCCGTCCCCGTGCGCAAGGTTGACCGCGGCGAGGGGAAGCTCTTGAACAGCCGCCCCGGGGGAGACGACCTGCCGTTCGTGTTTTCGGGCTCCCTGGTTGTGCGCGGCGTCGGGATCGCCGAGGTAACGGCGACGGGCGTTCGGAGCGAGGTCGGTAAGATCGGCCAGTCCCTCGGAGCGCTGCAGACCGAGGCCCCGCGGTTGCAGGCCCAGACGCGCCGGTTGGTGCGGATGTTTGCCATCGTCGGTGGCGCCGTGACCGCGCTCGCCGTGGTGCTGTATGGCACCCTGCGGGGCGGATGGCTCGATGCCGTCCTGGCCGGTATCGCGCTCGGCATGTCGATGCTGCCGGAAGAGATTCCGGTGGTGCTCACCGTGTTCATGGCGATGGGAGCATGGCGCATCTCCCGCGCACGCGTGCTCACGCGTCGGGCAGCAGCAATCGAGACCTTGGGGTCGGCGACGGTCCTATGCACCGACAAGACCGGGACCCTCACCGAGAACCGCATGACGGTCGCCGAACTCCGGCTCGCCGACGCGGCGGTCTTCAAGCCCGCCCACGGTGCCCGGATGCCGGCCGCGTTTCGCGACCTTGTCGAGTGTGGGTTGCTGGCCAGTCTGCCGGACCCGTTTGATCCCATCGACAAGGCGTTCCACGCGCTGAGCAACAAGCACTTCGAGGCGCCGGAAATCCCGGCGGAATTTGAGCGGACGCTGGTGCACGCGTATGGGCTGCGGCCCGATCTGCTGGCGGTCTCGCACGTGTGGCAGGTGGCGGATGGCCCGGCCACGTTCGTGGTGGCGGCCAAGGGTGCGCCAGAGGCGATCGCGAGCCTGTGCCGGTTGCACGGCGCGGGCCGGGCGAGGCTCACGCTGGCGGTTGACGCCATGGCGGCCGAGGGGCTGCGCGTGTTGGGTGTCGCCCGTGCGGCAAGCGCGGGGCGGGCGTGGCCGGAGTCGCAGAGCGAGTTCCCGTTTGAATTCCTGGGCCTGGTCGGCCTGGCCGATCCACTGCGGGCGAGCGTGCCGGCCGCAGTGAACGAGTGCCGCTTGGCGGGAATCCGAGTCGTGATGATCACGGGCGACTATCCGGTGACGGCGCGCGCCATTGCAGCGGCCGCGGGGATCGCAGCGGCGGACGTTGTCACCGGAGACGAATTGGATGAGCTCGGTGACGCGGACTTGGCGGCGCGGCTGCGGACCGCGACCGTGTTCGCGCGCATCATGCCGGAGCAGAAGCTGCGGATCGTGCTGGCCCTGAAGGCGAACGGCGAGGTCGTGGCGATGACCGGCGACGGGGTCAACGATGCCCCGTCGCTGAAGGCTGCCCACATTGGCATTGCGATGGGGGGACGGGGCACCGACGTGGCGCGCGAGGCGTCGGCGATGGTCCTGCTGGACGACGACTTCGGCTCCATCGTTACCGCCATCCGGTTGGGACGCCGGATCTATGACAACCTGCGCAAGGCGATGGAGTTCATCTTTGCCGTGCATGTCCCGATCGCCGGTATGGCGCTGCTGCCGCTGCTGTTCGGATTGCCGATTCTGTTCGGGCCGATGCACATCGCGTTCCTGGAGATGGTGATCGATCCGGTGTGCTCGCTGGTGTTCGAGGCGGAGGCGGAAGAGGACGATGTGATGCGCCGGGCGCCGCGGCAGCCGGACGAGCCGCTGTTCTCGGGCCGGTTGATCGGTTGGAGCCTGGCGCAGGGGGCGGTGGCGCTCTTGGTCACGGCGGCGGTGTTCGTTGTGGGCTTGGACCGCGGCCTGCCGGAGACGGAAGTGCGGGCGCTCACCTTCGTGACGCTGGTGCTGACGATCATCAGTCTGATCTTCGTCAACCGTTCGTTCGGCGCCTCGGTGGTGACGGCGCTGCGGCGGCCGAACCGCACGTTGGTTCTCGTGATGGCCGGCGTGGCGGGGATGCTGGCGGCGACGGTGTGGTGGCCGTTCGTCCGCACGCTGTTCCAGTTCGGCCCGCTCTACTGGGAGGAGCTGGCGCTGGCGGCGGGCGCGGGCGTGGCGGTGTTGCTGGTGCTTGAGCTCGCCAAGGCTGGCCGTCGGCTCATTCCATAAGTGCCTGCAGGAAGGCCTGGCCGTAGCGGGCGAGCTTGGCCTGGCCGACGCCGTGGATGGCGCTGAGCTGGTCGAGGTTGCGGGGGCGGTGGGTCGCCATCTCGATCAAGGTGCGATCGGGGAACACGACGTAGGCGGGGACACCCGCCGCGGAGGCGAGGGACCGGCGCAACTGCTTCAGGCGGTCGAGCAATTCGGCATCGGCATCGGATGCATCCGGCGCGGATGAGGCGGTGCGGCGAGCCTTCTTCTCTTTGGGCACCAGCAGGTCGGCGCGCAGGTCGATGCGGGCGCGGCCGCCGAGCAACTCGGCGCCGGCGCCGGTGATGGTCCAGCGGCCGTAGCCGGCAACATCCAGGGACACGAGGCCGGCGGCATAGATCTGGCGCAGGATGGAGCGCCACTCGTTGCGCGACCGGTTGGCGCCGACGCCGAAGGTGGGCAAGGCGTCGTGGCGGTACTGCTTGATGGCGTCGGTGGCGGTGCCCATGACGATGTTCAGCACGTGCTCGGTGCCGAAGCGCTCGCCGGTGCGGCGCATGGCGCTCATCAGCTTCTGGGCGTCGACGGTGCCGTCGAAGGTTTCGACACCTTGCTGGCACAGGTCGCAGTTGCCGCACGGGCTCGTCGTCTCGCCGAAGTAAGCCAGCAGGGTTTGGCGGCGGCAGCGGGGGGCCTCGCACAGGGACACGAGGGCGTTCAGGCGCTGGCGTTCGACGCGCTTTTGTTCGTCGGGGGCTTGGCCTTCTTCGATCTGGGAGCGGCGCAGGCGGATGTCGTCGAGGCCGTAGAGGGTCAGGGTGTCGGCGGGGAGGCCGTCGCGGCCGGCGCGGCCGATCTCCTGGTAGTAGGACTCGATGTTCTTGGGCAGGTCGGCGTGGCAGACGAAGCGCACGTCGGGTTTATCGATGCCCATGCCGAAGGCGACGGTGGCGACCATGACCACGGAGTCTTCTTTCACGAACGCATCTTGGTTGGCGTCCCGCACTTCTTTGGGCAGACCAGCGTGGTAGGGCAGGGAGCGGACGCCGTCTTTCACTAGGGCGGCGGCAAAGTCCTCGGTGCGGGCGCGGGAGCTGCAGTAGACGATGCCGCTGTCGCCTTTGTGTTCGGCGACGAAGGCCAGCACCTGCTTGCGGCCGCCGTCTTTGGGGGTCATGGCGAGGCGCAGGTTGGGACGGTCGAAGCCGCCGACGAACAGCTCGGGCGGGCGCGGGAAGAGGCGGGCGGCGACGTCCGCGCGGGTGGCGGTGTCGGCGGTGGCGGTGAAGGCGACGGTCTGCTTCGCACCGAGCGACTCGCGCAGGGAGCCGAGGGTCAGGTACTCGGGCCGGAAGTCGTGGCCCCATTGCGAGACGCAGTGGGCTTCGTCGATGGCCAAGGTGACGGCGCCCGCATCCCGCAGCATGGCGATGGTGCCGGGCTGGGACAGGCGTTCGGGGGCGGCATAGAGCAGGCGCATGCGGCGGGACCGGACCGCGTCCATCACACGCTTGAACTCGTCGGCGTCGTTGGACGAGTTGAGGGAGCCGGCTTCGATGCCCAGCGCGCGGAGCTGGGTGACCTGGTCGCGCATCAGGGCGATGAGGGGCGAGACCACCAGGGTGAGGTGTTCACCGACGATGGCCGGGAGCTGGTAGCAGAGGGATTTGCCGCTGCCGGTGGGCATGACGGCGAGGACATCGCGTCCCGAAAGTACGGCGGAGATGATCGCTTCCTGGCCGGGGCGAAACGACTGGAAGCCGAATACCTCGTGCAGGACGGAGCGGGCGCGGGTGAGGTCGATGGAGGGCTGCGCGCCGGCTTAGTGCAGCTTGCGATCGAGGTCGCGGATGGCGTCGTCGACCATCTTGTCGGCCTTGGCGGCATCCAATTCGCCGGCGATCAGGCGTTCGGCGCTGCGCACGGCGATATCGATGGCGACATCGCGGACTTCCCGCAGCGCCTTGGCTTCGGCGCGGCCGATGCGCTCCATCGCCAACTCGGAGCGGCGCTGGACGGTGACTTCCAACGCACGCGCGGCTTCCTTGGCCATGGTGGCGGCTTCGGACTTGGCTTGCGCCACGATCTCGGCCGCTTCCTTTTCGGCTTCGCGGACCTTCTTTTCGTAGGTGGTGAGCAGCGTGCGGGCGTCTTCGCGCAGCTTCACGGCTTCGTCGAGCTTCGCCTTGATCTCGGCGGAGCGGTCGTCGAGCATCTTGGTGATGGCGACCCAGGCCTGCTTGGCGACGAGGGCGACGAACACCAGGAAGCCGAGGGCTTCCCAGGTGTGCGGGCTGTGCAGCAGTTCCATGGCTTACTTCCCTGCTTTCAGCTCGGCATCGACGGCCTTGGCCGCCGCGTCGCGGTTGAGCTTGGAACCCACCAGCTTTTCCGCGGTGGCCTGGGCGATCTCGGCGGCGAGGTCGCGGAGACCTTCCATGGCCTTCGCGCGGGCGGCGGCAACGTCGGCCTCGGCCTTGCGGCCGGTGGCGGCGAGGCGGCCGTCCAGCGCTTCCAGTTCCGCCGCCTGTTTGGCATTGGCGGCGGCGCGGGCTTCGGCGGCAAGCTGCTGGGCGGTGGCCCGGGCCTGGGCGGACAGGCGCTCGTAAGTGCTGAGTGCGGTATCCGCCTGGGCCTTCATCGCCTGGGCGCTCCCGAGATCGGACGCAACCTTGGCATCGCGGGTTTCCAAGATCCCGGTGATGCGCGGCACGACGACCCGCGCCATGACGAAGTAGAGCACGACGAACGTGATCGCGAGCCACACAAGCTGTGGCGCGAACGTCGCCGCATCCATTTGCGGAAAGGAAACGACCGCTGCTTCTTCCATGACGCCGCCTTCAGTCAGTAATCAGTACGCGCGAGACGCGAGTGGTTGGCGGCTTACTTGAAGAGGATCAGGAACGCCACGACCAGCGCGTAAATCGCGACGGCTTCCGTGAGCGCGAAGCCCAGAATGACCGAGCCGAACATCTTGGGCGCGGCGGCCGGGTTGCGGATGCCGGCGGAGACGTAGTTGGCGAAAATGTTGCCGATGCCGACGCCGGCGCCCGCAACGCCGAGAGTGGCCAGACCTGCGCCGATCAACTTGGCGGCTTCGATATCCATGGTGGTGTGCTCCTCGCTACGTGAAATGGGAAAACGGTGAAACTGGACGGCTATTCGTGGTGCAGGTGAATGGCGTCGGACAGATACAGGCAGGTGAGCACGACGAACACGTACGCCTGCAGGAACGCGACGATGACTTCGAGGCCGTAGACCGCGACCACGAACAGGAACGGGGCGATGCCGAACACGCCCAGGGCGACCACGAAGCCCGCGAACACCGCCAGCATGGTGTGGCCGGCCAGCATGTTGGCGGCGAGACGCACCGAGAGGCTGATGGGGCGGGTGAAATAGCCGATGATTTCGATGGGCACGAGCAGCGGCAGCAGATAGGGCGGCACGCCGTGCGGCACGAAGAAGCCGAAGAACTTGAACCCGTGGCGGAACAGCGCGATGAGCGTGACGCCGACGAAGATCAGCCCGGCGAACCCGAAGGTGACGATGATGTGGCTGGTGACGGTGAACTTGCCCGGAACGGGGAGCAGGCCGATGAAGTTCGCGAACAGGACGAACATGAACACGGAGAAGATGAACGGGAAGTACTTCCAGCCTTCCATGCCCACGTTGTCTTTCACCGCATTGGCGACGACGCCATAGGACATCTCGGCGAGCGACTGCCAGCGCGACGGCACGAGGCTGCGCGCGCCGGTGCTCAGCGTGAGGAACAGCAGCACGGCGGCGATCGAGATCACCATGAACAGCGCGGAATTGGTGAACGACGCATTGAGCGACCCGAAGTGAATCGGGATCAGCTCGTGAATGCGGAACTGTTCGAGCGGGCCTTCTTCTTCCACGGTAACCCCTAGTTCCCCGGCGTATCCGCCTCGGCGCTGATCCGCGAAGCTGCGCGGAACGCGGTGATGATCCCGCTGGCGAACCCGAACGTTAGGAACACCAGGAACAACCAGGGACGGGTGTTGAGCCAGCCATCGAGCAGCCAGCCAAATCCGCCCCCAACCACAAGAGCCGCAACCAATTCGGTGGCCACACGAAAGGCCACCCCCATACCACGCGGCGCGAACGGTCTGCTCAGGCGCGGGTCCGGAACATCGGCCCCCTGCGCCTTGCGCAGCCGATCACTGAATTCCTTCAGGTCCGGCGGCTGAGGCTCTTCAGTCATTGCGCCATACCAGCGCAAAAACCGCGCGGACAATACGGTTGGCGCTGGGGCCTGTCAACCATACCAGACCTGGGTGCAAGTGCTTGACCAACCACGATAATTCTCCGGTTGCGACGCCGCGCCGCGGGGGCTTTCACCAACTTAGCCGTTCGCGCGTTACTACGCGTGATTTACGCGCGGGGTGGGCACCGTAAGTACGGTCGATTTACGGTGGGGCGCGACCCCGCTTGTGCATGCGTTTTGCGTAAATACGCGAGATTTACGCCAGCTCAACGGCGGCCATCCCGGACTCCCGGGAATGAGGGGAGGATAGACGATGATGCGGGTTGTGTCAATACGAAGTGTATTCAGGTTCGTGCATCCCGCCGAACAGCCGGAAGCGCACGAGGCCACCTAGACCAGCGGTGGTACGCCTTGCGTCGCGGCGAAGTTGTGAAGCGACTCTGGGCCTTGCCACGGCACATGGCCCTCCTTCACAGCAGCGTAACTGGCGTCAAGGTGGGGCCCGAGGAGCAGCACCGCCGCGATCCGACGTACCATGAGCGAGAAGTACTGCACTTCATCCGGGGAGAGCGGCCTTTTGAGCAGGTCGCGTTCGCGATAACTGAGCCACTTCTTGAGGACCTGATACCCGGCCAAGGTGTAGTCCGCACACTGCGGCTGGAACATTCGACCAATAGGCACTTCCGTTCAGGTAGATGTCGAAGGTGGTCATCCCCACAAGCGAGAGGAGGTCCGAGGAACTGAGTCCGAGCTTCTCTTCTCCGCCTTTCAACTCAGCAAGTTCCTGTTCCGTGTAGTTGCGCCCGACTGTTTTTCCGCGCGCCGGCATGACAATTCCACCACCCTGAGCGTGGCCCCACCCGGCAGTTAGCGCGAAATCGTCCCCGGCCAGGTTTCCGCCACCGACGCGGCTCGGCTTTGCAATGAGTTTCAGTTCGGGTCTTACCGCTCCTGCGGTCACCCCCGGCACTGGAGATTCAGGGTCGAGCAACGCGACGAGCGTCTGTCCCAATTTGGCCGAAGCAATTAGGGTTTCGGAGCCCTTCGGGAGGGGAATGCGCGGCCAGCCCATCCGCAAGGCGTCATGGTTCTCGTGGCGATACTGGGGACAGTGGAGTATCGCCACTACATGGTGAAAGAGGTCATCCGTTTCGGCGCGATTGGCCTTCAAGTACACCCCTGCCGACTTTGAAATGTTGGGGACTTTGGTGTCCCCTTGGGCCATCCGCATTGGGAAGAAGCTCGAAAGGCCCGATCCGAAGTTATCGGCCAGATGCCGAACGATTGTCCCTCTCGAGAAGGCCTCTTTGGCCTGCTTCTCGCGCGCCTCTAGCCAAACGTTTCCTTCAAAGGTGTGGGGCCATGACTCGGCGCGGTTCCTGTCGAGAAGCTTTGTCTCTGGTTCTCGATAGAGCCAGCGCACGTCGAAGGGGCGGTAGGCGTAGCGCACGACGGCGTCGGCCTTCCGTCCCCGCTTCAACAAGGTAGTGCGTGTCGCTACGGGATCGTAACCGGAGTTGCCCTCCATGACGGAATGGAACAAGCGCGCCATCTCCTCATGACTCACCTTTGGGTCAAAGTAGGCGGACAGCCGCTCTTCCAGCGTCTTTCTGTCAATCGCGACAAGGAAGTCGTCGCGACTGGTCTTCACTCCAGGGAACGATGCCGGGAGCAAGTCATGAAGTTCGGGCCAGCTCGAATAGTCGGCGGACGCCGAGGCGGCTAGGAGCGGGAGACCGAGTGCGAGAGCAGGAGTTAAAGTCTCGTACAGTTGCGCCACAGCGGTCTCGGCTGTTGCCTAAAGCTGTTCGCGTTTGTCTTGTCCCCAAAGGTGTCGAAATTGGATCGTTGCCGCCGCGACATGTTCCTTGCGGCGAATCAGAGTTGAGATTGCGGTCCCGATCCCAATTCCCTCGCGATTGCGGTCTGTCGAGAAGATGCTTGGGTCGGGCCTTCCGTCAGGGGTGATCTTGCCCGTCTTGAACTTGTCGCCGTTGAGGCAGTCGATGCGGATGAAGTCGAATTCATTGAGGAAGCGTTCGCGCATTCCGGTGAAGGACATCCCATCCAACCAAGAGTAGTTGGAAATAAGACACACAATGCCTTCGCCAGTCTTCTCGACGATCCGCCTTTCCGCCATGCGGAAGAATCGAACGTACAGATCGTTGAGCCCCTGCCCTTGCGGCTTTCTGACGCGATCGACGGTGCGATAAACGGTCGACAGTTCGCGCTCTTCGGAGACCGCCATTCCTGCGAACCCGTTGTACGGAGGGTTCCCAAGCACAACCAAGATCGGCGTTTGCTGTTTCACCGCGTCGGCGCGCGCGCGCTCTTCCTCCAACTCTGCGAAAGGTAGTGGGTCTTCTTCGACTGGCTCCCACCCCGTCAGTGCGTTCGTCAGATAGACCGCAGCGCGTTCGCTGCCGTCCTCGGCGAACGGCGCGCCTAGTGACTGCAGCAGCAAACCAATCTGGAGGTGTGACACAACGAACGGCGCCGGCAGGATCTCGAAGCCGAACACGCGCTGCGTCGCGGCTTTCCTTAGAACTGCGCCCTTCAGGGCCCCAAAACCGTTGCCCTCCAAACGCTCGTCGATGCGGCGCAGCACCTCCGCCAAGAACGCGCCCGTACCGCAGCAGGGATCGAGGACGAACACATGTTCGGCAGCGAGCCCCTCCGGGATGCCGAGGTCGTCCCTTAGTGCCGCGTCAACACGAGCGACCATGTAGCGGACTACCTCGATCGGCGTGTACCAGACACCTAGTTGCTGACGGAGATCAGGATCGAACGCCTCAAGGAATGGCTCGTAGAAATATTGAACCGCTTCGCTCTCTCGGAACCGAGTGAAGAACTGCGTCCGGTTGACTCGGTTCAGGGCATGGGCAGCCCAATCCAGCACCTCGACGAGGCCAAGAGGTTCTAGGCGGCCCGGGTCAGCGAGTTGCTGGAAAAGGGCCCGTAGCATCGGCACCCTCAGGTGCCAGCCGGAAAGTCTCCAATCGAACGCCTTCGCAGGCAACGGAGTTTGTTGGGCCCACAACACCCACGCAGAGAACACTCCATAGAAGAGTGTCTGAACAAGCGTCGAGCGGAAGAAATGTTCGCCGCGTTCGCCGGTGAAGTGCGAGCCCAGGGCTTCCTCTAGCGAGGATCGAACTAGCGCGAGCGCCGGCAGGTCGCCTGCAGTGTCAACGCGCCGTAGGGCATCGCGAGCATATGACGCAAGGAGCCACGCAACATCCTTCGGCTCCGTCAGACTGACCGGCACCGTGAGAGCGCGGCGGAGGTACTCGCCTAGCGCACGTCCCTTGGTGGCGGCGGTCTTGTGAGCTTGTTCTGCCGCTTCCCAAAGCTGATCGGCGGACTCAACGAGCCGGAAGTGCTCAAGCTGAATCGGGTTTCCAGCAGAGTCCTCAGCGATCAGGAGGAAGTGCCGGAGGTTGGTTACGAGAACGTGCCGATAAGTCGCCCAGTACTTGCTGACCTGCTTCGTCTCTGCGGTGAGCCAAGCGTCATCACTGACCTTCTTGACCTCAATGACTCCCCGCTCGGGCATTGCGCCGGGACGGGGCTTTCCCTTCTGACACTGGCTTGCGGTGTACAGGCCGAAATCAGGATGTCCAGCCCCCGCGCTCGCCAACTCGACAACGCGGAAGACTTTCGGCTTGAGGTCGAGGCCGATATCGTTGAGCAGTGAACTCAGTGCGGGATAGTAGGACCGCTCGTCGGTTCCGCCGCCGGTTGAGTGAACCCGGTGAAGGTCGGCCAGATAGTTGGCGACGGCCCGTTCGAGCTTGTCCTGCACCCAGCCCCCCCCCCCCCCAACGCCAGACAACTACCACTTTATACAGTGCTGATGGGCGCAACCGAAGCATTGGGTACCCGGTTGGTGGGCAAGCGTGCGAACGTTTCCGGGCCGCCTGAGCAGGTCGGATCGCAGGCACTACTTCCACGACTTCGGCGTTGGCAAGGCGTGGATGGCCGGAACAAGTCCGGCCATGACGGAAAGGCCGCGACGCGGTTGGCGAGGATCGCCTGGGTGGCCTACGCCGCTTCCCGGCCCTTGTAGGGTTTGATCTTGGCCACCTGGGCTGCGATGGCGCGCTTGGCGGCCAGCGTATCGTGGGCGTTCTGGAGCCGGAGGAAATAGCCTTCGGACAGGCCGAAAAACTTGCACAGGCGCAGGTCGGTGTCGGCGGTGATGTCGCGCGTTCCGTTGACGATGGCGTGGATGCGGTTGGGCGGTACGCCCAGGGCGTGGGCCAGCTGGTTCTGGCTGATGCCGATTTCGTCCAAGAACTCGTGCCGGAGAATTGCGCCCGGGTGCGGGTTGGGAAGCTGGGCCATCGAGCTATTGGTCCGGCAGGAGGCCGCTCAGGGTCGCGATGAGTTTGGGCAGGTCCTCTTGCACGGTACGCCAGACCAACCTGCTGTCAATCGCGTCATAGCCGTGCACGATGACATGGCGGAACCCGACGATCTTGCGAAAGTCCGGGATGCGTTCCGCCGCCAGCGGGTCGATGGCGCGGGTGAACGCAATGATCGCGCAGGCCGCCTCGCGGGCGTCCCAAAGGTACTTGCGGGGATCACGCTCCAAAGACTTCGACCCGCGACCGGTCGACGCTGGCCTTAAGGTACGGGTTGCGAATCGCGCCGGGCATCAACAGGTCGACCGGGCGGCCGAACACGCCCTCCAGCGCTTCCTTGAGGTCGAAGAAGTTGCCGAGAGACATGCCGTCCGGGTGTTCGGTGAACTCGACCAGGAAATCGATGTCGCTATGCGCGGGATCGAAGTCGTGCTCGCGCGCGGCCGAGCCGAACACCTCTAGCCGCCGCACGTGGAAACGGCGGCACAGGGCGGCGACTTCTGCGTTCTTTGCGGCGATCAGCTGCACCATAGAGCGATCCTACACCGCGGCGGCGAGGTCCGGCCAGGACGGGACCGCGAGGGTCACATGCGCGGACGCTTTGGAGCCCTGCTAGGATGCGGGTCACAGTTCCCGAGGAGAGAGCGCCCATGAACCAGCCTGCTGTTGTTGTCCGCTACATCGTTGATGACGTGGCCGCGGTGGTGGAGTTTTACACCAAGCATTTCGGCTTCACGGTGCACCAGGACACGCGGCCGGCGTTTGCCGCGCTCGACCGCGGGCCGATGCGGTTGCTGGTGAGCAACCAGACCAGCGCCGGGGCGGCGCCGATGCCGGATGGGCGCAAGCAGACGCCGGGCGGGTGGAACCGGTTTCAGATTCAGTTCACCGACCTGGCGGCCGAGGTGGTGAAGCTGAAGGCGGCGGGGCTGAAGTTCCGCAACGAGATCGTGAGCGGCAAGGGTGGGGCGCAGATCTTGTTGGATGATCCGGCGGGGAATGTTGTGGAGCTGTTCCAGCCGGCCGTCCATTAGGGGTCCCGTCACGGGCTGCAGGTCCCGTCACTGGCTGCGCACCGCGCAGCGACTTCAACCGCGCTGGCGCGCGGGTTTTCGTGGTTGGTGCGGATGCTGGACTTAGCTAAGCTTAGCTAGGTTGGAGGTGGCCGATGAAGCAGGTCAACATGCACGACGCCAAGACGCAGTTGTCGCGGCTGGTCGATGCCGCGGCGGCGGGTGAGGACATCGTCATCGCCAAAGCCGGCAAGCCGGTAGCGCGGCTTACCGCCCTGGTGGCTGCGGGGCAGCCGCGCAAGCTGGGCGGGCTGAAAGGCAAGATCCGGATCCGCGACGATTTTGACGCGCCGCTGCCGGCCGACCTGTTGCGGGCGTTCGGCGTCGAGACGTGAACCTGCTGCTCGATACCCATGTTCTGCTGTGGGGGCTGGAGAACAGCCCCCGGCTCGGGGCGCAGGCGCGCGCGCGCATCACCGACGCCAGCAATACCGTCTGGGTCAGCACCGCTTCGGCCTGGGAGATCGCGATCAAGGTGAAGGCGGGCCGGCTGGAACTGAGCGAGCCGCCCGAGGTGTGCGTGCCGCGCGAATTGGAGCGGGCTGGGTTCGTGCCGCTGCCGGTGGCCCTCGACCATGCACTCGGCGTTGGCGCTTTGCCGCCGCACCACGCCGACCCGTTTGACCGTCTCCTGATCGCGCAGGCGGTGGCCGAGGGACTAACCATCGTTACCGCCGACCGCGCGTTTGCGGCTTACAACGTGCCGATGCTCGCCGCGGAGCGCTGAGCGCGGGGGGGGGCCGGTTTGTACTTACGCGCTCGCCCGGATTCCGCGGTTGGGCGGTACGGGGTAGATTGCAGTTGTTGGCCGCGTAAGTGGCCGCCGGCGCGGAGGACCCCTCCCACCAACGCGCTGGCACAACAAAATAGAAGGCGCACCGCTCCCCCGGTGCGCCTTCTTCGTTGAAGAAGGCTCCCTCACATGGCTGCGCACCGCGCAGCGACTTCAACCGCGCTGTCGCGCGGGTTTTGTGGGGGAGATGCGGCCGTGGCTACTCGGCGGCGATGACTTCGTTGCGGAGGGCTTCGGCGCGGGCGAGATCGACCGATACCAGCTGCGAGACGCCGCGTTCGGCCATGGTGACGCCGAACAGGCGGTCCATGTGGGTCATGGTCTGCGGGTGGTGGGTGATGATCAGGAAGCGCGTGCCGGTGCGGCGCGACAGCTCGGACAGCAGCATGCAGAAGCGTTCGACGTTGGCGTCGTCGAGCGGCGCGTCCACTTCGTCCATCACGCAGATCGGCGCGGGGTTGGTCAGGAACACGGCAAAGCGGAGCGCGACCGCGGTCAGCGCCTGTTCGCCGCCCGAAAGCAGCGTGAGCTTTTGCAGGCGTTTGCCGGGCGGGCTGGCCATGATTTCCAAGCCGGCTTCGAGCGGGTCTTCGGAATCCACCAGCTTCAGGTGCGCCTCGCCGCCGCCGAACAGGCGGCCGAACAATTCGCGGAAGTGGCGGTCGACGGTTTCGAACGCCGCCAGCATGCGCTCGCGGCCTTCGCGGTTGAGCGTGCCGATGGCGGCGCGCAGCTTGCGGATCGCGCCTTCGAGGTCGTCGCGCTCGGTGGTGAGGCGCAGGACTTCGGCTTCCAACTCGGCGGCTTCGGCTTCGGCGCGCAGGTTGACCGGGCCGATGCTGTCGCGCTCGCGCTTCAGACGCTCGATCTGCGTGGTCATGGTTTCGGCGGCCGGCACCTGGTCCTGGTCGGCCAAGCCGGTGAGAGCGCGCAGGCCTTCGGGGCGGCAGTCCAAATCGGCGGTCATGCGCTCGATCAACCCGCGGCCGCGTTCTTCGGATTGCTGCACGCGGGATTCGGCGCGCACGCGGTGTTCGCGGGCGTCCGAGGCAGCGGCTTGGGTCTGCTTGGCGTCGCGGTCACGGGCGGCCAGCACGGTTTCGGCTTGGGCCAGTGCATCGGCGGCGGCGGAACGCTCAGCCTCGGTGGCATCGATACGCTCCACCAGCGCGGCGCGCTGGGTGGCGATGACGGCGGGCTTGGCGGCGACGACGGCCAGATCCGCTTCGTCGGCGGAGCGGCGCTGCACGAGGCGTTCGATTTGGGCTTCCGCCGCGGTCATGCGGGTGGCCCACGCACCGGTCTCATTGGCGACGGCGGCGAGGCGCTGGTTGCGGGCGCGCTGTTCGTCCAGCAGCCGGGCGAGGGTGCGGTCGGCCTCAGCATGGGCGCGGCGCAGGGCGTCGAGGCGTTCGCGGGCGGCCGCAATTTCGGCGCGCAGGACCGTGGCTTCGGGTAACTCGGCCAGCAGGCGCGCGGCTTCCCCGGCGCGGCTGCGCAGCTCGGCAATCTCGCCGGCCAAGCGCTCGGTGGCGCCGGCCAGGGCGATCAGGCGTTCGTTGCGGGCGACGGCTTCGCGCACGGCGCGGGCGTGGGCTTCGCGGGCGCGGGCTAGGGCGTGATCGGCATCGCGGACGCGGATGCGGGCGGCGTTCTCCGCCTGTTCGGCGGCGGCGGTGGCGGCGCGCGCGGTCTCGGTGGCGGCGCGGGCCGCATCGGCCTCGGCCTTGCGCGGGTCGAGCTGGGCCTGCAATTCGGCGAGGCGGTTGCGCTGGCGCAGGCGGACGGCAGCCGAGGCGCCGGAATCCGGGGCGGCGGTGAGACCGTCCCAGCGCCACAGCTTGCCTTCGCGGGTGACCAGACGCTGGCCCTGGGCGAGGGACGCTTGCAGTTCGAACCCCTGCTCGGCGGCGACCACGCCGATCTGCGACAGGCGGTGGGCGAGGGCGGCGGGGGCGCGCACGTGGGCGGCGAGGGGTTCGCAACCTGCGGGCAGCGCCGGGCCGGCGGCGCGCGCAATATCGTTCCAGTGCGCCGGGGCGGAGGCGTCGGTGGATGCGGCGAGGTCGTCGCCCAGCGCCGCGGCGAGCGCGGCCTCATACCCAGAGTCGACGGCGATCGCATCCAGCACCGGCGCGAACAGGCTGTCTTGGTTGACCGAGAGCACATCGCCCAGGGCGGAGGCCTCGGCGGCGACGCGGCGGTGGCGCGTCTCGGCTTCGTGGGAGGCTTCGCGCGCCGCAGATAGCGCACCGTTGGCCTGGGCGCGGGTGCGCTCGGCGGCGGCGAGCGCCTCGGCGGCGGTGGCGGACTCGGTGCGGGCGGCGACGATCGCCGGGACCTGGTCTTCGGCGGAGCCGGTGCCATCGGCGTTGGGCAGCAGCTCGGCGGCCTTGGCGTCGGCTTCGGCCTGGAGGCGCGCACGCTCGGCGGCGACATCGGCGGCGCGGCTTTCGAGGTCGCGGACGCGCTGGTTGTCGCGCTGGGCTTCGGCGGCCAGGGTGGCGCGGCGGGTTTCGGTTTGCGTGTGGATTTCGTTGGCGCGGTCGGCGGCGGCTTCGGCCTCGGCCAACTCGGCCTTCACGGCGCCGGCGGCGGCGCGGGCGTCCTGCAGCGCGGTGTCTTCGCCGGCGCGGGCGGCGGCGATTGCGGTCTGTTCCTGTTCGAGCGCGGTGAGGTGCGCGGCGGCGTCGGTGCCGAGGGCTTCTTCGCGCTTGCAGTCGGTGTCGATTTGCACGATGCGCGCTTGCAGGCGTTCGGCCTCGGCGCGGGCGCGGCCTTCTTCGGCGTCCAGCGCTTCGCGTTCCATGCGCAGGCGCTGCAGGCCGGCGGCGACTTCGGCTTCGGCCTGGCGCAGCGGCGGCACCGCGAGGGCGGCTTCGGCCTGGGCGGTGCTGGCGATGGCGGCGGCCGACGTGGCGGTGGCGACGAGTTCTTCCGCCTCGCGCAGCGCGATGGTGGCGGCTTCGGCTTCGATCAGCGCGTCGGTCCACAGGCGCAGGAGCAATTGCGCGTCGGCGGCGCGCAGCTCGGCGGACAGCTTGGTGTAGCGCGACGCCTGGCGCGCTTGGCGCTTGAGCGCGCGGAGCTGGGTGTCGTGGCCCGCCATGACTTCGGCGAGGCGCTCCAGGTTTTGTTCGGCGGCGCGCAGGCGGAGCTCGGCCTCGTGGCGGCGCGAGTGCAGGCCGCTGATGCCGGCGGCTTCCTCAAGCAGCACGCGGCGCTCTTCGGGCTTGGCGGCGATCATCTGGCTGATCTGGCCTTGGCTGACCATGGCCGTGGAGTGGGCGCCGGTGGACAGGTCGGCGAACAGGAGCTGCACGTCGCGGGCGCGGACGTCGTTGCCGTTGACCGAATAGGCGGAGCCGGATTCCCGCTCGATGCGGCGGATCACTTCGATCTCGTCGCCTTCGTTGAACGCGGCGGGAGCGCTGCGGTCGGAGTTGTCCAACGCCAGCGACACTTCGGCGACATTGCGGGCCGGGCGCACGGACGTGCCGGCGAAGATCACGTCGTCCATCTCGCCGCCGCGCATGCGCTTGGGCGAGTTTTCGCCCATCACCCACTTGAGCGCTTCGACCAGGTTCGACTTGCCGCAGCCGTTCGGGCCGACGATGCCGGTGAGGCCCGGTTGCACCACCAGTTCGGTGGGCTCGACGAACGACTTGAAGCCGTTCAGGCGCAGTCGGGTGAAGTGCATGCTACCAAGCTCCGGTGAACTGGATGATTGCGTGAGCGGCGCCGTGCCGCGGCAGGCATACGCCGCGGTGGACGATTCGGAATCGGCGGTGGGCCAGGAATCCCTGGCGGATCAGCGGGTGCCTGGAGAGGTCCCGCCGCAAGCCGGTCAGGCCTCGGATTTCGGCGGGGCGGCCGACGGACGGCGCAGCAGGAAGATGCCCGCGCCGGCGATCAAGGCCACCGCTACCGCGATGTAGATGTAGGTCGTGGCTGTGGTGCCGGAGTTCGCGACCGCCGGGGACTTGGCACCGGCGGCGCCACCGGCCACACCCTTGCCCGCCAGGGCGTCGTTGATCGCCTTGGCGAAGGCTTCGAACGGCTGCTCGCCTTCGAACTTCACCATGTTGACGTAGAACGTCGGCGTGCTTTGGACCTCGTACGGCGGCTTTTCCGCTTCGAGGCGGCTTTGGATGATGCTGTTTTGCAGGTCGCGGTTGCCGAGGCAGGCCTGCCATTCCTGGGGCGAGACGCCGCCCAACTGGCCCAGCTGGGCGAGCCGGCTGGGCACATCGGGGGCCAGGACCCACTGTTGCTGCTGCTTGAACAGCAATTCCACGAACGCGAAGAAGCGGGTGGTGCCGGAGCACTTGGCCAGGAGCGCGCCGTACAGGGCCGGCTGGTCGAGCGGGAACTCGCGGAAGATAAAGCGTACCTTCCCGGTATCGATGAACTCGGCCTTGATCTGCGGGAAGACGTCGTTGGTGAAGCGCGCGCAGTGGGGGCACGACATCGAGGCGTACTCGATAATCGTTACCTTGGCCGCAGGGTCGCCAATCGCCATGTCGGTCCCGGCCGGAACTGGTTCGGCATAGGCGCCGGGGGCTGTGAGGCCCAGCCCGAAGACCGCGAAAACGGCGCCAGCCAACACTTTGTATAGATTCAACATGGTCTCCAACCACAACATATGGGTGAGTATACGGACTCCGGCGCGCGACTCGCAACGGTACGAGTCGCGAATTCCATCACTTCGGCGAACCCATCACAGTGCGCCCGAGATTCGCCAGGGCTTGCCTCAGGTCCGGGTCGCGGGCGGGGGCAACGGCTGCCTCCAGCGCCTGGGTTTCTTGCGGCTCCAGGGGGCGCGGCGGGGCCGGGCGGGCGCGTCGCTTCGGGAGGGCGCTTTTGGGGAGAGGGCCTTGGGACAGAGCGATGCGGGCCACGGCGCCGAAGCCGAAAAACACGTTGATGCGCTCGATCACGACCGGGGCGAGGTGTTGCAGCTCCAGCGCCAGAGCGCCGGCGGTGCGGATATGCAGGGTGGCACCGCGGGATTCATCGCGGGCAAACACGAGGCGCTCCGGCGCGCATTCGGCGGCCAGGCGGGGGCCGACGATCTCGGGCCAGCGGGTGACGATGGCGGTTTGGGCGAAGCCGCGGCGGCGCAGGATATCCGTCGCCGCCCGCGGCAAGACCGTGGACAGCGTGCGCGGCCGGCTGTTGGGCCGGCGCCGCGGGGCGTCTGGATCCATACGGCCATGATGGGCCGATTCGGGCGGTGCGTCACGCGCCGGGTGGCCGCGGATACGGGCAAATTGCGGTGAACCGTGCCGCGCGAACCTTGCTGCGCTGGTACGACCGGCATGCCCGGGCGTTGCCGTGGCGGGCCGCGCCGGGGGCGCGGCCGGACCCGTACCGGGTGTGGCTGAGCGAGATCATGCTGCAGCAGACCCGGGTGGCGGCGGTGATCCCGTATTTCGCCGCGTTCACCGCGCGCTGGCCGGCGGTGGGCGACTTGGCGGCGGCGCACGTGGACGACGTGTTGGCGGCGTGGGCGGGGCTTGGCTACTACACGCGGGCCCGCAATCTGCATGCGTGCGCCCGGGCGGTGGTGGAGCGCTTCCACGGGCGGTTCCCGGCGACCGCGGCCGAACTGCGAACGCTGCCGGGGATCGGCGACTACACCGGGGCGGCGATTGCGGCGATCGCGTTCGATCAGGCGGAATCGGCAGTGGACGGCAACGTGCTGCGGGTGATGGCGCGGCGCTATGGCGTCGGTGAACCGCTGCCGGGGGCGCGGGGCGAACTGGCGGAACTGGCGGCGGCGCTGGTGCCGGACACGCGGCCGGGGGACTACGCCCAGGCGGTGATGGATCTGGGCGCCACCATCTGCACGCCGCGCAACCCGCAATGCGGCGTGTGCCCGTGGGCCACGGAGTGCGTGGCGCGGGTGGCGGGCAACCAAGCCGAACTGCCGCGGCGGGCGGCCAAGGCGGTGCGGCCGGTGCGCTACGGCGTGGCGTTCGTGCTGACGCGCGCGGACGGCGCGGTGCTGCTGCGGCGGCGGCCGCCCACGGGGTTGCTGGGGGGCATGCTGGAGGTGCCGGGGACGCCGTGGCGCGCCAAGCCGTGGGACGGCACCGAAGCGCTGGAACACGCACCGGCTAAGGCGCGTTGGCGGACGGTAGCGGGCACAGTGCGCCACGTGTTCACCCACTTCACCCTGGAGCTGACGGTGATGACGGCGGGGACCGCGCGGCCGGTGAACGACGGGCTGTGGACGGAGGATCCGCTGGCGGCCGGGCTGCCGACGGTCATGCGGAAGGTGGTGGAGGTGGGGTCAGGCGCGGTGTAAAGGGGCGCTTGACGTTGGCGCCCGGCGCGCCCAGATTTGCCCGGCGTGATTCGATCGTTCCGCAACAAGGGCCTGAGCATCTACTTCGCGACCGGAGCGGCGCGAGCGTTGGGCGTCCCGAACGAGGCCAGGGTTGGCCGCATCTTGCGTGCGCTCGACGATGCGACCCTGCCGGACCAGATGAACCTGCCCGGCTACCGGTTTCATTCGCTGCGCGGGGAGCGGCGATGGTCAGTGCGGGTTACCGGCAATTGGCGCGTCACGTTTGGGTGGGACGGCAACGACGCCCTCGACGTCGATCTGGAGGACTATCATTGATGGCGGCAAAGGTGATCAAGCGCGGGCTTCCCGCGATGCACCCGGGTGAACTGCTACGCGAGGACGTGGTGCCGGCATTCGATCGGCCGCTGGCCGAGATCGCACGGTTGCTGGGCGTTTCGCGGCAGACGCTGCACGCGATCCTGAGTGAGCGGCAGCCGGTGACACCGTTGATGGCGCTGCGGCTGGGAAAGCTGTGCGGCAACGGCCCGGAACTGTGGATGGCGCTGCAGGCGCGGCACGACTTGGAACGGCTTGCGGCCGCGAACCGCGCGGAGATCGCGGCGATACCGACTCTGGCGGCGGAGTAGCGGCGCTAGCCGGCGGCGGCGAGTTCGGCGCGGAGTTGTTCGCGCAGCACGTCGATCGGCTTGAGGGTGCCGCCGTCCTTGAAGTGCCAGTAGGACCAGCCGTTGCACGCGGACGCTTGCTGCACGTGGGCGCCGACCGAGTGGATCGAACCGGTGGCCGAATCGGACACGAGGGTGCCGTCGGCGCGCACTTTGGCGCGGGCGGCGCCGCGGTGGTCGTACAGCACCGTGCCGGGCTTGAGCAGGCCGAGTTCGACCACGCGGCCGAACGGGATGCGGACTTCTTCGGACTTGGAGCGGGTGACGGCGAGCGCGTCGTCGTCGGCTTCCACCACGGCGGCGATGCGGCGGCGGGCGAGCTCGGCGTAGGACGGATCACGTTCGATGCCGATCCAGCGGCGGCCCAGGCGTTTGGCCACGGCGCCGGTCGTGCCGGTGCCGAAGAACGGGTCGAGCACGACATCGCCGCGTACGGTGCTGGCGAGCAGCACGCGGTGCAGCAGCGCTTCCGGCTTTTGCGTCGGGTGCGCCTTGTGGCCATCGACCTTGAGGCGCTCGGCGCCGGTGCACACGGGCAGCACCCAGTCGGAGCGCATCTGCTTGTCGTCGTTCAGCGCCTTCATGGCGGCGTGGTTGAACGTGTGGGCGGTGCCGCGCTCGCGTGCGCACCAGATCAGCGTTTCATGCGCGTTGGCGAACCGGCGGCCGCGGAAGTTCGGCATCGGGTTGGTCTTGCGCCAGGTGATGTCGTTCAGCATCCAGAAGCCCAGGTCTTGGACCAGCGCGCCGACGCGGTAGATGTTGTGGTAGGTGCCGATCACCCAAAGGGTGCCGCCGGGCTTCAACACGCGGCGCACCGCGGACAGCCAGCGGCGGGTGAAGTCGTCGTAGTCCTTGAAGCTCGCGAACCGGTCCCAGCCGTCGACGACGCCGTTCACCACCGAGTCGTTGGGGCGGCGCAATTCGCCTTCGAGCTGCAGGTTGTAGGGCGGGTCGGCGAACACCGCGTCGACGGACGCTTCCGGCAGACGGTCGAGCATCGCGGCGCATTCGCCGACGAGGACGGTGTTCAGGGCGGTGTCGATGGACAGGGGTGCGGGTTCGGTCATGCTGCGCGGAGCATGATTCAGGGCGAGTCGCGCGTCAATCCCATCGTTGAATCAATGGGTTAGGCGGATTCCTTCGAGTCAAAAACCGCAACATGTTGTGCCCGCGACTCAAGCGGACTCGACCGGCGGTAGTCAGACCAGCGGGAGTTCCGGCTCCAAATCCAGGGCGCGGCGGACGGTGCCGAACGATTTGCGGTGATGTTTGGTCACGCCCAGGGTGCCGATGGCGGCGCGGTGCTCGGCCGATGCGTAGCCGCGGTTGTGTTCCCAGCCGTAGCCGCGGTACCGGCGCGCGAGCCGGTCCATGAGGCGGTCGCGGTGCACTTTGGCGATCACCGAGGCGGCGGCGATCGACACGCTGATGGCGTCGCCGTCGACGATGGTACGGGCGGCGCACGGCAGCCGTGGCGTCTGGTTGCCGTCGACCAACACGAGGCCGGGCAGCGTGGGCAGCGCCAGCACGGCGCGGCGCATGGCGAGCAGGGACGCGCGCAGGATGTTCCAGCGGTCGATCTCTTTGACGCTAGCGATGCCGACGCCGACTTGGGCCACGGCATAGAGCAGCGGGAACAGGGCTTCGCGCTGGTTGGCAGTGAGGACCTTGGAATCGTCGATGCCGGCGGGGACGAGGCTGCGGTCCGCGGGCAGGATCACGGCGGCGGCGACGACAGGGCCCGCGAGGGGGCCGCGGCCGGCTTCGTCGCACCCGGCGACGATGCAGTTGGCTTCGGACTCGTATTGGTAGTGCGGCACTAGTTGCCTGCGCGCATCTTCACGATGCCTCGGCCGGAGATGCGTGCAGCGCGGAGCGGGATGATCGGCATCGATCTGCGCTACCGGGTGGTTCCGAACGGCCGTACTTCGACTTCGACGGTGATCTTCCCAGCGTCGCGGAACGTGAGCGTGAGCGGGAATTTGCTGCCGGCGGTGAGCGGCTTGGCCATGCCGGTGAGCATGATGTGGATGCCGCCGGGCTCCAGCGCGGCGGTTTCGCCGGGCGGCACGTCGATGGCCGTGACCATGAGCATGCGCGCGACGTTATCGGCGAACACCGTGTCGTGCAGCATCGCTTGGGCCGCGACCGGCGTAGCGGCGGCGGTGAGGCGATCGGCCTTGGCGCCTTTGTTGGTGACGCTGAGGTAGATCGCGCCGGCCTGGTTCGCGGTGATGGTGGCGGGCGCCCACGGCGCGCCGACGGTGACACCGGCGGTTTGTGCGTGCGCCGCGACGGCAATGCCGGCGTACAGGGCCAGGGCTGCGGTGAATCGGAGGATCGGCATCGCGACGGCCACGGTGGCGGTGGCGCCCCGCTGGCGCACCTGGAACCGATGCGCTGTACACCATGCCGGTGCCAGCGGGAATCGGCCTCCGACTATAGCCGACCGAAGATCGCTGGGCCCGCCACCGAATTCCTCGCGGCTAGCGAGTGCGCGCCACTTCTTCCGGCAGCACCGGTCCGGCCGTGTTCCCCCACGAGTTACGAACATAGGTGGCGATCGCGGCGATTTGCCGGTCGTTCAGCGCCTCCTGGAACGGGGGCATCCCGTGTTCTTCCGCGCCATGGAGGATTTGCGCGATGACGGCGCCGGCGGAATTCACGAACGGGTTTCCAGCGAGCTTGGGTCCGATGTCGCCTTGGCCAGCATTGCCATGGCAAACGGCGCAATTCCGGGCGAACAGCGGTCCGCCTTCCGCTACCAGCGCCGCTTGCGTGGGCGCCGCTTGCGCTACCTGAATCCAATCGGCGGGCGTTGCGCCCGCTTTCGGGTTTGTGCCGGCCTGACCGGCCACGCCTGAACCAACAGACCCAACCAGCGCCCCGAGCGACAGGGCGGCCAAAGCAACGCCAGTGAACACTTTCATCGTAACCCTATAGAACTAACGGACCCCCTATGAGAAGTCGTATCACCGCCGTACATGTAATGCAACAGGTGTATCACAAGGCGGCAAATACGCCGGACCCGCCGATCCGCTGCGTTGCTACAGGAACGCGAGTTGGCGGCTTTCTCCGGGGGCGCGGAATTGGCTGTGATCCAGTTCGGCACGGTGCTGGTTGAAGCCGATGCGGCGACATGCGGCCTTGAAGCGCTGGTCCAACATGGCGGCATAGGGGCCGCTGCCGGTCATGCGCGAGAAGAACTGGGGGTCGTTGTCGCGGCCGTCGCGCGATTGCCGGATCAGCGACATCACGCGGTCGGCGCGGCCGGGTGCGTGCTCGGCGAGCCACGCCTGGAACAGGTCTTTCACCCCAAAGGGGAGGCGCACCAGCGTCTTGGCGGCGCTGCGGGCGCCGGCGGCATAGGCGGCTTCCAGGATCGCCTCGATCTCGGCGTCGTTCAGGCCCGGGATGACCGGGGCCACCATGACGCCGGTGGGGATGCCGGCTTCCGCCAGCAGCCGGATCGCTTCGATGCGTTTGGGCGGCGTGGCGGCGCGCGGCTCCATGCGGCGGGCCAGCGCCCGGTCGAGCGTGGTGACCGAGAGGTTCACGCGCACCAAGTTCCGCTCGGCCATGCCGGCGAGAATGTCGATGTCGCGGGTGACCAAGTGCGACTTGGTGACGATCCCCACGGGATGGCCGCATTCGGACAGCACTTCCAGGATCGAGCGGGTGATCCCGAGCTTGCGCTCCACCGGCTGGTACGGGTCGGTGTTGGTGCCCATGGCGATGACGCGGCAGCGATAGCTGCGCTTGGACAACTCGGCCCGCAGCAGTTCGGCTGCTTCGGGTTTGGCCAGGATCTTGGTTTCGAAATCGAGACCGGCGGAGAAGCCAAGGTATTCATGGCTGGGCCGTGCGAAGCAGTAGATGCAGCCGTGCTCGCAGCCGCGGTAGGGGTTGATCGACTGCTCGAAGCCGAGGTCGGGCGAATTGTTGCGGGCGAGGATGGTGCGGGTCGCGTCCACCGTGACGGTGGTGGCCAAGGGCGGCGGCTCGTCATCCCCGGTGGGTTCGGGCCAGCCGCAATCGGCGTAGTTCCAGGTGCGGTCTTGCGTGACGCGTTGTTCGGATTCGAACCGGCCGGAAGTGTTCTGGGCCGCGCCACGGCCGCGGCGGCGATCGGCGACGACGGTGTTGAACGGCTCGTGCGGGCGGGTGACGGGGGACTTTGCCATGCCGGGAGCGTAGTCCCAGCAGGTAGAACAAAGCAAGAACGATGCTGGCCCCTAGGGCGTCCGCTCCAGCAAGGCCGCCGGTACGTAGCCGAACACGCCGGCATTTTCCGTGGCGAGCCATTCCATGCCGCGGACCACGCCGATGATGGCGACTTCGGTGCCGGGGGGCATGAGCGCGAGCGGTTCGGCGTCGTCCCGCGGCCAGGACTTGATCTGGACCGGGGTCCGGGTGAACAGGCGACCGGGCACGATGTCGAGCACGACGCCGCGCATCTGGCCGAGCGGCGGCGGCTCGTAGCCGGCGGCGATCTTGCGCAACACGCGCTGGGCGTCGTCGCCCTGGGCTACCGGATAGGCGGTGCGCCACTGTACTTGGGCATCGGCGCGGCGGCCGAGCTTCCAGTACGTGTCACCGAGGTGTTCCAAGACTTCCGGGTCGCGCTGGGCCTTGGCTTGGGCTTCTTCCAGATAGGGCAGCGCCTCGGCGTAGCGGCCCAAACGGAACAGGACCCAGCCCATCGTGTCGAGCACGGCGGCGGTGCCGGGCATCGCCTTGACCGCGAGGTGGGCGTTGTCGAGCGCCTCGATCAGGTTCACGCCCTGCTGGGCGAGCACGTAGGCGATGTCGTTGGCGGCCTCGGCGTTGCCGTCGCGAGCTAGGGGGCGCCACTCGGCGAGGGCGGCGTCAAAATCGCCCTTCACATACGCCACGTAGCCTTCGTCGATACCGGCAGCGGCGGGCAGGGCGCCAGCGCATACCAACGTGAATCCGATCAGCGCAGCGCGCACGTGGCGGGCGGTCAGCGCAACGGGGTGGCCCGCCAGCATGGCCTTAGGCGGGGACGCGTTTGTGTTCGGTGAGACGCGGCAGGAGGTCGACGAAGTTGCACGGGCGGTGCCGCGAATCGAGCTGGTCCTTGAGGATGTCGTCCCACGCGTCTTTGCAGGCACTGGGACTGCCCGGGATCGCGAACAGGTACTTGCCTTCGGCGACGCCGCCGACCGCGCGCGACTGCAGCGCCGAGGTGCCGACCTTTTGGTACGAGATCATGCGGAACATCTCGCCGAAGCCCTCGATCTTCTTTTCGAGCACTTCTTCGAACGCTTCGGGGGTGACGTCGCGGCCGGTGATGCCGGTGCCGCCGGTGCAGATGATGACGTCCACCGTGTTGCCGGCCAGCAGCGCGCGCAGCTTGGCGACGATGGCGGCGCGGTCGTCTTTGAGGATGCCACGGTGGGCGAGCACATGGCCCGCTTCCGTCACCCGGCCCGCCAAGACGTCGCCCGACGTGTCGTCGGCGGGGGTGCGGGTGTCGGAGATCGTCAGAACCGCGATGCGGACCGGTTTGAACGTGCGGGTGAGATCAATTCCGGCCATTGCCGTTGGCTACCTGAGGCAGTGCGTTCACCGACTCGTAAACTGGCCATTGCCCCGCTGCAAGCGCATCGAGCGACGTCGACGGCTGGCCGAGGCGCTCGCGGTAAATCCACAGGTTGGCGGTGACGCGGGCGACGAAGTCGCGGGTTTCGCGCGCCGGGATGCGTTCGATGAAGATCAGCGGGTCCGAGACCGGGCCCATCGCCTTGGACCACTTGTTCACGTTGCCCGGCCCGCCGTTGTAGGCGGCGAGGGTGTGGAACAGGCTGCCTTTGATGTCGAACGACTGCATCAGCATGGTCAGGTACTTCTGACCGAGGTCGAGGCTGTAGTCGGCTTCATACAGGCGGTTGCGGTTGGTGCGCTTCAGACTCGCGTCGTTGGCG
The DNA here is from genome assembly GCA_947481575.1 of Alphaproteobacteria bacterium. Classification (GTDB taxonomy): domain Bacteria; phylum Pseudomonadota; class Alphaproteobacteria; order UBA2966; family CAIVPW01; genus CANKGV01. The sequence continues at coordinate 31,694 of CANKGV010000003.1, forward strand.
ACAAAGCTCGCGGTGCTGGGCAGGAACTGCATCAGGCCGTGGGCGCCGGAGACGCTGACGGCGTGGCTGTTGAAGCCCGATTCCTGGCGCGCAACGGCGAGCAGCAGCGCCTGGTCGACCTGGAATCCCTGGACCGGCACTGCCCACGAAGGTACCGGGTAGAGCGCGCCGGTAAAGGTTTGGCCGGTGTAGGTGAGCAGGTCGCGGCCGATGCGCAACTCCGCGGCGGCCATTTCGTGTTCGGCGGTCAGCGCCAGCAGCGGCAGCGCGACGGCGAAGCCGGCAGTCTCGTAAACATTCCGGATCTCGCGGTCGGCGTAGTAGTCCTCGCCGACCTGGGCGAGCGCGATGGCGCGGTGAATGGCCGGGATGCCGAGTACCTGTTCCGCGTCGCCCGGCGACGGGTGCGGCAGTTCCCAGCCGAACACGCCGGGGCGGCCCAATTGGCGCGCCGCCAGAATGCCGTACATCGTGGTCGGTTCGGACGCGGCCTTCTCCAGCCAGCCGACCACCGTTTCCGGGTGGCGGGTGGCGAGATTGGCGCGGGCGGCCCAGAACGCCGCACCGGCGCGCGTCCGGGCGTCCAGCGTGGTGGTCTTGCCGGCTTGTTCGAAGTGGACCCGCGCGGTCTCCAACTGGCCGAGGTTCCACGCGGCGAGCCCGGCGATCCAATCGGATTCGGGCATGTACTTGCGGGCGCGGGTGGCTTGTTCGGCCAGCTTGAGCGCTTGGGCGTCGCGGCCCGCGTAGAAGTACCCGGCGGCGATTTCGCCCGCCAGCATGTCGCGCTCGGTGTCGTCGGCCAGCGTCGTGATGGTGACGCCGTGGATCAGGTTGTCGTAGGCGGCATCGACGCTGCCCGCCTTGAGCTGGTTGCGCACATAGGTGAGGGCCGACTTCACCTTGGTGGTGTCGGACGTGGAACGCAGCTTGGTGGAGCGGTAGGTGGGCGGCACGGACTGGGCCGGCACCGCGGCCTGCAGCGGCGACGCGTGGGCGGCACCGTTGATGTAGGGCTTTACCGGCGCGCGCGGGTTGGCGGCGCCCTTGGGCTTGCGCGCCAGGGCGACGGCGTACACGCGGTCGGCGTCCGGGTGGTCTGCATACAATTGCAGCCAGTTCTTCAGTTCGTCGTAGGTCGCCTTGTAGGCGGTCGGGTGCATGAACCGCTGGAACTGGACATGGCCCAGCAGGATCTTGTTCGAGACCTTGGCGATCTCGACATCGGCATCCTTCCAGCGCGCCTGGGCCTGAAGGTCGAAAATCTTCTGGTAGCGGGCGAGGTCGGCCGCGTTCAACTCGTCGGGGATGGTCGTCGTGGCGGCGTTGGCAGCAGTGGGAGCCGTGCCCGCGGCGGCGGCCGGGTAGGCGGCGGCAAACAGGGTCAAGGAACCGGCCAGCACAGCGACGGCGCCGGCCAAGACCAGCGCGCGCGATAGGGCGCTGCGCGCCGGCGCGGATTCCCCGCCGGACAGACACAACACCCCATCGGCAACCGAAGCTTCCGCTTCCATTGCCGTTGCACGGCGGACCGTGGTCAAACCCTGGGTCTCCTCGACGAGAAAATGATTTCGTATTGTTAGCGGCAGCCTAGACGGTACCGGCGGCGCCCGGCAAGCGCGGATGCGTTAACTAATTCCCGGCCGTTTCCGCGGCTAAGCGCTGTTTTATCGTCAGCAAGTCATGCCACGCCTCCCGTTTCTTGGCCGGTGTGCGCAGCAAGTAGGCAGTGTGGAAGATGGGCATGGTGGGGATCGGCGGACGCTCGTTGCCGGGGGCGCCGCGGTACAATTGCCACCGTCCGCGCAGCCGCGTGATGCCGTCGCCGACGCCGAGCAACGCACTCGCCGAGGTGCCGCCGACGACCACCAGTACCTTCGGATTCACCAGCTCGATGTGGCGCCGCAGGAACGGCAGGCAGACGGTCACTTCGTTGGCCGTGGGTGTCCGGTTGCCGGGCGGGCGCCACGGCAGAATGTTGGTGATGTAGACGCTCGTCCGGTCGAGGCCGATGGCGGCCAGCATCCGGTCGAGAAGCTGGCCGGCGGCGCCGACAAACGGGCGGCCTTCGCGGTCTTCATCGGCGCCCGGCGCCTCGCCGATCAGCATGAGCTTGGCGTTGGGGTTGCCGTCGCCGAACACCAGATTGGTGGCGGTCAGGCGCAACGCGCACCCTTCGAACGCCGCCAACGCTTTGGCCAGGGACGGCAAGTCCGGGCATGCGGCGGCCAGGGTAGCGGCGGTGCGGGCGGCGGCGTCGGCCGGAACCAAGACGCCCTGGGCGGCGGCCGGCCGTACGGCGGGGGGCAGCGCCGGGCGCACCGGCGGCGGTGCCGGTTTCGCCGCAACCGGCGCGGCGGCGGGCTCCGGCGGCGGCGCAACGGCGGCCGCGGCCACGGTGCGGCGGTCGCGCGGAACCGTGCCGATCGCCTCGTCGGCGCCAGCCTCGACATACCAGGCTAGCAGCCTGCGCAACTCGCGGGGGTCGTCCACGGCGGCACGATATCACGCGAGGATGCGGGCCGGGCACCGCCCACCGGAAACGGGTCGCGCGCAAGCCTCCAGCGAACACGAAAGTGTAACGGCTTGGCCGGGCCGCGCGGCCATTTAAGCGTTGCACAATGGCGGTACGGCTGCATTATTACCCCATGATTCAGATCTCTGGGCGTAATGGGGACCGCCGTCGGCCGGCGCCGGTCTTCGCAGCCGCGGTTGCCGGTCTTGCTTCGTTGCTACTGTGGAACGCGGCGCCTGCGGGCGCGGCGATCGGCGACGAGCGGCTCGGTGCCTACCTGGCAGCGCGCCTGGCGGGCAACGAAGACGACCTCGCCAACGCGGCGAAGTACTACCAGCTGGCGCTTGCCACCGACCCCGACAACCTCGACCTGCTCAGCACGTCGGCGATCATGCTGCTGGCGGCGGGGCAAGTGGACAAGGCGGTAACGCTGTCCGAGCAACTGGCGGCGAAGCAGCCGGATTCGGCGTTTGCCAACATGCTGATTGCCGCGGGCCGCGCCAAGAAGGGCGACTACGCGGGGGCCACCACGTTTGCCCAGAAGATCCAGCCGAGCGGCCTGAACCGCTTGATGGAACCGCTGATGGAATCCTGGGCGTTGCTCGGGCAGATGAAGATTCCGGAGGCCCAAGCCGCGCTCGACAAGCTCAAGGGCAACCCGAGCTACGAGGCGTTTTACAATTACCATTCGGCGCTGATCAACGCGTTCGCCGGCAAGACCGATGTCGCCACGGCGGCGTTCCAGACCCTCTTGCGCGCCGGCGCGTCGTCGCGCGGGATCGAGGCCTACGGCAACTTGATGGAGCGCACCGGCAAGGTCGACGACGCGACCAAGCTGTACCGCTCGTACCTCGATGCGCAGCCGGAAGACGGCGTGATCTCGGCGGCGCTGGCCCGCGTGCTGAAGGGCACCAAGCCGGAGCCGCTGATCCCGGATGCCGCCGCCGGTATGGCGGAAGCGTTCAACAGCGTGGCGGCTTCGCTGACCCAGGAAAACTCGCTCAACCAGGGCATCAGCTACGCCCAGATTGCGCTGTACCTGCGCGACAACTTCGACTCGGCCCGCATGGTTCTGGCGACGGCCATGGAACGCTCGGAAGACTGGGCGGCGGCCAATGCCTCGCTGTCCAAGATTCCGCTGGCTTCGCCGTATTCGTTTGAGGCGCGGTTGCGCCAGGGCGTGAACCTCGGCCGCTTGAACGACGTGGACGGCGCGGCGGTGATTTTGAAGAAGCTCGGCGACGAGCGTCCCGTCAGCACCGAGGCGCTCACCAGCCTGGCCGACATCTACCGCACCCACGACCGCAACGCGGACGCGGTGAAGACCTATGACTTGGCGATCGCGCGGGTGAAGAACCCGACCGCGGGCGACTGGGTGCTGTTCTATACGCGCGGCACGTCGCTGGAGCGCACCGGCAACTGGGACCGCGCCGAAGCCGACTTCCTGCAGGCGCTGAAGTTGCAGCCCGACCAGGTGTTCGTGCTCAACTATCTTGGCTACTCGTGGATCGAGCGGAACAAGAACATCGAACAAGCGACGGCGATGATCCAGAACGCGGTGAAGCAGCAGCCGACCGCGGGGTTCATCATCGACAGCCTGGGTTGGGGCATGTTCCACCTGGGCAAGTACGACGAGGCGGTTACGCAACTGGAGCGCGCCGTGGCGCTCGACCCGGCGGATGCGACCATCAACGATCACCTGGGCGACGCGTACTGGAAGGTGGGCCGCAAGCGCGAGGCGATGTTCCAGTGGCGCCACGCGCTGGACTCCCATCCGGACGACGCGCTGATCCCGGTGCTCAAGAAGAAGATGGCCCAAGGCCTGGACGGCTAGTCCAGCCGTCTCATCCGCCGCGGAGCGGCCCGGCACATCGCATGCAGCTTCCTTCCGATCCGGCGCACCCCGTGCGCCGGATCGCTCGTTCCAAGGTCAACCTGTTCCTCCACGTGACCGGGCGCCGTGGCGACGGCTACCACTTGCTGCACAGCCTGGCCGTATTTCCCGACATCGCCGACGGGGTTGAGGTGCGCGCGCAAGCCAGCAGCATTGCGGTCGCCATGCGCGGACCGTTTGCCGCCGAACTGAGCGACGTCGCGGCCCCCGACAATTTAGTGGCACGGGCGGCGCGGGCGCTGGCGGCGACGGCCGGCGTGCACGCGGGCGCCAGCATCACCATCGACAAGCACTTGCCGGTGGCGGCGGGGATCGGCGGGGGGTCGGCTGACGCGGCGGCAACCTTGTGGGCGCTTACGGAGTTGTGGGGACTGACGCAAACCGAGGCGGAACTGCAAGCGATCGGACTTGGTATCGGTGCGGACTTGCCGGTGTGCGTCGCATCGCGGTCTTCAATCATGACGGGCGTCGGCGAGGGCGTGAGCCCGGCGCCGGCGCTGCCACGGCTGCCACTGGTACTGGTGCGGCCGGCGGCGCGCCTGGCGACGGTGGCGGTGTTTCAGGAGCGGGCGCGGATGAACGCACCATTCCGCGCGGCGGCCGAACTGCCGGCGCGGCTGCGGGACGTGGCGGAGGTTGCGGCGTTTCTGCGCGGCACCCACAACGACCTGGAACCGGCGGCGCGGACGCTGGCGCCGGCGATCGGGGCTGCGGTTGCGGCGATTGCCGCGACCGGGGCGCTGCTGGCGCGCATGTCGGGCAGCGGCCCAACGTGCTTTGGGCTGTATGAGTCCGACGACCGCGCGGCACAAGCGGCGCGGACCATCGCGGCCGCGCACGCCGAGTGGTGGGTGTGCGCGACGGCGGTGGCGGCATCGGGAGCAATGACATGAGCGCGTGGCGGATATTCGTTGCCGCGGCGGCGGCGGCCGTTCTGGCGGCGTGCGCGACGGGGGCCGATACGCCTGACATTGCCCGCACGTGGCAGCAGGCGCAGGTGGCGCTGCCCGCGCTGGGCGCGCCGGAGGCCCTGCGCACCACCATGGGCTCCACCGAGATGTTCGCGCGGGTGGCGCGGCTCAGCGGGGCGCGCCTGCCGGTGGTGGTGTACCTGCATGGCTGCACCGGCGTCGGCAATGCGGAGTTTCTGAAGCAACTCGCGGACGCCGGTTTCGCCGTGGTGGCGCCCGACAGTTTTGCGCGGCGCTACCGGCCGCTGCAGTGCGATCCGGCGACGCTGACCGGCGGCCGCAACTTGTTCGTGTTCGACTTCCGCATGGAGGAAGTCTCGTATGCCGTGCAGCAACTGTGGTCGTTGCCGTGGGTGGACCGCAACCGGCTGTTCCTGGTGGGATCGTCGGAGGGCGCGGTGGCGGCGGCGCTGTATCGCGGCGACGAGTTCCGGGCGCGGGTGATTACCCAATGGACGTGTTCCGGCGCACCCCACGTGGCGGGGCTGGCGGCACCGATGGATGAACCGGTGCTGGCAGTCGTGGCGGCGGACGATCCGTGGTACGCAGCGGCGCGCGCGGCGGGGGCGACCGCGGACTGCGGGCCGTTCCTAGTGGGACGGGCGGATTCGCGGTCGTACGTGGTGCGGGGCGGGCCGGCCCACGACGTGTACAGCAGCCCCGCGGCGACGGCGCTGATCTTGGATTTCCTTCGCCGGCAGGCGACGCGGTAGAACTGCCGATCATGGTGACGACCAGCGATATCGTTCCGGCAGGCACCGAGTTCCCGAAATGGGAAACGGCCGTGCGCGCGGCGCGCCAGGCCAAGGTGCTGGGCGCGGCGGACGTGGACCCGGGGCGCTACGGCGGCACGGCAGATCCGTCGATCCTGGCGACCGACTGCATTCTTGGGCTGCGCCGCGCCAAGTTCCGGCTGGACCGGGTGGTGCATCTGGAACACGTGATCCGGCAACTCGGTCCGGTGGCGATCGATGAGGCGCTGTCGGTTTCGGGCAAGGTCGCGGAAGTAGCGCCGTCCCGCGCCGGGGAGCGCTCGCGCATCGTGTTCGAGTTCCGGCGTAGCAACGGGACCATCGCGGTGTCTGCCGAAGCGGTCGTGCTCAACGCCGAGCCATCGGCGCTCAAGGCCGGGTCCGCCGAGGGCGATCCGCGCGCCGGCTACCGGTTGATTGGGCGCAAATTGCTGACTCCGCCCAAGGCGCAGACGTACACCGAGGAACTGGCCAACCGGATTCACTTCGACCCCGCCTATGCCGTGCGTTTTGGGTTACGCGCGCCGACCGCTCCGGGGCTGATGGAATTGACGTGGCTGGTCGAAGCGCTGGCGGCGAAGGGGCTGCCGAAGGCGTTCGAGATTCGCGCCAAGTTTGTGGCGCCGCTGTTCTGGGACGACGGCGTCGATATTTTGGCGGCGAACGGGACCATGCGGTGCGTGAATTCCGCGGGGGTCCTGACCTGCGAGGCGCAGGTTCAAACGCAATGACCATGCGGGGCCGGATCGCGCCGGCCGTCACGGCGATCGGGGAGGCCGCCGGCCTGCTGCGCGCCGGCGACTTGGTGGCGTTCCCGACCGAGACGGTCTACGGCCTAGGCGCCGATGCTACGCGCGATACGGCGGTGGCGAAGATCTTCGCCGCCAAGGGACGGCCCCAACGCAATCCGCTGATCGTGCACGTGGCCGACGCCGATGCTGCGGCGGCGCTGGCGCACATGCCGCCCGCTGCCGAGAAACTGGCGCAGGCGTTTTGGCCGGGGGCGCTGACGATCGTGTTGCGGCGGCGCGCCGGTTGCCCGGTGTCGGCGATGGCGACCGCCGGGCTGGACACGGTGGCGATCCGCATTCCCGACCATAGCGTTGCGCTGGCGCTGTTGCGCGCGGTCGCGCTTCCCATCGCGGCACCGAGCGCCAATCCATCCGGCAAGGTGAGCCCGACCACGGCCCAGCACGTGGCGGACGGGCTGGGCGAGCGCGTTGCGCTGATCTTGGACGGCGGGCCATGCCGGGTCGGCATCGAATCCACGGTGGTGGCGGTCGAGCCCCATCCGGTGCTGCTGCGGCCGGGCACGATCGGGCGCGAGGCGCTGGAGGCGGTGCTGGGGGCGCCGGTGGCGGTGCCCGCCGGTGGGCATGACGGGCCGCTGCTGGCGCCGGGGCAGATGGAGAGCCACTACGCGCCGCGCGCGGCGTTGCGGCTGAACGCGGTGGCGGCCGGGGCGGCGGATGGCGTGCTGACGTTCGGAGCGATTGCCCTCACGGGCGGCGCGATGCGGCGCAACCTCAGCGAACGCGGCGACCTGCGCGAGGCCGCGGCGAACCTATATGCGGCGTTGCGCGAGCTGGATGCGGCCGGGGTGGCCGTGATCGCCGTGGCGCCGATTCCGGACACCGGCATCGGCCGGGCGATCAACGACCGTCTGCGGCGCGCGGCGGCGCCGCGCGGGGCCTAGGGACCGAGGCGGTTCACCGCCAGCACTGCGACTTCGCCCGCCGTGGCGAACCGGGCGTCATCGTCGGCGCTGAGGGTGCCGGCGACCAAGACCATGGTGCCGAGCGCCAGGCCGCCCAGGCGGGGCGAGGACAAATCGCGTTCCCGCAGGCGGTAGGTGCGGCCGCTGGAATCCTGCAACGCCAAAGCGCATACGCCGAGTTGGGGCGTGGCGGTTTCGCGCAACGGCGCGCACACCAGCGGCCCGGTGAGGCTGATGGCGCGGACCGGCGGCGACGCATCGAGGGCGAGGCCGGGGTTCGCTTTGGCCAGGGCGCAGCCCGCGAGCGCGGCGGCGGCCAAGCCGATCGCGAGAAGTACCGGCACGCGCATGCGCTGAGGCCTTTGTGGTTGGCGGACTGATCGGTAAGTTGGATCGGGCGATGCCAACGTCAACCATTGCCGCGCGTGTGATCGACCACATCAAGGCCGCCGTCGGCCCCGATGGGTGGTCCGACGACACGGTACGCAACGCGCCGATGCTCCAGGACCAGCGCCGCCTGTACCAGGGCGCAACGCCGCTGGTGGTGCGCCCGGCAACGACTGCGGAAGTCGCTGCGGTGGTGCGGATTTGCGCCGCAGCCAAGGTGGGCATTGTGCCGCAGGGCGGCAACACCGGCCTGGTGGGCGGTGCGACGCCTTCCGCGGCCGGGGACCAGATTCTCGTCAGCCTGAGCCGCATGAACCGGATCCGCGAACTGGATGCGGCCAGCGGCACGATGACCGTCGAGGCCGGTTGCGTGCTCGCGCACCTGCAGGAAGCGGCCGACCGGGCGGACCGGTTGTTTCCGCTGAGCCTGGGGGCGGAAGGGAGTTGCCAGATCGGCGGTAACCTTGCGGCCAACGCGGGTGGGTTGCAGGTGCTGCACTACGGCACGGCGCGGGCGCTGACGCTGGGCATCGAGGCGGTGCTGCCGGACGGGCGGGTGTGGGATGGTCTGCGTGCGCTGCCCAAGGACAACACCGGCTACGACCTGAAGCAGCTGTTCATCGGCTCGGAGGGTACGCTTGGGATCATCACCGCGGCGGTGCTGCGCTTGTTTCCGAAGCCGCGCCAGACCGTGACGGCGATGGCGGCGGTGGCGACGCCCGAGGCGGCGCTGGCCGTGCAGGCGTTGTTGCGCGCCGCGAGCGGCGAGCGCATGACGGCGTGCGAGCTGATCTCGGAGCGCGCGCTCGGGTTCGCGGTGAAGCACGTGCCGGGCGTGCGCGATCCGTTCCGCACGCGATATCCGTGGGTGCTGCTGGTGGAATTCCACGGCGGCGCCGGCAGCGACCTGCGCGGGGCGGTGGAGGCGGGGCTGGCGGACGCGCTGAGCAGCGGCGCGGTGGCGGACGCCGCGCTGGCCGAGACCCAGGCCCAGGCCGATGCGTTCTGGCGCTTGCGCGAAAGCATCCCCGAAGCGCAGCGGCGCGAGGGCGGCAGCATCAAGCACGACATTGCGGTGCCGCCGGCGCGCATGGGCGCGTTTCTGCGCGCGGCCGATCCTGCGGTGGCGGCGGCGCTGCCGGGAGTGCGCGTGTGCGCGTTCGGGCACCTCGGCGACGGCAACCTGCACTACAACCTGTCGCAGCCGGAAGGCGCGGACTCCGCGGCGTTTCTCGCCGAGTGGGGGCGCATGAGCCGGATCGTCCACGACGTGGCGGCGGCCCACGGCGGCAGCATCAGCGCCGAGCACGGCATCGGCCAACTGAAACGTGCGGAGCTGCCGCGCTACAAGGCGGCAGTGGAGATGGATCTGATGCGGGCGGTGAAGCACGCGTTCGATCCGGACGGGATCATGAACCCGGGGAAGTTGCTTTAGGGCGCGGGGCGGACCAACAACGGGCGGCGCATTCACGACTGAACTGCAACAAGGCGTGGATGGCCGGAACAAGTCCGGCCATGACGTCTAACGAATGTTCGTCGTCGCGAGGACGGACCAACAACGGCGGCAGAACAAGTCCGGCCATGACGTTGGAGAGGCCGGGGCTACGTGCCGGTGACGCTGTGCAGCGTGGCGGGTTCGGAGATGCCCTTGAGTTCGAACGTGCCCTTGTTGTCGAACTTCACGGGACGGCCGGAGCACAGTTCGCGGACGATGGTCGAGACCATCACGCCGTCGGTCGGGGCCTTGTCGCAGATGCGCGCGGCCAGCTGAACGGTGGTGCCGAACAGGTCGCCGCCTTCGGCGATCGGCTCGCCGGCATTGATGCCGACGCGCAGGTGCAGGGGGTTGGTGGGGTCTTGCGCGCGGTGGCCGGCCAACGCCTTTTGCAGGGCGATCCCGGCCTCTACGGCGTTCGGCACCGAGCCGAACGACGCCATGATGCCGTCGCCGGTGTGCTTAATTTCGGTGCCGCTATATTCGCGCAGGGCGTTGCGCACCACCGTGTTGTGCAGGTGAACGAGCTTTTGGGCGCCGGCGTCGCCTAAGGTTTGCGTGAGCTTGGTTGAGCCGACGATGTCGGTGAACAGCACCGCGATCGGGCCCTTCTTCTTGGAGTCCTTGGGGCTGCGGAACTCTTCCAGCGCCGCGGTCATCGATGCGCCGATGTCTTTTTCGCCCCGCGTGAACTTGCCCATAGCATCGGCGCCGGCGCGGAACAGGGCGGCGTATTCCGGCACCATCAGGTACTCGTCGTACTTCTCGGCGAACTTCTGGGCGACATCGGGACCGGACCCGAGCACGGCCACGGACGTCTCCAAGACTTTGACGAAGTCCTGTTGGCCCAGGTTGTTGGCGCGGCCCAGGGCTTCGGACGCGCCGGCGAGGAACAGGTGGCAGCCGAACTTGGTGAGGCTGTCCAGCTTGAAGCCGTTCTTCATGACGCCGGCGAGGGAGCCTTCCAGGAACTTCATGATCACCACCTTGGCCTGGCGCATGGTTTCGCCCGAGGCCTCGGGGGCTGCTTCGTCTTCCTCTTCCGGCGTGTCTTCGGGTTCCGGCGTGTCTTCGGGTTCCGGCTCCGGCTCGGGTTCCGGCTCCGGCGCCGGACGCGCCGTCTTGACCAGTTTGACCTGGGGCTTGGCGGTAGCTGCGATTGCGTTGGCTTGGGCCTTGGCCGCGCGCTGCTCTTCGGACATCAGCATGCTATCGCGCAGCAGGCGCAACTCCGTGCCCGACAAGAAGATCATGCCGAGAAAGCCCGCGCACACCGCGAAGCTAACAAAGAAGATGACGAGTGCCAGTGCCATGCTGCGACTTTAGGATCGGCGCCGGGCGCCGTGTTGCACCGGCACCTAGAGGAAACGCACGTAGGCGAAGGTGGTGACCGACGCAAATGCGATGCTTACCCCGAAGATGATCAGGATCTTCATGATCACCATCGATGCCCGGAACCCGCCCGCGCCGGGGGCCTTGGCACCGGCAGTTGCGGCCTTGCGCCGGATCGCAGCGCGCATCTTGGCCGCGATGCCTTGCTCTGCCTCGCCGTCGCCGTCGTCATCGTCATCACTTCCATAGCTCGCGGGGCCCGACCGGAAACTCGGCAAGCCGTCGTCGTCATCATCGCCGCCGCCGCCCGGTAAGCGGTAGCCGCCGTCCGTGGGCTTCTTGCCGGGGTCCAGCCCCGGCGTGATGTAGACCGTTGTATCGCGGCTCGTGCCGGCGGTGGCGTTGTGGATCTCGCGTACGACGCGTACGGCCTCGACGCCGGGTTGGTGCTCCCGGTCCTTGGCGTCATCGATGGCGGTTTGCTTGTCGTTCTCGCCATAGCGTGAGTCGAGGACCCACTTGCCCTTCTGGCGGATGTAAACTTCGTAACTGGTGGCGTTGGCCATGGCTCACGCTTCCGGGGATTGGGCCCTCCCGCGGCCGCAACGCCCCATTTGAACCGAATCTCCCTTGTCGCAGCTACATTTGCAAGCTTGGAGGGCGGTCCGACTAGTTCCTTACGGTACGCTTACGGGCGCCCGATAAGGGGGCGGTTCTTGCCAGCGAAAGCCGGAACGGGTAGTGAATTCCCGCACGCGTTTGGGAGCTTGGGCCGCGGCCGTGCGGCCCCACGGAACGCGCAGATCTTAGAGGGAATTTGTCAATGAAAACAGCGGACTTGGAGGCGATCGCCAACAAGATGGTGGCCAACGGTCGGGGTATTTTGGCCGCTGACGAAAGCAACAGCACGGCCAACAAGCGCCTCGCCACCGTCAAGGTTGAGGGCACCGAGGCCAATCGCCGCGCCTACCGCGAAATGCTGTTCTCGACCCCCCGCCTGGGCGAGTACATCTCAGGCGCCATCCTGTACGACGAGACCATTCGCCAGAGCAGCGCTGCCGGCGTGCCGTTCGTGAAGATGATGCAGGACCAGAACATCCTGCCGGGCATCAAGGTCGACGCGGGCACCAAGAAGCTGGCCGGTTCGCCGGACGAAACCGTCACCGAGGGCCTCGACGGGCTGGGTGAACGCCTCGCCGAGTACTACAAGCTCGGCGCCCGCTTCACCAAGTGGCGCGCCGTGATCACCCCGGGCGCGGGCACGCCGACCGAATACGCGATGAACGTCAACGCCCACGCGCTGGCACGCTACGCCAAGCTGGCGCAGGACGCCGGTTTGGTGCCGATCGTCGAGCCGGAAGTGCTCATGGACGGCAAGCACACCATCGAGACCTGCCGCGACATCACCGAGACCATCCTGCTGAAGGTGTTCAACGAACTGATCGGCCAGCGCGTGCACCTCGAAGGCATGGTGCTGAAGCCCAACATGGTTATCTCGGCCCAGGATTGCCCGACGCAAGCGAGCGTCGAGCAGGTCGCCGAGTGGACCGTGAAGACGCTGAAGCGCCGTGTGCCGGCCGCCGTGCCGGGCATCGCGTTCCTGTCCGGTGGTCAGGACGAAGAGATTGCGACGAAGCATCTCAACGTCATGAACAAGATGGGCCCGCTGCCGTGGAAGGTCAGCTTCTCGTACGGCCGCGCGCTGCAGCACACGTCGCTGGAGACCTGGGCTGGCAAGCCGGCCAACGTCGCTGCGGCGCAGCGCGTTTTGGCGCACCGCTCGAAGATGAATTGGGCGGCGGCGAGCGGCAAGTACACCGCCGAAATGGAAAAGGCCGCCTAGCCTTTATCCAACGGTACGCTTCGGAACGGCGGCCCTAGGGGCCGCCGTTCTTGTTTTCCGGGGTGGGTGTGCGCCAGGTGCCGAATTCGATGAGCAGGGCGCTCAGGCACAGCGCGGCGGAAAATGCGAACACGGTGAACACCTGCAGCCGTCCGGTGGCATCCAGCGCCAGATACACGCAGTTGCAGGCGAAGAAGCCGTAGATGGCGCCGGCAGCGGGCGAAACCTGGGGTTTCGCCGGGCGCGTGAACCGCACCGCCACAAGCGCGGCAATCGCGAACATCACGAGCGATAGCACCGTAAACGGCAGCGCTTGGTACAGGGTGGCGGCCGAAGGCGACGTGTACGCCGCGGTGATGTAGTCGGGAATCGCCAGGATGCCGCCGCCGGGACGGAATTCGCGCGCCTCGCCGTGGCGCAACAATTCGGCTAGCGCCGGTGCCCCGCCGGCGAGAAAGTAAGCGGCACTCCAGGCCAGCGGGATGGCCGCAGCAGCGATTGCGGTCGCAACTGGAGCAAACCGCCGCCGGTACAGTAGTGCGCCGGCGAACAGCAGCGACTCCAAACCTGCGGTGAAGGTGACTGTTGGGTGGGTTGTCATCGCTATGCCCATCGACAGGCCCGACAGCGCAGCAAAGTACGTCGCGTTGCGGCCGCTTGTTTCCCACGCGCGCACGAAACACAACATTCCGGCGGCCACGGCGAGGAGGCCAAGCGGCTCGGGCCGCAGATACCATGCGTCGAGCCCAAAGGGGGTGACCCCCAGCACGATCAGGAAGGCGCCGGGCGCCGCCCAAGCGGTATTCCCGGCCGGGAATGCCCGGTGCAAGAGGGCTGCGGCCGCACCCACCGACGCGAAGACGCCAACGCTCTGAAAGGCGCGCGACGAAAAGACGTCGACGGTCAGCCCGAGACCGCTCCACGCTGCGAAGAACAAACCCTGGGCCGCCGGATATCCGGGCAGGTTGGTGTAGACGTTGCGATATTCGTCGAGATACGGAATCGCAATGCGGTGTTCGTAGACGAACGCCACCGCCTGCAAGAAGTAGAATCCGTCATCCGGTCCGGGCGCCAGCCAGAACGGGCTGGTGGCGGCGATCGCGGCCCACACCGCCAGGAGCGCCAAGACCGTCGTCCGTGACGACAGGGCGCCGATCATCGGCCGTCCGCGCCGCTTGGGTTGTGCCGCGTCACTTCGGCGTTGCCGACGCGAGGCGAGCGAGCAGGCCCGCGGCGTCGAGACCCAGGCGTGCCCATGCCGACTTCTGGGACAGGGTCGAGGGCCCGAACTCGGGCGGCACCGCGGCTTCGATCACGCGGGCGCGCGCTCCGCTCATTCCGCCGACCACCCGGCCGACCGCAGCCGCCAGGCCGCCGGTGGCAACCCCTTCCTCGGCTACGAGGATGGTGGGGAATTGGCCAGCTGCCGCCGCAACGGCAGCGGCATCGAACGGCCGCAGCCACGGGCAACTCCATACCGCGGCTTCGCGGCCCGTGGCAGCCCACAGGGTCGCCGCCGCCAACGCCTCTTTCACGAGGGCTCCCGTCGCAATGATGAGTGCGTCGGTTCCGGGGCGGACCGGAATCATCCCGCCGCGCACGTATGGGGGTTCGTCCGCGTGGATGTTGGACTCACCGGCCTTGCCGAGCCGGAGGTAGGCAGGGCCCGGCCGGCGGAGCGCTTCCCGGGTCAACACGCGCGCTTCGTGCGGGTCCGCGGGCACGAGCACGTCAATCCCAGGCAGTGCGCAAATCGCCGAAAGGTCCTCGATGCCGTGATGGGTTGGGCCCAGCGAGCCGTAGGCGAACCCACCGCCGACGCCGGCGATCTTGACGTTGGCCTGGTGGTAGCAGACGTCGCCGCGAATCTGCTCAAGGCAGCGCAGGGTGGTGAAGTTCACGATCGAGTAGGTCACGACGGTCTTGCCGGTCATGGCTAGGCCGGCGGCGACGCTGATCATGTTCTGTTCAGCGACACCCACGTTCATGAACCGCTCCGGGAACTGCCGCGCGAATCCCTCCAGCACGGAGTATCCGAGGTCGCCGGTGAGCAACCACAGGTCGCGGTTGGCAGCCGCCTCCAAACACAAGGCTTCGACGAACGCGGTTCTCATAGCGGTTCGCCCAATTCGCGCAGGCCGCGCTCCAACTCATCCGCGCTGGGCGACTTGTAATGCCACTCCAGCCGGTCTTCCATGAAGCTGACGCCCTTGCCCTTTACCGTGTGGGCGATGACCACCGTTGGGCGCCCGTTGCGCGGTTCGAACGCGCCGGCCAGCGCCTGGTGGTCGTGGCCGTTTACCTCGGTCACGTTCCAGCCGAATGCGCTCAACTTGCCTGCGAGCGGCTCCAACGAGAGGACGTCGTCGGTGCGCCCAAAGCTTTGAATCTTGTTGTAGTCGATCACCGCAAAGAGGTTTTCGATGCGATGGTGGCCGGCCAGCAGGAACGCTTCCCAGGTCGAGCCTTCGTCCATTTCGCCGTCGCTCAGCAGCGCCACCGCGCGCGCGCCGCGCCCTGCCGAACGAGCCCCCAAGGCCATCCCGCACGCCAGCGAAAGCCCGTGTCCCAATGAGCCCGTCGACGCCTCGACCCCTGGCACCCCCCGGTGGGAGACGTGCCCCGCCAGAGGGCTGTTGTCCTCGCAGTACTTGCCCAGCCAGTCGCGCGGGAAGAAGCCGCGCTCGGCGAGCACGGCGTACAGCGCGGCGCCGCCGTGGCCCTTGCTTTGGACGAAACGGTCGCGATCGGCCCAATCGGGCTGGTCCGCGCGTACCCGTAGGACCTTGGCGTAGAGCACCGCCAGGATGTCGGCCGCCGACAGGCACGTGCCGACGTGGGAGGCGCGCGCACGGTTCGTCATGCGCAGCACGTGCACGCGAATTCGCCGTGCGAGTTCGACGGAGTCAGTCGTAGCCAGCATGGATTGCGACAGGGGGCTCACGAGGGCGGCAGCGACCGGCGGAAGGGAGAGAAAGCTACCCGGAACCGCCTTGGTATGGTATTCACTTCGGCCCCGCAAGGCCCTGGTTGATGGGGTAAGAATGCCGAAGCACCGTGATTGACAGCGTAGTCGTCCGGGCGGCGCCGCGACCGCGTGCCGACCAGCAGGAAACCGTGGTCGACGGCGATCTCCGGGCCGTCGCTGCGGCCCTCGGCCCCAAGTGTGACGCACTCTCGGGCAGTTCGATTCTGGTTACGGGAGCGGGCGGGTTCTTGCCCTCCTACGTCGTCCTCGCGGTGGCGTGGATGAATCGGAACGTATTGGCCAAGCCGTGCAAGATTTTGGCCCTGCAGCGCACGGCGCCCGATGCGGGCAGCCGAATCGCGGCGGTGGCGAACGACCCCAACGTTACGGTGCTCGTTCAGTCGGTCACCGACCCCCTGCCACGCGGGGTCTCCGCGCAATTCATCGTTCACGCGGCGTCACCCGCCTCGCCCAAGGCCTACCTCGCACGGCCGTTCGACGCGATCGACGCCAACGTGTGGGGGACGCGCATGCTGCTCGACTGCGCACGCGAGTGGCAGTCCCGCAGTGTGTTGTTCTTCAGCAGCAGCGAGCCCTATGGGAGCCCGCCGCCGGAACAGATTCCGACACCGGAAACCTATGCCGGGCAGGTTGATCCGCTCGGTGTCCGGGCGCCCTATACCGAGACCAAGCGCATGGGCGAGACGCTGTGCGCGACCTATGCGCGTGCGTACGGCGTTCCGGCGCGGGTCGTGCGGCCGTTTCACACGTACGGCCCGGCGGTGCAACTCGATGACGGCCGCATCATGGGCGAGTTCCTGCGCCAGCGCCTGAACGGCCAGGCGATCGAGGCCAAGAGCGATGGCCGCGGCATTCGGAGTTTTTGCTATGTCGGCGACGCGACGGCCGGGTTCATGGCGGCGCTGCTGTCGGACTGCGTGGGCGAGGCGTTCAATATTGGCGACGACCGCGAGCCGGTTACCATCCGGCAACTCGCGCACATCATTGCCGAGATCGAGAGTCCGCACGTTCCGGTACATTTGGCGACGGCACCGCAGACCGGGCATTTGACCGGCACGCCGGACGAAGTGAAGCCCGACCTGCAAAAGGCCGCGCGCATGCTCGGCTATCACCCGCAGACGTCGTTGCGCGAAGGCATTCAGCGCACGCTCAGGTGGTTCCGTGAGCAAGCCCCGCACTGAGCCCGCTGGGGAGGTTCGGTCCGGACCTCCGCCGGCCAACGAATTGGCGGCGCTGCGCAGCGGGTACCAGCAGGGCACTGTGACGCGCGATGCGCTGTGGCAGGGGATGGGGCAAGTGCACGCGGCGCTCTTGCAGTACCCGCCGTTGCTCCGCGACGGGGACGCTGCACGCATCGAGATCGACGGGGACGGGCTGCGGTTGCGGCTGCGCAACGGCGCCGTGTTCGAGTGGGATCCGAGCGATGTGCGCAGCCCCCCCAACATGGTGGTCGCGCACGGCGCCTACGAGCCGCACGAACTGCACCTGCTGGAAGTCATGGCGCGCGGGTCCCGGACGGTCCTGGATATCGGCGCCAATATCGGCTGGTACGCGGTGCAACTCGCGCGCGGCCGGAGCGGCGACCCCACGTTCCGGTTGCATGCGTTTGAACCGGTCGCCAATACGCACGCAACGCTGTGCCGCAACATTGCGCTCAACGGCGTCGGGGCCGCGGTGGAGTGCCACGCCTTCGGCTTTGGTGAGGAGCGCGCCACGGTCACGTTCTACGTACCCCAGGGAATCGGCACGCCGGCTGCATCGCGGGTTCCGTTGTTCGACCAGGTTCCCCAGCTTGAGGTGCGGTGTGCGTTGGTGCGGCTGGACGAGTGGGCGGCCGAACGCGGCATTGCCGCGGTCGACATGATCAAGATGGACATCGAGGGCTCGGAGATTTTCGCCCTGCGCGGCGGCATGGCGACGCTGGGCCGCGACCGGCCCGCGATCTTCTGCGAGATGCTGCGCAAATGGGCGGCGAAGTTCTCGTACCATCCCAACGACATCATCGCTCTGCTGGCCGGGATCGGATACCGGTGCTGGGGCGTCTCGCCAGCGGGATTGCAGCCGCTCGCACACGTTTCGGAAGAGACGGTGGCCACGAATTTCGTGTTTCTGCATCCGGACCGGCACGGTGCACTCGCCGGTGCGCTGAACGCGAGGCCGTCATGACGGCGAAGAAGCTGATTTCGGTCGTAACACCGTGCTTCAACGAAGAAGACAACGTCGAGATCTGCGCCGCCACGGTGCGCGATTTGTTTGAGCGCGAACTGCCCGAGTACGACCTCGAGCACATCTTCTGCGACAACGCCTCCACCGACGGCACCGTCGCCGTGCTGGAGAAGCTCGCGGGCGGCGACCGCCGGGTGAAACTGATCCTGAATTCACGGAACTTCGGTCCGTTCGCATCGCTGTTCAACGGCGTGCTTGCGACCAGCGGCGATGCGGTGGTGGTCTTCCTCCCCGCCGACCTGCAGGATCCGCCCGAACTGATCCCGCAGTTTGTACGGGAGTGGGAGCGGGGCACCGAGGTTGTGTACGGCATTCGCGCCGTGCGGCAAGAGCGCGGCCTGATCGCCGCAACCCGCCGCCTGTACTACCGCCTAGTGCGGCAGATGTCGCAATTGGACGTCAAGCCGAACGTTGGCGAATTCCAATTGGTGGATCGCAAGGTCGTCGAAGCGCTGCGCAAGTTCGACGACTACTACCCGTATGTCCGCGGCATGATCGCCGCGTGCGGATTCCGGTCCAAAGGAATCGAGCACGTTTGGCACAAGCGCGAACGCGGGGTGTCCAAGTCGAATTTCCTGGCGCTGATCGACCAGGGCCTGAACGGGCTGATCTCGCTGTCCCGGGTGCCGATCCGCATCACGCTATTGGCCGGGTTCGTGGTTGCAGCCGTCAGCGCGTTGGGGGCGGTGATTATTCTGGTCTACAGCGCCATCCACTTTCGCCAGTTTGCGCCCCCGGGCATCCCGATGCTGACGGTCGGAATGTTCTTCTTCTCAGGGATTCAGCTGTTCTTCCTGGGCGTGATCGGCGAGTACGTGGCCGCGATTCACTCCCAGGTCCGCAAACGCCCGTTGGTGGTGGAGCGCGGACGCGTCAATTTTGAGCCGGCGCAACGTTCGCCGTAACGCGCGGCCATGAGCGGTTCCGCGCCTCGGCAAAGACCGTCAGGACGTAGTCGATCATCGCCGGCGTGATGCCCGGGAACACACCGATCCAAAACACGTTGTTCATGACGATATCGGTGTTCGTGAGGGTCCCGCACACCCGATAGGCTACGTCCTGGTACGCCGGTTGCCGCGCCAAGTTCCCGGCAAACAACTGCCGGGTCCCGATGCGGCGTTCCTCTAAGAACCGCACGAGCTGGTTCCGGTTGAACGGGGTGCCCGGACGCAAGGCGATCGGGAATCCGAACCAGCTCGGCTCCGATCCAGCGGTCGCCTCGGGCAGGATAAACAAGTCCTCGTGGGCCTTGAGGCCGCGGTGGAGCAGGTCGAAGTTGCGGCGCCGCGCGGCGATGAAGCCGTCGAGCTTGGCCAACTGTGCCACCCCGACGGCCGCCTGCATGTCGGTGACCTTCAGGTTGTAGCCGATCTGGGAGAACACGTACTTGTGGTCGTACCCCGGGGGAAGCTCGCCGAACTGTTGGTCGAAACGCTTGCCGCAGGTGTTCTCCTTGCCGGGATCGCACCAGCAGTCGCGGCCCCAGTCGCGCAACGATTCCGCGATCCGCTTCAGCTTCGGCCGGTTGGTCAGCACGCAGCCGCCCTCGCCCATCGTGATGTGGTGGGCGGGATAGAAGCTGGTGGTCGCAAGATCGCCGAACGAGCCGACCGGCTGGTCCTTGTACCGGCTGCCCACGGCGTCACAGCAGTCCTCAATGACATACAGCCCGTGGCGCTTGGCGAACGCCATCACGGCATCGATGTCGAACGGGTTGCCGAGCGTGTGGGCGATGACAATCGCCCGGACGCGCGGGCCCATCGCCGCTTCGAGCTGTGCAACGTCGATGTTGTAGGTCGGCAGTGTGACGTCGACGAACACCGGCACGAGACCGTTCTGCACAATCGGATTGACCGTGGTCGGGAACCCGGCAGCAACCGTGATCACCTCGTCCCCCGGGCGGAGGCGGCGTTCGCCCAGCATCGGCGAGCACAAGGCCGATACCGCGACCAGATTGGCTGAGGAGCCCGAGTTGACCAGCATCGCGTGGCGGCAGTTGAAGCGCGGCGCGAACGCCTTTTCGAACTGATCCGCGAACCGGCCTGTGGTGAGCCAGAAGTCCAGCGTCGACTCCGCCAGCAACTGCATGTCCTCGGCCGCAAACACCTTGCCGGAGATGGGGACGGGGGAGACGCCGGGAACGAACTGCGGCGGTGCGAACGCGGCCGCGTGGTACTCGCCGACCAACTCAAGGATGCGGCCGCGGAGCGCGGCGCTGCGATCGGCATTCGTCGTGGACTCAGTCAATTCTAGCTACCTTCTGCGAATCTCAACCACCGCGGCAATCGCATCATACCGGGCTGGTATGAGCCAAGGCCTCGTAGTCGGCAATTTGTGCGTGAGTGACCGCCAATGCGTCGACCCCATGGGCGACCGAACGATACCAATCGGTGGTCATCTTGATCGAATCATCGAACGAGAGCCGGGACTGCCAATCGAGACGTTCTGCTGCGCGGGCGGGGTTGAGCGTCAAGATCGCCGTCTCGGCGGGGTGGATTCCGGTGTCGTTGACCCATGGCACCGCGCCGCGGCCCCAGTGCCGGACGACCGCATCCGCGACATCGGCGACACTGCGCAACTCGTCGCTGCGCGGGCCAAAATTCCAGGCAACGGCATAGCTGCGATCCCGCGCCAACAGGCGTTCCGCGAGCCGGAGATAACCGGCGAGGGGTTCCAGAACGTGCTGCCAGGGGCGGATCGCGTGTGGTGCCCGAATCCGTGCCGGTACGCCGCTCAGGATGGCGCGCACCAAGTCAGGAACGAGGCGATCCTCGGCCCAGTCGCCGCCACCGATGACGTTGCCCGCGCGCGCAGTGGCGATCAGCGGATCGTCGGCTCGGTCGAAGAACGACGCGCGATACGAACTGGACACCAGTTCCGCGCACGCCTTGCTGGCGCTGTACGGGTCGTGCCCGCCTAGCGGGTCGTCCTCGGCGTTGCCGGCTGCGCTGGCACCGGCACGATAGACCTTGTCCGTCGTGATGATCACCGACGCTCTCACGCTGGGGCAGGTCCGGACCGCCTCTAGGACGTGTACGGTTCCCATCACGTTGGTCGTGAACGTTGCGACCGGATCGGCGTAGGACGCCCGGACCAGCGGCTGGGCGGCCATGTGAAAGACGACATCCGGCTCCGCCCGTTCCATCGCGCCGCGAACGAGCGCGCGGTCGCGAATGTCGCCGAGAGTCTCGGAAAATCGCCCCGGCAGTCCGGCGGCACGATGGAGGGAGTCCGGATCGGCCGGCAACGCGAAGCCGACGACGCGCGCGCCCAAGCGTTCCAGCCACAGGGCCATCCAACTGCCCTTGAACCCAGTGTGTCCGGTCAGGAATACGCGCTTACCCGCCCAAGCGGTTGCGGGCATGGTCAGGTCACTATTCCCATTTGCGCCACGGGGGGCGGGGGGTGGCCCACAGCGTCTCAAGTTCCTTCTTGTCGCGCAGCGTGTCCATGCAGTGCCAGAAGCCAGTGTGGTGATGTACCGATATCTGACGTGCTTGCGTCAGGCGCGCCATCGGTTCCTGTTCCCACACCGTGTCGTCACCGCGAATGTAGTCGAGGACCGTAGGCGACAGAACGAAGAAGCCGCCGTTGATCCACTGGCCGTCGCCGGCCGGCTTCTCGTCAAATCCAGTCACCGTGTGGCCGTCGAACCGGATTGCGCCGAAGCGCCCCAGGGGCCGCACCGCCGTTACGGCGGCTAGGGTGCCGGCCCTGCGCCGCAGTTCAACCACGCTGTTGATGTCGAGGTCCGTCACCGCGTCGCCGTAGGTCATGCAGAACGGCTCGTCGTCCAAGTAGCGCGCAATGCGTTTCAGCCGGCCGCCGGTCTGCGTGCCGACACCCGTATCAACCAGGGTGACGCGCCAATCCTCGGCAGGCCCGGAATGGGGCGACACCGTGTTGGTCGCGAGGTCGACGGTCAGATCCGACGCGCGCTCGTGATAGTCGAGGAAGTAGCGCTTGATCATGTCGCCCTTGTACCCAAGGCACAGGACGAAATCCTTGAAGCCGTGCGCGGCGTAGATCTTCATGATGTGCCAAAGCATCGGCTGCTCGCCGATTTCCACCAGGGGCTTCGGCTTCAGGGAAGTCTCTTCGGACAGGCGGCTGCCAAGCCCGCCGGCAAGAATTACAACCTTCATCGCCACGCTCCCCCGAAGACGTCAGCCACCGCACGCGGCGGGCTGATCCGCTTGGAACAGAATATCGCCAGCTGGCTCAAGCGTCGCACCCGTTACCCGTCCGCGGAAGTAGAACCCATCCACTACTTCGTACATGACTTCCTCGACCACGAAATCCGCGCGCACGTCTCCGGCTAGGCCGTCCGGAACGACGATCTGCGCCCGTCCCGAACTGCGATCGAAGGCGGTTACCCTCGGCCCATGAATTCCCCAGATCACGTTGAGTCCGTTGCGCGCGGCAAGCGCACAACCAAAGCGCTGCGCCGCGAGGGTGCCGTAGTCTTCGTTAAAGGCGCCCTCGCTGGGAAACACCCAGACTACGCTTGGTGGCTTCCCGTCGCGAACCCCGGTCCAAATCCGCTCGGCGAACGGCATGAGATACTGGTCGGTCGTGGCGAAAATCAACTCTCCCGGGCGCGCTCGGTTGACGACCTGCTCGACTACGGCCTGCTGGCTGAAGCGCGGGGTCGCCTGGGGCAGCCGCTTAAGCGTGTGCGACGCTGGTACATACCCTGCGGTGAGGATACCCAGCGCGATCGGTACCAGCCGCAGCTTGGCATTCATGGTGGGCCGTGCTCCAAGAGGCTGGGCGGATTTGGGTCGTGCGGCATGATCGGAAGCAGTCCACTGACCGCCGCGGGCCGCGGCAGGATCACCGTTTTCCGCCGGCCGCCTGCGCCGCGCGATCCGCGAACTGCTCGCGGACGTAGCTGACGATCGCGTCTACGGACTGCTCCACGTCCATCGCAGCGGTGTCGACAACCAGTTCTGCGGTCTCGGGCGGCTCGTAGGGCGCCGAGATGCCGGTGAACTCTTGGATCTCGCCGGCACGCGCCTTGCGGTACAGCCCCTTGGGGTCGCGCCGCTCGCAGGTGGCGAGGTCGGCCTTCACGTACACTTCGTGGAACGAGTCGCCGACCGCCTTGCGGGCGCGGGCGCGGTCGGACCGGTACGGCGAGATGAATGCCGTCAGCACGACCATGCCGGCCCGGCTCATCAGGGCAGCCACTTCGCCGACGCGGCGGATGTTTTCCGCGCGCTCGTCGGGCGAGAAGCCCAGGTCCGAGTTGAGGCCGTGGCGCATGTTGTCGCCGTCCAGGACGAACACTTGATAGCCGAGGCTGAACAGACGGCGCTCGACAGCGCTGGATAACGTCGATTTCCCCGAGCCGGACAAGCCAGTGAACCAGATGACCCCGCCGCGGTGGCCGTTGCGGCGCGCGCGCGCCTCGACCGAGACAGCCTGTTCGGTCCAGGTGATGTTGCGCGACTTGACGGTGAGCGCCTGGCGCTGATCGGCGTACCCGGCCATCGAGATGATGCCGCCGCCGGCGATGTCGTAGCCGTCGACGAGCACGAAGCGGCCGGACAGGGGCGCGCTGGTGAATTCATCCAGCGCCAGCACGCGATCCGCCTGCAGGATGACTTCCGCGACCGCATTGCGCTCGACCTTGTCGGAGGCGGCGGTGGACAGATCGCCGGTGTCGACTACGTGTTCGATCGCCTGGACGCGCACTTGTGCCTCGGCGGTAGCGAGCTTCAAGCGGTAGCGCGAGCCGACGGTGAGCGAGGTCTTGCCGAGCCAGAACAGGCGGGCGCGGAACACGTCGCTTTCGATCGGCGGCTGCGCCTCGTGGCTAACGATCTCGCCGCGCTCGACGAAGATTTGTTCGTCGAGGGTGAATCCGGTGGAGATGCCCGCGCGCACTTCCGTGGGCGTGCCGGGTACCAACCATGCTTCGATGGAGGCCACGCGCGCCGACTTATTGCTCGGCGAGAACAACACGCGGTCGCCGACCTTGAGCACGCCGGAATCGATGCGGCCGGCGATGATGCGGCGGTGGTCGAACTTGTAGACGTCTTGCACCGGCATGCGCAGCGGCAGGCCTTCGGGCTGGGTCACCACCTTGAAGCGCTCGAGGGCGCCCATGACGGTCGGGCCCTTGTACCAGGGCATGTTGACCGACTGGGTCACCACGTTGTCGCCGCCACGGCCAGAGATCGGCACGATGTGGGTGGGGGTGACGCCGACGCCGATCAGATAGGCGCGGTATTCCTTTTCGATTTCCTCGAAGCGCGCCTGGCTGAAGCCGACCAGGTCCATCTTGTTCACGGCGACGGCGATCTGGCGCACGCCGAGCAGATGCAGCAAGTAGCCGTGGCGGCGGGACTGTTCCTTCACGCCCTCGGCGCCGTCGATCACCAGCAAGGCGGCATCCGACGCCGCGGCGCCGGTGATCATGTTCTTCAGGAACTCTTTGTGGCCTGGCGCGTCGATGATGACGTAGTCGCGCGACTGGCTCTTGATCCAGATTTGCGACGTGTCGATGGTGATGCCCTGGTCGCGCTCGGCCTGCAGCGCGTCCATCAAGAACGCCCACTCGAACTCGACGCCGCGGCGGCGGCACACTTCGCGGATCGCTTCGACCTTGCCTTCCGGCAGGCTGCCGGTGTCGTGCAGCAAGCGGCCGACCAGCGTGGACTTGCCGTGGTCGACGTGGCCGACGATCGCGACCTTCAGGCCTTCGCGCGAGGTTCCCGGCATGGGCTTACATGTACCCGTCGGCGCGCAGGCGCTCGAACGCGTCTTCGGCCTCGTGATCCATGGCGCGGCCGGAGCGTTCGGCGACCTTGGTGGTCTCGAGTTCGGCGATCACTTCCGCAACAGTGGATGCGTTGGAGCTCACCGGCGAGGTGATGTCCTGGTCGCCGAGCGAACGGTAGCGCTTGCCGTTGCGGGCGAAGTACAGCGGGACCATCGGAATCTTCTCGCGGTCCGAATACTTCCAGATGTCGAGCTCGGTCCAATGCAGGAGCGGGTGAATGCGCAGATGGGTGCCGGGCGGGAAGTCGGTGTTGAACTGGCCCCAGAACTCGGGCGGCTGATCCCGCACGTCCCACTTGCCGGCGCCGGCGCCGCTGCGCGGAGAGAAGTAGCGTTCCTTGGCGCGGGTGCCTTCTTCGTCGCGGCGGATGCCGGCGAACACGCCTTCAAATCCGTGCGCTTTCAACACGCGCTTCAGGCCGGCGGTCTTGCGCGCGGCCGAACGGGCGGCGGGGGGCAGGGACGGGTCCATTTCTTCGACCGGCGGGCAGTCGCCGAGGATGAGGTCCAAGCCCCACTCCTTCGCGTACTGGTCGCGGAAGTCGTACATTTCCTTGAATTTCTTGCCGGTATCGATGTGCAGTACCGGGAACGGCAGGCGGCCAAAGAACGCCTTGCGCGCCAGCCACACCATGACGTTCGAGTCTTTGCCGAGCGACCACAGCATCGCAAGTTTGCCGATGCGGTTGAACGCCTCACGAAAGATGTAAATGCTCTGGCTTTCCAGAGCGTCTAGCGGGGTCATGCTGCGGCGCTGGTGTTACGGCGGAGGATCCGACCGGTGGCCGGAAAAGAGCCGGTTTCGCCTTGGATTGTCAAGTTTCCGCGCGGGTTTGGGGCGATCCTATCTAGGCGTCTTGTTGGGCCGCTCAAAACGGTCGATGTCATCGGAACAATTGCGGCCAGTCACGCGTTACCGCGTCGAGGTTCCCTGCGCTGGTAACGTCATACAGGCGGGTAGTCATGATCAGGCGTTGACCGCCGTCCCGGGAAAGAGGGCGGAACGCGAAGACGCTAGCGCTCGGGGTCGAATGAGTGAGTAGTAGGTCGAATGGCACAACAATGAAGAACCCTTTGTCGAACGAGCCTTCGCCGAACCGTTGCGCCGAGACATTTGTAAACGTTGTCCACAGGCCTACACGGACACCGCTATCAAAACGTCGAGACAACTCGTACGTCGCGCCAACATCGCCTGCGAGGTAACGCCCCACGTGGGCCATGAGCAGAAGGTTCTTGTAGGGAAGTTCGTAGTACAGGCTGAAATGGCCGGTGGTTACCGCGTACTCGCGGAACGCAAAGAGCTGCTGGTAGTCACGTTGCCGGACCCGGTCCAGTTCCAGGCCGAGCGACAGCCGCGAATTGAACGGCCGGAACAGAGTCTCGGCGCTAACGCCTCCGAACATTTCTTCAAACAGACCTAGTGACATCCGGGTGTAGAGCTCTGGGCCCGCCTTGAAGAAGAAGTCGGTTTGTAGTCGGGTAATGTTATTGGCACCCTCCTGCAAGTAGTTGCGAATATCACTGCGAACGTGTGGCAGGACGCTGTCTGACACTAACGTTATCTTCTTGAAGTTGTTGTAGAGATCTAGCCCGAAACTTGTCTCTGCTGACCAACCGCGTCTGATCTCGACACCGGCGTTGAATGCTAGCCAGAACTGATACAGGAGGAACTGGTTGGGCCCGCCAATGTGCTGGCGAGTCTGTGGCGCAGCGCTCCAAGTAAAACGAGGATAGCGGCCGGTGTTGGAGTCGGCAGCAAGCCCCGGCATGCCGGGTTGTCCAGGTTCCCAAACTGCATGCGCCATAACTTCTTCTGGCGTTCCCTCGCCCGCGGCCTGACGCTCAAGGTCGGTGCGGCGAAAAGTGACGCGCGCGAGTTGCATTCCACCGCTGAGCGACGCGACCGTTATCTCTTCGATGGGCGCAGGAATGTAGCTGGCGATGACTCGGGCGGCCGTGCCGAAGTTTCTCGCCTCCTGCGGAAACTGATTCATCGTTACTTCGGCTACTACAGAGCGCGAGCCCAAACGTAGAGAGTCCAATGAGAAACCGTACTTAGAGAGTTCTTGCCCCACGCGACTGCGGACTGCGGCGATTTGTTCGCGTGTATACGCCGGATCGGCAGGAACTGTGTCGTGGTCGATTCCGGCGGCGGCAGCAAGCTGCGCGAAGTCAAGACGATCCAATGTCAGCGGGTAGATCTGGAGCGGTGGGGTTGCCGCTAGCGGTCCAAGTGGCGTGATGGCGGGCGCAGTTAAGGGTGCGAGCAACGTCACCGAGTTCAGCGGAGGCGCGGCCGCAATCGTCTTAGCTGGTCTTGCTGCCCGAACGATGGCGACTGAGACCTCCAGACTAGCGGCGGCAACGCGTGCGGCAGCAGCCAAGTCAAACCGGGCGCCTGCTAGAATGGGAGTGACAGAAACTGTGGCGGCCGCGCCTATGATACGGACGTCACTGATATCCAGGCCGAGGGCAGCGAGGCTGTCGAAGAGGTCAGGCATTGGAGGCATCGACCTGATGCCTGGGAATCGCTGAACGCGAGTCGCAATGACCCCAGGATCGACAACGATGACCGAATCAACGTCCTCTGGCACGCCCCCGAACGCGGCGCGGGCGGCACTCTCGTAGTCGGTATCGCTAGTGCCATCCACCGTCACGACGTATTCATCGCCAACGACAGCAACGTCCAGGACAGAAAGGCCAAAGCTGCCGAAGATGCCGTACAGTTCCACGCCCAAGTCGGGAGAAGGTGGCCTTCGGCCCGCCAAATTCGCTACGGATGGCGTTGGGGTTGGGCGGGTTTCAGAGAATGGCGCGGCGGCGACCTTCGACGCGGAAGGGGGTGGTGACGGCCGCAATGGGGTTGTCGGCACCGCATCGGCGTTTGGCCCGGCGAGCATTGCGATGGTCTGGCGGGGCTCGATTGAAGGGGGCGGCGGGTCAAATTTCGGCAGACTGGCTTGGTCCTGCAGATTTGCGCGCAAGGTGACGCGCGTCGAGAGAGTGTCACCCCGTTCCCGCCCCACTGAGATGTCGATCCAGGACCACGGCCGGAAATTGAAGCCGTAGTTGATCGGAGATTTGTAGGGGAGGGCATTGTCCAAGGCCTCTTTTGCGGGGTCGTGCCCGTCGTATTCGATCTTTAGGCTGAGGCCTTCGATTGGCGTGTGGTACTCGATTCCGCCAAACGGCCCGATCGTGTCGCCAGAGAACAGTCGAGACAGGTTCACTTGACCCCCCTGGCCCTGTTCTGGCTTGAAGGTCCTGCTGAAATTGCGGAGTGGGTTTGGCAGATTGCCCCGTGACCCGAGGTAGTCCCAGCCCAGGCCCAAACTAAAATCTAGGTCACGGTAGCGCTTGCTTGCGACAACGTATTCACCCTCAAACACGCCGGTGCCAAGCAGATCCTGAAACCCAATCGCTACCTCTGGGAGGTAATCGCTTTCTGACCACAGGTGAAATTTAAGATCGGCGCTGCGGTCCTTGTAGGTCTGCGTGCCGCTGAAACGAGGGTCGCTCGAGTAAAGGCGATTTTGCACCTCAGTGTAGCGGAACGTGGCTTCGAGCCACGGCATCACGTGAAGCGTCAGCAGAGTGCGCTTGTATGGGAACGCCTGCGAGAGGCCGATCGTCGCGAGGCCGTCTGGTCCCATTCGCGCACTGCGAGTTTCGATCAATCCGACGCCGCCGAAATTGCCGGGAGACACCAAGTTGGCGACTGCTGGCGCGATTTCTGCTGAACTGGCGGGCAATGGCGCAACCAACGCTAAAGCAACGAAACCTGCCACCACCCTGGCAGTGACCACGGAGTCTTTCACTATCTATGTTCCGGTGGAGTGGATGTAGGAGTCGGTCGACCCAGGGGCAAGCCGACTACCGACTGATCACAGCCAGAGACGCCATTGTGATCGCGATCTGGCTCACTAGTTGGGCGATGCTTCCGGTAACTGCGAGAAGATTCAGTGGTGCAGCGTTCTTCGGGGCGACGATCGCGCTGCCCGGCGGGATTTGGACAGGGTTATAGTTCCAAATGCTGGTCGATATGGGCTGCGCCGAACCGTTCGGGAAGATAAGGAACAGTCGGCTCTGATCGGCCGAGCGCTCGAACCCACCTGCCCGTTTGATGTACTCGTCAGCGGTAGAGCCCGACCGGAATTGTAGAGCACCGGGGTTGAGGACATCGCCAAGCACGAGTACGGAGTTTGGGCGCTTCGGCATGAATACTGTGTCACCCGGTTCCAAGGCGGTGTCGAACTCGGGTCGAACCTGCAACACGGTCGGATCGGCCTCGATCACGACCCGACCCACCGCCGGGGTCTGTGCAATCTGATCAGTCAAGGCTTGGAGCGCGCCGACGGCTCCGGCGCTAATTTCGCCCTTGGTGGTCGCGAATACCGCCGCTGCCGACAATTCCCGAGCGGCTTTGGCGAAGCCCTCTTGTTGCGCACGCTTAACACTTTCACGCGTGAATACAGCGCCGTAGGGATACGCCTGTGCAGTTAGCCCGCCCGCGCGGATCATTAGCTGCGACAGCGTCTCCCCCCGACGAATCTCATAGTAGCCGGGGTGAACAAAGTCTCCGGCTAGCAGCACCGGGCCGCTTTCGCGGTCGGCAAACACTGGGTTGAAGCGCACGATATCGCCGGGATTTACCACGGCGGTCGCGGCCTGTGCGCCGCTCAAATCAAGGTTGGCCCGCGTCGCCTGGCCGGCCGTGACGGTGCTGCGTGTTATTTCTACCCGCTTGAGGTCGGCGGTCCGGGTGACCCCGCCCGCAGCGGCGACCACGCTTGTGATGGGAGCGCCATCTACGACCGGGTAGGCTCCTGGGGTTCGGACTTCGCCGCTGAGCGCGACAACGTATTCCAATGCAAAAGGCAGCAGGGCGGCATTCTGCTGGAAGAGTCGGGGACACACCTGCGCCGCCGTGGCTCGCTCTTGCGGCTGAACTAGCGCAGCCGTCTGCGCATTCTGCCGGGCTGCAGCGCCCGCCGCCTGGATTGCGTTGTCAAATCGCCCAGAGCGCGTGGTGCTCACGACACGAGCGAGAGCATCCAGCCCGCTGCAGGAAGGTTGCTGCTGGGAGGGCCCAATTGCCTTCTTGTCCTCGCCCGCAGCAAGCAACTCGATCTTGCGATTTGCTACGTTCAGTTGCTCGGTGAGGTCCCTCAGTTGGCCTGCTATGGGCACTCCCTCCGGTGCCATCCCGGCCGCGTCCGGCTGGACAGCGATCACCTTTTGGACGTACGGGGAAGACAGGAACTGGATGTCGCTGACCGTGAAGACGTATAAACGGTCCGCGTCGCTCAGTAGGTAGTCCAACTGGCCCGACATGATTCGCTGCAGGTCGACTGGGAACAGCCGGCGACTAAGTGCGCCGGGATCGGTCGTCTCCAAGACGGCGAACGGCGTATACGCGTCAGGCTGCAAGTTGTCCGAGGCGCCGATCAATGCGCGCACGCTGGGGGCCGCGCCAAGTGTTCTGATCCCCGGCGCGCGCACTGCTCCAACGAGTTCTACAACTCCAACATTGATCTCTCCGCCGAAGTCGACGCGCACAAGCGTTCCACTCAGGATCGGCGCTGTCAGGGAACTATTCTCGCTCACCTGCGAGCGCCCCGCGGCGTCGAACGAGTACGTTGAAATGCGCGAGCCCTGGGGACGAAGGGTGTTGCCAGCCATGGCCAACGCCTCGCCTACGGTGAGGGAATTGCGGTCGGACGCAAGTTCATAGATCCCGGGGCGCTTGACCTTGCCGGCGACGGCTACGGTTGCGCCAATTGTGGGCACAATGATTCGATCTCCTTCGTACAGCGCCAGATTGCGAGTCAAAGTTCCGTAGAAGATGAGGTCATAGAGATCAATCGTAAACGAGGCGCCCCCACGCTGGACGATCACGTGGCGGAGACTGCCTGTCTTCTTGATTCCCCCCGCCTGAGCTAACGCATCGAGGATCGTCGAAAGGCCGGTCAGTTGGTGGACGCCGGGCTGGGAGACTTCCCCCAGAACCGAGACTGCCACTAGACGCACCGAACCAAGTGACACAAATACTTCGGTGCCGACATACGCCGATCGAACCCGGGCCTGCAGTTCATTTCGCAGTTCACCGAACGTCCTACCCGCCGCCAAGATCGGCGGGAGGTTCTGGACGGTAATGTGGCCCTCGCGGTCGACCACCAAACGGTTTGCCCCATTGGCTTGACCGCGCAATGTGACCACTAGTTCATCGCCGATGCCGAGAAGGTAATCGGCGGGAATAGTCCCGTTCACCAGGACACTTGGGGTGCGCGCGCCGTCAAACGTTTCATACCCGAATTGAAGCAGTGCTTCGCGCGCCCGTTGGCAATAGTCCTGCTCCAGCGCGCCGAAATTGCCGATCGCCTCAAGCGCGTCGCGTTCGGCGTCTTTCAGGCGCCCCTCACAAAACCGCCGCACCACCAGCATTTCCGTCTCGGAAAGCTTCATCGTGCTCCGACCTTGCGTGGTCGGTTGCGCACGGGATGACAGCGGCGAAGCCGTCGCCTGTCCTTGGGCCGCAGGGGCCCGCGCGGCATCAATGGGCGTGGTCGTGCCACCTCCGGCCGCCGTAGCAGCACCGATGGCCGGAGTCTGAAGGAGTTGCTGCAGCAAGGTGGGAAAATCTTGCGCCGCGCCGGGAAGTGCAATGATCGAGTTCAGCAACGTCAACGCGACGGCGAATGCAACGACCGGTGAACTGCGGTTGAGCATCGAGTACAGTGTCTCCATGAACGATTTCCCCGACCGCAACAGACCAAAGCAAACACGCGCATACATGCGGCGAGAGGTGCTCACCGCATCTACCGCATTCGTCTTGTCCGGCTGCACGGTACCAGCAGTGTTCGCGAACATTGGGACGGTCACCCGTACCAGCATCCTGGGCTTGCCGGATGCCCCGGTAGCCACTGCATATATTCAAAGTTTACCATACGCGACCATCAGCGCAAAGATCGGCAAGGGGCAACGGTCGGTCCTGGTGCTGGCGCGATTTGACGGTCCGGACCTGCACTGGGTTTCGGCGGACCATGCTGTGTTTGTGACTCGCAATGGTCGGCTGATCCGCGTGTTTGGAGTTGGCGCGAGTCTAACTGACACGCTTCAACTGGATCGCGATCCGATATGCAGCGGCAGCTACGACTTTGATCGCGAGTCGGTTCGTGCTGTCGATCTTGCGGCTGACCAGCGCTACGGAGTTCCCATCAAGTCAACGTACCGAGTGTTGGGACGGGAGACGATCGCGATCATGGACCATCAAATCGACGTACTCCGAGTGCGCGAGTTCAGCTCAGCGGTATCCTTTCGTTGGACGTTCGAGAATGATTTCTGGTTTGATTTTTCGGACGGGTTTCTGTGGAAGAGCGTCCAGAACTTCAACCCCGAAATGGCGCCCGCGGAAATCACGGTGTTGAAGCCGGCGCGCGTCTAGAGGCATTGTCCGGCGCAATACCACCGGACAATCAATCGATGCCGACCCCCGCTCCGCTCGGTGCCAAAAAAAACTGGGCGACCCGCAACTGAGTCGCCCAGTCCCTCAGAAGATGTTTTGCCCACCGCGCCGAGTAGGGCGGGCAGCTGCCGTGCAGCGCTAGCGGTCGAGGTAAACGTCGTAACGGTACGTCGTTTGTGATGCCGATACAGTCGCTGTCGAGGTCGACGTAGACGTGCTGATAACCGAGCGCGCGCCGCCAGCGCCAGCAACGGCGGCGATTGCAACCGCAACAGCAGCCGCAACGGCAATGGCTCCCCCGACGCCTAACCCCACCGCACCGATTCCCAGTCCGGCCGCCGCACCGCCGGCCGCGCCGCCGCCCGCACCAGCAGCAGCAGCAGCAGCATCCTGGCCGGCTACCGCGGTCGGAACCGACTTCTGCGAAAGCATGTTCTGTTGGAACTGCAGCGAGACTGCGGCCGCCGCGGCATCAGCGGCCAACGCCAAAGTCGGCGCAACGACCAGCGCAACTGCTACCCCAAACGCCATCGCCTTCATACGGAACTGGTTCATTAGGCCTCCAAACGCTACAGAAATCCAAATCTTACGACCGCCGCCATGAGCACCGACGCAACTCCGAACCTACAGAAAGAATTATGCGTGCTCAAGGAGTGTTTTTTCCAATGCAGATACTTCGTCACGCTTAGTAAGCGTAACCCTCGGGAAACCATGATTGGCTGGGAAATCGCGGCTACTTTAGCATCCCTGCTGGTGACGCTAAGGATTCCCCATGGTTGAGCCTCCCTGGCTGGCCGGCTATCCGCCCGCCATCGACTGGCATGCAGCGATCCCGGTGCAGCCCTTGCCGGCCCTGTTTGCCCAGTCAGCGCGCCGGTTTGGGCCGCGGCCGTGCCTTGATTTTCTCGGCCGCCGCTACAGCTATGCGGACGTCGAGCGTCTGATCGAGCGGGCGGCGCGCGGTTTTCAGAACCTTGGGGTAACCAAAGGTGCGCGGGTAGGCCTGTTCCTACCCAACTGCCCGCAATTCGTGGTCGCGTACTTTGCGATCCTGCG
Organism: Alphaproteobacteria bacterium; assembly: GCA_947481575.1. GTDB lineage: Bacteria > Pseudomonadota > Alphaproteobacteria > UBA2966 > CAIVPW01 > CANKGV01. Next base: position 65,125 of record CANKGV010000003.1, read on the forward strand.
CGCCGGCGGGACCGTGGTGACCTTTAGTCCGCTCTACGCTGAGGCGGAACTGCGCCACCAAGTGCTGGATTCCGGTACGGAATTCATGGTGACGCTGAATCTGACGGCGCTGTACCCGCGGGCGCAGGCGCTGATCGGCGGGACCCAACTGCGCCGCCTGGTCGTGGGCACGTTGAGCGAAGTCCTGCCGTTCCCGAAGAATTTCCTGCACCCGATTTTCCATCGCCGCGAGATTGCCGAAATCGACGGCGACGCGGTGCGTTTTTCGGACTTGATTGCCGACGCAACGCCACCGGCGCCGGTGGCGATCAACCCCGACACCGATATCGCGCTGCTGCAGTACACCGGCGGCACCACCGGCACCCCGAAAGGCGCGATGCTGACCCACGCGAATCTCTCGGCGAACGCACACCAAGCCCTGCTGTGGCTGGACGGCGTCCGCTGGGGCGAAGAGAAGATGTTGGCGGTGTTGCCGTTCTTCCACGTCTTTGCGATGACGGTCGCAATGAACCTCGCCCTATACGTGGGCGCGGAGATCATCATCCATCCGCGGTTCAGGCTCGAAGACGTGCTGCGCGACATTCACCGCAAGCGGCCGACGCTGCTGCCGGGCGTGCCGACGATGTATGCGGCGATCAATTCCGCGGACCTGCGAAAGTTCGATCTCACGTCGATCCGGTTCTGCATATCGGGCGGCGCACCGCTGCCGGTCGAGGTGAAGCAACGCTTTGAGACGCTCACCGGGTGCAAATTGGTCGAAGGCTACGGCCTAACCGAGACGGCGCCGGTGGCGACCTGCAACCCGTTGTACGGGGTCAATAAGGCTGGCTCGATCGGGCTGCCGCTGCCCGGGACGACGGTCACGATCACCGACCGGAATGACCCGTCACGGGTTCTGGGCGCGGGCGAGAGGGGGGAGATCTGCATCTCCGGCCCACAGGTCATGCGCGGGTACTGGAATCGTGCCGACGAAACCGGCGCCGCGATCGTGGACGGACGGCTCCGCACCGGGGATATCGGATACCTCGATGCCCAGGGATACGTGTTCTTGGTCGATCGTATCAAAGACTTGATCCTGGTCGGCGGATTCAACGTGTATCCGCGTGTGGTCGAGGAGGCGATTTACCAGCACGACGCCGTGGTCGAGACGATCGTGATCGGCATTCCAGACGACTACCGCGGCCAGGCCGTGAAGGCGTTCGTTCGCGTCCGCGACGGTGCGCGGCTCACGCAGGCCGAGTTGCTGGCGTTCCTTGAGTCACGGGTCGGCCGCCACGAGATGCCTCACGAAGTCGAATTCCGCGCCGCCCTGCCGCGGACCTTGGTGGGGAAGTTGTCCAAGAAGGAATTGGTTGAGGAGGAACTGGCGAAGGCGCGCGTCAAGTCCGGCGCCAACGTCCCGGCTACGGACGCAGGCGCCGACCTCGCGCGCGGATCGCCGGTTGCCGACCCTGCTCGTTAGCCACCCGGCGTGCCTGGAACACGCGGTGCCCGGTCACCCGGAAAGCCCCGCGCGGCTGGAATCGGTGCTGGCGGCGCTGGCGGCGCCCGCGTTTGCCGGCCTGGTGCGGCGCGAGGCGCCGGAGGCCACGCGCGAGGAACTCGGGCGGGTTCACGAACTTGGCTACATCGACGCTGTACTCGCCGCCGTTCCGCCCCGCGGCATCGTCGAACTCGATCCGGACACCGCCCTTACCCCGGGGTCGGGGCGCGCGGCGCTGCGCGCGGCGGGCGCGGTCGTGATGGCGGTCGATGCGGTGGTCGGAGGCTCCGTCACGAATGCCTTTTGCGCCGTGCGGCCACCCGGGCACCACGCCGAACGCGGCCGGCCGATGGGGTTCTGCATCTTCAACAACGTGGCGGTGGGGGCCTTGCACGGGCGCGCGGCCCACGGGCTGGAGCGGGTCGCGATCCTGGATTTTGATGTCCATCACGGCAACGGCTCGCAAAATGTGTGCGCGCCGGATTCCGCGTTGTTTTACGGCAGTACCCATCAGAGTCCGGCGTATCCAGGGACCGGGCGCGCCCACGAGACGGGGGTAGCCGGCAACGTCGTCAACGTGCCCTTGCCGCCCGGCACCGGCGGGGCCAAGTTCCGCAACGCCTGGGCCGAACAGATTCTCCCGGCGCTCGACGCGTTCGCCCCGGATCTGGTGATGGTTTCCGCCGGATTCGATGGGCACCGCGACGATCCGCTTGCGTCCCTGCTGCTGGAGGAGGCGGACTTCGCCTGGGTGACCAAGGCGATCGGGGCGGTGGCGGCGCGCCATGCGCGCGGCCGCCTTATTTCGGTGCTGGAGGGCGGCTATGACGAGGACGCCCTGGCGTCGAGCGTGCAAGCGCACGTAGCGGAATTGATGCTCCTGCGGCAGGCATAGGATACCTTGTTCCCCTCGCAGCAGCGAGCAGTACACTTCATCCTTGTGCGGAGGGATGTGAATGGCCCCCGACGAACTCTCCGAACCTGTGCCCGCCGACATCCGCAAGCTTTCCTTCGAGAAGGCGCTGCAGGAGTTGGAGGATATTGTGCGCCGGCTCGAAAGCGGCGAGGTCAGCCTGGAAGAATCCATTGCCACGTACAGCCGCGGTATTCAGTTGAAGCGCCACTGCGAGGCGAAGCTGGAATCAGCCCGCCAGCAGGTCGAGCGCATCGAACTGAAGCCGGGCGGCGCACCCGCGTCCGAGCCGGCTGCCTTTGAATAGCGCCGCACCCATGCGGGCGCGCCGGGTCGAACCATCGGCGGCCGAGGCGATGGCGGCGACGGGCCGTGCGGTCGACGCCTTTGTGCGCGATCACCTGACCGGTTCGAGCGCGCCGGATGGCGGACTGTTCGAGGCGATGCAGTATGCGGCGCTCGGGCCCGGCAAGCGGTTCCGGCCGGCGCTGGTGATGGCGGGTGCCGAGTTGTTTGCCCTGCCGCATCCATCGGCGCTGCGCGTGGCGGCGGCGATCGAGCTGGTACACACCTATTCGCTCGTCCACGACGACCTGCCGTGCATGGACGACGACGATTTGCGCCGCGGCCGGCCGACCACCCATGTGAAGTTCGGCGAGGCGACGGCGGTGCTGGTGGGCGATGCCTTGTTGCCCCTCGCCTTCGAGCTGCTCGTGCATCCGGAGACTCATTCGCGCGCAGAGGTTCGGATCGAACTGGTGCGGGGCCTTGCGGTCGCCTCCGGCGCCCATGGCATGGTCGTCGGGCAGATGCTGGATCTGGCGGCCGAACACCGGGTGCTGGACTTGGACGGCATCACGCGCCTGCAGGAACTCAAAACCGGCGCTTTGATCACCTTTGCCTGCGAATCGCCGGCGGTACTCGCCGAAGCCAGCGGCGGCGAGCGGGCCGCGTTGCGCGCATTCGCCCGCGACTTGGGACTCGCGTTCCAGATCACCGACGACATCCTGGATGTGGAAGGCACCGCCGCGGCGGTGGGCAAGGGCGTGGGCAAAGACGCCAGCGCGGGCAAAGCCACGTTTGTGTCGCTGCTGGGGGTGGAAGCGGCGCGCGCCCGGGCGGACGGGCTGATGGAACAAGCGGCCGCGCACCTTGATTGCTTCGGCGCACGTGCGGCAACCTTGCGTGCGCTGGGGCGATTTGTGGTACAGCGCAGTGCCTAAGACACCGATGCCCTACACACGCGACACCGCCCTGCTCGACACCGTCAAGTCGCCCGCCGAACTGCGGGAGCTGGAGCCCAATCAATTGGGCCAACTGGCGGACGAGGTGCGTGGTGAAATCATCCGCACCGTGGCGCGGACCGGCGGACACCTTGGAGCGGGTCTGGGCGTCGTCGAACTCACGGTTGCCCTGCACTACGTGTTCGACACGCCCACGGACCGGTTGATCTGGGACGTGGGTCACCAGGCGCACGCCCACAAGATTTTGACCGGCCGCCGGGCGCGCCTGCACACGATGCGGCAGGCCGGCGGGCTGGCGGGCTTCACCCGGCGCGCCGAGAGCGAGTACGACCCGTTCGGCGCCGGGCACAGTTCGACTTCGATTTCGGCCGGGCTGGGCATGGCGGTGGCGCGCGATCTGGCGGGCCAGGACCACAACGTGGTGTGCGTGATCGGCGACGGTGCGATGACTGCCGGCATGGCGTTCGAGGCCATGAACAACGCCGGTGCAATGGCGAGCCGGCTGATCGTCGTGCTCAACGACAACGACATGTCGATCGCGCGCAATGTCGGCGCGATGCGCGCGTACCTTTCGCGGCTGATTTCTTCGCGGCAGTACCGCGATTTCCGCGGCATCGCCAAGCGGGTCGCCAAACGTCTGCCGCGCACGGTGGAGCGCACGGCGCAGCGGGCGGAGGAATACGTGCGCGGGTTGGCGACCGGCGGCACGTTGTTCGAAGAACTGGGCTTCTACTACATCGGGCCGCTCGACGGCCACAACATCGACCGCCTGCTGCCGGTGTTGCGCAACGTGCGCGACTTCCGCGGCGAGGGCCCGGTGCTGGTGCACGTGCGGACCCAAAAGGGCAAGGGCTACGGCCCCGCCGAGGATTCGCACGACAAGTTCCACGGCGTCGGCAAGTTCGACGTGGTGACCGGCGCGCAGATCGGACAGCGCCCGGCGTTGCCGACCTACACCCAGGTGTTTTCCGATGCGCTGGTCTCCGAAGCCGAGCGCGACCCGCGCATCGTCGCGATCACCGCCGCAATGCCGCACGGCACCGGGCTGGACAAGTTCGCCGCGCGGTTCCCGGAGCGCTGCTTCGACGTGGGCATTGCCGAGCAGCATGCGGTGACCTTTGCCGCGGGCCTGGCGGCAGAGGGCTACAAGCCGTTCGCGGCGCTGTATTCCACGTTCTTGCAACGCGCCTACGATCAGGTGGTGCACGACGTTGCGGTGCAGCGCCTGCCGGTGCGCTTCGCGGTAGACCGGGCCGGACTGGTCGGCGCCGATGGCCCTACGCACGCTGGATCGTTCGATATCGGGTTCCTCTCGGCGCTGCCCGGCTTCGTGGTCATGGGCGCGGGCGATGAGGCGGACCTGGCGCGCATGGTGGCGACCGCCGTGGCGATCGACGACCGGCCCTCGGCAGTCCGCTATCCGCGCGGCGAGGGCGTCGGCATGCCGGTGCCGCTCCAGGCGGAGCCGCTGGAGGTTGGCCGCGGCCGGGTGCTGCGCGAGGGCGCCGCGCTTGCCATCCTGTCGTTCGGCGCACGCTTGGCGGATGCGCTGAAGGCGGCGACGGAGCTGGACGCCATGGGGTTCACGACGACGGTTGCCGACGCTCGGTTCGCGCGGCCGATGGACTACGATTTGGTGCGCCGCTTGGCCGCGAACCATCCGCTGCTGATCACCCTGGAAGAAGGGGCTTCCGGCGGGTTCGGGGCGCATGTGCTGGAATACCTGGCCGAGCACGACCTGCTGAAAGCAGGTCTGAAGGTGCGCCCGATGTTCCTGCCCGACCGGTTCTTGGAACACGACACGCCGGCGGGTCAGCTTCGCACGGCGGGGTTGGACACCGCCGGTATCGTCGCCACGGCGCTTGCGGTGGTTGCCGCCGGTGCCCGGGAGGCGCGCGCCTAACGAGCCCGCGATGAGCGGGGTGGTGAAGCAGCGGCTCGACGTATTGTTGGTGGCGCGCGGCCTGGCCGAAACGCGGGCCCGCGCGCACGCGCTCGTGCTGGCCGGGCTGGTGTTCAGCGGCGAGCAGAGGCTCGATAAGCCGGGACTGACGGTGCGCGAGGACGTGGACCTCGAAGTGCGCGGGGCGCCGCACCCGTGGGTCAGCCGGGGTGGCGTCAAACTCGCCCACGCGCTGGAACACTTTCGCCTGGATCCCACCGGCGCGGTCGCCGTCGATGTGGGGGCGTCGACCGGCGGGTTCACCGATGTGCTGCTGACGCATGGAGCCGCGAAGGTTTATGCGGTCGACGTCGGCCGCGCGCAGTTGGCGTGGAAGTTGCGCCAGGATCCGCGCGTGGTGGTATTGGAAGGCGTCAACGCGCGCACCCTGAGCAGCGCCGAGATTCCCGAACCGCCGGATTGGATCGTGTGCGATGCAAGCTTCATCGGCCTGGAAGTGTTGTTGCCCGCCGCTCTTGCGCTTGCTGCGCCGCGCGCAACACTCGTGGCGTTGATCAAGCCGCAATTCGAGGTCGGGGCGTCCCGGGTGGGGAAGGGCGGGGTCGTGCGCGACCCGGCCCTGCACGTCGAGGTGTGCGAGCGCGTGCGTGGCTGGGTCGCGGGGCGCGGCTGGAGCGTGCTCGGCATTGCCGAGAGCCCAATCCAGGGACCGGCGGGCAACCGCGAGTTCCTGATCGCGGCCGAGCGGGGCCGGCCAAGCCAATGACCGATACGATCGAGGTAACGATCGACGCGGTCGGCGCACGCGGCGACGGGCTGGCGCGGGCGCCCGATGGGACCGCGCTATTTGTGCCGTTCACCGTCCCGGGCGACCGGGTGCGCGTCCGCAGTGGGCAGGCACGGGCCGGCGGTGCGGTGGCCGAGGTGGTGGAATTGCTGGCGGCGGGCAGCGAGCGTGTTGCGGCCCGGTGCGCCCACTACGCCGATTGCGGCGGCTGTTCGCTGCAACATTGGTCCGACGCGGCGGTGCTGGAGTGGAAACGCGGCGAGGTGCGCGCGGCGCTCGCTCACCGCGCTTTGGAGACGGCGGTCGCCCCGACGCTGGCGACACCGCCGGGGGAGCGCCGCAGGGCGCGGCTGGCGGTGCGGCGCGATGGCGATGCCATTGCGCTCGGGTTCCGCGCGCGGGCGAGCCGGCGGGTGGTGCCGGTCGGCCGGTGTCCGGTGTTGGCGCCGGGGCTGCAGATGCTGTTGGTGCCGCTGCGAGAGTTCGCGAGTGCGATGCTGCGGTCCGACGAGGAAGCACAGTTCGAACTGACCCAGACCGAAGGCGGCGTCGACCTGGTGATTGAGCGTGCCCGCCGGCCGGGTGCCGACGTGGTTTCGGCGGCTGCGGCATTTGCCAGGGCGCATCGTCTGGCGCGCGTGAGCTGGCGTGCGGACTCGGCGGGCGACGCAGACTTGGTGGTGCGGCAGGCGGCGGCGGAAGTCGTGTTCGGCGGTGTCCCGGTCGAGATTCCGGCCGGGGCGTTCATCCAAGCGAGCCCGGCGGCCGAGGCGGCGCTGGTGGGCGAAGTGCGGGCCGCAACGGCGAAGGCCCGGCGGGTGGCCGATCTGTTTGCTGGATGCGGGGCGTTTACCTTCCCCTTGGCGCTGCACGCGCGGGTGCACGCGGTGGAATCCAATGCGGCGGCGGTCGCGGCAATTGCGGCGGCAGCGTCCGGGCGGAGCGGCGTCAGCGTCACGGCAGAAGTGCGCGACTTGGAACGGCGGCCCCTGATGGCCGATGAACTGGCCAAGTACGACGCCGTCGTGCTCGACCCGCCGCGTCCCGGCGCACGGGCACAGGCGGAAGCGCTGGCGAAGTCGGCAGTGCGCACGGTTGCGTATGTTTCGTGCGACATGGGAACGTTCGCCCGCGACGCGCGGCTGTTGGTGGACGGCGGCTACGTGCTGCAGCGGGTAGTTCCGGTCGATCAGTTCCTGTGGTCGGCACACGTGGAGTTGGTTGGGGTGTTTACCAAGGAGACTAGGCGGCGATGAGCGGTACGCTCGATTTCTATTTCAGCATCGGCAGCCGGTATTCGTACTTGGCTAGTACGCAAGTGGAGGCGCTGGCGGCCGAGTTCGGGCGCACGGTGCGGTGGCGGCCGATCCACAGCCGCGCGTTGTTCGCTGCCGTGGGCAGCGATCCGTTCAGTGGGCCGCCGGCATCGCGCCAGTACCAGCCGGAGTACCGCTCGCGCGACGCGAAGCGCTGGGCGGACCTGTACGGCGTGCCCTACACCGATCCCGATTGGGAACACACCGATTGGTTCCGCATCGCCCTCGCCCTGGTGGCGGTAAGTCGCAACCGCGACTGTGCGCCGTTCGCCAAGGCCCTGTATGCCGCAACATTCGGCGCCGGCAAGGCGCCGGCCAACGACAAGGAGTTGGTTGCGATCGCCGAGGGCGCGGGGTGTTCGGGCGCCGAAGTGTTGCGCTCGGTCGACGCGCCGACGACCGCGGTGACTCACGAACGGATCGTCGCCGAGGCGGTGAAGGCCGGTGCGTTCGGGGTGCCGACGATGGTGGTCGACGGCGAAGCGTTTTGGGGCAATGACCGGTTGCCGCTGGTGCGGCACCGGTTGCAGCAACAGAAGACCTAGCCGACCTGGCCGCGGTGCAGGAGCATGTGGTCGGCGAGTACGACGGCCAGCATCGCCTCCCCCACCGGTACCGCGCGGATGCCGACGCACGGATCGTGCCGCCCTTTGGTGGCGATGTCGGCGTCGGCGCCCGATTGGGTGACGGTACGGCGCGGCGTGGGCAGGCTCGACGTCGGCTTCACCGCGAACCGCACCACGATGTCCTGGCCGCTGGAAATGCCGCCCAAGATGCCGCCCGCGTAGTTGGACAGGAAGGCGACCTTGCCGTTCTGCATGCGCATTTCGTCGGAGTTCACTTCGCCGCGCAGCGACGCCGCGCCGAAGCCGGCGCCGATCTCCACTCCCTTTACCGCGTTGATGCTCATCATGGCGGAGGCTAGGTCGGCGTCGAGCTTGGCGTAGAGCGGTGCGCCCCAGCCCGCAGGAACCCCTTCGGCCACGACTTCGATGATGGCGCCCACCGAGGATTGCTCCGAGCGCACCTCGTCGAGGTACTTCTCCCAGTGCGATACAACATCCGCGTCGGGCGAGAAGAACGGGTTGTTGCCGACTTCGTCCCAATTCCAGCGGGACCGGTCGATGGTCTCCGTCCCCATCTGCACCATGGCGCCGCGGATGCGGACCCCGTCTCCCAGCACCTTGCGGGCAACCGCGCCGGCGGCGACCCGCGAGGCGGTTTCGCGGGCGCTGGAGCGCCCGCCGCCGCGGTAGTCGCGGATGCCGTACTTTTGGTCGTAGGTGTAGTCGGCGTGGCCGGGCCGGTACTTATCTTTGATGTCGCCGTAGTCCTTGGACCGTGCGTCGACGTTGTCGATCATCAGGCTGACGGGCGCGCCGGTGGTCTGACCCTCGAACACGCCGGACAGGATGCGAACCTGATCCGGCTCGCGGCGCTGAGTCACGAATCGCGACGTGCCGGGTTTGCGGCGATCGAGGTAGGGCTGGATGTCGGCTTCGCTGAGTGCCAAGCGCGGCGGCACGCCGTCGACGACGCAGCCGATGGCGGGCCCGTGGCTTTCGCCCCAGGTGGTGAAGCTGAACAGGCGCCCGAAGGTATTGAGCGACATCGGTGGCGAGATCAGCCTTCTTGCGCGATGACGACGGCGATGTCGGGCGCGTCGACCCGCTTCATGCCGTTGATGTGGTAGCCGGCGTCGACGTGGTGCACTTCGCCGGTGACGGCGCGCGAGAGGTCGCTCAGCAGGTACAAGGCCGAGGCGCCGACGTCTTCGATGGTCACGTTGCGGCGCAACGCGGAGTTCAGCTCGCTCCACTTGAGGATGTAGCGGAAGTCGCCGATCGCCGAACTGGCCAGGGTCTTGAGCGGGCCCGCCGAGATTGCGTTGACGCGGATGTTGTTCGCGCCCAGGTCCATGGCCAGGTATTTGACCGACGCTTCCAGCGCTGCCTTGGCCACGCCCATGACGTTGTAGTGCGGCATAACCTTTTCGGCGCCGTAGTAGGACAGCGTGAGCAAGCTGCCGCCATTGGTCATCAGCGGCTCGGCGCGTTTGGCGACGGCGGTGAACGTGAAACAGCTCGTGTTCATCGTGAGCTGGAAGTTCTCAGGCGTCGTGTCGACGTAGCGGCCCTTCAATTCTTCTTTGCGCGAGAAGGCGATGGCGTGGACGACGAAGTCGAGGCGGCCCCAAGTCTTGGCCAGCGTGTCGAACGTGCGGTCGAGGTCGGCGGCGCTGTTGGCGTCGCACGGCAGGATCACTTTGGAGCCGACTTGTTCGGCGAGCGGACGCACCCGCTTTTCCAGGGTTTCGCCCATATAGGTGAATGCAAGTTCGGCACCGTGGTCGGCGCACGCTTTGGCGATGCCCCAGGCCAATGAGCGGTCGTTGGCGACCCCCATGATCAGTCCGCGCTTGCCGGCCATGAGTTGAACCGGGTCGGCCATCGCGTACTCCTGTCAATCAACCGGGATGACGCAATCTACACACGATTGCGGACGGCGCAAAAAGGATTGCGTGGAGGACTAGCCGCGCAACTTGCGGCGTGGGTCGTAAGGGTGAGCCGCGGACCAGCGGCCGACGAATTCGGTCAATTCTGGGTCCACGGCCTCGGGCAGCGCAACCACGAGGTGGACGTATTGGTTCCCGGCGTCTTTGCCCTTGCGGCGCACGCCTTGTTCCTTGAGGCGCAAGGTGCTGCCGCTGTTGGACCCCGCGGGGATGCCGAGGGTCACCGAGCCGTGGATCGTCGGCACCGCGATCTTGGCGCCTTGGAGCGCTTCGCCGAGGGTTACCGGCAAGTCCATATGAATGTCGTCGCCCTCGCGCCGGAACGTAGGGTGCGGCGCCACGCGCACGGTGATCAAGACGTCGCCGACGCCGGACGGGGACTGGGCTTGGCCACGCAGGCGCACCGCCTGGCCGGTCTCGATCCCCGCCGGGATCGCGACGTCGAGACTGCGGCCATCGACCTGGACCCGGCGGGTGGCGCCGTTGACCGATTCCAGGAAGCCGATCTCCATCTCGGTCGCGGCATCGGGTCCGCGGCCACGGCCACGCTTAGCCCCACCGGCTTCGCGAGCGCCGCCGAACAGGGGCGAAAACAGGTCGTCGAAGCTGAAGCCGAAGCCGCTCGCATTGGGATCGAACGGACCTTCGCCGCCGGGCGGAATGGGACCTGCGCCGGCCCGGGACCGTGGGCCACCTTGGCCGGGGAAACCGAAGCCTTCCGGGCTGAACCCGCGCGGAGCGCCCTGTTGGAACCCGGCGTGGACGCGTTCGCGGCCATCGCTGTCGATCTCGCCGCGGTCGAAGCGCGCCCGCTGCTTCGCGTCGCCGACGATGCCGTATGCGGCGTTGATCTCCTTAAACCGTTCGACGGCCTTGGCGTCGCCGGGGTGGCGATCAGGGTGATTGTCCTTCGCCAGGTTCCGGTACTTCTTCTTGATCTCGGCCTGTGTCGCGGTTCGCGGCAAGCCAAGAACTTCGTACGGATTTCTCATTCAGCGACCCTGCGCGTAACCCGGTGCGGCGAGCTCACGGGAGCCCGTTGGGGATGTGGCGCGCCCATCCCCCGGAGGCAAGTGCGGCGGCGCAGGTTCAGCCCTGAATCTTCCAGGACCCGTCAGGCTGGCGGCAGGCAGTCCCGTAAGCTTGTTCGGTCTGGCCGCCGATGGTCACGGTCTGCTGGTATTCGCGGCAATAGATGCCGGGGCGCGGCTCCGTGGTATTGCGCGGCGTAATCGTGCCGGCGTGGCCGTTGTCCGGGTTGCGCCATTGGGTGGTCTGGTTGCTCGGCACCTCGTTCAGAGCGTGCTCGGTTTCCTGCGCCATCAGTTGGCGGTCGACCGCATCCATCGAGCGGCCGACATTGCCGCCGATGGCGCCGCCGAGCAGCGCGCCGACGCCGATCATGACGTCACGGCCACCGCCCTTGCCGAACTGCGCGCCGGCGAGGCCGCCGGCGATCGCTCCCAACAGGGTACCCGCTTGTTCATTCGGGCCGGCGCCGGCGCAGCCAGCCAGTCCGAGCATGGCAACGGCCACCACGGTGGCTGTGGCGGAGGTAACAATGCGCATCTTTAGGTTTCCTCGCGGTTGGATGGAATTGGGCGTCCCCCGAGCTTGAGGACAATCATAACAGTTTCGTGAGCGCGGACCAATTGTACCCGTGCGTGCTTCCGCCACACTTGCGGCGCATTTCGCTTGGCTACCGCGGGCGTCCATCGACAACAGGATGGCCCCGTCGATACAATCCGCGCGCCGGCGTCGCGTCGGTTCGTAGGGGCCGGTGCAGGGATGACGCAGGGCGATTCTGTCGATCCGATCGCGCGGTTTGCCGATTGGATGGAGGAAGCGGCTAAGTCTGAGCCGTCGAACCCGAATGCGATGGCGCTGGCGACCACGACCCCGGACGGGATTCCGTCGGTGCGGATGGTTCTGTTGAAGGGCGCCGACACGCGCGGGTTCACGTTCTACACCAACCTTGAAAGCCGGAAGGGCGGCGAACTGCGGTCGAACCCGCATGCCGCACTGTGCTTCTACTGGAAGTCGCTGGAGCGGCAAGTGCGGGTGGAAGGGCGGATCGAAGCGGTTGACGCGGCCGAAGCGGACGAATACTTCGCCTCACGGCCGCGGCAGTCGCGCATCGGCGCGTGGGCCTCCAAACAGTCCCGCCCGATGGTGGGGATGTTCGAGCTGGAGCGCGAGGTCGCGAAAGCGGCGGCGAAGTTTGCCGTGGGCGAAGTGCCCAGACCGCCGCATTGGTCGGGGTTCCGGTTGGTGCCGGCGCGGATTGAGTTCTGGCGGGAGCGGCCATTCCGGCTCCATGAACGGATCGTATTTCGCCGTGCCGAGGCCGGCGGTTGGACGACAGAGGAGTTGTATCCATGACGGTGGCGGAGGCCGCGGGCACGGGCGCCCGTCCGGCGGGGAAGACGGCGCACGCGCGGCGCATGCGATTGGCGACCTATGCATCGATCGCGGTCGCGGCCACGCTGATCATCACGAAGTTCTTCATTTGGCGGATTACCGGTTCGGTTGCACTGCTGAGTTCGTTGCTGGATTCGGCGCTGGACGTGATGGCATCGCTGATCAACGCGTTCGCAGTTCATCAGGCACTCCAGCCGGCTGACCGCGAACACCGCTTCGGTCACGGCAAGGCGGAGGCGCTGGCAGCCCTGGCCCAGGCCGTGATCGTCGGCGGATCGGCGATCTTCTTGATCCTGGAAGCGGGCAACCGCTTGGTGCACCCGAAATTCATCGAGAACGGCGGCTGGGGCATCGCGGTGATGGCCTTGTCACTGGTGCTCTCGATCGTGTTGGTACGGTTCCAGCGCAAGGTTGTGCGGGAAACCGGGTCGCTGGCGGTTTCTGCGGATGCGGCGCACTACGCGACCGACACCGTGATCAACGTCGGCGTTCTGGTCGGCCTCGCGCTGATGACGTTTCTCGGGTGGAGCCTCCTCGATCCGCTCATCGCCATTGCGGTGTCGTTCTATCTGATCGCGACCGCGCTCAAAGTTGCCCGGGCGGCCTTCGACATGCTGATGGACCGCGAGTTCGGCGACGACGTGCGCAAGACGATCCGCGACACGGTGCTGGCGCATCCCGAGGTGAAGGCGATGCACGACCTGCGCACCCGGTCTTCGGGCATCCATTCGTTTATCCAGTTCCACCTGGAAATGGATCCGAAGCTTACCCTCGAAGAAGCACACCGCATCTCCGACGAGGTGGAGCGGTCGCTGTACGTCAAGTTCCCGCACGCCGAGGTACTCATCCACGAAGACCCGGCCGGGATGGGCGAGAACCGGCCCAGCTTCGCCTGACCAACTTGGCGGAGAGCGACCAGCGCGAGGTCGTAGCCTTCCTGTCGCGGCCGGCCGCCTATCCGGGCGCGCCGGCCGTAACTCGCACGCAAACCCACATCTCGCTGGTGTTCCTGGCCGGGTCGCGCGCCTACAAGATGAAGCGGGCGGTCCGCTTCGACTACCTCGATTTCAGCACTCTCGCGTTGCGCCGCCGGTACGTCGAGGCGGAGGTACGGATCAATCGCCGTACCGCACCGGAACTCTATCTTGGCGCGCTCGCGGTGACCCGCGAGCGCGACGGGCGCCTAGCGCTGGGCGGTTCCGGCGAACCGGTCGAGTGGCTGGTCGAGATGATCCGCTTCGACGCCAGCGCGACGTTTGACCAACTCGCCCTGCATGGCGCCCTGGGCGATGAACTGCTGGACCAGACCGGCCTGGCGATTGCCGCGTTTCACCACGGCGCCGAGGTCCGGACCGACCCGGGGGCAGGGGCGGCTCTTTCGGAGCTCGTCGATGTGAATGCGCGCCAGCTGGCGGCGGAGGTTGGCCGCACGTTTGAGTCCGGCGCGGTGGCGAGCCTCAATGACCGTGCCCGCGCTGCAGCCGTCCGGGTCGAGGGCATCCTGGACGCGCGCCGCGCCGCCGGATTCGTACGGCGCGGGCACGGCGACCTGCATCTGCGCAACATCTGCGCGTACCAGGGCCGCCCGACCCTGTTCGACGCGATCGAGTTCGATGAGCGGCTGGCGATCATCGACGTGCTGTTCGATCTCGCGTTTCTGCTGATGGACCTGCTGCATCGCGGGCTCCGGCGCGCGGCGAATCAAGTGTTCAACAAGTACCTTGAGGTCACCCGCGATTACGACGGCCTAGCGGCGTTGCCGATCTTCCTGTCCGTGCGCGCGGCGATTCGCGCCCATGTATCCGCTGCGGCGGCCCGCACGGCGGCAGCGGCGGACGCGGACCGGCAGCGTGGCGAGGCGCGCTCGTACTTGAACCTTGCCAGCGAGCTGTTGGTTCCGGCGGCGCCCCGGCTGATTGCCATCGGCGGCCTGTCGGGCACCGGCAAGACGACACAGGCGCGGCGGCTCGCCCCCGATATCGGACCGGCTCCCGGTGCCGTGGTGCTACGCAGCGACGTGCGCCGGAAGCAGCGGCTGGGCGCGGCGGAGACCGCCCGGCTCGGGCCGGAGGGGTATCGTCCCGAAGTAACCGAGGCCGTCTATCGCGAGCTTGCGGCCGATGCCGGGCGCGTCGTGGCCGCCGGCCATGGGGCGGTTGCGGACGCGGTGTTCGCTCGTCCCGACGAGCGAGCGGCGATCGAAGCAGCCGCACGGGCGAGCAAGGCAGGGTTTACCGGGCTGTGGCTGGAGGCGCCGGAGGCCCAGCTGCAGGCCCGCGTCAGCGCCCGCCGCAACGATGCCTCGGATGCCGACGCCGGTGTGGTTGCGCGCCAAGCGCACTACGCGCTGGGCTCGGTGGACTGGGCGCGGATCGACGCCAGCGGTGCTGCGGACCAAGTGGCGGCAAGGGTTGCGCGCGTTGTGGGAGCCGAGCCGTGAAGCAGCGCGTGCTACTGGACGCCGCGACCATCGCCTCGCGTGTCGCGGAGCTTGCGGACGAAATCGCGGCCGCGATGCCGCGCGAATTTGTTGTGGTGGGAGTCCTGCGTGCGAGTTTCGTGTTCGTTGCCGACCTCGTGCGCCAACTGGACCGGGCCGGCGCGGCGCCGCTCGTGGAATTCGTTCACCTATCCAGCTACGGGGCGGGCCGTACCGGTGGCGCGGTTCAGCTTGTCGGCGCACCGCCACAGAATGTGGCCGGGCGGGATGTTGTACTGGTCGACACCGTGGTCGAGTCGGGACGGTCGCTGGTCGCGGCGCGCGAGATTCTGCGCGCGCAGAACTGTGGCCAAGTCCGCACCTGCGCCCTGATCGAAAAGCGCGGCGGCAACGCTATCGCGCCGCGTCCAGACTTCATTGGGTTCGCGGCCGCCGCAGATCAGTTCCTCGTCGGCTACGGCCTGGACGACGGGGGCCAACTGCGGCATTTGCGCCACGTGGCGGTGGTGGAATAGTAGCGACGAAATCGCGCCCCATTCCCGGAGTTGTGCATTCTTACGAAGATTGGCCAAGACACCGATTGAATACATGCCTCATTGTTGCGTCCCTCCAGATATTCATAGGAATACTCCCTGACGCTGCTGGCGATTGCTGAACAGATTCGCTGGGCGGGTCGCGGCAGGTGCCCTGCTGGGACGGCCAAAATGGCGCAAACTGTGTTCACAGAAGCGAGAGCGAATGGTCAATGTCGCTGACATTTGCCCGGTCATAGCCACAACCTGTTGTGTCATGGTCAGGGTGATACCCTACCAGTAGGGCCTTGCGAATCTCCGGGTGGGCCCCCTATTCTCCGAACTTGGGAGGCGCGAGAAAACAAAATCGCCATGGGCCTCTCGGTGTGCAAATCGATAGGAGAATCACAATGAAGAACGTTGTCGCCGCTGTGCTGGCGGTTGCTATGGTCATGTTCGCGGGCGCTGCTTTCGCCGGCGACATTAAGGGTGCGATTAAGTCGGTTTCGGGCCGCACTGTTACCCTCGATAACGGCCAGACCTACACGTTCGCGGCTGCGGCCGCGGGCGCTGCTGACATGATGGCCGGCTTGGCCGCTGGTCAGACCGTCACCCTGACGTTCACGACCGCGAACAACGTCAACACCGTTTCGAAGGTCGCGAAGTAATTTACCTCAACCGGTTTTCCCGGCGTTCGCGCCGGGACTAGTCGATTAGGGTTTTGGACGGGCGCGCTGCAAAGCGCGCCCGTTTGATTCTGGGCCTGCCTTGCCTCGCAATCATTCGTGTTCCATTGTTCCAGTGGGAGGCGCGGAACTGTTTGCCGGTACTTTGCCGGTCCCGCGGAGCTCTCGGTTCCACTGGAGGTACTAAGATGAAGAAGATGCTTGGCGCCGTGCTTGCGGTTGCCGTTGTGGCTTCGGCGGCCGCCGCCGTGGCCGGGGACATCAATGGCACGGTTAAGGCGGTCGATGCTGCCAACCGCCTTGTGACCCTGCAGGACGGCACGGTCTACAAGTTCGGTAACGACATGGCGATGCCCAACATTCCGGTTGGCGCGGAAATCACCCTCACGTTCACCACCACACAGATTCCGCAGAACAACGTGAGCAAGGCTGTCGTGACGCCGAAGGCAGCCGCGAAGTAGTTTGTTGATTGTCTCCGCTCGGGTCCCATCGGGGCAGGCGGATCCATCGAATGGGCGCGCCTGTGGGGGGTGCGCCCGTTTGTTTTTCCGGGCCGTTGGGGCAAGGGGCGTGATCACGGATGCGTGAGGCGGCCCGAACGGCCTGCCAGTTGCCGTCCCGGCGCTTTGTTTGGGCGGTGATCGTTTGACCATCGTCGTCGTATTCGGGGGCAGCCTTGAGCCGCGCTATTCTTGTTCTGTATGCCCACCCGGATCCGCCGGCGTCGCGGGTCAACCAGGCGATGGCCGAAGCGGCTGGGGACGTGGCCGGGGTGACCGTCCGCGACCTCTATGCGCGCTACCCCGATTTCTTCATTGATGTGCCTGCGGAACAGGAACTCCTCACCGCCGCGGACATCATTGTGTTTCACCATCCGCTACAGTGGTACGGCAGCCCGCCGCTCCTGAAGGAGTGGATCGACCGGGTACTGACGCGCGGTTGGGCCTATGGGCGCGGCGCCACGGTGCTGCGCGGCAAGTCGGTGCTGTCGGCGGTGTCGACCGGCGGGGAGCGCGAGGCCTATCAGCGCGACGGATTTCACGGCTACACGGTGGCTGAATTTCTGCGGCCGTTCGAGCGCACCGCAACCCTGTGCGGGATGCGGTACCTTGATCCGTTCGTGTTTTACGGCGCCTACCAGACCAACGCGGCCCAGGTGCGCGACCACGCCGACGCGTACCGCCGCCACCTGACGCAACTGCGCGACGACGCGCCGCCGGAGGTCGCGTAGTGGCAGGTCACAACTTCCTTCTCAGTGCGTTCTTCTTTTTAGCCGCCGCGGTTGCGGTCGTGCCGTTTGCGCGGCGCGGCGGGCTCGGCTCCGTGCTGGGCTATCTGCTGGCCGGCGTGCTGATCGGGCCATTCGGACTACGCTTGGTTACCGAGCCTGCCGAGATTCTTGAGTTCGCGGAATTCGGCGTCGTGATGATGCTGTTCTTGGTCGGCTTGGAACTGGAGCCGGCCAAGTTGTGGCGCTTGCGCATGCCAATTCTCGGAACCGGCGGGGCCCAGGTGTTGGCGACCACGCTGGCGGTGGCGGCCATCGCCATGGTGTTCGGTGAGCCGTGGCGCGCCGGCCTTGCGATGGGCATGGGCCTGGCGATGTCGTCCACGGCGATTGCGCTGCAACTCCTCAACGAGCGCAACGTCATGGGCACCACCGCCGGGCGCTCGGCGTTCTCGGTGCTTCTGTTCCAAGACATCTCGGTGATTCCGATCTTGGCGATTCTGCCGTTGCTGGCGCTCCCGGGCGCGGGCACGGCGGCGGCGGTCGATGACGGCAGCGGCAAGCCGGCGTGGCTGTCGGCGCTCATCGTGTTCGGGGTGGTGGCGGGGATCGTTGGCGCCGGCCGGTTCTTGATGCGGCCGCTGTTCCGGTTCATCGCCGGCTCCGGCATCCGCGAGATCTTTACCGCCACCGCGCTCCTGCTGGTTATCGGCACGGCGCTGCTGATGCAGCAGATCGGCCTGTCGCCCGCGTTGGGCACGTTCCTCGCGGGCGTCGTACTGGCGGACTCCGAATATAAGCTCGCCCTCGAATCCGACATCGAGCCGTTCAAAGCGTTGCTGCTCGGCTTGTTCTTCCTGTCGGTCGGGATGTCGGTGAATTTCGGCGTGCTGGCCGACCATCCGTTCTCGATCGTTGGCATGACGCTCGGCCTGATCGTGCTGAAGCTCGCCATCCTCACGGTGCTGGCGCGCTTGTCCGGCATGCGTCTGGAGGAGAACCTGCTGTTCGGCTTCACCTTGGCCCAAGGCGGCGAGTTCGCGTTTGTGCTGTACCAGTTTGCGGTCGGGCAGGGTGCGCTCTCCGCCGCGCAGGCGGAGCCGCTGGTCGTGGTAGTGGCGCTAAGTATGGCGGCGACACCGCTGATGATGATTCTGCTGGAGCGGGTGGTGCAACCGCGGTTGCGCACTGCCGCCCCGGTCCGGGCGCCGGATACCGTTACATCCGACGGTCACCCGGTGATCATCATCGGCTACGGCCGCTTCGGGCAGATTGTCGGCCGGTTCCTCGCGGCCAACGGTGTGCGCACGGTCATCCTCGACAACGACCCCGAACACGTCGAGGTGTTGCGCAAGTTCGGTGCGCCGGTGTTTTACGGCGACGCCACGCGTCTCGATCTGCTCGAGGCTGCCGGCGGCGATCAGGCGCAGATGTTCATCGTCGCGATCGACGACCTCGACAAGTCGGTGGCCACCGTGGAAGCGATCGTCGGCCGGTTTCCCAAGGCCAAGGTCCTGGCGCGCGCCCGCAACCGCGAGCACGTGTACCGTCTGACCGAGGCGGGCGCGCACATCACCCGGCGCGAGACATTCGATTCCGCGCTCATTGTCGGACGCCAGGCGCTTGAGTTGCTTGGCGAACACCCCTATGCGGCACGGCGCCGGGCGCGCCTATTTGCCCGCCACGACGAGCAGGTCCTTAAGGAAGGCTACGCGATTCGCGACAATTTCGATTCGCTCGTTACGCTTTCGCGCCAGGCGCGCACGCAGCTCGAGGACCTGTTCCGTCAGGACCGCGCACCGGCGGAGCGCACGGACCGCGACGGTGGGTTCGGCGATCACGATCAGGTTGGAGAGGGTTCACCCGCGCCGCCGGCCGACCAACCCATCCAACCCGGGCGAGGGGGCCCATAAACCGCGGGTGGATGGCCAGCGCGTCTCTGTGACCTGCGGTAGCGATGCGGAGACGTGTGGTCCCTGAGGCGAAGGGCCAAGATCAAGCGTGTGCCTCGGCCTAGTTCGTCCTGCTGACGCAGTGCGCCCCGGTCTGAGAGGGAAATCGTGATGCCAGTACTGGGCACAACGCCGCCGCGACGAAGGCCGCAACGGCGGTGGCGCCGTCGTTGTTGAAATGCATCGAGTCGTAGAAATAGAGCGTCGTCTTTGGCATCAGTCGCGCAAGATCGATGACCGACACATTCAGGGTTGCTGCGACATCGCGGGTGACGTCGTTGTAGGAGTCTAACAGGCGCCACTGCGTGTGACCGTCGAGGACGGAACCCCAAAGGTCCAGCCGCACTCGCGACAGGTCGACGCCGGTCCGAGGATCGACAGCGTCGCCCAACAGAAATGGTTGGGTGATCAACACCGGCAGGATTCCGGCTGCGACACTTTCCCGCACCAGATTCTCCAGTCGTGCTCGATAGCCGTCGCGAAACGCGGCGTGTGCGGCGATGAGGGTGGTGGCGGTCGCGTCCGGCGTTTCCGTGGTAGCGGGCGCGAAACTGCCCGGGTCTCGCGGCACATGGAATTCGCCCTGTGCCAGGCCCCATCGCACGGTATGCCAGTACCGGTAGAGATTGAGGCCCAGCGCGCCGATCTCAGTGTGTTGCGCAAGAGCGAGAAGGAACCCTCTCGGGCTGCTCCACGCGGATGCAGGATTAAGCCGGTCGTCATCGCCCTTCTGGTTGCTGAGTCCCACGTCGTTGGCGCCGACCAGGAACAGGACCACGTTGGGCTGCATTGGCGCGACGGCTTGGTGGAGAAGCACCGTGTGGCCGAACGAGGAATGTCCGTCGAGGCCGGCGTTCTCGACCCATAGCCGCGGGAAGTTTGGCACGAGGTTTCCAGCCAGCAGTGCTGGCCAATCCTTGCCGTCGGAAAGGTAGAAGCACTCGGTGGTACTGCCGCCGATCGCAACCACAGTGAGATGGTTCGCCCAATCGGGCGGCGGCATCGGCCCGCGAAACCCTATTGCGTTCTTGGTATGGACTATTTCGGAGTCGAGGCCATTTCCGGTGGCTCCGTTGAACGCATACCGCATGGTTGCGGGCAATACGATGCTGTTGCCGCGCAGCCGGAAACCAAAGGGATGGTAAACGTGTAAAAAGCCCTCGATGGCGAGAAGAGCCAGGAGGGTCGCGGCCAAGAGGACCAGAATGTTAGAAGTTGGGCGCAAAGAGCAGCCTCATGCCTTAGCGTCCGGAGTTCGAAGTGCCGCCTTGACCGTTCGAGGTACAACGGCGGGTAGATGGGAAATGGCAGATTTCCATGCGCGCGACGCGCCCATGGCCGCTAGGAAGATCAGCGCCGGGTAAGTGGGAGCGCGGTACCGCCAGTCAAAGTCGAGCAGCGTGAGCGCGTGGTAAAGGGCGGTGGCGACGATCCACGCGATACTCGCGAACCCCGCCGCAGCGGCGAACCGGCTGTTGCCGCGCAAGGTCGTGGCGGCGCCTACGACAGCGAGCAAATACAACGGTACGTGGGCGGCGACGTTCATCAGGCGATGCGCGGGACTGTAACCGTCGGCGAGGAACCAGAAGAAGTAACCGGCGCGGGCCAAGACGACGCGCGTATAGCCCGCGATCGAGGCGTTAGGTCGCAGGTAGGTCTCCGGACGTTGGAACACGACGGCGCCACTCCCAACCTCCGCGCCATAGGCTGTGGCTACGTCGCGTAGTGCGCCCGGGGGAAGCATCTGCGGATTCCACAACAAGGCGATGCCAGCGGCGAGGCCCACGGCCACTAGGACCATGCCAAGCGCACAAATCCAAGTGTATCGGAGTCGGGCAGCCCCTTCGGTGGGCGCGTTGTATGCCCAGGCGCCGACTGCCACGGCGGCCACTGCCAGCGCTACGGGCGGCCATGCTGGCCGGCACAGTGCGGCGGCCGCTAACATGACCGCCGTCCCGCTCCACGCGGCGGTGCGCGTCGGTGTTGGACCCTCACGGCAGCCCCAAAGGGCCAGCAATACAGCGGCCGTACTGAGCAGGATGAAGAGCGGGTCCGATTGGGTCATGGCGACCCACTGATAGAAATCGAACAGCGACATTAGGAAAGCAACGGCCACCCAAAGCGCGAGTGTGCCAGCTTGAGCCTGCCCAAGCATGAGCAACACCAATGCCCCGGTTGCGGCGTAGGCGACCGCGTTCAGAACTACCAACGCCTGGGGCCAATGTGGCCCAAACCCTGCCTCGGCCGCGGCGAAGACGTAGATATAGGTGAGGTAGAACTGAACGAGGACGGTATGCGAGGTGCCCGGCATTCCGCCGAGCCCATCCGCCGTGTTGCGTGCATCCAACAGGTAGCGCAGTGGACTGTAGTGAAGCGTTGCCAAGGCCTGCGCCATGCTTCGATAGGCCAATGAATCTGGAGTGACGATCGGGCCGAACCAGAACCCAAACGCCAGATAGGCCACGCCGAGGCCAAGCCCCACCCCTAAGGCTATCGCGGTCGTCTTCATAGGCCCTAGTCGCATTTCGCTAATGTTGAAGGTGCGGAGCGGCATCGGCGGTCACGGCTCTAGGACCCACCATCCACCGGTCCAGGCTCAGCCAAGCGAACAGGACGCCGCGATGGTCGGCTCGCCCCTCGCGGTGCTCTGACCACAGGCGCGCTAGGTGGCCTGCGTCCAGTCCCGCTTCTTCGGCGCGCCCCAAATCGGGGATGGGCCACTGGCGCAGCCACGCCGCAATCGGGATGCCGAAGCCCTTCTTCGGCCGGCGCAAGACGTCCGGTGGGAGCAACCCCTCGACCGCCCGCCGGAAGATCCACTTGCGCTCGCCATGCCGGTGCTTGGCGCGATACGGCAGGCGCATACAGAACTCGGCAACAGCGGTATCCAACAACGGGCACCGCACTTCGAGGGATGTCAGCATGCTGGCCCGATCGACCTTCGCAAGGATGTCGCCGGTCAAGTAGAACCGCGCGTAAAACTCCAACAAGCGGTCGCGCGGGTCGTCGCTCGCGCAACTGTTCCACAGTGCGATCACGTCGTCGTATACGGCGTCGGCGGCGACCGGAGATCGGCAGATCGCCGACACTTGGTCCAGGTCGGCGGGCGCCATCCACTGGGCCGCCCACACGGGTGGCGGGTAGGAGACGCCGCGGAGTGCGCGCCGCAGCTTGAAGTCCAAGCTGAGGTTCGAGTCACGCCGGGGCAGCCACTCGACGGCTCGCCGAAGCGCCCGGTGCAGGGCACGGGGAACCGCAGCGTAATAGAGGCGCGCCGGGGTCATCGCGGTGAAGGTGTCGTATCCGGCAAACATCTCGTCACCGCCATCGCCGGAAAGCGCCACCGTGACCTGGGTGCGGGCGAATCGCGACAGCAGGTGGGTCGGCAATAGCGACGGGTCGGACACCGGTTCGTCGATCGATTCGAGCAACGTGCCCAACAGTCCGCGGGAAGCATCCAGACTCAGGCGTTGATGGTGATGCCGTACGCCGAGCGCCGCGGCGGTCGCCCGCGCCGCATCCACTTCGTCATAACTTGGATCCTCGAACCCGACCGTGAACGCCTGGGCGGTGCCGGCGCCGCGAAGCTGGCAGGCCAGGGCCAACACTGCCGCCGAATCGATACCGCCGCTCAGGAAGAATCCCAGTGGAACGTCCGCTTCCAGGCGGCGCTCGACCCCGGCGCGCAAAAGGCGCTGCAGCTCCTCGATCCAGTCCGCAGCGCTGCCGGAAAGCGGCTGCGCGGCGATGCGGTAGCGCCAATACGGGCGCACTTCCAGACTGCCGGTGGCCACGTCGTACAAGGCGAGGTCGCCGGCCTCGAGCTTGCTGGCGCCGGCGATCAGCGTACGGGGCGCCGGCACATACCCGAGGGCGAAGAACCGGACCAACGCGTCGCGGTCGAGGTGGCCGGCCACAGACGGGTGGCGCCGCAGCGCCGTCAGCTCAGACGCGAAAACGATGCCGCGCGCATGGACCGCGTAGTAGAGCGGCTTCTTACCGAATCGGTCGCGCGCAAACAGGATGCGGTGCCTGTGGCGGTCGTACAGCGCGAACGCGAACATGCCGTCCAAGCGCGGCACCATGCCCTCACCCCACTGGGCGTAGGCGTGGAGCAGCACCTCGGTGTCGGAGTGGTCGGACCGAAATACAGCGCCCTGCGCGGCAAGCTCGGTCCGCAAGGCTCGGTGGTTGTAGATTTCGCCGTTGAACACGACGACGAAACGGCCCGCCGAATCCGCCATCGGTTGCGCGCCGCCGACGCTATCCAGAATCGTCAGGCGGCGGAACCCGAGTCCGACCGGCCGGGCGGACTCAGGCTCAAACCACGCACCCTCGGCGTCGGGTCCGCGATGGACCAGTGCCGCGCACATCGCGGCAAGATCCCCGCGGGTGCCGGGGCCGGCGAAACCCGCAATGCCGCACATCAGTCGTCGGTCGCAGCGTTTCGGATTTCGCGCACCGAATAGGGCCTCTTGTCCTGACTCTCGTGGTAGGTCCGCATCAGCATTTCGGCCAGGAGTCCGGACAGAATGCAGACGATGCCGAGCACCATCAGCATTACGACCAGCAATGGCAGCGGCGTGGTGATGAACGGGACGCCGCTAAACAGCTTGAGCCAGATTGCCCACAACCCCGCGGCAAGGCCGCCGGCAATGGACGCAAGCCCGAGGCCGCCAAACAGATGCATGGGGCGGTTTGCTGCGCGTTCCAAGAACAGCACCAGCATCAGGTCGACGATTACGGCGCTCGTCCGGCTGAAGCCGTACTTGGACTTGCCGGTGGTGCGGGGGCGATGGTTGACCGCCAATTGCGCGACGCGGGCGCCTTGCCAACTCGCGAAGATGGGGATGAAGCGATGCATCTCGCCGTACAGGCGGATACCTTCGAGCGCCGAGCGGCGGTACACCTTTAGTGTGCAGCCGTAGTCGTTGAGCCGCACGCCGGTGAAGGCGGAGATGATCCGGTTGGCAATCTGGCTGACCAACACACGCGACGCGCCATCGCGGCGCGTGCGGCGCCATCCGGAAACGACGTCGTATCCTTCGTTCAGCTTGGCGAGCAACGCCTGGATATCGGCCGGGTCATTTTGGCCATCGCCGTCCAGCGTGATGATCAGGTCGCCGAGGGAAAGGTCGAAGCCGGCCATCAGAGCGGCGGTCTGACCGTAGTTGCGGGCAAACCGAACGGGCCGCACGCGGCGATCTATGGCGGCGATCGCTGTGAGCTGGTCCCACGTGGCGTCGGTACTGCCGTCGTCAATGAGCAGGATTTCATAGCGGTAGGGCAGGCCGGCCAGCGTCGCCGTCAGTTCACGAACCAGCGGCGTCACCGATTCAGCTTCGTTGAAGACCGGCACTACGATCGAAAGGTCGGGCGGTGCTGCTACTGTGGTTGGGCGTTCGGGCACGCCGGGCTCGCCTACTGCGTGCATCTGTTTGTGCGCCAACCGTCGCATTCCACGCTCACCGAACCTATCCCGGTATCCCACACAGCCGCAGATATTGCGCGGCCACGGCCCGCCAGCCGAAGTCCTGCTCCATTCGCCGACGCGCGGCCGCCCCGAGCTGTGCGGCGGTGTTTGGGTTGGTCATCAGGCGGGTCACGGCCTGGGCCAAGGCGCCAGCGTCATCCACCGGCACTAGAATGCCGCATTCGCCGTTAGAAATCACCTCGCGGATCGACGGAATGTCGCTGGCCACCACGGCGAGTCCGCTCGCCATCGCCTCGAGCAGCGCGTTGGGTACGCCTTCATGGCGCGATGGGAACACAAAGATGTCGGCGGCGCGGTACAGGTCGGGGAGCGCGGCGCGCTCGACCCACCCGCGCATCCGCACCCACTCCGCGCACCCTAGCTGCTCGGCGTGACGTGCGATTCGCTCGCGGTCGGGGCCGTCGCCAACCAGTTCGAGTTCCCACGTCCCGGGTACGCGCGACAGACCTGTCAGCAGAACGTCCAGGCCCTTCTGTTCGGTGACCAGGCGCCCGACGAACAGTACCCGGGTCACCTCGCCGGGGGCCTTGGGCGGCACGGCGGGAGCGAACACGGTGGTATCGACCCCATTCGGCACCGCCGCGATTTCGAGCCCCGGCGCATATGCGCGCGCTAGCGTGCGAAGCCCAGACCCGTTGGCGATGATCACGGCGGCACGGCGCCACACCATGCGCAGGAGAAACCCGGATACCTGGTGGGCCCGGCGGAGTTGTTGCGGCAGGAAACCGGGAACGTCGCCGCCGCGCAAGGAGACGGCGTAGGGAATGCGGAACAACGCATAGAGAAGCCATGCGATCGGGCCCGACGGGAGCCCGAAGAAGGCGACAACGCGATCGGGCCGGTTGCGAAGCGCGATGAGAATAGCGGCGGGCGCGGCCATAGCCATGAAGCCGATCATCTCCGCGATGGTGGCACGGTCACGCCGCCGGCGCCCCGACCACACGCGCCGGACATTCATCCCGGCCGTGAATTCGCTGTGCCGCAACCCGCGGTGCCACGCCGTCAGAACGGTCACGTCGTGGCCCAGTTCAACCATCGCACGGCCGATCTCGAAGCTAGCCGTCGCGGCGCCTCCGCCCAGCGGAGGAAACTCGTAGTTGATCAGGAGCAGGCGCGTGGCAAAGCCTTGAGTCGACAGGGGTTCCGTGGCATTGCCTTCGGGCAGGGCGGATGGAGCCGTGCGACAAGTATGCCACAGAATGTACGGGGATCTGCCTTGGCCTTCGCGCCCGCGGTTGCTACGGAGACGGTGCCGTGTCCGCTGTGCGCGAGCCTAGCATTCGAAATCCTGTTCTCGGCTGGGGACTATGAGTACGGCCTTCCCGGAGAGTTCTTCGTTTCCCGGTGCCGGCAATGTGGCCTGATGGTGCAAAACCCACGGCCAGCGTTCTCCGAGATTCTGCGGTACTACACCGAGGCCTACGAGCCGCATCACAGTCCCGGAACCGCTCTTGTGCGCCGCCTGCGCCATCGCGTGCTGGTGCAACCCAAGCTGCGGCTTATCCGGTCGTTGGTGGGGGACACGGGTGATGTCATCGACATCGGTTGCGGGAGCGGTGCGTTGCTGGCGGATCTCGCCCAATTCGGACACTGGCGGCTGATGGGCGTTGAGCCCAACCGCGAAGCCGCCGCGTCGGCGCGTGGGCGCGGCCTTACGATCGCGGCGACGGTTGTCGAGGAGGCCCAGGTTGCTGCGCAGTCGCAGGACGTCGCCATCATGAACCACGTCCTGGAACATCTGCCCGATCCCCGCCAAACGGTGGCTCATGTGCAGACGCTCCTGCGCCCCGGTGGTCATTTCATCGGCGAGGTCCCGAGCCCGCAATGCGTGGAGCGCGTGCTGTTCGGCCGGTACTGGGGCGGGTACCATTTGCCGCGGCACCTGACGTTCTTTTCGCGAGACCAGCTCACGCGGTTTCTGGCCCAAGCTGGATTCCGTGAGATCAGGGTCCGCCGGGTCATTCAGCCCTCGTCGTGGCTGACCAGTGCGTCAAACTACTTCCGTTCCCGCAACAGCGCGGCCGCCAGATTCGTGAGTCCACACGGCTTCATCTTGCTTGCGGCCGGGGTACTGCCGGCGCTCGCGCTCAAGGTCCTCGGCAGCGCTCCGATCTTGGCCTTTTCTTGCCGCAAGCCGAGTTGCCGGTGAGCGCCGTCCACCAGGTTCGCGGTCTGCGGCGGCAACTGCGTCCGCTGCTAGTCGGCCTCGAGCCGTGCGACAACTGGCGGGCCGCGCTGGAGATCGGTGGAATCGTCGCTGCACTGATCGCGATTGAAGTTGCAGCCTTCGCTGCGGAGCGCACCGGGTACTGGGGCCTGTTCGTGCCGCTGGCGCTCGCGGTTGCTGTCGTTCAGGTGCGGATGGCGATCCTTCACCACGAGGCGGTGCATCGCCTGCTGTTCAGTAACCCCGCACTGAACGATATCGTGGGGCTTCGCATCATCGGAGCGTCAATCGGCGCGCTGCCCAAATACTCGCGCCGGTCGCACCTCAGCCACCACGCCTACCTGGGCGACCCCTGGGACCTGGAACGGGCAAACTACGACCCGCCGGCGAGCGCCCCGGCGTTCGTTCTGTGGCTAGCCCGCAAGGCGCTCGGCATTGAACCGCTGCAACGGCTGGTCCGGCTGCTCCGGCACCGGCCCGCCGCCGCCGCCGGGCCGCCGCCGCCGCACAGTTCCGATTGGATCAACTTGGCGGTGATGCAGACGGCGATTCTCGGGGGGCTGGCAGCGCTCGGTAGCGCCGAGCACTACCTGATCCTTTGGATCGCGCCGCTCATGACAGTGAGCCGCGCGCTCATGGGCGTGCGTGCTCTGGCGGAACACCTTCCGTTCCCCGGGCCGGAGGGGACGCGGTACCTGACGACGTTTGATGCTGGGCCGGTTGAGCGCCTGCTGCTTGCACCGCTGGGATTTCAGTACCACGCGGAACATCATCTATTGCCGTCGATTCCGTCGTGGCGGCTATGGCGCGCCGCTGCGGCGATTCGTTCCCACGCGGAGTTTCCGCGCCTGGCGCGGCGCCGCGCCGGTTACGGCGCAGCCCTCCGGGAGTTCTATCGGGCCGGAGGCGCCGGTGTTTGATTACGGTGACGTGTGGGTCGACGACTGGAGCGACATGCGGCAGTTCGGTCCCTCGGCGCGTCATCTGCGCAATATCGTCCTAGCGCTGCTTCGTGATCTGCAGTTTGCCACGGTCCTCGACGTTGGGTGTGGCGAAGGCTCGCTGCTGAACGATCTATACGGCGTGCAGCCGGCGCTGCTGCCGTTCGGAGTTGATCTCTCCGAGAGCGCCCTCGCCCGGGCGCGCCAGCGGGTGCCTGGCGGCGAGTTTGCGTCGCTCGATGTTGCCAGCGCGCGCTTGCAACGCCAGTTCGATCTGGTCGTCTGCACCGATGTGGTTGAGCACATCCCGGACGACCGCGCTGCGCTCGGCAACCTTGCCGGGATGACCGGGCGGTATCTCCTGGTCAGCAGTCTCCAAGGGCGCATGCGTGGGTTCGAAGCGACGGTCGGGCACGTGCGCAACTACAAGCTAGGCGAACTCGCAGCCAAGATCGAAGAGACGGGTCTTCGGGTGGTGCGGGTTGTCCAATGGGGGTTCCCGTTCTTCAGTCCGCTGTACCGGAACCTATTGGATGGGGTCGGGGGGCGCGGCACGACCGGGCAGTACGGACGGTTCCGCCGCCTGATTGCCGGGGCCCTCTATCAGTTGTTCCGCCTGAACACGTGGACACGCGGCGACGTGATCGTTGTTCTCGCGGAGCGCCCCCACGCATGAAGCCGAGCGCTGCGGTCGTGCTGGGACGGCCCGAGTTGCGGTACTTGGACGACGTTATCGTGGAAAGCCTGCGGCGCGAGGGATTCTGTGGGCCCGTGTCGCGTCGCGATGCGCATGCGTTGGCGCACGATGTTCTGTCCGACCAACGCATCGATGAGCAACTCGAGCTGCTGTCGCGGTCTACGCCGCTGCAGGGCCGGCGCATCCTTGAAGTGGGGAGCGGCTGGGGCGGACTGGTCGTGCGGGGCCGGGTCGCGTACGGACTGGAGATATTCGGGCTTGAGCCGTCGCGTGCCGAGTTCTCGTCCGCGTGGACAGTAAGCCGGGCGCTCCTGCAGGCGTTCAGCGTGCCGGACCACGTCATCGTCAACGGGCGCGGCGAGGCGATGCCGTTCGCCGACGCGAGCTTCGACGTCGTCTACTCCACCAATGTTCTGGAGCATGTCGACGACCCCATCGCAGTCCTCAACGAGTCGCTGCGGGTGTTGCGGCCCGGTGGGGTGCTGCAAATGGTGGTGCCGAACTACGGTTCGTGGTGGGAGGGGCATTACGGCGTGTTCTGGCTGCCCCATCTCACGCCGGCGCTCGCGCGCATCTACGTACGGCTGCTGGGGCGGGATCCGAGCTATCTGCGGGGGTTGCGGTTCATCTCGCTCGGCACCCTCCGGCGTTGGGCGCGCACCAAGGCGGACACCGCGGTTGTACTGGGCTGGGGCGAAGACGTATTCGCCGAGCGGCTCCGCACCATCGAATTTCAGCCCTGGGCGGCACTGGGGAAGGTGCGCACCGCGGCGCACTGGTTGCGGCGCGCGGGGCTGACCGATGCGTTCATTGCGATGAGCCGCTGGTTCGGCTGGGTCACGCCGATTGTTCTTACCTTGCGTAAGCGCGGCTGATGGGGCGCGGGCTGCCGGCCACGGCGATCCTGCTGCTGGCGGCGGGCGCGGCAATTCGGATCGCCGGCGCAGTGCTTTGGCCGACCGGCGGTGGCGATACCGCAATCTACATGACGGTTGCTGAGAACATTGCCCAACACGGATGCGTATCCGTGTCGCCGCCAGCGAGCGGCGCGTGCGTACCCCACTGGGGCGGGAATCAGCTGCCCCTGTACCCGGCCTTTCTGGCCGTGTGGCTGGTTGGCGGCGGCCTCTCGAGCACAACCATCGGGCTCGCCCAGGCGGTGCTGGAACTGCTGGCGATCGCGCGTCTTGGACAGGCGGTCGCCGACTTGGCGGGCCGCAAGGCCGGATGGCTGACGGTGGCCGTACTCGCAATCGCTCCGACGGAGTGGTTCTGGTCGCGGTACGTGCTGACCGAGTCGCTATCCATCGCCGCGCACCTGTGGCTGTGGGCCGAGCTTCTGCTGTGTTTGGCGCAGGCCCGGCCTCGCGCATTGCCTGTTGCCGTGGCGCTGGCGGTCAATGTCGGCTTGCGCCTCGATGCCGCATTCCTAGTTGCACCGGTGGTGGCGACCTTTTTCATGGTGGCGCCGCCGCGCGCGGCGCTACGCGGGCTGGTCGTTGCGGCGATGATTGCCGGCGCCCCATTTTTGGCTTGGACGGTTCGCAGCCATCTTGCCGGGTTGCCGTGGTCGCCGATCGCCGCCCTCAGCAATCAAGACCGGAGCGCGGCGCCGGCTGGATACTTTGCGTGGCTGCGGACCTGGCAGGTCAATCAATACGACCTGCCCACGAACTCGTGGCCGGTTCTTACGCAGGAGTACTCCCGGGTTGTTTTGACGCCACGGGCCGTCGCTGGCGCGACGCCGGGCGAGGCCCGCGACCTTGCGCAGTTGTTCGCGGAACTGGCGAACCACGACCACGAGGCGTTTCCGCCGGAGATTGACGCCGCATTGGGGAAGCTGGCCGCGGACATGCGCGCGCGGGAGCCGATACGGCATTGGGTGCTGCTGCCCCTGGCGCGCGCAGGATGGGCTTGGTTCAACCCATTCACGTCGTATGCGTGGC
The DNA here is from genome assembly GCA_947481575.1 of Alphaproteobacteria bacterium. GTDB lineage: Bacteria > Pseudomonadota > Alphaproteobacteria > UBA2966 > CAIVPW01 > CANKGV01. The sequence continues at coordinate 95,770 of CANKGV010000003.1, forward strand.
CGCAATTCGAGCGCGCGGGGCGTACCAGTGTCGACTACGTAACGATGAACTGGCGGTCGTTTCTCGACGAGCCGTCCTTCTTGGTGGCGCGAGTTGTTCCGAATGCCTGGCGCATCGCCGCGCTGCTGACGCTCGTGATTGCGCCCTTGTTCTGGCGCCGGCTCGGCGTAGATGCGCGCCGCGTCTACTGGCTGACCCTGCTCTACCTGGTTTTGCGCACGGCGGCGTTTGCGATGATTGCGGGGGTTGAGACCCGCTACATCGTCGAAACGGTCCCGCTCCTGGAATGCCTGGCGGTGCTAGTAGCGACGAGCCTGTGGCCCGCGCTCCGGCAGCATGCCCCGGCGCAGGCGTCCGGGCCTGTTGCGAGGCCCGGACGTTAGTGCCGCGGTTGCGGGCTTAGAACTGGTAGAGCGCCCCCACCTTGAGCGCCCAGCCGTTGTAGCGATGGCTGCCGGCGCCGTCTTGGTGGACCATGTTCATCTCGCGTTCAACAATGCCGCGCAGGCCGATGCGCGTCGCGATCAAGATTTGGGCACCGATGCCGAGGTGCGCGCCCCTGCTCGTACCGGTGCTGGTGTCGGTGTTGTTGCCATCGGTAACCGACAGATTCAGGCGCGAACGCGAGACCCCGATCAGGCCGACAAGTTCGAGCCCGGGACGGCCTAGCGGTGCGTAGCCCATGAAATCGAAGGTCAGCCGGTCGCGCACATCAACGGTCGAGGTGATGCCGCTCGCCGAGTCGGTCCGGCTCGTCGAGCCGGATGTGCCATAGCCGAGTTCGAGGCCGATGGTCGGGGTTACCCTGGCGCCGACAAAGACCGACTGCCCGCGCAGGCTGTTCTCTGGGCCACCCGTGGTCGTGTTAAGGCCTTCGATCGTCGGGTAGTGCCCTTTGTCGGAAGTGCCTTCGACGCCGGCATACGGACGGTAGTTGTAGGTCTGGGCGGTAGCGGCGCCGATGCCGGTGAGGCCAAATACAAGCGCACAGACGGTGACACGCAAACGATTCATGACGACTCCTACTGAATACGGGTACCCCGTACGCATAGGGCTCACACCGGCGTCACTGCGCGTGTGCGAAACGGCACATGCGTGGCTGGTTTGGCCGGGGGGCGCGCCCCAGGCGGACTGCGAGTGGAAGAGTAGGTGGAACGAGGGAAATTTGGCTGCCCGACCGGGCCGGCGTCCGAACCGTTGACGCCTAGGCCCTTGGGCTGCTGGTCGGGGAGAGAGGATTCGAACCTCCGGCCCCCACGTCCCGAACGTGGTGCTCTACCAGGCTGAGCTACTCCCCGAAGCAGCCGCCTTATAGCCGCAAGCAGTCGGGACCCGCAAGGCGGAGCGCACGGCTCCGGTCAGTGCGCCCGTTCGATACAAAAATCGACCACCTGCATCAGTGCGTCCTTTTCCGCGCAGTGTGCAAAGATGCCCAGAGCGTCGCGGGCTTTGGCGCCGTAGTGGCGGGCCCGGTCGATGGTGTCATTCAGGCTGCCGTGAGCGATCAGGTAGGTCATGGCCTGTTCCAGGTCGCCGGGGTGCCGGTCGCCGTCTTCCAGGGTGCGGCGCCAGAAGGTGCGCTCGGCGTCGCTGCCGCGGCGGTAGGCAAGCACGATCGGCAGGGTGATTTTACCCTCGCGGAAGTCGTCGCCGATGGTCTTGCCCAGCACCGCCTCGCGGGCCGAGAAATCGAGCATGTCGTCCACCAGCTGGAACGCAATGCCGATGTTGCGGCCATAGCTATCCAGTGCGTCTTCGGCCTCCTGCGGCCGGCCTGCCAGTACCGCGCCAATCCGGCACGCGGCGGCGAACAGCGCCGCGGTCTTGGCGGTGATCACGTCCAGGTAGGCGTCTTCGGTGGTGCTGGTGTCGTTGCTCGTGAGGAGCTGAAGCACCTCGCCCTCGGCGATGATCGCCGCCGCATCGGCCAGAATGCCCAACACCTTGGGCGAGCCGGCTTCGACCATCAGCTGGAACGAGCGGCTGAACAGGAAGTCGCCCACCAGCACGCTGGACTGGTTGCCCCACACCGCGTTGGCGGTGGCGTTGCCGCGCCGCAGAGCGCTGTCGTCCACCACGTCGTCGTGCAGCAGGGTGGCGGTGTGAATGAATTCCACGGCGGCCGCCAACAGCACGTGCTGGGTGCCGCGGTACCCGCACATGCGCGAGGACGCCAAGGTCAGCATCGGCCGCAGGCGCTTGCCGCCACCGGCGATCAGGTGGCCGGCCAGCTCCGGGATGCGATGCACCCGGCTGGTCATCCGGCGCAAAATCGTCTCGTTGACCTGAGTCAGGTCAGCGGCGACCAAGTCCTGCAACTGCTTGAGCGACGGGCGCGCTGGGCGCTCCCGCTTGCCTTCGAGCGGTACCACAACCACGATGAGCCCTGTAGGAATACCCCGAGATTGACCGCAGCATAGGTGCGGTCACCGGCATCGGCAATGCGAAGCGGTCTGGCGTGGGGTCATGAAGGAACTGCTGCGGACCAACGACGCCGTGTTGCTCTCGTTCCTGGAGGCGCTGCTGGCCGATTCCGGAATCCCGACGTTCGTGTTCGACCGCCACACGTCGGCCATGGAAGGCAGCATCGGCGCGCTGCCGCGCCGGGTGCTGGTCAACGATGACGATTTGACCCGGGCGCAGGGCATTCTTGACGATGCCAACATCCCCTTCCGCAACGCCTGAGGCGCGCGCCGTGGCGACGACCGACGACCGCCTGCTGGGCGGGCGGGTCCAACTGCGCCAGCCGCTCAAGGGCTACCGGGCGGCGATTGACCCGGTGTTTCTGGCCGCGGCTGTGCCCGCCGGCCCGGGCGATTCCGTCCTTGACCTAGGCACCGGCCCCGGCGCCGCGGCGTTGTGCCTGGCGGTACGCACGGGGTGCGCGGTCACCGGGATCGAACTGGACCCCGCCGCGGTGACGCTGGCGCGGGAAAATGCGGTCACCAACGCGGTCCGCTTCACGGTTATCGCCGCAGACATCGCCGATCCGGCTACGAGCTATGCCGGGTTCGATCACGCGATGGCCAACCCGCCGTTTCTCGGCGAAGGGCAGGGCACACCGCCGCCGAATCCGGGCAAACGGGCCGCGAACATGGCCGCGGGCGGTGCTGTGGACCGATGGGTCGACCTGGCGGTACGCGCGGTGCGCCCGGGGGGCACGGTTACCTTCGTCTACCGGGCCGACCAGTTGCCCGGTCTGCTCGCGGCGTTCCCGGACAGCGCGGCCGGGGTGGCCGTGTTTCCGCTGTGGCGGCGCGCTGGCGATACGGCGGAACGGGTGCTGGTGCAGGCCCGTGCCGGGGGCCGGGCGCCGTTCCAGCTGCTGGCCGGGCTGGTGTTGCACGAGTCCGCCGGACCCTACACCCGGGCGGCGGAAGCGGTCCTGCGGGGCGGATCGGCCATCGATTTGATGGCGGACTAGGCCCGCGCCGTTGCGGCTGCGTACCTAAGGGCCGTATTCTCCGGCCATGGCTTTCCCCTTCTTTGGCGGCGGCGCCCCGCGCGTGGCGGTGCTCCGGCTCTTTGGTACGATCGGCACCTCCACCACCGGCCGCGGGCTCTCGCTCGCGACGCTGGCGCGGGACTTGGAAACCGCATTCCGGATGCGCGGCGCCAAGGCGGTGGCCTTGTGCATCAACTCGCCCGGCGGATCGCCGGTGCAGTCGAACCTGATCTATGCCCGCATCCGCGCGCTGGCCACGGAAACCAAGATGCCGGTGTACGCGTTTGTTGAGGACGCGGCGGCGTCCGGCGGGTACTGGCTGGCGTGCGCGGCGGACGAAATCTTCGCTGACGCAAACTCCGTGGTCGGATCGATCGGCGTGATCTCGGCGGGGTTCGGCTTCCCCGGTCTGCTCGCCAAGCTTGGTGTCGAGCGCCGCCTGTACGCGGCCGGCGAGCACAAGGGCATGCTGGACGCGTTCAGCCCCGAGCGGCAGGACGACATCGCCCGGTTGCTGGAACTGCAAAAGACGGTGCACCAAAGCTTCATCGACCTCGTGCGCGGCCGCCGCGGTGCCAAGCTGAAGGCGGACGACGCGAAGCTGTTCAGCGGCGAGTTCTGGAGCGGCAGCCAGGGCCTTGGCCTGGGCCTGGTCGACGGTCTTGGCGATCTGCGCACGATCCTGCGTCAGCGCTTCGGCGACAAAGTGCGGTTGAAGGTGGTGGGCAAGCGCGCCGGTGGTTTGCGCATGCTGCTGGGGCGCACGGCGATCGAAGCGCCGGACCTTTCTGCTTTGTCCGAGTGGCCCGACCGTTTGTTGGGTGCCCTGGAAGCGCGTGCCCTGTGGGCGCGGTTCGGGCTCTAGCCGATGCTGAGCATCACCAAACTCATCGTCCTGTTCCTCGCCATCGTCGGCGTCTGGTACTTGTTCCGTATCGGTACGCGGGTGAACCAGGCGCGCGCCGACCGCTTCGGTGCGGACGGGGCCAAGGCTGAGAAGGCCACCGCGAAGTCGAATAAGCGCGAGATCGAAGACTTGGTGAAGTGCCGCCAGTGCGGCTCGTACGTTTCCCCCAGCGCGCGCGCATGCAGCCGCGAGGATTGTCCCTACCCCCGATGAATGCGCCTGCGCGGTCCAGCCGCACGCCGCCGTCCAGCTTTCAGGACCTGATCCTCACCCTGCAGCAATACTGGGCTGCCCAGGGGTGCGTGATCGTGCAGCCGTACGACACGGAAGTGGGGGCGGCCACCTTCCATCCCGCCACGCTGCTCCGCGCACTCGGGCCGAAGCCGTGGAAGGCCGCGTTCCTACAGCCGTGCCGGCGCCCGAAGGACGGGCGCTACGGCGAGAACCCGAACCGGTTCCAGCACTACTACCAGTTCCAGGTGATCCTGAAGCCATCGCCGGAGAACATTCAGGAACTGTATCTCGGTAGCCTTGCCAAGCTTGGCATCGACCACCGCGTCCACGACATCCGCTTTGTCGAAGACGATTGGGAGAGCCCGACCCTCGGCGCGTGGGGCCTGGGCTGGGAAGTGTGGTGCGACGGCATGGAGGTGACGCAGTTCACCTACTTCCAACAGGTCGGCGGCTTCGACTGCAACCCGGTCGCGGGCGAGATCACCTACGGCATGGAACGTTTGGCGATGTTCATTCAGCAGAAGGAAAACGGCTTCGACCTGGATTGGAATGGCGCGGGGGTCTCCTACGGCGACGTGTTTCTGGAGGCCGAACGCGAGTTCTCCGCCTACAACTTCGAATTCGCCGACACCGACGTGCTGCGCCGCCATTTCGTGGACGCGGAAGGCGAGTGCGCGCGCCTGCTCGAGCGCAAGCTGCCGCTGCCGGCCTACGACCAGTGCATGAAGGCGAGCCACGCGTTCAACTTGCTTGACGCGCGCGGGGTGATTTCGGTCACCGAGCGCGCCGCGTATATCGGCCGCGTGCGTGCCCTGGCGAAGGCGTGCTGCGAGGCTTGGCTCGCACACACGACGGGCGCGTAAGCCATGCCCGAACTCCTGCTCGAACTCCTGTCCGAGGAGATTCCGGCGCGCATGCAGCAGCGCGCGGCAGCCGATTTACGCGAACTGGTCACCAAAGGCCTGACCGACGCCGGATTGAAGTTCGACAGCGCCGAATCGTTCGCCACCCCGCGCCGCCTCGCGCTCGTGGTGCGCGGGCTGCCGGACCGGCAACCCGACCAGAAGACCGAGCGCAAAGGTCCGCGCGCCGATGCGCCCGCCGGAGCCGTCGATGGCTTCCTGCGTTCGACCGGCCTGCGCCGCGCCCAGCTTGAGGAACGTGACACCGACAAGGGCAAGGTGCTGTTCGCCGTGCAGGATGTGCCGGGCAAGGCGAGTGCCGAGGTGGTGCCGGCGCTGCTGAACGCGGCGATCACTGCGTTGCCTTGGCCCAAGAGCATGCGGTGGAAGGACCACGCAGCGCGGTGGGTGCGTCCGCTGCGTTCGGTCGTGGCCTTGCTGGGTGGTGCCGTGCTGCCGTTGGAACTGGTGCTGGGCCCCGACGCCAAGATGCTGGCGGGCAACACCACAGTCGGCCACCGCTTCATGGCGCCGAAGCTGTTCCCGGTCACCGGGTTCGACGACTACAGCGCCAAGCTGATGAAGGCATACGTGGTCCTCGACACGGCCGAGCGGAAGAAGATCATCCAGCGCAAGGGCAAGGCCCTCGCTGCCAAGGAAGGCCTGCGCATCCGCCGCGACGATGGGCTGCTCGACGAAGTGGCCGGCCTGATGGAATGGCCGGTGCCGTTGATCGGCACCATTGAGTCCCGGTTTATGGGCTTGCCGCCGGAAGTGCTCACCACGTCGATGCGCACGCACCAGCGCTACTTCGCGCTGGAGACAAAGGACGGTGTGTTTGCGCCGCGCTTCCTGGTGGTTGCGGGCACCCGGACGAAGGACGGCGGCGCGGCGGTGATCCGCGGCAACGAGCGGGTCCTACGCTCACGCCTGTCGGACGCGCAGTTCTTCTGGGACCAAGACCGCAAGGTCAAACTTGAATCGCGGGTCGCGGCGCTGAAGGACATCACGTTCCACGCGAAGCTCGGCACGGTGTGGGACAAGGTTCACCGGGTGCAGAACTTGGCGGTGGCACTGAGCGAATTCATCGGCGATGCCGATACCGGCCGCGTCGGCCGGGCCGCGGAGCTCGCGCGCGCGGACCTGACCACAGGCATGGTGGGCGAGTTCCCCGAGCTGCAGGGTCTGATGGGCTCGTACTACGCAACGCTCGACGGCGAGGATGGCCAGGTGGCCAACGCCATCGCCGACATCTATTCGCCGAAGGGACCGGACGATCGTTGTCCTACGGCCCCCGTGTCGGTCGCCGTCGCGCTTGCCGACCGGCTCGATACGCTGGTGGGCTTTTGGACCATCGACGAAAAGCCCACGGGGTCGAAGGACCCCTTTGCGCTGCGCCGGGCCGCCCTGGGTACTATCCGCTTGATCGTCGAGAACAAACTGCGGCTGAGCCTGGGTGAGGCGCTGAACGTTGCCGCGAGCGTCGGCTTTAACGCACCGCTCACGCCGGAAAAGCGCACGGACCTGCTCGCCTTCTTTGCCGACCGGCTGAAGGTCCAGCAGCGCGAACTGGGCGTGCGCCACGATCTCATCAGCGCGGTATTCACCCTTTCCGGTGAGGACGATCTCGTCCGGTTGCTGGCCCGTGTCGAGGCGCTGGCCAAGTTCGTTGCGTCCGCCGATGGCGCCGACTTGCTGGTGGCCTACCGGCGCGCCGCCAACATTGCGCGCATCGAAGAGAAGAAGGACGGCAAGGCGTACTCGGGCACCGCCGACGCGACCTTGTTCCGACTGGAGGAAGAGCGGACGCTGTCGGCGGCGCTGGCAACGGCGCGTTCGGCGGTAGCGTCCGCGCTTGGCGCGGAGAAGTTCGGTGCCGCCATGGGTGCGCTGGCCAAGCTGCGCGGTCCGGTGGACGCGTTCTTCGACAAGGTGACGGTGAACGCCGAGGAACCGGCGTTGCGGGCCAATCGGCTCACGCTACTGACCGAGATCACGGCCACGCTCGAACAGGTCGCCGACTTCTCGCGCATCGAAGGGTAAGGCAGTGGTGCGACGCGCACGCTGGGTGCGGCCCTTTGGGGCGGAGCCCGGTGGTGCGGCCCGGGCCGACGTTCCCTCGGTGGCGGACCTTGGCGGCAAGGGCGCGTCGCTGGCCGAGATGGCGGCGCTGGGACTGCCGGTGCCGCCGGGGTTCACCCTGCCGACCGCGCTGTGCTCCGCGTATCTCGGCGCCGGCCGTAAACTTCCCCCGGATCTGGACGCCGAGTTCGACGGCGCGCTGGCGGAACTGGAACGCACCGCCGGGCTGCGCTTTGGCGACGCCGCCGATCCGTTGCTCGTGGCGGTGCGCTCCGGTGCGCCGGCTTCGATGCCGGGGATGATGGATACGGTCCTCAATGTCGGGCTCAACGACCGCACGGTGGAAGGCCTGGCCCAGCGCTCCGGCGATTCCCGGTTCGCGTGGGATACCTACCGGCGCTTTATCCAGATGTATGCCGATGTCGTGCTCGGCCTCGACGTGGACCGGTTCGAGCGCCTGTATGAAGCCAGGCGCCGCGACCACGGCGAGCGGCCATGGTCCGACGCGGAACTGCGTGGCGTTACGACGGCGTTCCTTGATCTTGCCGCCACCGAGTCCGGCGCGCCGTTTCCGCAAGACCCGCGCGCCCAACTGTGGGGCGCGATCCGGGCGGTGTTGGAATCGTGGAACAGCCGCCGCGCCGTCACCTACCGGCGCTTGCGCGATATTCCCGACACGCCGGGAACGGCGGTCACCATCCAGGCGATGGTGTTCGGCAATGCCGGCGATGGTTCGGCCACGGGCGTCGGCTTCACGCGCGATCCGGCAACCGGGGCACCGGCACCGTTCGGCGAGTATTTGCCCAACGCCCAAGGCGACGATGTCGTGTCGGGTACGCGCACGCCCCGGCCGTTGACGCAGCTGGGACGGATCGCCATCGGCGGCGCCGAGCCCTCGCTGGAGGAGGCGATGCCTGCGGTGTACGGGCGCCTCGTGGCGGCCTTCCGCGTGCTGGAGCAACGCTTCGGCACCATGCAGGACGTGGAGTTCACCGTCGAGCGCGGGAGGCTCTGGCTGCTGCAGACGCGCAGCGGCATGACCAGCACCACCGCGGCACTGCGCATTGCGGCCGACATGGCGGCCGAAGGCCTCACGACACCGGAGGCGGCGCTGCGCCGCCTCGATCCGGCGTCTCTCGGGCGCCTGTTGCATCCTTCGGTGCCCGTGGACGTGAAGCGCGAAGTGCTGGCGCGCGGGCTGCCCGCATCGCCGGGCGCTGCGACCGGCGCCGTGGTGTTCACGGTCGAGGACGCCCAAGCCTATGCGGCGCGGCGCGAGCCGGCGGTGCTTGTGCTCACTGACACCAGCCCGCGCGACATTCACGGCATCCATGCGGCAGCGGCGGTGCTTACCAGCCGCGGCGGCGCCACCAGCCACGCGGCGATTGTCGCGCGCAGCATGGGCCGCCCGTGCGTCGTGGGCGCCGGCGACGTGCGCGTCGATGCGGGCGAGGGGCGGTTCACCGCCGCAGGCCGCAGCGTGAAGCGCGGCGATATTGTTACGGTCGACGGCACGAGCGGCGAAGTCTCGCTTGGCGCGCTGCCGCTGGAGCGCGCGGCCCTCGGCGGTGCGTTCGACACAGTGCTGGGCTGGGCCGACCGCGCGCGCCGCCTGCGCGTGCGCGCCAATACCGAAACGCCGGAAGACGTGCGCCTGGCCCGCGAATTCGGCGCCGAGGGCATCGGCCTGTTCCGTACCGAGTACAGCTTTCTGGCGGCCGAGCCGCTTGCGCTCATGCGCCGCCTGATTCTCGCCGATGGCGCCGCCGCGCGCGCCGATACACTGGCGGCGCTGCGCCCGCTGCTGCAGGCGTCCTACACGCGCGTGTTCGCGCGCGGTGGGGGATTGCCGATCACGGTGCGCCTGCTCGACCTGCCGCTGGCGGCGTTCATGCCGCACACGCCCGAGGAAATCACCGAAGCCGCTCGCGCCGCCCGCACCACCGAGGCGGAGGTGGCAGCGCGGGCTCGTGCGCTGGCGGAGGTAAACCCGGTACTGGGCCATCGCGGCTGCCGCCTTGCCATCAGTTGGCCCGACCTGTACGCCGCCCAGGTGCGCGCAATTCTGCAGGCGGCGCTGGAAGCGGAAGCCGCGCCGCAAATTCTGGTGCCGGTGATTTCGTCCGCCGCCGAGTTCGAGGTGGTACACCGCAACGTTGCCGCGGTTGCCGCCGAAGTGGCGAAGTCGAGCGGCGCCCCGCCGCCCTACAGCATTGGCGCGATGATCGAGTTGCCGCGCGCGGCGCTGGAGGCGGGACGCCTCGCCCGCACGGCCGAGTTCTTGAGCTTCGGCACCAACAACTTGACGCAGGCGACCCTGGGCGTGAGCCGCGACGATGCCGCGGCGTTCCTGGAACGCTACCGCCGCGAGCGCATCCTGAGCGGCGATCCCTTTGTTACGCTGGACACCGAAGGCGTCGGCGAACTCGTGGCGGGCGCGGTGCGCCGCAGCCGCGAAGTGCGCCCCGCGATCGAGATCGGCGTGTGCGGCGAACACGGCGGCGATCCGGATTCGATTGCGTTCTTTCACCGCGCCGGGTTGGACTACGTGTCGTGCTCGCCGTACCGGGTGCCCGGCGCGCGCTTGGCGGCCGCACAGGCGGCGCTGGCGGACTGATGCCGACGCTGCCGCCTCCCGACCGTACACTGCGCCTGGGCGCCACCGAGATTCCGTTTCGCCTAGTGCGCAGCCCCAACCGCCGCCGCACCATCGGCTTCGCCATTGACGACGCCGTGCTCACGGTGCGGGCTCCCACGCGGGCCAGCTTCAAGTCGATCGAGGAACTGGCCCAGCGCCACGCCGAGTGGATCCTGACGCGCCTCGCCGCGGCGCGGACCGTCCGTACCCGCACCTACGAGTCCGGCGAAAGCCTTCAGGTTTTGGGCACCGAGGTACGCATCCTGGTGTTCGCGGCGGGTGGCCGCCGCAGCACGTGCACGTACCACGGTACCTGGATCGAAGTGCGGGTGCCGACCCTCGCGGAACCGGTGGCGCGCCGGGGCGCGGTCGCGGTGGCCCTGGAACGCTGGTACCGCGGGTTCGCCGCCGCGAAGTTCGCCGAGCGCAGCGAGCACTACGCCCACCGTCTCGGGGTCACGCCCGGCAAGATCCTGGTCAGCAATCCCCGCGCCCGCTGGGGCAGTTGCGATGCCGCCAACAACATCCGCCTCAACTGGCGTCTGGCCATGGCCCCCCAACACTTGTTGGATTACGTGGTCGCCCACGAGTTGTGCCACGTCGTGCACAAGAACCACGGCCCAAGGTTTTGGCGGCTCTTGGAGACCATCATGCCCGATTGCCGCGAGCGCCAGCGCGCATTGCAGGAGCTCGGACCCACCCTGGCGCTGTAAGGCTTGCGCCAGGAGGCTGTGATAAAGGTCACAGACTCAAGATCCTAGGCGGCTCACTGGTACCCCTAGGATCGGAGCGGCCGGATCGGGACCCGGCCGCTGGGCACTCGGGGAGAACGCATGACCCCACGCGAACTGGTTGACGTTCTGCGCAAGCACGAACGATTCGTACGCGGCCAATTGGGCGGCCAGCGCGCCGATTTGCGCGGCGCCGACCTGTCGGGCCTGCGGCTGCGCGGCATCACCTTGCGGGATGGCAGCTTGGCCGGCACCGACTTCCGCAAGGCGGACGTGTCGGAGTCGGATTTGAGCTCCGCCGACTTGTACGGGGCCAACTTTGAGCGCGCCACGGCGACGCAGACCAATTTCGAGCGGGCGGACCTGCGCGCCGCCAGCTTCCGCGGCACCGTGCTCACCAACGCGCGGTTGGCCGGGGCCGACCTGCGGGCGGGCGCCTTGATCGGTTCGATCGGTAAGCCCAAGGCGGCGGACCTTTCGGAAACGAACCTCGATGGCTCGGACCTTTCGGAGGCCAAGGCCACCGGCGGCAACCTGCGCAATGCGTCGCTGAAGGAAGCGAATTTGCAGCGCGCGACCATGGTGAAGGTCGACCTGCGCGGCGCCAACTTGTGTGGCGCGGATCTCACCGGCGCCACGCTTACCGGCGCCGATCTGGCCGGGGCCAACATGACCGGGGCGAATGTCATGCGCGCCAAGCTCAACGGCGCGCGCCTCACCGGCACGATCATGACCGGCGTGGACCTCTCCTCGGCCGATCTGCGCGACGCCACGATCTCGCGCGGGGTGTTGAAGCTATCTGAAGAGCTGCAGTTGATGCTGAGCGCCCATGTGCTTTGGTCCGAGACGGGCGGGTCCGAAGGGGCCCGCGCCGTGTTGGATGGGCGCGACCTGTCCGGCCTCGACCTGTCGCACGTGTTCCTCAGCGGGGCCAGCCTGCGGGGCTGCAACTTTGCCAGCTCGACGCTGGTAGAGGCAGAGTTAGTGCTGGCAGACCTGCAGGAAGCTAACCTGTCGGGTGCCGATCTGCGCCGCGCCGATCTATCGGGCGCCAGCTTCCTCAAGGCTGATCTACGCCACGCCAAATTGGCGAACGCGCTACTGAAGCCGGTGGAATTGCGCGGGTCGCACGGCGAGGTTAAGGGCCGCGCGATTCGTACCAGCCTGCGCGGGGCACTGACCGACGACATCGACATGACCCACGTCGATCTCACCGATGCCCAGGTCGATGAGGCCGCGCCGGGCACCGGCGACGCCTGACCGGCGCTATACCTTTTTGTACCGGGCGCAGGTAACGACGTGGTCGTTGACCATGCCGACCGCCTGCATGAACGCGTAGCAGATCGTCGGGCCGCAAAACTTGAACCCGCGCGCCTTGAGCGCCTTGCTCATGGCCTTGCTCTCCGGCGTTTCGGCAGGAATGCCGGACCAAGTTTGCCAGCGGTTGCGGATGGTCTTGCCGTCGGTGAACTGCCACAGGAAACCATCCAGGGTCAGGCCCGCGTCGCGCATCGCCAAATAGGCCTTGGCGCTCTCGATCGCTCCGGTGATCTTGGCGCGATTGCGCACGATGCCGGCGTCGTTCATCAACGCCGCCACCTTGGGCGCCGTGAAGCGTGCCACGGTGCCGGGATCGAAGCCCTGGAACGCGCGGCGGAAATTCTCGCGCTTGCGCAGGATGGTCGCCCACGACAAGCCGGCCTGGAATCCGTCTAGGATCAGCTTTTCGTACAACGCGCGGTCGTCGTGTTCCGGCACGCCCCACTCGTCGTCGTGGTACGCCACCATCAAGGGGTCTTCCCCCGCCCACGTGCACCGGCCGGCGGGCATCGTCAAGCAGTAGGGGGCGCCGCTACCGCCGAATGCGCAAACCAGGCCGGCCGCACCGCCCGCAAGGTGCTGGCGCCGGCGTGGAACGGTGTGCCGGAGCGTGCCGCTTCGTCCACGTGTTCGAGGCGCAGCATGGCGAGCCCGCTGGTGCCGGCGCCCGAGCGCATCTCGCCGCTCGCGATCCCGGCGAACGTCACCTCCGTGCCCGGGGCGGGCAGAGGGCCATCCACGTCGACGCGGAACAGGCGCTTCCGAATCGTGCCGCGGTAGTGCGTGCGCGCGGTCAACTCCTGACCGACATAGCACCCCTTGCCGTAGTCGATGGCGTGCAACTCATCGAGCCCCGCTTCCAGCGGCAGGGTCTTGTCGACCAGCAAATCGTGGCTGCCGTCCGGCACGCCCAATGCGATGCGCGCGGCGGTATACGTCTCGCCGCTCTTCGCCGTCAGTCCGGCATCCAGCAGCGCCGCGTCGATCGCCGCCGCCGGCGCAATCACGCGCGCACCGAGTTCGGCCAAACGCGGGTCGATGAATGCGATTCCGTCACCGAACGCGGCGGCTGCGCCATCACCACCGTGCAGCCCGAGGCGCTGTGTGGCATCGCCGCCAAACACCGCTGCCACGGCGAACCGGGCACTGAGGTCGGTGAGCGTCACCGCTGCGTGCAGGCGGTAGAGGGTTAGGCGCCGCAGGAGGTCGGGCAGGCGGGCGGCTTCGACGTCGATCAGGATCGGCGTAGCGGCGTCGGCCCCCGGCGCGTCCGCCAAGAAGAAGTCGAACAGGCACTTACCCTGCGCCGTGAGCAGGAGGGCGTAGAGCGCGTGGGCCGGATCGAGCCGCCGCACGTCGTTGGACACGAGGTTCTGGAGGAATTCGCGCGCATCGCTGCCGCCCACCCCGAGCACGCCGCGCTCGAACAAGCGCACGTACCCGGGCAAAGAATCGCCGGGGCCCACGCCCGCTGCCGTGACCACCGAGTTGTGAATCATGGTCATTGAAGTAAAGCGCAGGGGATAGCTTGGCAAGGCGGCGGATTTGCACCGATGGACTCTTGGAGCGCCGCGCAAAAGCCCGTATAACGGCTGGGGCAATGTTTGACGCGGCAATCCTCGGGAGGGAGAGCGTGCGGGTACCGGCCCGGTTATGAAGATACTATTCATCACATCCAATCGGATCGGCGATGCCGTCTTGTCGACGGGTCTGCTGAACCACGTCATCCGCGAGTATCCCGACTCGCGCATCACCCTGGCGTGCGGGCCCTTGGCGGCCCCGCTATTCGCCGAAACACCCAACATCGACCGGATCATCGAACTGGTGAAGGGCACCGGCCATTGGCGCAAGCTGTGGCGCGAGACCTTTGGCACGCGGTGGGACCTGGTGGTCGATCTGCGGGCCTCGGCGTTCGTGTATTTCGTGCGCGCACGCAAACGCCGCACCTACCGCCCGTCGGATGAGCCGGTCCATCGCGTCGTGCAACTGTCGCGGTTCTATGGCTTGGCCGAGCCCGCCGCCCCCGGGTTGTGGTTCGGGCAAAAGCAGGTCGCGGCCGCGAAAGCGCTGATCCCGCCCGGCGATCCGGTGATCGCGCTCGCGCCTACCGCGAACTGGGCGGGCAAGCAGTGGCCGGCAGCGAAGTTCGCCGACATGGTGCTGCGTCTCACGGGCCCGCGCGGCATATTGGAAGGTGCCCGCGTCGCCGTGTTCGGTGCTGATGCGGAACGCAAAGTTGCCCTGCCGCTGCTTGAGCGCATCCGCAAGGATCACCGTATCGATCTCGTCGGCAAGGTCGATATCCTTACCGCTGCGGCGTGCCTGCAACAGTGCGCGCTGTTCATTGGCAATGACTCCGGCCTGATGCACCTGTCGGCCGCCGCCTACACCCCGACGCTGGGGTTGTTTGGGCCGAGCCGCGACGAACTGTACGCGCCGTGGGGCGCGCACTGCGCGGTGGTGCGCACCAAGGCGACCTACGACGAACTCAAGGCATCGCCCCAGTGGGCGCGCGGCGCCAGCTTGATGGGGTCCCTGTCGGTGGAAGCGGTGGAAGCCGCGGCCATCGACCTTTGGAACCGCTGTCATCCGCAGCAAGAGGTCGCCGAGGCGGCAGGGGCCTGATCCCCGCCACCGGACGCGCTCACCAGCTTCCCGTGCGGGTACTGCAGGTAATGGCCGGGGCCGAAGCGGGCGGCGCCGAGACCTTCTTTGTCGATCTCGTACTGGCGCTGCACCGCGCCGGTCTGGAGCAGCGGATCGTGATCCGCCGCAACTCGGCTCGTGCGGCAACGCTGGCCGCCGCGGGCCTCACCGTCGAACAGTTGCGGTTCGGCGGGCTGCTCGACTTCTCCACCCGCGGCGCGCTGGCGGCGATCGCGCGCGGCTTCCGTCCGGCGATTGTCCAATCGTGGATGACCCGCGCGGCGTCGTTCACCGGCAACGGCCCCTACGTCCGGGTCGGCTGGCTCGGCGGCTACTACCCGCCCAAAGGCTTCCGCGGCTCCGATCACGTCGTCGGCGTCACTGCCGACATTGCGCGGCACTTGGTTGAGGGTGGATTTCCGCCTGCGCGCACGCACTACTTGCCGACGTTCGCGGCGATCGGTGCTGCGCCGGCAGTACCGCGGGCCAGCATCAATACTCCCGAGGGGGTGCCGCTGGTGCTGGCCTTGGGCCGTCTGCATCAGAAGAAAGGCTTCGACATCCTGCTCGCGGCGCTCGCCCAGGTTCCGGGCGTGTGGCTGTGGCTGGCCGGCGAGGGCGAATTGCGCGGCACGTTGGAGGCGCAAGCTGCGCGCCTAAGGCTGTCGGATCGTGTCCGGTTCCTCGGCTGGCGCACCGATCGCGCGGCGCTGCTGGCCGCCTGCGACGTGTGCGTGATGCCGTCCCGCTACGAGCCGTTCGGCACCGTGATGATCGAGGCGTGGGCGGCGGGGCGCCCCCTGATCGCCGCCGCCGCGGCTGGGCCCAGGGGCTTGGTGCGCAACGAGGTCGACGCGCTGCTGGTACCGGTGGATGATGCGGCCGCGCTGGCCGCCGCCGTGCGGCGCGTGGTGACAGACCGTGGCCTTGCCGACCGACTCGCCAGCGCCGGCCGGGCGGTCTACGAACAGCGCTTTACCGAAGGGGCGATCGTGCGCCAGTACCTTGAGTTCTATCGCAGCATCGCATCGGGAGTGGCATGAGCGAATCGTTCGATCTGGTCATCCGTGGCGGCGAGTGCGTCACTCCCGCCGGCGTTGAGCGCACCGACGTTGGCGTGCGGGCCGGGCGCATCGCGGCGATTGGCGACCTTGGCCGCGCACCCGCCGCTGCCGTGCTGGAAGCGGTGGGGCTGCACGTGTTGCCCGGCGCCATCGACACCCAAGTGCACTTCCGCGAGCCGGGCAACGAGCACAAAGAGAACCTCGACACCGGCACCCGCGCCGCGATCTTGGGCGGCATCACCGCGGTGTTCGAAATGCCGAACACCAGCCCGCCCACGACCACCGCAGCAGCTCTCAACGACAAGCTCGCCCGCGCCAGCGGCCGCGCCTGGTGCAACTACGCGTTCTATGCCGGCGCTACCGTGGACAACGCACCCACCCTGGCGGAGTTGGAGCGCACCCCCGGGTGTTGCGGGGTGAAGATCTTCATGGGGTCGTCCACCGGCAACCTGCTGGTGCCGGACGACGCCGCCGTCTTGTCGGTACTGCGCTCCGGCATGCGCCGCGTGGCGGTGCACTCGGAGGACGAAGAGCGTCTGCGCGAGCGCCGCGGCATTGCCGAGCGGGCCGGCGATCCCCACGCCCATCCGGAATGGCGCGACGTCGAAACAGCGCTGCGCGCAACTACGCGCCTGGTCGCCCTGGCGCGCCAAGCCGGCCGCCGCGTGCACGTGCTGCACGTAACTTCGGCGGAAGAGATCGCGTTTCTTGGCGCCAACAAGGACATCGCCAGCGTTGAAGTAACCCCGCAGCATCTCACGCTCGCTGCGCCCGATTGCTACGACCGCCTCGGCACGTTGGCCCAAATGAACCCGCCGATCCGCGATGCACGCCATCGGGCAGCGCTGTGGGCTGGCGTCGCCAATGGCATCGTCGACGTGATTGGTTCCGATCACGCCCCGCATACGCGCGAGGAAAAGGCGCGGCGCTATCCTGAGTCGCCGTCCGGCATGCCGGGGGTGCAGACCCTCTTGCCGCTCCTGCTCGACCACGCAGCCGCCGGGCGGCTGTCGCTGCTACGGGTCGTTGATCTGGTGGCGGGATCGCCGGCGCGGCTGTTCGGGCTGGCGGCAAAGGGCCGAATCGCGGTCGGCTACGACGCCGACTTTTCGATCGTCGACTTGAAAGCCCGCCGCACCATTACCGACGCGTGGATCGCCAGCAAATGCGGCTGGACTCCGTTCAACGGCGACACCGTTACCGGCTGGCCCAAAGCCACGGTTATTGCCGGAGTGCCGGTGATGCGGGACGACGAGGTTCTGGGCGCCCCGGCCGGCCAGCCGCTCCGCTTCTTTGAAGCGTGGAAATAAATCGGGGCGCCGATCCTGGTGCCGGACAATGCCGAAGAGTAGTTTTGTGCCCGTGGTCCTCAATTCCCCAGTAGGACTAAAGAACGAGGGCAAACTGATGAAGTTCGAAACCCGTAAACTACGCGCGGCCGTGGCCGCCGTTGTCGTGACTGGTGTTGCGGCTGGTCTTGTGATGCCCACCGCTGCGTTTGCCGTTGCCGCCCCGCTTCCTGCCGGTGTGGCCATGCCGGACACGGAATTGCTTCAGGTTGCGGCGGTGATGGCCGATCCGAAGGTGAAGTCGGCGCAGATGGCGCTGATGACGCAGAAGTTCAACCCCGGCTCCACCGACGGCAAGATGGGCCCGAAGACGCGCGCCGCGGTCAAGGCGTTCCAGAAGGCGCACAACATGGCGCAGACCGGCGAACTCGACGCCGCCACGCTCGGCGCGCTCGGCGTTCGCTAGGTTCCGTTTGCTGGTATGTGACCGAGTCCGGGGGGGGCTCGGTCACACCTACCGCAGTGGGGAATACACCCCCCGCGCCTATCTTCCGCTTGCGCCCTTCGCGATGAAGCCGGGGTTCTTGAAGGCCGGCTTGGCGTAGCCCAAATCGGCGCCGTCACGGGTGACGACGCGGCCGCCGGCGGCAGACAGCACGGCGTGGCCCGCCGCAGTATCCCACTCGTTGGTGGTGCCGAAGCGCGGGTACAGGTCGGCTTCGCCCGCTGCAACAAGGCAAAACTTCAGCGAACTGCCGGCCGAGGTGATGCTCTTCACCGGGATGCCTGCCAGATATTCGTCGGTGTCGGGATCGCGGTGCGAGCGGCTAGCGACGACCACCATGCCGTCGGCAGCAGGGACTCGCGCCGTCACCTTGCGCTTCGGCGCTCCGCCTTCCTCGGCCCAGGCTACGTCGCCAGCAGTCCAGAACAGGCGGTTCACGGCGGGCGCGTAGACCGCACCCAGTACCGGCTTGCCCGCCACGACCAAGCCGACGTTCACGGTGAACTCGCCGTTGCGGCTCACGAATTCCTTGGTTCCGTCCAACGGGTCGACCAACCAGAACGGGCGCGAGCCCACGGAAGGGATCCGGCCCTTGGCCACGCTCTCTTCTGCTACCACCGGCAACTGCGGTGACAGGCGCTCCAACTCGCCGATGATGTACGCCTCGGCGGCCTCGTCGGCTGCGGTGACCGGCGAACGGTCGGCCTTGGCCTGCACCGCGAAGTCGCTGCGGTACACCTCCATGATCCGGTCGCCGGCGTCCAACACGATCTGACGAACGGCGATGGCAAAGGCGGCGAGGGGCAGGTCGGCGGTCATCGGCGGATCGGGCTCCGGGCCGCCCAGGGCGGCGCCAAACGGGGGCGGAGTGCAACACTCCGGCGCCACGCGGTCAACCCAGCGCCCCGTCTCCCGGACGCCGGACGGTTTGCGATGTTAGCGACCTTGCTTCCGCGCTCGCCGCGGCACGCGAGGGCAGGACCAACCGCCCAGCGGCGCCAAGGTCCGCGCGCTACTCGGCTTCGGCGCGCTTGCGGCCGGTGAACATCGCTTTGATCAGGTTTTCCCGGTGCGCCCAACTGCGCGAGCAGTACGCCGCCAATGTGCAGCAGGGTCAGCCAGAACGTCACGTTGCCGATCAGCTGGTGTGCCTCTTCCATGAGAGTCGGCGCCCGGCGCTGAAATCCCTGACCCGGCGGCGCGCCGATAGCGCGAGGTGGCGCCGTGACGGCCGGCCGCTCAACTTGTTGAACCCACGACGATAACGGACCTTTGCCCTGGGTCTGGGCATATGCCCACAGCCCGGTGAAGCCGGTGGCGGCGATGCCGAAGATCAGGGTGAACACCATCGCCGCGCCCGCCGGGCTGTGTCCCAGGTAGCGCGGGGATTTGCGTTGCAGCAAGCCAACGAGATAGGGCCGCACGGCGAACGGCGAATAGACGAAGCTTCGGAAACGCGCGTGCGTGGTGCCAATGAAGCCCCACACGATGCGGAGTGCCAGCACCGCCCCGACGAGGTATCCGCCCCACGTGTGGATGAGGAGCAACGTCCCCTCCCGCCCGACGATGAAGTAGGCGGTAAAGAACCCCGCGACGATCAACCAATGACCGATGCGCACGAACGGGTCCCATACCGTGACCTCTTGGGCGGCGGCGGCGGCGGCGGCACGGTTGGCGGCAGAGGCTGTCATGGCGTTCATCCAATCGCTGCGGGATCCACAAGTGCAACGGCGCGGCCAGTCGAGGCCATCGGGATTGGTGGGCCATCAAGAAATCAGCGCGTCGATATGCGGTCTGGCGCGGCCGCTCCGCAAGGGTATAGCATTACTTGATTTGTTTTTTGATCTCACCGACTAGCACCGCAGGGAGGGAAACATGAGGTTTGCCAATTCCTTATTGAGCGCCGTCATGGTTATGGGCGGCGTTGCCGGGTTTGGATTGGGAGCCGATGCGGCTCCGACTACACCGGATCGGCTTAAGAACGCTGTCAATGAGCCGCAAAACTGGCTGATGGCACACGAGAATTACAACTCGTGGCGGTATTCGAAGCTCACTCAAATTAACAAGAGCAACGTTGCCAACTTGCACGTCGTGTACATGGCGGCAATTGGCGGCGGCGCAACTTCGAACCTCGCCGGGCGGCCGAACAACAACGAGCAGGCCGCGCCGCTGGTCGAAGACGGAATGATGTACGTCGTCGACTCGGCCAACAAGATCATGAAGTTCGATGTGCGCAGCGGCGATCGCGCCGTGCCGCTATGGCGGTACGACCCGAAAGTCGAAAACGTTCAGAACACGCTGGGCATCGCCCTGTGGCAAGACACCGTGGTGATGGCGGCGCGCGACGCTCGCATCATGGCGATCGGCAAAGACACGGGCGAGGTCGTTTGGGAGGCAAACGGCAAGGAACCGTCAGGCGGCGTAAACGCCGACGACGCCATCAAGACCCGCACGTTCCGCGGCACCAACACGGTGTTCCGCAGCGCGGGCGGCAAAGACATCATCGTTGTCGGCGCTGGGGGCTCCGGCGTCGGCTGGGTTGGGGGCTATGACGCCGCCAACGGCAAGAACGTCTGGCGCACCTACACGATCCCGCAGCCGGGCGAGGCCAACTTCGGCACTTGGCCGGACGACAAGTGGAAATGGGGCGGCGCTATGCCCTGGGGCCCGAGTGCCTACGACGTGGACAACAATACGGTGTTCATCGGCACCGGCGAACCGTCTCCGGTTTACGACCCCGAGTTCCGGCCCGGCGCCAATCTCTATTCCGTCAGCACGCTGGCGCTCGACGCCGACACCGGGAAGATGAAGTGGTTCTTCCAGGAGACGCCGAACGATCAGTGGGACTACGATTCGACCAGCACCCGTATCCTTTACGATCGGATCGGTACCGACGGCAAAGCCCGCGCCGTGGTTAGCAACTGGGCCCGCAACGGCTTCTTCTACACATATGACCGCGTGACCGGCGAATTTCTCTCGGCGATCCCACAGTCGTCCAACATCAACTGGACCAAGGGCATCGATCCCAAAACCGGCAAGCCGGTGGAGTTCAATGGCACGCAGACTCTGCAGACCTACAATGTTGCGGGACCGCGGGCGGGCCGCGCGGAAAAGGACGCTCCCCTGCTATGCATGACCTGGGGCGGTTCCCCGACGGGCATTTGGCCGGCCTCGTTTGACCCCACCAGTGGGGTCTCCTACCAAACGAGAACCGGTGGGTGCACCTACCAGACCCTCGTTACGCCTGCTGCCACCAACTTCCAGCCACTCGCGCGCGAGTGCCTCGGTTGCGTGATCAAACAGGTGCAGGTGAACACGAACGCCAACCTGGTCGCTATCGATACGCGTAGCGGCAAGGTGGTGAACACCTTCACCCGCGATCTCGGCATTCCGAGTGATCGCCAGGCCGAAGTTGGGACTCTGGTCACTGCCGGCGGCTTGGTGTTCACCGGGTTCGACGACGGTGGATTCTCGGCCTACGACAAGGACACCCTTGCCGAACTGTGGCGGTTCAACACCGGCACTGGTCTGAAGGCCGCGCCGATCACCTTCTCGGTGGGTGGAAAGCAGTACATCGCCCATGTCGCCGGTGGTGACAATCCGGGCAACGGCATCCGTTCGTTGATTATGCCGTCCGCAACGCTGATCGTTTACGGGCTCTAGTCGTCGAGCCTCGTTCTTATCAGGCAGGGGGAGCTTCGCGCTCCCCCTGTTTGTTCGTGCAGGGGTCCAGATGCTCCGCTTACTTGTTGCCGTGCTCGCTGTTGCCTGCGGACTGCCGGTCAGCGCTGCGTTTGCGCAAAGCCGCGCCCGAATATGGGATGTCCAATTCGGGACTCCGGTTACGCAGTTGCCAATCAACGAATGGGTCGACCCGGCGTGCGGGACCAACGGGGGACCGCCGACGTTGCCGCTTACAACCTTTGCCGATTTTGTCCGCTGCCCGGTCGAACCTGCGACGGGTCTGCGCGAAGTGTGGTTCGTCTACGACGACGAATGGGAATACATCGCGCGCGCACAGCGGGATGAACGCGGGATCGCCCGGTACTCGGCGAATGCCCTGGACCGGCAGCCGATCCTTACCTCACTCTTGATCGACGGCGGTGGACTGGTGCAGGGGTACCGCGTGATCACCGACCCACGGGCCCCGGTCGATGTCCGCAGAGACAGCCACTTGTTGGGCGGGCTTCTCAAGACCCTGATCGGTGGGGCCCGATGGAACTGCGCCGACCAGCCGGCCGAGGAGCGCGAGCGGCCCATCGACGGCCTATTCGTAAAACAGACTTGCGTAGCAGTTTCCGAAAAGCGCCTCGCTAGGGTAGAGACCCGCTACCTCTACAAAGCAGGACAAGACCTCCGCGACGTCCCGAGGTTTGCCGCCGATGCGGCCGGTGACTTTGAAAGCGCGTCGCGTCTGGAGGTCTACGCCATCGATGCGGTCACGGGTGCACCTTGCTGTCAGGCATACGTGCGCCCGTAAGGTCGGCATTCTGAAGGTTTGCCGTGGTCATGGTGGCCGCCAGCAAGTCGGAATTGCGCAAGTTGGCTTCCCCTAGGTCCGCGCCATCGAAATTGGAGCCGCGCAGAATGGCGTTGCTGAGGTCCGCGTTGCGCAAATCCGCGCCGGCGAAGTAGGTCGCCTCTGCGGTGGCATCGCGCAGGTCAGCCCGGAACAGTGCGGTATCGCGAAGATCGGCCTCGCTTAGATTGGCTTTGCCAAGCCGCGCGTCGCTGAGGCGGGCACCGCCTAAATCTGCCCGGAACAGATTGGCGCTCTCGAGATTTGCGCGGAGCAGGCGTGCGCTGCCCATCATAGCCTCGGAAAGGTCGGCACCAGCGAGGTTTGCTGCCGATGCGTCTGCCGCAAATAGCATCGCGCCGGTGAGAGTGGCGCGCGCCAGGTTGGCGAACGTTAAGTCCGCGCGGTTGAGGTTGGCGTAGGCCAAGTTCGCCCCCGCTAGGTTGGCCCCGCGTAAGTTGGCGTGGTGGAACGACACCTCTTCGAGGTTGGCCCCCGAAAGGTCTGCGCCGGCGAGGTTACGCCGCTTCAGATTCGCGCCAACGAGATCGCAGCCGGGGCAGTCGTTGGTCTGGCTGGAAAGAAAGGCGGCCTCGCGCGCTTGTGCGTGCGCGCTCTGCGTTGGCGCAGCAACCGCCAACGCAACGGCTAACGCGCCGGCAAGCCAGAGAGGAACGCGCATCGCCGCGCGCGTTAGGCCGTCACTGTGGGTACTGCAGGCATTCCGGAGCGTTCTGGTTGCCCTCGTTGAACGCAGCGCAATACTTCTTGTTGAGGCGCGCTTGGCCAACAACGTTGGCGACCAGGAAGTCCACCAGCGTCTTGATTTGCTGTTCGGTTAGCTGAGCGCCCTTGGCGGTCTGGTCGGGTACAGCGCCGACCGGAACGCCGTAGCAGGAGGTCTTGGTGTAGGCGCCGTCCAAGTGGAACGGCATTTTCGTGCCGGGGCGGCCGCACGAAATAGTTTCCCTTAGCAGGTCCGCGTCCAGCTTCGTCTTGCGCAGGCTGGGACCCGGCGGGTACGCGGGGTCGCCATCGCCGTCCGCGAGGTTGCCGTGGCAGTTGGCGCAAGCGCTCTTGAGCCAGACGTTGGCGCCGCCGTCCTGGGCGTGGGCCGGCACCACGAGCGCGAGCGTCGCGACCGCAGCGAGTGCCATGACGAATGAGCGAGCCATTGAATCCTCCCGAATCGCGTACCGACCGGACCAGCTAACACTCGCTGCGAGGCCGGAGCAAGCGGCGGTTGCGATCGGTTCAATGATGCCCCCGGCGCGCTCTAGGGCGCCCGTTGCTCCGCGCACACATCGCGGACGCAGCCGCGCAGCCAGCGATGGGCGGGATCGGCATCGGCCCGCGGGTGCCACAGCAGGGATACGGTGATCGCCGGTACGGCGACGGGGAGCGCAAAACTATGCATGCCGGTGCGCAGGTTTCCGGTGTGCCGTTCGGGGACGCTGGCGATCAGTTCGGACGCCCGCGCCAGCGCCAGCGCGGCCGAGAATCCGCCGACGACCGCGACGACTTCGCGTTCCAACCCGAGCAGAGTCAGGGCGGCGTCGATCGGGCCGTGGTCCTGGCCGCGCCGGGAAACGCCGATATGTCGGCCCGCCGCATAGCGCGCGGCCGTGACCTTGCCCCGGGCCAGCGGGTGGCCGGTCCGTACGACGCCGACAAAGCGGTCTTGAAACAGCGCGTGGGCACGCACCTCGGGTCCGGTGGCCGGCCCGACCACGCCGGTCTCCAGATCCACCGTTCCATCGCGCAGGGAGGCGCTGTCTTTGTCTGCCTTCGGCACGAAGCGGAGCCGCACGCCCGGCGCCTCGGCAGCCGCACGCGCGATGAGACCCGGCCCGAAGTTTTCGACGAAGCCATCGCTGGTGCGCAGGGTGAATGTCCGGACCAGGTGCTGGAGATTCAGCGCATCGGCGGGGCGGAGGACCGCCGCACCGTCCCGTACCAGTTCGCTCACCCGATCGCGCAGTTCGAGGGCCCGGGGGGTGGGAACCAGCCCGCGCCCGGCCCGGACCAACAAGGGATCACCGGTCGCCGCGCGCACTCGCGCCAGCGCCCGGCTCATCGCCGACGGACTTAGATGCAGGCGCTTGGCCGCGCGCGCGACGCTGCCTTCGGCGAGCAGCACATCAAGGGTGACGAGCAGGTTGAGATCCGGTCGCGGCACGGGCCAATCATAGCGTCAAGCGCACGAATACAATGCAAATGGTGCGTCTTCCGCCATGCCGGGGAAAGGCCTATTTCCAGGGCTGTCGCACTCGTTCAGGAGACCTCCCATGATCCCAGCCCGGTTCGCTCCCGTTCTGTTCGGCTTCGTTCTGTCGTGCCTGATGTCGTTTGTCGTTTCCGGCATTTCTACCTTCCGCAATGCCGGACTGGTCGACGGCTTCTTCGGCTACTGGATCGGCGCCTGGCTGCCGTCTTGGTTCATCGCGTTCCCGATCGTTCTGGTGGTCGGCCCGGTGGCGCGCCGGATCGTCGGTCGCCTAGTGAAAGCCTGACGCCCGGTCAATGCAGCGCGGTGAACGCCCCCGCGACCGGCGCCGCAGCGCGAAGGCGGCGTGACCCACATTATCGCTCAAACGGCGTGACGTAGTTCCTATGCCTTGCCTCGAAGAAGGTCGATGTTCGGTGCGTGCCAGATCAGACCAAGAAGTTCCGGGGGAATGCCACTGAGGCGCGGGCCAAGGCGGCGAATGCCAGCGACCCAGCCAACCAGAGAATGCTTCTGGAGGTCGCCACAACCTGGGACATCCTGGCGAGCGACCACGAGGATTCGCTCTTGGCGGACCAACTATTGGAATGGGACCCGCGCGCGAGCGAAGCCTAAACCGGCTGCGCCGCAGGCACTCTTCAACGGCGAAGGGGCTGAAAACCCCAGGATCAGTCTGGCGCGGTGAACGCCCCCGCCACGGGCGCCACTTCGATCGAGGCGCCGGTGCGGGCGACGGCGAGGATGCCGTTGTCGCAGCGTGGAGCGCCGTCCGGCCCGGCCGCCTCTAGATTCACGACGATGAAGTCGCCGGCGCGGAGTACTTCGCGGCCGCCGTCGAAGTAGTGGGGGGCGAGCAAGTCTGGGGCGCGGTCGGCGCTGCGGAAGTGCCACAGGGTGAAGCCGTTGGCGTAACCCACCACGCTGAGCTGGCGCGGGTTGTAGGGCATCGGGTGCCTCCTCATTGCGAGAGGCACAAACGATACACTACGTATCGTATCCGGTCAATTCACGACGATTTGTAGAAGGCGGGAATCCGCCGCCGGCGTGGCGGAATTAGCGGCGGTTGTACTTGCCGACGACGACGAGGGCCTGCTGCCACTCGGTGCGGGCGAGGTCGTAGTCCTTGGGCGGATTGTACTGGCGCACGGTCCACGCCTCGGTGGTCCAACGCATCATGCGTTTGATCAGGGCGGCGCGGGAGCCGTCGCTGTCGGTGGACAGCAGCAGCACGTCGTCGCCGGATTGCACCGGGCGCTGGGGGTGGACCAGGATCATGTCGCCCTGCTCGTAGCGCGGCTCCATGCTCTGGCCGATCACGTACACCGCGAACGCCCCGCGCACGCTCAACAGCGGCTCCGGGCGCTTGACCCAATCGATGGGGTCGCTGGTTACGATCATGCCGCTCTTGCCGCCTTCCGCACTGGCATAGACGGGCAGGTCGCTGTCGCCGGTGAGGACGGGGCGGCCGTCGATTTCCACTTCGTTCGGGCGCAGGCGGGCGAGGTCTTCTTCGGTGCGGGCTTCGCCTTCGGGCTCGACGTTGTAGGGGTCGCCGGTGCCGGTGAGCAGCCACACCCAGTTGGCGTTGAGGACGCCGGCGTAGCGGCGCGCCTGGGGCTCGCCGAAGCCGCGCAGGCCGGACTCGTGGGCGCGGTAGCTGACTTCGGGGACGCCCAGGTTGCGGGCGAATTCGGCGGCCGAGCGGAAGCTCGAACGCTCGCGCAAAAAGGCCAACCGGCCGTGGGGTGTTTCGATTGCCATGACGAAACCCTAGCCCTCCCGGCGCAGTTTGTACAGTACGGAATGGGTTGACAAACCCCGCTACGTACGATACGATCTGTACCATTCTTAGTGTCGGGTTCGTGTGACCGGCGGCCACCAACCGGGGCCGCGCCGAGGGAGGGGATAGCCATGCCTGTGCGTATCCGGCGCAAACGCAAACCGCCGGCCGGTCCCGACTGCGGCACCCCGGAAGCGCAGGCTCGCAAGCGCGAGCTGGTGGGCGACGGCGACCCGGCGCTGGCGGGCTATCCGCTGGGCGTGCTGCTGGCGCGGCGGGTGATTACCCAAGACCAGCACGACGCGGGACGGCACTACGCGTATCTGGCCGGGCGGGTGCTGGGACGCACGCGGCCGTATCGTCCGGATTCGGGATCAGGCGGCAGCACGGAATTGGGCGAGGGCGCACTGGAGGCCGTGGAGGACCGCTGGCGCGAAGCAGCGGCGGCGCTGCTGGCGGCGGGGCGGCGCGCCAAGGACGCGGTGGACAATGCAGCGCTGTTCGAGCGCTTGCCGGTGGCCGCCGAGCTTGGTGCGCTTACCGCCGGGCTCGATGCGCTGGCATTGTGGCGCCGCGGGCGGCGGCCGCTGTTCGCCGAGGCCGCCGAGTAGGGCGGCTAGGCCGGACCCGGCACGGGAGGCACGCCGTCCGCTTCGGCGGCTTGGTTCAGCGCTTGGACGATCATGTTCCAGTGGGTGTTGGGCGCGCGGACCGACATCAGCATCGGGCCGAACATCGCGATCATCATGCCGGTGCCGGGAGCATCGGGCGTGGGGGTGATCGACAGGCTGGTGGGATCGGCCACCATTTCCATGTCGAGGGCTTCCGGCGCCTTGAGCAGCGTTGGATTGCGCAGGCCCCAGCCAGTACCGAGGCGGCAGAAGTGCGCCAGCATGCGCGACATCTGTTCGTTGGTGGCGGAGAACGAGAACTTCTCGCCCTTGCCGTTGGTGAGTTCGACGCCGAAGCGCGTGCCGTTGTAGCCGCCGCTGATGTCGACAACCTCGGGCCGGGTGAACAACGCTGCCTGGTCTGCCATTAGCCGTTCCTTGCCGTGTGCTTACGATGTTGGGCGCGCAGCATAGTTATCGATCGGCCCGCGCAACAGCGGCGATATGGTTTCCAGATGTGGCGCCCCGGGTGGCGAGGCCCAAGCCAGTCCGCCTATGATGGCCGTGCCGCACCCGGTGCGGCCGGCCAACCAGGGTAGATAGATGCTTCGAGGCCTTGCCGCCGCCGCCGTTGCTGTGTGCCTGGGTATGACCGGGTTCGGCGCCGCGGCCGCGATCGTTCCGCCGCTGAAGTTTCAGACCGCGGTGGAGTTCGGCATCAGCAATGCCGAGCTGGATGTGCTGATGAAGACCCTGTTCGACGAGCACCCCGAGTTCGATGCCATCGATCCCAACTTCGGCAAGCGCAACATCGGTATCGGGGTGGTGGACCTGAACGGCGACGGGGTGGACGAACACCTGGTGCAGGTGATCTCCAGCTCCACCTGCATGTTCGGCTGCGTGACCTATGTGTTCCAGTTGCGCGACAGTAAATGGACCCGGATCGGGGCGATCAGCACCGGAACGGTGCTCATTCTGCCGGACACCACGCCGGGCGCCACGTATTCCCTGATCCAGGGCGAGTACAACCAGCTGCGGTGGAACGGCGTGGGCTATGGCGGGTTCTGCCACGAGGTTGGCGTATGCGAGCCGGCGGGCCGCTGACACGGCAGTTCTAGTGGCTGCTAGGGCCAGGAGCCACTAGGCATAGTGGCTGTGGACGAATTACTAGCGGGGTCTCTGGCTCGTTTGTGCTTGACTTGCCCGCTGCTCGAAACTACAAACGAATCATTCCTACGAAGGGTGCTAGCGCCTGCGGATCACACCGCGGGCGCGGCGGTTTCAGGGGCCTGACACCCCGAACACCTGCCCAAACCACCCGGTAGGCATTGCGGGAAAAGGCGCGTCCTTCGCGGGACGCGCCTTTTCTCGTTTCCGGGCCCCGGTTTGCCGGTGCGCCGGGCCGATTCCTTCTTTCCAACGTCCGGAGCGTGACCCATGCCCCCAGCCAGGGAACGGGATCCGTTTGCCGCGCGCGGGACGCCGGAAGCAGCCGTGGCGCCGGTTGCGGACCCCGGGCCCTCCACCGCCGAGCCGCCGGGCGGTTGGCAGTTCGCCGCCGGTGGCCGGGTGATCCTGTCCGGCCACGAGCCCTATCTGCACGCGCGCTTCGTGGATGCGCTGCACCGGTGCGAATCCGCCGACGCGGGCTACCGGTCGGTGAACGCCAGCGGCGCCCTCGGCCGCTACCAGCTGACGCGAACCGGCGGGCTGCGGTCGGCGGGGATGGCGGACGGCTCGGGCAGGTGGACCGGCAAGTACGGCGTGCATGGCGCGGCGGAGTTTCTGGCCAACCCGGCGGCGCAGGAGTTGGCGCTCGAGGACTACATGCGCGCGATGGAAGGGTACAACCGGGCGGCGGGCAACGACCGGTTCGTTGGCACCGCCGTCGCGGGCAAGGCCGGCCCGTTTGTCGTTACCGAAGCGGGATTGGCCGCTGCGGCGCACCGCGTTGGCCAGAGATGCGTCCGCCAGTTGCTGGACATTCTGCGCGCCAACGGCTGGCAGCACCCGGACGACCTGCCGGCGTTGGATCCGGACACCCGTGACCGGCTGCTGGCGGCGGAAACGCGTCTGCGCACGTTTGCCGCGGTGCCGTACCGCCACGCCGGATAGGCGGCCGCGCACTACCCCCGCCCTTTGCCGGGCGCTCCGACCAAGGAAGACCGATATGACGCGTTGGACGAAGAGTCCGGCGGCGCGGCGGCGCGCGTTTCTCGTGGCGCTGGCGGCGACCGGCAACATCACGCTGGCGGCGGCGCGCGCGGACGTTCCGCGCCCGACGCTGTACGTGTGGCGCAAGCGGTTGCCGGAGTTCGCGGCGGCGTGGGCGGAAGCCCTGGAGACCGGTACCGACGCGCTGGAGGATGTGGCGGTGGATCGCGCGGTCGCGGGGACGCCTGAGCCGGTGTTCTACCAAGGCAGGCAGGTGGCGACGCAGACCAGGGTTTCCGACTCGCTGCTGATGTTCCTGCTGAAGGCGCGGCGGCCGGAAAAGTTCCGGACCGGACCGGCGCTGGTGGGCGCGGACGGCAGGCCGGTCAAGGCGACCATCACGGTGACCGTCCGTCGCACGGACCACGATGACGACCGCGCTTGAGGTCCACCTCGGTCTGCAGGTGCACCGAAAGCAGGCGGTGGCGCTCGACACGACGGCCACCGAGGTGCTGTACGGCGGTGCCGCCGGGGGCGGCAAATCGCACCTGCTGCGGGTAGCCGCGGTGACCTGGGCGAACACGGTGCCGGGACTGCAGGTGTACCTGTTCCGCCGCCAACTCCCCGACCTGGTGAAGAACCACCTGGAAGGGCCGAAGGGGTTCCGTGCGTTGCTGGCGCCGTTCGTGGCCGCCCGCGTGGTGGAGATCGTCGAGCGCGAGATCCGCTTTCCCAACGGCGCGAAGATCTACCTGTGCCACTGCCGCGACGAGGCGGACCGGTTCGGCTACCAGGGCGCGGAAATCCACGTGCTGCTGATCGACGAACTGACCCACTTTACCGACCCGATGTACCGGTTCCTGCGCGGGCGCGTGCGGGCGGTGGGACTAGGCGGCGGCGGTCTGGCGCGTCCGGTGCTGCCGCGCATCCTGTGCGCGTCGAACCCCGGCAATATCGGCCACGCGTGGGTGAAGGCAGCGTTCATCGACAATGCCGTGCCGATGGCGCTGCGGCCGATGCCGGACGGCGAAGGCGGCATGGTGCGCCAGTACATCCCGGCGCGGCTCGACGACAACCCGTACATGACCGAGGACGATCCCACCTATCGCGCGCGGCTGCGCGGCCAAGGCGCGGCGGCCCTGGTGCGGGCGATGGAGGACGGCGACTGGTCGGTGGTGGACGGCGCGTTCTTCGACTGCTGGGCGACCGCCCGGCACGTAGTCCTGCCGTTCCGCATTCCGGCGTGGTGGCTGCGGTTCCGCGCGTTCGACTGGGGCGCGGCGGCGCCGTTCTCGGTGGGCTGGTGGGCGGTGGCGGGGGAAGACCTGGCCCTGCCGGGCGGTAGCACCATCCCGCGCGGGGCGCTGGTGCGATACCGGGAATGGTATGGGGCGGCGGCGCCCAACGTGGGCCTGAAGCTGACCAACGAGGCGATCGCCGCCGGCATCGCGGCGCGCGAGGCCGGTGAGCCGATCGCCTACGGGGTCGCCGACCCGAGCATTTTCCGCAGCGACGGCGGGCCGTCGATCGCCGAGCAGATGGCGCGGCGCGGCATCCGCTGGCGGCGCGCCGACAACCGCCGCGTAGCCAGGGCCGGGCCGATCTCAGGCTGGGACCAAGTGCGCCAGCGGCTCGTGGGCGACGGCGACGGCCGGCCGATGCTGGTGTGCTTTGCGACCTGCACGGACTCGATCCGCACGATCCCGGCGCTGCAACACGACGCCGGCAACGCGGAAGACCTGGACACCAATGGCGAAGACCACGCCGCCGACGAGTGGCGCTACGCGTGCATGAGCCGGCCGTGGATCCGCGGGCGTCCCGTCGCCCCGCAGAGCCCGCGCGCGCCCACGTTCAACGAACTGATTGCCCAGCACCGCCAACAACGAGAGGACGACCGATGACCGACGAGAGCGACGCCGACACCGACCCGCGGGCGCTGGCCACCCATTGGCTGGCGGAGCTGGAGGCGGCGGGCAAGGCCGAAGCCAAATGGCGCGACGACGCCCGGCGTGTGCTGGAGGTGTACCGCGACGACAGCGATGGGCGGCGCCGCGCGCGCTTCAACATCCTGTTCAGCAACGTGCAGACGCTGGCGCCGGCGGTGTATGCCGGGGTGCCGCGGCCGGACGTGCGGCGGCGCTTCCGCGATGCCGACCCGGTGGCGCGGCGCGCGGCCGAGACCGTGGAGCGGGCGCTGGCCTATGGGGCGGATGCAGGCGACCTGGACGCCGGCCTGCGCGCGGTGGTGCACGATGCGCTTCTGACGGGGCGCGGCGTGGCGCGGGTGCGCTATGTGCCGCGGTTTGCCGAAGCGGGCACCCGCGTGCCGTGTCTGGTGACGTACCAGCCGGCGGGGCCGGGGGCCGATGACTTTGCCCGGCGCGGCGGGGAGCCGGTGTATTTGCGGGCGGACACGCGCGACGTGGTGGCCGACCCGGAGTTCGACGGCCAGGGGCCGTTCGTGGCAGACGCGGGCGAGCAGGTCGCGGCCGAGGCGGTAACGTGCGAGGCGGTGCACTGGGACGACTTCCGCGTGGACCCGGCGCGGTCGTGGGACGAGGTGCGCTGGGTGGCGTTCCGCGCCCATCTCACCCGCGCCGAACTGGTGGACGCGTTTGGGCCGGAGCGCGGTGCGGCGGTGCCGATCGTGGCGGCGGAGGCGGACGGGCCCGCCCGCGGCAATCATGCCGAGGTGTGGGAGGTGTGGGACCGCGAGTCGCGCACGGTGATCTTTGTTGCGCCGGCGTATGCCGGTGGGGTGCTGCGGGTGGAGGACGATCCGTTGGGGCTGGCGGGGTTCTTTCCGTGCCCGCGGCCGTTGTACGCGATTGCCACGAGCGGCAGCCTGGTTCCGTACCCGGAATACCTGGTCTATGAGGACCAGGCGCGGGAGCTGAACGAAGTCACGCGCCGCATCGAGGTGCTGACCAAGGCGCTGAAGCTGCGCGGCATCTATGACGCGGCGCAGCCGGAGATCGCCGAGCTCCTTTCCGCCGACGACAACAAGATGATTCCGTCGGAGAACTTCTTGGCGCTGGCGGAGCGTGGCGGCTTGGACAAGGCGGTGCAATTTGCGCCGGTGGAGATGGTGGCGGCCGTGCTCGCGCAACTCCATCAGAGCCGCGACCGCATCAAACAGACGATCTACGAGATCACCGGCCTCGCCGACATTCTGCGCGGCGCGACGCAGGCCAGCGAGACGGCCACGGCCCAGAGCATCAAGGCGCGCTGGGGCTCGGCCCGCCTAGCGGAGCGGCAGCGCGAGGTGCAACGGCTGATCCGCGACGTGTTCCGGCTGCAGGCGGAGGTGATCGCCGAGCGGTTTAGCGCCGAAACGCTGCGCGCGATGACCGGGGTGGCGGTGGACGATGCGGTGTTGGCGGTGCTGCGCTCGGACGGCCTGCGCGGGTTCCGCATCGACGTGGAAACCGACGCGACGGCCGCGGGGGACGCGGCGGACGACCAGCGGGCGGTGACGGAGCTGCTGTCGGGCGTGACGTCGTTCGTGCGCGGGATCGCGCCGCTGGTGGCGGCTCCCAGCAACCCCCAAGGGGTGATCCCGGTCGAGGCGGCCAAGGCGCTGCTGATGGCGGCGGTGCGCCGCTTTCGCCTCGGGCGCGAGGTGGAGGATGCGCTGGACACAATCGGCAAGGCGCCGCCAGGGCATGCAGACCGTGCGCTACCGCTATGACCCCGCCGTGGGGCGGGTGGTGCCGGCGGGCCCGGGTGCGCGGGCGGCGGGGCCGTTCGTGCGCGGCGATCTGCCGGGCTACCGCTCGCCGGTGACCGGGCGCTGGATCGAAGGCCGCCGGGCGCGCCGCGAGGACCTGGCCGCTGCGGGGTGCCGCGCAGTGGACCCCGGCGAGCGGCCGCCGTTGTTTCCGGGGCAGCGCAATCCCAGATGACGGGGTGTTGTTTGCCGCGCTGCGCCGGTCTGCGGTAGCGTTGCGGCGCGGAGGACAAGGGCGCGTTGACGATGTGGGAGCAGCCGGAAATCGTCGTGATCGACGTGGCGGCCGAGCGGATGCGGGCGTTGCGCCGCATCGCGTTCGCGGCGCTGGCGATCGGCCTGCTGCTGGCGGTGGGCATCACGGCGCGCGTGTGGTTCGACGACAGCCCGCGGCGCTTGGCGGCGCCAGAGCGGCTGACGGCGGCGTTCGACCGCATGGCCTATGGCATGGGTCCGCGCGGCACCAGCTTGCAGATCTGGCCGGGCACGGTGACGGTGGCCGTGCTTGGCGAAACACCCGGGTGGGTTGCCGCCGAACTGGAGCGGGCGACGGCGCTGTTTGCCCAGGCGACGGGGCGGGCGGTGAGCGTCGCTCCGGCGGGCGCGGAAGCCACGGCCAACGTGCAGATGAGCTTTGTCGCGCGCGAGCAGTTCGGCGCGGTGGCGGAGCGCACCGGTGGCGGCGCCGACGGCGGACGCTATGTGGCCGAGCACGCGTATTGCTACACCGCTTCGCCGGCACGGATGGGCCCGGGCCTGCGCGAGCGGCGCACCCAGGTGGTGATCCCGAACGATCTGGCGCCGGATGAAACCGCCACCTGCATCTGGCACGAGATGATGCACGCGCTCGGGTTCCGCGGGCACCCGGACAATGAGATCGCCTCGGTGCTAGGCACCAGCCGGCGCATCACGGTCAACGACGTGGCGCTGCTCAAGGTCCTGTACGCCCCGAGCCTGCTGCCCCTGACCCGCGCCGAAGCATTGGTGACTGCCCAGGCTCTGTTCACCCAATACGCTGCCAAGGTGAAGGCAGCGAAGGACCCACTGCAGGCGCTGCTGGCGCCGTAACCCGTTTGCACCTCCGCACCGCGTTCGCGCGGTCAGCGGAGCGTGCCGCTACCCCGCGAACCGCGACGTTGCCGCGTGAGCGCTCTGTGCAGAGCCAGCTCCGGGGCACGCGCTTGTTCGCGATTCCCCGAAACATCCGAAAAGGAACCGCGATGACTTCCCCCAACACCACCTTCACGGAGATGGTGGCGACGACGCTGCGGTCGCATCCGAGCGAACTCGCCGACAACGTCTCCAAGCACAACGCCCTGTACGCGCGCCTGCGCAAGCGCGGCAAGATCAAGACCGTGAGCGGCGGCTATGAGATCGTCCGCCCGCTCGACTACGCCGAGAACGCGACCTACCAGCGGTACTCGGGCTACGAGCAGCTGAGCGTACAGGCCTCCGACGTGATTTCGGCGGCGCGCTACGACTGGAAGCAGGCGGCGGTGCACGTCACCGCCAGCGGCCTGGAGATCCGCCAGAACTCCGGCAAGGAACGGCTGGTGGACCTGGCGGCGGCGCGCACCAAGAACGCGATGCGCACCATGGCCAACAACCTGAGCGTGGACATCTATTCGCTCGGCACGGCCGATGGCGGCAAGCAGATCGGCGGCCTGCAGCAGGTGATCACCCACGACGGCACCGGCACGGTGGGCGGCATCGATGCCGGCACGTACACGTTCTGGAAGAACAAGTTCAAGGACCTCGCCGGCGCCGACAAGGACACCATCGGCCCGCGCATGAACCTGTTGTGGATGGACCTCGTGCGCGGGACCGACAAGCCCGACATGATCGTGTCGTCGAACGAGTTGTACGCGTTGTACTGGGACGGGCTCACCGACCTGCAGCGCTATTCGTCGGCAGACGAGGAAGCGACGATGGGCTTCCAGACGCTGAAGTTTCAGACCGCCGACGTGTTCCACGACGGCGGCTCGGGCATCCCCGCCAACACGATGTACTTCCTGAACACGGACTACCTCGAACTGGTGGCACACCGCGACGCCAACCTGACCGCGCTCGACGAGAAGGCGAGCGTGAACCAGGACGCGGTGGTGATCCCGATCATCTTCCAGGGCAACCTCTGCTGCTCCAACCGGAGCCTGCAGGGCGTGGCCTTCGACTAGGAGCGCACGCCATGACGTACATCATCACCAACGCGATGGCGGGCGCGCAGGCGATCGCCGATACCTCCACGACCCAGCGGCATCCGCTGGGCACGGTAGTCACCGCGACGGACCCGGCCTACGGCGCGGGGGAGTTCATCTACCTGTCCGGGGCGGCGAACACCGCGGTGGGGTCGTGGGTCCGCTACACGGAGGACGACTTCGGCACGACGCTACTGGGGGCCGACATGATCGGCCAAGTGGCGGTGGCCATGGCGGCCAACGTGGCCGGCCAATACGGCTGGTACCAGATCAAGGGCAAGGCCGTGGGCAAGTGCCTCAGCGGTTACGCCGACAACGGTCTGGTCTATGCCACGGCGACGGCGGGCAGCGTCGATGACGCCGTGGTGGCGGGCGACCGCGTGAAGAAGGCGCTGGGCGCATCCGCCATCGGCACGCCGAGCACGGGACTGGCCGAGTTCGAGATCGACCGGCCGTTCGCGGACGACGGGTCTGCCGCTTAGGCCGCGGCGGGGAGGGCGTGCGCGCCCTCCCCAACCGCCTATCTGTCAGCAACAATCGAAGGAGGCATGCCCATGAGCGATCGTGGCGTGTACGTGGAGTTTCGCTTTCAGCCGGTCCAGGACGAGGAGGCTTCGCGCCGCCACGGGCGCTGGGTGGGCACGGATGTGGAGTACGCGTTCGTCACGCTGCCCGGCGGACGCACCAAGATTCCGCTGCGGGTGACCGACGAGGTGCGCGCCCGCTACCGCCTGGAATACGACGCGTGGAAGCGCGGCGAGGAAGCGCCACTGAACGGCATGAGCCTGAAGGAGTGGCCGGCGATCACGCGCAGCCAGGCCGAGGAGTACTGGCGCCTGGGCGTGCGCACGCTGGAGGACCTGGTGGCGGTGCCGGATACGGTGCTGCAGCAACTGGGCAGCGGCGCCCGCGCGCTGCAGAACAAAGCGCGGGCGTGGCTGGCGACGGCGCAGGCGAGCGGCGTGGGTGCGGAGGAACTGGCGGCGCTGCGGCAGGACAACGAGGCGTTGCGCGCGCGTGTCGCGGAGCTTTCGGCGCAGGTCGCGACGCTGGCGGCGCAGCGGCCAGAGCGCGCGACGCGCAAGGGAGCGCGCCCATGACGTTGCTAACAATCATCCAGGCGGTGGCGGACGAGATCGGCCTGCCGCGTCCCGCCACCGTACTGAGTTCGACCGACCCGACCGTGCGGCAACTGCTCGCGCTCGCCAACCGCGAGGGCAAGCTGCTGGCCCTGCGCTACCCGTGGCAGGCGCTGACTAAGGAGGCGTCGTTCACCACCGTGGCGCAGGAGAGCCAGGGCGCGCTGACGGCGATCGCGCCGGACTTCGCGCGGTTCCGCAACGACACGATGGTGGACCGCGCGCGGGCGTGGCCGATCCTGGGGCCGCTGTCGGCCGCCGAATGGCAGCGCAGCTATGGTACCGGCGCTAGCGTGGACCGGTTCCGCGTGCGTGGCGGCGCGGTGCTGTTCACGCTGGTGCCGGCGGCGGGGCGCACGATCCACTTCGAGTACCTGAGCCGCAACTGGTGCCGCGATGCCGCAGCCACGACGGAGCGCGAGGCGTGGGCGGCCGACGACGACGCCGGAATCCTGGACGAGGACTTGATGGCGCTCGGCGTTAAGTGGCGGTTCCTGAAGGCCAAGGGCTTGGACTACGCCGAGGAGTTCCGCGACTACGAAGCGCGCCTGTACGACGCGCGCGCCAGCGACGGCGGCAAGCCGCGGCTGGATGTTGGCGCGGACGGCGCCGCCCGGTTTGGCGCCGCGGTGCCGGACGGCAGTTGGAACCTGTAGCGCGAGGAATTGGCCATGCTCACTCCCCTGGGGGGCGCTGCCGGGCGCGCGCTCGGCCGCTCGACGCCGGCGCCGACCGGCGGTTGGAATGCGCGCGACAGTCTGGCCGACATGGCGCCGGACCACGCAGTGCAGCTCGACAACTGGTTTCCGCAGACCAGCAACGTGCGCATCCGCCGCGGGTTCGCGCAGCACGCCAGCGGCGTGGGCGCAGGCGCGGTCGACACGCTGTTCGAGTTCGCGGCCGGCATCACGCGCAAGCTACTGGCGGCGGGCGGCGGCGCGATCTTTGAGGCCACCGCGGCGGGCGCGGTGGGGGCGGCGCTGGGTTCGGGCTTTGCCTGCGACCGCTGGCAGCACGTGCAGTTCGGCGGCTACGCCATCCTGGTGAACGGCGCCGACACGCCGCGCAAGTTCGACGGCGCGACGCTCACGACCACGACGATCACCGGCGCGGGGCTGACAGCCACCAATCTGATCGCGGTGAACGAGTTCAAGAGCCGGCTGTTCTTCGTGGAGAAGGACACGCTGAATGCCTGGTACCTGGGCACCAACGCCATCGCCGGAGCGGCGGGCAAGCTGGACTTTTCCACGTTCTGCAAACTGGGCGGGACGCTCGCCGCCATGGGCACCTGGAGCCGCGACGGCGGGGCGGGGGCCGACGACGTGGCGGTGTTCGTGACCTCCATGGGCGAGGCGCTGGTGTTCCAGGGCTCGGACCCGGCCGACCCGAACGACTGGGCGCTGACCGGGGTGTTCCGCATCGGCGCGCCGGTGGGGCGCCGCTGCCTGATGAAGCTCGGGCCCGATCTGGTGGTGATCACCGCCGATGGGTTCGTGCCGTTGAGCCGCGTGCTGCCGGTGGATCGCGGCGCGCCGCAGTTTGCGCTGTCGGACCGGATCGGCAACGCGGTCAACGCTGCGGTGCGGGACTCCGGCGCGCGCTTCGGCTGGGAAGGGATCGTGTACCCGAAGGCCGAGATGGCGCTGTTCAACGTGCCGGCGGCGGCGGGCGTGACGGCCCAGCAGTTTGTGATGAACCTCGCCACCGGCGCGTGGTGCCGGTTCACCGGCATGAACGCCAACTGCTGGGCGCTGGGGGCGGATGACCTGTACTTCGGCGGCGCAGGGGGGAAGGTATACCGCGCGGACACCGGCACGGCGGACGATGGCGCCACCATCGTTGCGGACGCGAAATCGGCGTTCACGTATTTCGGCGCCGCGGGAAGGCTGAAGCGTTTCACCATGGTGCGGCCCAATCTGGCCAGCGACGGTGCGCCGGTGGCGGCGCTCGACCTCAACGTCGACTTCGAGGACCGCGCGCCGGTTTCGATTCCGACACTGTCCGGCGCGGGCAATGCCGCGTGGGACGTGACCGGCTGGGACGTCGGCGAGTGGGGCGATGCGGCCCAGGTAGTGAAGGACTGGCTCGGCGTCACCGGCGTCGGCTACGCCGCCGCCCTGCGCATGCGCATCGCCACCGACGTGCTGACGGTGAGCTGGCAATCCACCGACTGGCTGTTCGAGCCGGGCGGAATCCTGTGACGTGCTGGACCTGGCATACGGCGCGCCGGTGGCCGCGTGGGTGGCGGCGCGCATTCCCCATGTGGGCGATGCGGCGCGGTTCGGGCCCTGTGCGGCGATCGGCTTCGTGCGCGGCCACGCGCTGTGCGCCGGGGCGGTATTCACCAACTACCGCGGCCACGACATTGAACTGAGCTTTGCCGCCGCCGATCCGCGCTGGGCGCGGCGCGGCTCGTTGCGCGCGGTGTTCCACTACCCGTTCCGGCAACTGGGCTGCGTGCGCGTCACCGCGGTGACGGGGCGAGCGAACGCCCGGGCGCGGCGTCTTACCGCCGGACTTGGCTTCACTTTGGAAGGCGTGATCCGCCACGGCCTGGACGGCCGGGACGACGCGCTGGTGTTCGGCATGCTCCGCGAGGAGTGCCGCTGGCTTGCCCCTGACTAGGAGAACCTGATGGGAAAATCGACACCTTCGCCGCCGCCGGCACCCGATCCGGCGGCCATCGCCAGCGCCCAGGCGCAGGCCAATCTGGCCGCCGCCAACCAAGCCGCGATCTTGAACCGGGTGAACGAGATCACGCCGACCGGATCGAGCTTTTACGTGCCGCCGGGCCGCGCCGACCTGTACGGCACGCTGCCCGGCTACGCGACCGACCCGGCGGGATTGCCGGCGCAGGCCAATGGGTTTGTGCAGCCGCCGGCGCCGCCGGAGCGGATCGCCAATCCGCAAAAGGCGGCTTTGGCGCAGCAGATCGCGGCTTGGCGGGCATCGCTGCCCACCAACGACGCGGGTGAGACGATGGACGATCCGTTTGGCCGCATCGCCCCGGCGGAGCAGGCGTGGGCGGCGATGCCGGACACGATTCCGGGGTCCACTGGTCCGGCCGTGTTCGTGCGCGATGGCCGGGTGGTGGATACGCAGGGCAACGCGGTGCACGACAGCCGCTATGAGCAGCACGGTGCGCCGGTTGCCGGGGTCGCGTACGGCGCTTCCGCGGGGCCGCAGGCCGGTGGCGCGGCCCCCGCGCCGGCTTCTGCGGCCGCGGGCGACTTGCCGTGGACGCGGGTGACGTATTTGGACCCGGCGGGGCAGGGCAACCTGGACCGCACCCAGGCGCTGTCGGCGGCGTTGCTGGGCCTGGGGCAGGACCAGATCGGGCGGATCGCGGCGAGCGTGGGGCGGCCGCTGTCGGCGGAGGTACTGCCGCCGGCGCCGGGGACGGAGGACTTTGGCGCCGGCCGCCAGCGGGTGGAGGACGCGCTGTACCGCCGGGCTACCAGCCGCCTGGACCCGATGTTCGCTCACGAGCGCGATGGGCTGGAACAGCGCCTGGCCAACCAGGGCATCACCCAGCAATCCAACCCCGAGGCGTACGCCCGGGCGGTGGACACCTATGCCCGGGCGCGCACCGACGCCTATGACGAGGCGCTGGCGGCGGCGGTGGCGGGCGGCGGCGCGGAGCAATCGCGGCTGTTCGGCCAGCAGACGGCGGCGCGCCAGAACGCGCTGCAGGAAGCCCTAGCGCTGCGCAACCAGCCGATCAACGAACTGGCGGCGTTGCTGGGCGCTTCGCCCGGCGTGGCGATGCCGCAGTTTCAGCCGTTCGCGCCGGTGACGGTGGGTGCTGCGGACACCACCAGCCCGGCCCTGGCCGCGTACCAGGGCCAGGTCGCCGCGCACAACGCCCAGGCCCAATCCCAATCGGCGCTCACCCACGACCTGTTCGGTCTGGGCGCGAAGTTGCTGCCGTTGATGCTGTAACCCCGGAGGTATCGATGCACGAAGAAACCGAAACTCCCGCGCCGTCGATCGAGCAGACGATGGGCGAGGTGTATGACCGCGTGACGGCGGAAGAACCCGGCACCGAAGACGCAACGCCCGCGCCGGACGCGGCGCCGGAGGCGGAGGACGCGCGCGAGCCCGATGCGCCGGAGCACTGGCCCGAGGCGGACCGCGCGGCGTTTGCCGGGCTGGCGGCGCCGGGGCGCGAGTTTCTGTTGCGCCGCCACCGCGAGATGGAGGCGGACTACACCCGCAAGACCCAAGAACTGGCGGGCCACCGCCGCGCGGCCGAGGCATTTGCCGAAGCGGCAAAGCCGTACCAGGCGATGATCGCGGCGGAGGGCGCTACGCCGCTGACCGCGTTCCGCGCGCTGCTGCATACCGCCCACGTGCTGCGCACCGGCACCCCGGCCGAAAAGGCGCAAAGCCTGGCGGCGGTGGCGCAGCGGTTTGGCGTGGCGCCCGGTGCCGCACCCTTGCCGATAGCGCAGCCGGACCCGCGCCAGCGCGCGCTGGCCGAGGAGCTGGCGCGTTTTCGCGGCGCGACGGACGCCGCGGGCAAGCCGCAGCATCCGCACTTCGACCAGGTGGCGGGCGAGATCGGTGCGCTGCTGATGGCGGGCCGCGCGGCAACGGTGGCGGATGCCTATGAGCGGGCGGTGTGGGCGCACCCGGAAACCCGGGCGCTGCAATTGGCGGCGGCGGACGCGGCGCGGGCCGATGCGGCACGCCGCCGGGCGAGCGAGGCGCGCCGCTCGGTCAACGTGCGGGCGGGCGCGGCGCCGGGGCAGCGCACGCGCGGCGCATCGATCGAGGAAACCATGGCCATGGTCTACGACCGCATGGCCGGCAGGGAGGCCGACTGACATGCCTTTCAACGGCACCGGCTTGTTCGCCCGCGTCCACAACTGGGTGCAGGACAAAGGCAACGGCATCAAGATCAACGCTTCCCGCATGGACGAGGAGTTCGACGGCATCGCCACGGGTTTGTCTGGCGCGCTGCTGAAGGACGGCCAGCAGGCGGCGGCGGCCGACCAGCCCATGGGCGGATTCAAGCACACCAACGTGGCGGTGGCGGGCGCGCGCAACCAGTACGCGGCGGTTGCCCAAGTGCAGGACGGCGCGTTCGGCTATGCCGCGGCCGGCGGCACGGCCAATGCGCAGACGCTGACGCTCTCGCCCGCCATCACCGCCTATGCCGCCGGGCAGACGTTCCGCTTTCTGCCGGTGGGCACCAACACGGGGGCCGCCACGCTGGCGGTTTCGGGCCTCAGCGCCAAGGCGATCAAGAAGGCGGGCGGCTACGGCGTGCTGGTGGGGCTGGACCCCGGCGACCTGCAGGGCGCGGTGGCGGCGGAAGCGATCTACGACGGCACGCAGTTCATTCTGTTGTCGCCGCCTTGGTCGGCGATGGTGCAGGCCAACCTGCTCGACAACCCGATGGGGGAGGTGTGCCAGCGCGGCAGCACGGCGACCGCCGACGACACCTATGGCGGCGCGGACCGCTGGTACAGCCTCACGCAGTCGAACGCGATCACCGCCAGCCAAGGCACCGACGGCGAGGCGGGCACGCCGTTTTTCGACCGCATCAACCAAGACCATGCCTCGGCCCAGCGCATGGGCCGCGCGACGATTTTGGAATCCGCCAAGTGCCGCCACTTGCGCGGCCAATCCGCCACGCTGCAGATGCGCGTGCGCCTCGGCGCCAGCGCCAACCTGCGCATCGCCATTGTGGAATGGACCGGCACCGCCGACAGCGTGACCTCGGATGTGATCAACGACTGGACCAGCGGCACCTATACCGGCGGCAACTTCTTTCTCGGCAGCAATTTGAACGTGCTCGGCGTGGCGCAACTTAGCCTGACCGCCAACACCTGGACCGACACCGTGCCACTCACGGTGACCGTGGGCGCCGCCATGAACAACCTGCTGGTCGTGTACTGGACCGAAGGGACGGTGGCGCAGAATGTGAAGCTCGATGCTTCGCAGCGGCGACTGGTGGCGGGGAATGTCGCGGGGCCGTTCGTGCCGCGCGAGTACGGCGAGGAGTTGCGGCGGTGCCAGCGGTATTACTGGCGCGTCAATTCCAACGGGACGAACACATATTTCTGTGCAGGCATCACCAGTGGAACAACGCTGGCGAATGGGTGGGTGCAGAAGTCAGTGCAAAGCCGAACTATCTCCGGGACTTTGAGTAGCTCTGGCACACCCAGCGACTATCGCATCTGGTCCCCGGCCGGGCAGCTCGCGTGTTCAACCAATCCGCCGGTCCTCGCCCATGAAACTGATCGATCGATGGCCATCCAGATGCAGACCACGGGGCTCACAGATGTGCAGGTATGTGTTCTCGGATTTACAGGAACCAACGGATGGGTAGGGGTAAGTTGGGAATTGTAGCCATGATCTGACGGGTCGGCCCCTATTCGAACGCTAGCCCCGATCCGGAAAACACTCCGCCATCACCATGTCGACTTCCTGGCCTTCCCAGAGGTAGTGGCGGGCGCGCCGGCCGGCGATCTGCATTCCGGACTTCTCGAACAGCCGTAGCATCGGCACGTTCGTTGCCATCGTTCCCGCGGTGATCTTGCGGGCGCCGGATTCGCGGATCGCCTGCACCCACGCTGTGAGGCCGTGCCCGTGACCCTGCGCGTCCCGCTCGCCAATGAGGATGGCGAGGTCGGCGACGCCGTTGCGCGCGTCCACGGTGGCGGTGATGTTGCCGATGTGGCGGCCGTCGAGCTCGATCGCCCAGAAGCGGTCGGGCGCGGCGATGCTTTCCCAGTACGCGCGGCAAGAGGCGAGGGTGTGGCGGCGGTGGCGCTGCTCGGAATACCGGGTCACGACCGGATCGTTGAGCCACGACACATAGCGTTCGGTGAGGTGGCGTTCCGCGAAGGGGACGAGGCGCAGCATGGCGCGAACCTAGCACGGCTGTTGCGCCGTGCGACGGTTTGCAGCGGTCCGGCGGGGGGTCAGACTCTGGCGCGGTTCCCCGGGCTAAACTAAGGTTGGGCCGCACGAATAAGGTTGGGCAACGGCATGCGCGCAGAAGTCATTCCCGAGTCACTGGTCGTCCGCATCCCTGGCGCGGCACTGATGAACGGCGACGCGGCGATGCTGGCCCGGGTGAAGGCGGTGGTGGCGACCGGCAAGGTGGTTCTGGCGGAAGGTTTGATCTCGCGCGAGACCGCCGACCAGTTGCGCCGCGAAGCGGTGGCGTTCGCCAAGACGGCCGCGCCGGTGCGCCGCACCCATTATTCGCGCGGCTGCGCCGATATTCTGCACCACGACGAAAACGGCTTCCGGCTGCGCCAGTGGCTGGCGGCGCTGCGCGCGGGAGTGAAGCCGCGCTACCGCAAGATCGTCAGCCACAAGTTCCTGCCGTGGAACGCCTATGGCGCGGCGATCCAATCCACTGCTGCCGCGATGATCCATCTGCGCAACGCGCTATATGGCATGGACCCGGACTTCACGTTGAAGCCGGGCGGCGAATATTTCACCGTGCTTCAGGTGCAGCAGTACCCGAAGGGCGGCGGGTTCCTGAGCAAACATTCCGATGCCGAGTTCCATCTGCGCCAGGGGCTTTCCACGGCGCTTGAGCTGATCCTGCTGCTCAGCACCAAACACGAGGACTACGAGCAGGGCGGACTGTTCATTGAAACCGGCGG
Organism: Alphaproteobacteria bacterium; assembly: GCA_947481575.1. GTDB lineage: Bacteria > Pseudomonadota > Alphaproteobacteria > UBA2966 > CAIVPW01 > CANKGV01. Next base: position 139,519 of record CANKGV010000003.1, read on the forward strand.
GCGCACGTATCTGGTGGACGATGTCGCCAAGCCCGGCGACGTGGTGATCTATGACGTGAAGCACCCGCACGGCTGCGCGCCGGTCGATCCGGGCGAGCAACCCGATCCGGAGGGCTGGCGGGGCCGCTGGGTGATGCTCACGCCGCCGTATAGCGTGAAGAAGTATCTCGACGACGCCCGCGCGGGCGCAGTGCAGGGCGCGGCAGCCTGACCACGGCGCGCGGGGCGTATCGGCCTGCCATTGACGGGCTGCGTGCGGTCGCCGTCGTTTCCGTCATCCTGTTTCACGCGGGTTTCGGCGCCTTTGGCGGCGGATACGTTGGGGTCGACGTCTTTTTCGCCATCAGTGGCTTCCTGATCACGTCGCAAATCGCGTCCGACTTGGACGCGGGGACGTTCTCCCTCGCCGGTTTTTATGAGCGCAGGGCGCGGCGCATCTTGCCCGCCATGTTCGTCGTGCTCCTCGCCTGCCTGCCTGCGGCGTGGCTCTGGATGCTGTCGAGCCAGATGAAGGAGTTCTCCGAGAGTCTGATCGGGGTTGCGACCTTCACGGCGAACATTCTGTTCTGGCGAATATCCGGCTACTTCGAGTCGGAGACCGCGCTCAAGCCGCTGATCCACTTCTGGAGCCTGTGTGTCGAGGAGCAGTACTACATCCTGTTCCCGATATTTCTGATGGTCGCTTGGCGCGCGGGCAGGGCTTGGGCGGCTGCATTGGTTGCCGGTGCGGCGCTGGCAAGCTTCGGGATCGGGCAGTGGGGCTCGACCCATGCGGAGCCGGCGGCCTTCTATCTGCTACCGGCGCGCGGCTGGGAGATTCTGGCGGGGGCGCTGCTTGCCCTCGGGTATGCCAAGTTGGATTGGCTGAAGCGCAATACGCTGGTCAACGAGGGGGCCAGTGCCGCGGGCCTAGTGTTGGTCGGGTACTGCGTGTTTGCCTTCGACAAGCGGACCCCAACCCCCGGCATCTACACGGCGGTTCCGGTCCTGGGAACGGTCCTGCTGCTCCAGTTCGCGACGGCGGGCACGCTGGTCGGCAGAATGCTCGGGACCAAGGCGTTCGCGGGCATCGGCCTTGTCAGCTACAGCGCCTATCTGTGGCATCAGCCGCTGTTTGCGTTCGCGCGATTGAGAAGTCCGGGGGTGCCAGGTGAGGGTCTTCATCTGGTCCTGGCGGCCACGGCATTTGTTCTCGCCTACTTCAGTTGGAAGTACGTCGAAACACCCTTCCGGCGGCGGGGAAACTTCACGCGTCAGCAGATCGTCGCCTACGGTGCGTCGGGGCTTGTCGCCTTTGCCGTGTTCGGATTGGCAGGAATGCTGACTGCGGGGTTCACATTTCGGTTCAACGAGGGCGACCGGTACTTGGCGGAGCTGCAATCGAGCGTCGCTGGCGACTACGTGAAGAAGCGGTTTGAGGCGTTGTCGCTAAAGGAGTTTGACGACTCTGATCCGCGCAAGAAGATCCTAATTCTCGGCGACAGTTACGCGCAGGACTTGGTGAATGCGCTGTACGAAACCGAGTTCGCCAAGCGCGTCCAGGTTTCCACCCATCAGATCGGGAATGGCTGCGGCAATCTATTTCTGCCGCAGACGGGCGCGATCCGGAACGGATGTGACGGCAAGGGCCTCTATGACAATCCGATGGTCCGGAATCTCATGCTCCGGGCCGACGAGATTTGGCTGGCATCGAACTGGCCGGCCCGGCAAGTCGAATCCATCGACCAAATCGTGCGCGGGGCGCGGGAGTTTTCGGGCAATCCGGTCAGGGTATTTGGCCGCAAGCAGTTTGGACCCTACACACTCAACCGATTGCTTGCGCTGGACCAAGACCAGCGGATCGCGCTCCGAAATCGCGTGGACGACGAGGCGCTTCGTACGAACGAGGCGATGCGGTCCCGGTTGGGCGCCGGTACGTTCATCGACGTTGAGGCCCTGCTGTGCGGGGACGACCTTCCGCTGTGCCGGTTGTTCACCGAGGCCGGCGACTTGATTTCGTTTGATGGCGCACATCTGACGAAGGCCGGGGCGGTGTACTACGGCCAGAGGTTGGCCACCCAACCGGAATTGCGCGACTTTCAGGATCGCGATAGCGCCTGCTTGGCGTCCGCCGGTTTGCACCGGCACCCCAACCCTATTCACAGGAGACCGCGATGGCTGCAGAGCCTCGAGCGGGCGCGCTTGCGCTCGATACGCGTGCATTGGAAGTCGCCACCCGCGCCGAGGCGCGCGTGCGCGGCGTGGAGAAAGGCATCGAACGCCTGGACCAGCAGGTTGGGCAATTGCGGGCGGAGAACACCGCCCAGCACGCGGCGACCAGCGCCAAGTTCGACCAGGGCATGGCGCGCCTGCACGACCGGATGGACGACCACGGGCGGGCGATGAACCGGGTGGTGCTGGGCGTGGCGGGCACGCTGGTGGCGCTGCTCGCCGGGTGGCTGTGGGACGTGATTCACGGTGCCATCCTGTGACCGCGCTGCTGAGCGCGGTGATCCCCGACATCGTCGGCAAGGTGTTGGACCGGGTGCTGCCCGATCCGGCTGTGCGCGAACGCGCCAACCAGGAACTGCTGCGGTTGACCCAAGAGGGGGAACGGGCCGAGACGCGCACCCAGCTTTCGGCGATTCTGGCCGAAGCACAGTCGGCGGACCGGTGGACCGCGCGGGCGCGGCCCGCGTTCCTGTACGTGATGTACGCGGTGATTCTGTTGTGCTTCGGCGGCGGGGTGATCGGCATCTGGTGGCCGGCCCAGGTGGCGACCGCGGCGCAGAACATCGCCAATCTGCTGGCGGCCATTCCGGACAGCCTGTGGTGGCTGTTCGGCACCGGGTACCTTGGGTACACGGGCGCCCGCAGCTTGGAGAAGCTGAAGGCCAAGAACTAGGGAAATGGGATTGGCCGGTGGTGGGGCTGCCTGGGATCGAACCAGGGACCCCTCGCATGTGAAACGAGTGCTCTACCGCTGAGCTACAACCCCGTCACCGGACGGCCCAGGATATGAGGGCGCGCGCCTGCGGTGTCAACGGCCTAGGGTGGCCGGCAACTCGGCAAAGCCGCCGACAATGGCATCGGCACCCAACTGTTCCACCGGGATGGTGGTGTAGCCGCCGCGCACCAGGATCACCGGAATGGCCGCGTTGCGGGCGAGCTTCACGTCGGTTTCGCTGTCGCCCACCAGGACACACTGGGCGGCGGTCGCGCCAAGGCGCTCCATCACCGCAAAGGCCATCTTCGGGTCGGGCTTCTTCACGGGCAGGCTGTCGCCGCCGACCAGTACCGGCAGGTAGGGGGTCAGGCCCAGGGCGGCCAGGATCTTGGCGGAGAACGCCGCGGGCTTGTTGGTGCAGACACCCATCTTTACGCCGGCGGTCTTGAGGCGCTTGAGGGTATCGATGACCCCCGGGAACGGGCGGCTTTCATCGGCGTAGTGGGCATCGTAGCGGTCGAAAGCGCGCTTTACCGCGGCATCGAACACATCCGGTTCCGGCATGCCGCCGCTCGATTCTAGGCCTAGGCGCACCAGTTGTGGCAGGCCGCCGCCGATCATCGCCTTGGCATCCACCGGGCTCATGACCCGGCGGCCCAACGGCCCGATGGCAGCGTTGAGCGCGGCGGCCAGGTCTGCCGCGGTATCCACCAGGGTTCCGTCCAGGTCGAACAGAATTGCGTCACACGAAAGCCGCACGAAACACCTCGTAGTCAGGTTTGAGTGCCTTACCCCTTGCGGAGGATTCCCGCCGCCAGAGGCCGGTGATATAGACAGCTACACGCTTGATGACTACGCAAAAGGCGACCACCGGCGCAGCGGCGCAGACCAGCGGCTTGGCAGCAATCGTGCTGGCCGCGGGCAAAGGCACGCGTATGCAGTCGGCGCTGCCCAAGGTGCTGCACCGGATCGCCGGCCGCCCGATGCTGGGGCACGTGGCCGCCACCCTTGCCGAATTGAACCCGCAACAGGTGCTGGTGGTGGTCCCGCCCGGCGGCGAAGCGATCGCCGCCGCCGCGCCGGGGGCCCGCGCCGTGGTGCAAACGGAAGCCCACGGCACCGGCGATGCGGTGGACCGCGCCCGCGACGCGCTGGCGGGGTTCGATGGCGACGTGCTGGTGGTGTTCGCCGATACCCCGTTTCTCACCGCCGATACGATGCGCGCGCTGCTGGCGGCGCGGCGCGGACCGGGCAAACCGGCGCTTGCCGTACTGGGCTTTGAGCCGGCCGAGCCGGGTGCCTATGGCCGCCTGGTGCGGGATGGGTCGGGTGCGCTCGCCGCGATTGTCGAGGCGAAGGACGCGAACGCGGCGGAGCTGACGATCCGCCAATGCAACTCCGGCATGATGGTGGCGGATTGCCGCACGCTGTTCAGCTTGTTGTCCGAAGTGGGCTCGAACAACGCGAAGGGCGAACGCTACCTGACCGATGTGGTGCGCATTGCGCGCGCCCGCGGCCTTAGCGCCGCCGCCGTGATGGGCGATGAAAGCGAACTGATGGGCATCAATTCGCGCGCCGAACTCGCCGTGGCGGAAGGCGTGGTCCAAGACCGCCTGCGCCGCCGCGCCATGGACGGTGGGGCGACGCTGATCGACCCAGCCACGGTGTACTTCAGCATGGACACGCGCGTGGGGCGCGACGTGTTGATCGAGCCCGGCGTGATCTTCGGCCCCGGCGTGGTGATCGGCGATGAAGTCACCATCCGCGCCTACAGCCACATCGAGGGCGCGATCATCGAATCCGGCGCCACGGTAGGCCCCTTTGCGCGCCTGCGCCCCGGCACGAAGCTGGAAGAGAATTCCCGCGTCGGCAATTTCGTCGAGGTGAAGAACACGACGCTCGGGCCGGAAGCCAAGGCCAACCACCTGACGTATCTGGGCGATGCCACCATCGGCGCGGGCGCCAACATCGGCGCCGGCACCATCACCTGCAACTACGACGGCTACACCAAGTCGCACACCGACATCGGCGACGGGGCGTTCATCGGTTCCAACACCGCGCTGGTGGCGCCGGTGAAGGTGGGCAAGGGCGCGGTGGTGGGTGCGGGCAGCACCATCACCCGCGACGTGCCCGCCGATGCGCTCTCGCTCACCCGCGCCGAGCAGAAGGAATTCGAAGGCTGGGCGGGCCGCCGCCGGGCCGAGCGCGCCGCCGCCAAGGCGAAGCACAAGCCAACCGGGAGCAGCTGAGATGTGCGGCATTGTCGGTGTGATCGGCGGCGCGGATGCGGCGCCGTTGTTGTCGGAAGGCCTGCGGCGGCTGGAGTACCGCGGCTATGATTCCGCCGGTATCGCCACGCTGATCGACGGCCAGATCGAGCGGCGCCGGGCGGAAGGCAAACTTGCCAACCTGGAATCGCTGCTGCGCACCAGCCCGCTGGCCGGCACCACCGGCGTCGGCCACACGCGCTGGGCGACCCACGGCCCCGCCAACGAACGCAACGCCCACCCGCACGCCAGCCGCCGCGTCGCGCTGGTGCACAACGGCATCATCGAGAACTACCGCGAGTTGCGCGAAGAGCTGACCGCCAAGGGCTACGTGTTCGAGACCGAGACCGACACCGAAGCGGCGGTGCACCTGATCACGAGCAACCTGGACGCCGGCATGACGCCGGAGGCCGCGACCCAAGCGGCGCTGGGGCGCTTGGAGGGCGCGTTCGCGCTGGGCATCCTGTTCGCCGACCACGAGGACATTCTGATCGCCGCCCGCCGCGGCAGCCCGCTGGTGATCGGCTGGGGCGACGGCACGATGTATCTGGGCTCGGACGCGATGGCGATCGCGCCGTTCACCGACCGGGTGAGCTACCTGAACGACGGCGAGTGGGCCGTGCTGCGCCGCACCGGCGCGGTGGTGCACGACGAGCGCGGCCGGATTGTAACTCCGGAAGTGAAGCTCACGACTGTTTCCGGCGCGGCGGTGGGCAAGGGCAACTTCCGCCACTTCATGCTGAAGGAAATCTACGAGCAGCCTTCCGCCATCGGCGAGACGCTGAACACGTATTTCAACCCGCTCACCCGCACCATCGAACTGCCCGCGCTGCCCTTTGACCTTGCCACCGTTACCAAGATCACCATCGTCGCGTGCGGCACGTCGTTCTTTGCCGCCACGGTGGCGAAGTATTGGTTCGAAAGCATCGCGCGGGTGCCGGTGGAAATCGACGTCGCTTCCGAGTTCCGCTACCGCAACGCGCCGCTGCCCGCGGGCGGCTTGGCGATCTTCGTGTCGCAGTCGGGCGAGACGGTCGATACGCTCGCCGCGCTGCGTTATGCGCGCGAGCACAAGCAGCACATTGCCGCAGTGGTGAACGTGCCGGAAAGTGCCATGGCGCGCGAAGCCGATGCGGTGTTCCGCACCCATGCGGGGCCGGAGATCGGCGTTGCTTCGACGAAGGCATTTACGTGCCAGCTCGTGGTGCTGGCGTGTCTGGCGATTGCGACCGGTGTTGCGCGCAAGACCCTCAACCACGCCACCGAGGCGCGCCTGTGCCAGGCGATCGCCGAGGTGCCGGCGCGCGCCGCCGAAGTGTTGAACCACGACGAGCGCATCCGCGAACTGGCGCTGGAAGTCGCCGAAGCGACCGACGTGCTGTACATCGGCCGCGGGTCATCGGCAGCCGTCGCGCTGGAAGGCGCGCTGAAGCTGAAGGAAATTTCCTACATCCACGCCGAGGGGTTCCCGGCGGGCGAACTGAAGCACGGCCCGATCGCGCTGATCGACGACTCGGTGCCGGTGATCGTGATCGCGCCGAGCGATGCGGTGTTCCAGAAGACCGCGTCCAACATGCAGGAAGTGGTTGCCCGCGGCGGCCGGGTGATTTTGCTCAGCGACCGCGACGGCATCGCCGCCGCCGGCGACATCGCCCGCCACACCATCGAGCTGCCGCGCGTCGATCCGTTCGTGACGCCGATCCTGTACGCGATTCCGGTGCAGCTGCTCGCCTACCACGTGGCGGTGCACAAGGGCACGGACGTGGACCAGCCGCGCAACCTCGCCAAGTCGGTCACGGTCGAATAGCCTTAGCGCCATGGCGGCGCGGCGCGACTTCGACCTTTTCGTCATCGGTGCCGGCTCCGGCGGTGCTGCCGGTGCGCGCCGCGCCGCGCGTCACGGTGCGCGCGTTGGCATTGCCGAAGCGGGGGCGGTGGGCGGCACCTGCGTAAATCGCGGCTGCATCCCGAAGAAGCTGTTCCTGTACGCGGCCGAGTTCGCGGATCACTTTGACGCGGCCCCCGGCTACGGCTGGGAACGCCCGCTTTCCGGGTTCGACTGGCCCACCTTGGTGGCCAACAAGGACACCGAGATCGCGCGCCTGAACGGCGTGTACGAGGGCCTGCTGGCCAACGCCAACGTCGAACTGGTGCGCGGCCACGCCCGCTTGGCGGGACCGAACGCCGTCGAAGTCGGCAACCGGCTGATCACCGCCGACCGGATTCTCGTCGCCACCGGCGGCGCACCGGCGGTGCCTGACATTCCGGGAGCGGAACTGGGGTTCACTTCCGACCAAGCGTTCCATCTGCCCCAATTGCCGGACCGCATCGTGATTCTGGGCGGCGGATACATCGGCGTCGAATTCGCCGGCATGTTCCGCGGCCTGGGCGTGGAAGTGACGCTGGTGCACCGTGGCGACGCGCTGTTGCCCGGCTTCGACGGGGACGTCCGTTCCCACGTCGCCGCGGAGATGCAAAAGCACGGCATCGTCCTCACGTTCGGCCGCACCATCGTGCGGATCGACCGGCACGGCCGGGCGCTCGCGGTCACATTGGACGACGGAGCGGTCATCGCCGCCGATGCCGTTCTGTTCGCGACCGGCCGCAGTCCCGGGACCGCGGAGCTCGCCCTGGCCGCGGCGGGCGTGGAGTTGACCGGCGCGGGAGCGATCCGCGTGGATGCCGATTCGCGCACGAGCGCCGAGAACATCTTCGCCGTCGGCGACGTCACCGACCGCCGCAACCTGACGCCTGTCGCCATCGCCGAAGGCCGCGCGGTCGCTGACCACCTGTTCGCCCAAGGTCATCGCCGGCTGGACTACGACCTTGTGCCCCACGCCGTGTTCGGCCGCCCGCCGGCAGCGGCGGTCGGCCTCACCGAGGCGCGCGCCCGCGAACGGTTCGCGCAGGTCGACATTTACCGCTCCACGTTCCGGCCTCTGCGCAACACCCTTAGCGGCGCCCAGGGCCGCACCCTGGTGAAGCTGGTGGTGGACCGTGCCTCGGACCGGGTACTGGGCGCCCACATGGTGGGGCCCGATGCCGCCGAGGTGATTCAGGGCCTGGCGGTGGCGCTTACGGCCGGCGCCACCAAGGCGCATTTCGACGCTACCCTGGCCATCCACCCCACGGCGGCCGAGGAATTCGTGCTGCTGCGGGAACCGGCTAACCCGGCGGTTCCTAAGGCTTAGCGCCTCGCGGCCATTGGCAATTCTTGCCTCCCGGGGGTATAGCAACCAGATTCGGGTGCAGGACCCTCAAGCAAGCCGTTGACCGTGAAGCGCAATTGGACCCCGTCGAGCTGGCGTAGCCATCCCGCGTCGCAGATGCCGGAGTTCCCGGATCGCGTGGCGCTGGAGCGGGTCGAAGCCGAGCTGCGCCGCTACCCGCCGCTGGTGTTCGCGGGCGAAGTGCGCAATCTCCAGAACCGCCTGGCGAAGGCGGCCGAGGGGAAGGCATTTCTGCTCCAAGGCGGCGATTGCGCGGAAAGCTTCGCCGAGTTCACCGCCGACAACATCCGCGACACGTTCCGCGTCATTCTGCAGATGGCGGTGGTGCTGACCTATGCAGCGGCGGTGCCGGTGATCAAGGTCGGCCGCCTGGCCGGCCAGTTCGCCAAGCCGCGCTCGCAACCCACCGAAACGCGCGATGGCGTGACGCTGCCCGCGTACCGCGGCGATATCGTCAACGGCATCGAATTCACGCCGGAAGCGCGCATTCCCGATCCGGGCCGGCAAGTGCGGGCGTATAGCCAGTCGGCGGCGACGCTGAACCTGCTGCGGGCGTTCGCCACCGGCGGCTATGCCGATCTGCACCGGGTGCACCGTTGGACGCTGGGCTTCGTCGCCAACAGCCCGATTGCGGAAAAGTTCCGCGACCTGGCCGACCGCACCACCGAGGCGCTCGCCTTTATGGAAGCGTGCGGCATCGATTCCAGCACGTTCCGTGGGCTCGCCGAGACGGAGTTCTACACGTCCCATGAGGCGCTGCTGCTTGGCTACGAGGAGGCGCTGACCCGCGTCGATTCGACCTCGGGTGAGTGGTACGACACGTCAGCCCACATGGTGTGGGTGGGCGACCGCACACGCGACACCAACGGCGCGCACACCGAATTCCTGCGCGGCATCGCCAACCCCGTAGCGGTCAAGGTCGGTCCCAGCACCACCGCCGAAGGGCTGGTGCGGACGGCGGAAATTCTCAATCCGGCCAATGTGCCGGGGCGCCTCACGCTGATCTCACGCTTCGGCGCGGGCAAGGTGATGGCCAACCTGCCGAAGCTCATCCAGGCCATCCAGCGCGAGGGCCGCACCGTGCTGTGGGTGTGCGACCCCATGCACGGCAACACGATCACGTCGGAGAACGGCTACAAGACCCGGCTGTTCGACAGCATCCTGAGCGAGGTGCGCGACTTCTTCACGGTGCACGGCGCCGAAGGCACGATTCCGGGCGGCCTGCATTTCGAACTGACCGGCCAGGACGTGACCGAGTGCCTGGGCGGCGCCCAGCGCATCACCGAGGGCTCGCTGTCGGACCGCTATCACACCCACTGCGATCCGCGCCTGAACGCGCAGCAGAGCCTGGAACTTGCGTTCCAGGTGGCCGAAACCCTGAAGGCGCACCGCGTCGCCACCAGTGCCAAGGTCGCCGCGGCGTCCTAGGTTGCGGCGGGTTCGCGCCCGCGCACCTGCACTCCGGCCGCTTCCCCATGGCTGACGCACTCGCCATCGTTCTGGCGCAACTCAATCCCACCGTCGGCGATCTCGACGGCAATGCTGCCGCGTTGCTCAAGGTCTGGCGCGAGGCAGCGGATGCCCGCGCCGATCTGGTGGTGGCGCCCGAGTTGTTTGTGTCCGGCTATCCGCCCGAAGATTTGGTGAAGCGCCCCGGGTTCCAGGGCGCGGTGGCCGCCTGCATCGAACAACTGGCCGCTGCGACCCGTGGCTCCACCACCGCCATGCTGGTGGGCGCACCGTGGCGCGACGGCGACGTGCTGCACAACTCGGTGTTGCTGCTGGCCGATGGCGGCGTGGCGGCGGTGCGCCACAAGTGCGACCTGCCCAACTACGGCGTGTTCGACGAAAAGCGTGTGTTCGCCCCCGGCGGCGTGCCCGATCCGATTCCGTTCCGCGGCGTCAGCCTGGGTGTGATGATCTGCGAAGACGTGTGGTCAGCGTCCACCGCTACGGCACTACGCCGCGCCGGCGCCGACTTGCTGATTGTCATCAACGCGTCGCCGTTCGAAACCGACAAGTCGTCGCGCCGCATGGCAGTGGCCACGGCGCGGGTGCGCGAAGCCGGCCTGCCGCTGATGTACGTGAACTTGGTCGGCGGCCAGGACGAATTGGTGTTCGACGGCGAATCGTTCGTGCTCAGCGCCAAGGGCGAGACGGTGCTGCGCTTGCCTTCGTGGCGAACCGCGACCGCCGTTAGCCGCTGGGAGCGCACGAAGGCTGGCTGGCGCTGTGCGTCGGAACCGTTGGCCCCGCTCAGCGAGGGCCCCGAAGCGATCTACCAGGCGCTGACAGTGGGGCTGCGCGATTACGTCACCAAGAACGGCTTCCGGGGCGTCGTGCTGGGATTGTCAGGCGGCATCGATTCGGCGATCTCGGCGGCGGTGGCCGTCGATGCGTTGGGTGCCGCCAACGTGCACTGCGTGATGTTGCCGTCGGAGTTCACCTCGGAGCGCAGTATCGTGGACGCCACGGCGTGCGCGCAGGTGCTGGGTACGCGCCTGGAGACGATCTCGATCAAGCCAGCGGTGGAAGCGTTCCGCGCGATGCTGCGGCCGAGCTTTTCCGGCCAGAACGCCGACACCACCGAGGAAAACGTTCAGGCGCGGGCGCGCGCCGTCACCCTCATGGCGCTGTCGAACAAGTTTGGCTACCTGCTGCTCACCACGGGCAACAAGTCCGAGATGTCGGTCGGCTACGCTACGCTGTACGGCGACATGAGCGGCGGGTTCTCGGTGTTGAAGGACGTGTACAAGACGACCGTGTACGAACTTTCGGCGTGGCGGAATGCGCATGTGCCGGAAGGCGCACTGGGGCCGGCGGGCGTTGTGATCCCCGACGGGGTGATCACGCGCGCCCCGACCGCCGAGCTGAAGCCCAACCAGACCGACCAGGACACGCTGCCGCCGTACCCGCAGCTCGACGACATTCTGCGCGGGTTGGTGGAGGACGAACTGACGGTGGCAGAGATCGTCGCGCGCGGGCACGCCCTGGCGCTGGTGGTCGAAGTGGAAGGTATGCTGTACCGCGCCGAGTACAAGCGCCGCCAAGCGCCGCCCGGCGTGCGCATCACCCGGCGCAACTTTGGCCGCGACCGGCGTTACCCGATCACCAACAAGTTCCGCGAAGGCCTGAAGGCCCCGGGCAAAGGGACGAACAATGGCAAGCGCTGACGTTACCGTCCGGTTCGCGCCGAGCCCAACCGGGCGGCTCCATGTCGGCAACGGCCGCGTGGCGCTGCTGAACTGGTTGTATGCGCGCAAGTTCGGCGGCCGGTTCATTCTGCGGCACGACGACACGGACACCGAGCGATCGACGGAGGAATTCGTTCAGGCGATCGAACTCGATCTAACGTGGCTTGGCCTGAGTTGGGATGCGCGCTACCGCCAGTCGGAGCGCCGCGACCGGTATGCCGCCGGGCTGGATCGTCTGGTCGCGGCCGGGCGCGCCTATCCGTGCTTCGAGTCGGCCGAGGAGCTAAGCCTCAAGCGCAAGACGCAACTCGCGGCGGGGCGCGCGCCGATCTACGACCGGGCGGCACTGAAGCTTACGGCGCGCGAGTGCGACCAGTTTGAGGCGGCGGGCCACAAGCCGCACTGGCGGTTCCTGGTGGACGCAAAGCCGGTGCAGTGGGACGACGTGATCCATGGCCCAATGCGATTCTCCGGCAGCGACCTCAGCGACCCGGTGCTGGTGCGCGAAGATGGTACGCCGCTGTACACGTTCACCTCGGTGGTGGACGACGGCGAAATGGGCATCACCCATGTGATCCGCGGTGATGATCACCTTGCCAACACCGCGGTCCAGATTCAGTTGTTCCAAGCGCTCGGCGCAGCCGTGCCGGTGTTCTCGCACCTCGCGCTGTTCACCGGTGCGGGCGGCGAGGGGTTGTCGAAGCGGCTGGGTAGTCTCAGCCTGTCGGGCCTGCGCGACCAGGGCATCGAGGCGATGGCGATCAACTGTTTGCTCGCCCGCCTGGGATCGTCGGATCCGGTGGAGCCGGTAGAGCACCTTGCCGATCTGGTGGCGGGTGTGGACCTGTCGCATTTTGGGCGCGCCCCGGCGAAGTTCGATCCCGAGGAACTGACGGCGCTCAATCACAAGGTGCTGCAGAAGCTCCCCTACGCCACGGTGCGCGACCGCTTGGCCGCTCTTGGCGTGCCCGGCGACGCGGGCGCATTCTGGGATGCGGTGCGCCCGAACCTTACGACCCTGAACGAGGCCGCGGACTGGGTGCGCATCGCCCAGGGACCCATTGCGCCAGTAGTCGAAGACCCGGCATTCGCCGCGGCAGCCGCGCAACTGCTGCCGGCCGCGCCGTGGGGCGAGCAGACCTGGAGCGACTGGACGCACGCAGTTGGCAGTGCTACCGGAGCCAAGGGCAAGAAGCTGTTCCGGCCGTTGCGGTTGGCGCTGACCGGCCGCGAACACGGGCCTGAAATGATGAAGTTCCTGCCGTTCATCGGTCGCGAGCGCGCCGCCGCCCGGCTCGCCGGCGAGACGGCCTAACGACCGTGGCGCTCACCCTCTACAACACGCTGGCGCACCGCAAGCAGCTGTTCGAGCCGATCGATCCAGCGCGCGTCGGCGTCTATGTGTGCGGACCGACGGTGTACGACTTCGTGCATATCGGCAACGCACGCCCTGTCGTGGTGTTCGATCTGCTCGTGCGCGTGCTGCGGCGCGCGTACCCGGCGGTGCGCTACGTGCGCAACATCACCGACGTGGACGACAAGATCATCGCCGCAGCAGAGCGCACGGGCGAAGCGATTGCGTCCCTGACCGAGCGCACCGCTGCCGCCTTCCGCGCCGATATGGCGGCCCTGGGCGCCGCGCCGCCGGATTTCGAGCCGACCGCCACCGGCCACATTCCGCAGATGATTCAGATGATCGGGCAGCTGGAGGCGAGCAGCCACGCCTACGAGGCGGAAGGCCACATGCTGTTCGCGGTCGGCACCGATCTCAACTACGGCAAGCTTTCCGGCCGCGACCGCGACGAGATGATCGCCGGCGCCCGGGTCGAGGTGGCGCCCTACAAGCGCGATCCCGCCGACTTTGTGCTGTGGAAGCCTTCGACACCGCAGCAGCCGGGCTGGAGCAGCCCGTGGGGCAGGGGGCGCCCCGGCTGGCACATCGAGTGCTCGGCGATGGCGAACACGTATCTGGGCGAGACGTTCGACATTCACGGTGGCGGTCAGGACCTGCTGTTCCCGCATCACGAGAACGAGCTGGCGCAAAGCCGCTGCGCGCACCAAGGCAAGCCGCTGGCGCGGTTCTGGATGCACAACAGCTTCATCACCGTGAACGGCGAGAAGATGGCCAAGTCGGTGGGCAATGTGGTCACGGTCCACGACCTGCTGGCCAAGCTGCCCGGCGAAACCATCCGGCTGACGCTGCTCAGCTCGCACTACCGGCAGCCCATGGATTGGACCGACGACGGCGTGGAGCGCGCCAAGAAGGCGCTCGACCGCTGGTATCGCGCCGCCGGGGCGGTCGCTGCGGCGGCCGTTCCGGATGCCGCGTTCCTGCAGGCGCTCGACGACGACCTCAACACGCCGGAAGCCATTGCGCGGTTGCATGCCTTGGCCGATGCCGCCATGGCCGGCGATAGCGGTGCGGCCGCGGCGCTGCGGGCATCGGCGCAGTTCTTGGGCGTGCTCATTCAGACCTCGGAGGCGTGGTTCCAGGGCGGAGCAGGGCTTGAACTTCAGCCCGCACAGATCGACGATCTGATCGCGCAACGCACGGCAGCGCGCAAATCGCGCGATTTCGCCGGTGCGGATCGCATTCGCAAGCAATTGGAGCAGGCCGGAATCGTGCTCGAAGACACGGCAGCGGGCACGACCTGGAGGCGCGGCGGATGACGCGCGAGCGCTTGTACCTGTTCGACACCACGCTGCGCGACGGAGCCCAGAGCCAGGGCGTTGCGTTCAGTGTCGAGGACAAACACGCGATCGCCGCGGCGCTGGACGGTCTTGGCGTCGATTACGTCGAAGGCGGGTGGCCCGGCGCCAACCCCACCGATACGGCGTTCTTCGGTGCGCCGCCCAAACTCAAGAAGGCACGCCTCACCGCGTTCGGCATGACGCGCCGTCCGGGCCGCAGTGCGTCCAACGATCCCGGCTTGAAGACGGTGCTGGATGCGGACGTTCCGGCGGTGTGCCTGGTAGGCAAGACGTGGGACTACCACGTGGAGGTTGCGCTCGGCACCACCACCCACGAGGCGGTGAAGCTGATCGCCGACAGCATTGCCGCCGCCGTCGCCCGTGGCCGTGAGGCGATGCTCGACGCCGAGCACTTCTTCGACGGCTTCAAGGCCAACCCTACGTTTGCGTTGGAATGCTTGCGTGCTGCCGCTGACGCCGGTGCGCGCTGGGTGGTGCTGTGCGACACCAACGGCGGCACCCTGCCGCACGAAGTGGAGCGTATTGTCACGGAGGCCGCGCGCCACATTCCCGGCGCCAAGCTCGGCATCCACGCGCAGAACGACACCGGCAATGCGGTGGCCAACAGCTTGGCCGCGGTGCGCGCCGGCGTGCGCCAAGTCCAAGGCACGCTGAACGGCATCGGGGAGCGGTGCGGCAACGCCAACCTCGTCACGCTAATCCCGACGTTCCTGCTGAAGCCGGAATTCGCCGACGTGTTCGAAACCGGCGTGAGCTTGGAACAGCTCAAACAGATCACCCACGTTTCACGCCTGTTGGACGACCGCCTGAACCGCGCGCCCGATATGCATGCGCCGTACGTCGGCGACGCGGCGTTCGCGCACAAGGGCGGGCTGCACGGCTCGGCGGTGGCGAAAGACCCGCGCACCTATGAACACGTGCCGCCAGAAGCCATCGGCAACCGCCGCCACGTGCTGGTATCCGACCAAGCCGGCAAGGCCAACGTGTTGGGGCGCCTCAAGGAATCGGGCATCGATGTGGCTGCGGACGACGCCCGCCTGCCGCGTCTGATCGCCGAGATGAAGGAGCGCGAGCACCTTGGCTATTCCTATGATGGCGCCGCTGCCAGCTTTGAACTGATGGCGCTACGCGCACTCGGCATGGTGCCGGAATACTTCCAGGTGCCGAGCTTCCGGGTGATCGTCGAGCGCCGCTTCACGGCGAAAGGCGAAGCCGTCACCACGTCGGACGCCATGGTGAAAAGCATCGTCGACGGCAAAGTGTTCACCTCGATCGGCGAGGGCAACGGTCCGGTCAACGCGCTCGACTCGGCGCTGCGCCAGGATTTGGGCAAGTACTCCCAATACCTGGAAGACCTGGAACTGGTGGACTACAAGGTCCGCATCCTGACTCAGGGGACCGCCGCCGTGACCCGCGTCATGGTCGAAAGCCGCGATCGCACCGGCCACCGCTGGAGCACCGTCGGCGTGTCGGCCAACATTATCGACGCGTCGTTCCAGGCGCTGTTCGACGCCATCGTCTACAAGCTGCACCGCGAAGGCGCACCGGCCGGCGTATCCAAGGCGGCGGAGTAGCCGCCGTGGCGCTGGGTGCCGCCGAGGGGCTTACTCCCTCAGCCGACCGCATTCGCCGCGCCGGCTTTGCCTATGCACTTACGGCGATCGGCATCTGGGGCTTCATCCCGCTTCTCTACAAGGAACTGAGCGGCGTTCCGCCGTTCGAGGTGATTGCCTATCGCGTGCTGTGGGGCCTGGTTGCCGCGCTGGCCGCGGCGGCATGGCAGGACCGCGGTGCCATGCTGCTGACCGCACTGCAATCGCGCCGCCAGCTCGCGACCATGGCGGTGACGGCAACGCTCATCGCCATCAACTGGCTCGCGTTCATCTTCGCGGTGAACCGTGGCCTCGTGCTGCAGTCCAGCCTCGGTTACTTCATCGGCCCGCTGGTGAACGTGCTGCTCGGCGTGGTGTTCCTGCGCGAGCGCCTCTCCCTTCGCCAGGTCGTAGCGGTAGCGCTTGCCGCGGTCGGCGTGCTGAACCACACGGTCGCGGTCGGCGAGCTGCCGTGGATCGCGCTCACGCTCGGCGGCTCCTTCGCGCTTTATGCCTACGTGCGCAAAGTCGCCCGCGCACCCGCCCTGGAAGGCCTGACCATCGAGCTGCTGTGGCTTGCGCCGATTGCGCTGGGCTACCTGTGGTTTGCGGGGAGTGGCGGCTTCAGCTTGGACACGCCGTGGCTCAGCGGTGCGTTGATCGTGGCCGGTATCTCCACCGCGCTGCCGCTGGTTTGGTACACCGAAGGGTCCAAGCGGATGACGCTGGCCACCATTGGCATCCTGCAGTTCATCGCGCCGTCGATGCAGTTCTTGCTTGCGGTGTTCGCGTTTGGTGAGCCGTTCCGCGCCTATGATGCGGTAACGTTCGTTTGCATCTGGGTGGCATTGGCTGTGTACCTGTGGCCGGTACGGAAAGGCGCTGGCGCCTGATGGCGGGAACCGATCACACCCGCGAACTGATCCTGGGTGGCCCGGCGGTCATCCTGGTGAACCCGCAGCTCGGCGAAAACATCGGGGCGGCGGCCCGCGCGATGCTGAACTTCGGGCTCAGCGACCTGCGCTTGGTGAAGCCGCGCGACGGGTGGCCGAACGAGCGGGCAGTGGCGACCGCTTCGGGCGCCGAGGTGGTGGTGAACGGCGCCAAGCTGTTCGACACGACGCGGGAAGCGATCGCCGATTTGCAGCATGTGTACGCCTCCACCGCGCGGGTGCGCGACATGACCAAAGACGTGTACGAGCCGCGCGCTGCAGCAGGGCGCTTGCGCCAGCACAGCGCGGACGGCGAACGCGCCGGGATCCTGTTTGGGGCGGAGCGGGCGGGCTTGGCGAACGAGGATATCGCCAAGGCCGATGCGGTGATCGCGGTGCCGGCAAATCCGGGGTTCGCGTCGCTGAATTTGGGCCAGGCCGTGGTCGTGGTGGCCTATGAGTGGTTTCAGGCGACCAACCCGAATCCCCATGCGCCTGGCGAAAGTGTTAAGGCGACCAGCGAGCAGGTGCTGGACATGTTCGACCACCTGGAGGGCGAGCTGGACGCCCGCGGGTTCTTGTTTCCCAAGGCAAAACGGCCGCGCATGGTGCGGAATCTGCGCAACATGTTCCACCGCGCCGGCCTGACCGACCAAGATGTCCGGACGATGCGCGGGATCATCCACGCGTTGGCGGGAACCAAGGGCCGGCCCAAAAGCGGCTGAGCGGTTGACTGGTCCGGTTGCTTCCCTTGCGGAAATGCCCCCGGACCCAGCGCGTGATTTTGCCGCAGGTCGCGGGTGATCCGGTTGCAGCGGTCGGGCGTAGTGAACCGTGTGACCGAGACGGCCGTTCCGCCGCCGCACTACCGCGTTGATCTGGGCGGAACCGCCTCCATCCATTGGAACGATGGAAGTGCGACTTGAAACATTACGAAACGTCGTTTCAAGTGCCGCCGGAGTACGTATCGGCTGGTACACAATCGTCCTCAGCGACAGACTAAGGAACTGCTACATGGCCGACCGACCGACTTCGACCCCCGCCAGTGTAAGCCGCGGAGGCCAGCCGCGCATGGCGCGCCGCTCGTTCCTGACGATGGCGGCAGGGGCCGCCGCCGCGTGCCCGCTGTGCTTGCTCGCGGCCAGCCGGCAAGGCGCTGAGGCGCAGGCCGTTCACACGGCGCCACACTGGGACTAAACGGGCGCGGCCGCGCCGGAGCGTTGGGGCAACTTGTCGCCCGACTTCCGGGTGTGCAGTTTGGGCATGGAGCAGACACCGGTGGACCTCACCGGCGCTATCCGGGCCGAGGCCGGGGCGGTGGAGCCGAATTTTCAGCCGATGCCGCTGCGCATCGTCAACAACGGCCACACCATCCAGGTGAACTGCCCGCCCGGCAGCACCACGAAGATCAACGGCGCGACCTACGACTTGGCGCAATTCCACTTCCACCATCCGTCGGAGCATCTTCTGAACGGATCGCGCTTCGACCTCGAATGTCATTTCGTGCATCGCAACGCTGCGGGTGACCTTGCGGTTGTTGGGGTGTTCCTGCGCCCGGGGGCCGCCAACGCAGCGCTGGAGCCGATCTGGCAGGCGATGCCCGCCAAAGAGGGCCCGGAAGTCCAAACCGCCGCAACGATCCGGCCGGCCGATCTGTTGCCCCGCGACCGCGCGTATTTCCGCTACTTCGGCTCGCTCACGACGCCGCCGTGTTCCGAAGGCGTGTTGTGGACGGTCTACCGGGATCCGATTGAAATCTCGCGCGAGCAGGTCGTGCGGTTCGCCCAGCTGTTCCCGGCCAACGCGCGGCCGGTGATGCCGCTCAACCGGCGCTTCCTGCTCGAAGCAAATTGATCGCCGTCGCGCCCAAGCCCTCTATGAATGGAATTGGCATCGAACATGTCTAACGCACCACAGGCCTCCGGCTTCGGCACCGTCTTCACCAACCTAAAGGTCAGCACCAAGATCGTCGCGGGTTTCGCTGTGGTCCTGGCAATTGTGCTCGTTTCCTCGGCGGTCTCGTACATGTCGTTGGCACGCATCGCCGCCGACTTCGACGGCTACACCGAAAAGTCGGCCTTCGCTGCGGCGGTCGCGACTGTCGATGAAGCGTTCACCGACTTCGAACGTAACGCGCAGATCTTTGCCGCAACGGGCGGCAAACGCGAGGCCGACGCCGCGCTTGCCGCGGCCGCCGGTACCCGCAGCGCTCTGGATGGCGCCGCCAAACTGACGGACGACCCGGCTGAGAAGAAAGAATTGAAGGCGGCCTCCGAGGCGGCGCAGTCGTACGCCAAGAACTTCGATAAGCTCGTTGCGGCGCGCACCGCGCAGGACACGTTGACCCGGACTGTGCTGGATGTTGCCGGCCCCGCCGCCGCCGAGGGTTTCCAGCAGCTGGCAGGATTGGCCGCGCGCGGCGGCAACAGCAATGCCGAAGTGTTGGCGCTGACCGGGCTTCAGTCATTGATGACCGTCCGCATCAACGCCAACAAACTGCTCGCCCGCCACGAAGCTGCCGCCGCGTCGGCCGCAGAACAGGCCGCCCACGATCTCGAGGCCACTTTGGCGGGCCTCGACGCGGCCGTCCGCGTGGCGGATCAGCGCAAGGCGCTGGGTGATGTGGGTGCGCTCGTCACCAAATATCTACAGGCGTACGAAAAGGGCGCCGAACTCTCGCACGAGATCGAGACGCTGGCCCAGGTCGAACTGCTCGAAGTGGGCCACGAACTCATGGCCGATCTGAACACGATCAAGGCCGCCATCGACGCCGACGAAAAGCAGCTGGAAGAGGGGCTGCATGGCACAACCGAGACAGCGGAACTCGCCGCGATGGTCATAGGTTTGGCGGGCCTGGTGCTCGGCGGCTTCCTGGCACTGTTGATCGGCCGCACGATCTCTCGTCCGGTGATCGGGATGCCAAATCGGCTTCACCAACATCGATGAAGCACTGGGCGGGCCGGTCGCGCTGGAGAAGCTGCACGCAAAGAAGTTCGGTTTGATCCTTTCCGATTGGAATATGGAGCCGATGTCGGGCATCGAACTGCTTAAGGCAGTGCGCGCGGATGCGGCGCTGAAAGCCATTCCGTTCATCATGGTGACGGCGGAGAGTAAGGTCGAAAACGTGATCGCCGCCAAAGCCGCCGGCGTGAACAACTACATCGTGAAGCCGTTCAACGCAGTTACGCTGAAGCAGAAGATTGCGACCGTGCTGGGCGAGTTCTAACGCCCACGGAAACGCAGAAGGGGATTCGCGATGAAAGATGCCTCACGGCAGCCGCAGGCGGCAGTGATTCACCTTGTCGCAGAACTGGCGCGCTTGGCGTCCGTGATTGAGCTTGCGCGCAGCGACTTGGCGGCGCTGGGTTCCGATGGAGTGACCCACGGCCAGCTGAATTCTGCGGGCACTGAATTGGACGCGACCCTGGCGGGCACCGCTGCGGCAGCGGAAACGATTATGGATGCTGCCGAGCGCATTGGGGCGCTTGCCGCACCGCTTGACCCGGCGGTGAGTGGCGCGATCCTGGCCGAGACGACCCGGATCTTCGAGGCGTGCTCGTTCCAGGACCTTACCGGCCAGCGCATCACCAAGGTGATGCGGGCGATCGGCGGGTTCGGAAGCGTTGCCACCGGGATTCAGCAGGTTCTTGCGGCATTGACCAACGAAGCGGGGCCGTCCGCCCCGGATGGCGCCTCTGCCGCGCCCGGCGGCGTGGATGACCCGAAGTCGCTGATGAACGGCCCGGCCCTGCCGGACGCAGCGCCTTCGCAGGACCAGATCGACGCGATGTTTGGCGCGGCGCCAGCGCAGAAATGAGCACGACGCGATGCTGACGCGCACCGACCTTCAGAAGTTCGTCGCCGACCCTTCGACCAAGTCGCGGGTGGAATTGGCGCATGAACTCGGTGGGGTAGTCGACGGCGCCGCGATCACCGAGCGCGAGCGGGAGATTGCCGCCGAAATCTTCCGGCTCATGGCACGGGACGCGGAGGTGGAGGTGCGTGCGGCCCTCGCGGCGAGCCTGCGCGCCAGCCCCAAGCTGCCGCGCGACGTGGCACTGAAGCTGGCGGCCGATGTCGATCAGGTGAGCTTACCGCTACTTGAGTTTTCCCCTGCGCTATCGGACGCAGACTTGGTGGCGATCATTCGCGCGGGAGGCGATACCAAACAGACCGCGATTGCCCGGCGCGATGCGTTGTCGCCTACGGTCGCGAGCTCGATCGCTGAAGACGCCGGGCCGGTCGCCGTCACGGCGATGTTGGCCAATCAGACGGCGATGGTTTCGGACGCCGCTCTGGCGACCGTGTTGGACCGCCTCGGCGCAAACGAGCAGGTGCAAGTTGGCCTGGCCCACCGTCCGCGCCTGCCGGTGAATGTCGCCGAACGCCTGGTGGGTTTGGCCGGCGACTCTCTGCAGCAGTATGTTGTGGCGCGTCATGCGGTCTCGCCCGACGTGGCCGCTGACCTTGTGCTGCGCGCGCGCGAACATGCGACCATCGGCCTGTCGCTGGCGTCCAGCGAAGAAGATGTTCAAGCGCTGGTGGATAGCCTGCACGCCGGTGGAAGGCTTACCGAAACGCTGGTGACGCGGGCGTTATGCACCGGCGACATCGATTTCTTCGAGCGCGCTCTTGCCCGCATTGCGGGGATTCCTGTGACCAACGCCTATGCGCTGGTCCACGACCCTGTGGGCCTGCAGCGCTTGGTGGCCCGATGCGGTTTTTCGAGCGGGTTCCTGACCACCGCGCGCGCGGTAATCGAGATCGCCCACGATCTGCAACTGTCCGGCGCCGATCAGGATCGCAGCGGGTTTGCGGCGCGAATGATCGAGCGGGTCCTGACCCAGTTCGCGGGCGAAACCGGCGGCGATGACTCGGACTATCTGCTGCGCCGCCTTGCGAAACTGAATGAGTCGCGATTGCCGACAACGGGCTGAGGCCGCCCCGGTATGAGCCGGGACGTGATACCTCGAACTGTGTTGCGCCAGCATTTGCTGGCCCCATAAGGGACGAATTGATGAAGCACCTTAGTGTCCGCGCAACGTTTGTTGGCATCGGCCTAGCCACGTTGATCATTACTGGGATTATGACTGCGATCGGGATCACCGACGTCATGCTGCTCGGCGACCGGCTGGTCCAGGGAGACGAGGCGTCGGCCGCCGTGCGCCATCACCTGGAAGCCGACATGATGCACGATGCTCTGCGGGGCGATGTGTATGCGGCGCTCTTGGCCGCCGATCTCGGCGGCGGCGCTATGCGTGCCGATGTCGAAGGCGCGCTGAAAGAGCACACTGCCAACTTTCGCGAGGCGATCGCTGCGAACGTCGAGGCGGATCTGCCGGCGGACGTTGTAAAGCTGCTGGCGGACGCGCGGGGCCCATTGGACGCCTACATTCTTTCGGCCCAGAATCTGGTCGCCCTGGCGTTCACCGATCGCGCAGCCGCGGTTCGCGGTCTTCCGGCCTTCAACCAGGTGTTTGTCCGCCTCGAGGGCGTGATGTCCGACATCAGCGAAAAGCTGCAGGAACAAAATGATCTCAGCATCGAGGAGGGGTTGAAGTCCGCGTCTGCCTCCCGGCTCAACCTGAGCATCGCCGCTGCGGTGGCAGTTCTGTGCGCGCTGGCGGGCATGGCTATCGGCATGCGCTCGATCCTGCGTCCGATGATGGCGGTGACCGAGGCGCTGGTTGGCGTGTCCCGCGGCGACTTGACCGTGGCGGTGCCGTACGCGGACTGGCACAACGAGATCGGTTCCCTCGCAACGGCATTGCAGACCTTCAAGAGCGGCATTCAGGAGAACAACCGGCTGCGCGGGCTGCAGGAGGCGCAAACGGTGGAGACGCAGGTCCAGCGGCGCAAGATGCTGATGGACTTGGCGGCCAAGTTTGAGGCGGGCGTGGGTGGGATTGTCGACAGCGTGACTTCGTCCGCCGCGCAGCTCCAGGCCGCTGCGCAGACCATGGCGACGGATTCCGATCAGACCAGAGAGCAGACTGACGTGGTTGTCACCGCCAGCGGCGACGCCACCCAAAACGTTCAGACCGTAGCGGCTGCCACCGAAGAACTGACCGCTTCCGTTCAAGAGATCGGCCAGCTGGTGTCCCATTCGACGACGCTGACCAGCGCTGCGGTCAAGCAGGCGGGCGTGACCAGCCAGCAGGTGCAGGGACTCGCGGCCGCGGCGCAGAAGATCGGCGAAGTCGTGACGATGATCAGTACGATCGCCGGCCAGACCAACCTGCTCGCGCTCAACGCCACCATCGAGGTGGCGCGGGCTGGCGAAGCCGGCAAGGGCTTTGCCGTTGTGGCGTCCGAGGTAAAGGCGCTGGCCAACCAAACCGCGCGCGCGACCGAGGACATCGGCGCCCAAGTGGCGGCAATTCAGGACGCGACCAACACCTCGGCCGCATCGATCAAGGATATCGCCCAAAGCATTGCCAACGTGAACGAGACCGCCACCGCCATTTCGGCAGCGGTCGAGGAGCAGGGCGCGGCAACCCAGGAGATTGCCCGCAACACGCAGCGCGCGGCGCAGGGCACCATGGAGGTGTCCACCAATATCGCGACGGTGGGCGAAGCGGTTCGCCGGACCGGGCTTGCAGCCGGCGCGGTCTTAACGTCGGCCGGTGAATTGAACCAGAGCGGCCAGTTGCTGAAGCGCCAGGTGGAGGAGTTCCTGCGCGAGGTTCGTGCCGCCTAACCCGCCCATGTTATGGGCACTTGGTGGGGCGGTAATCTGTGCCCGGTTGGGCATCAGGACTGCAGGCGGTGAGGGCCTGAGACCCGCAGAACAGGTGGTGGTTTGTGATGCTACTTGCGTCTGGCGACCTCCTGCGTATAGTACGCCGCTTCGCGGGGGGCTCATGCCTCCGGCTCCCTTTTCGTCGGGCTTTTTGGCCCTTTTTGCTGGGTAATCCGTGACCAAACGCGCCGAGTCCAAGTACAAGGTCAACCGCGCCCTGGGTGAGAACCTCTGGGGCCGCCCGAAGAGTTCCCTCAACAAGCGCGACTACCGCCCTGGCCAGCACGGCCAGGCGCGCCGCCGCCGCTTGTCGGACTACGGCACCCAGCTGGCAGCCAAACAGAAGCTCAAGGCCTACTACGGCGATATCACCGAGCGTCAGTTCCGCAACCTGTACAAGGAAGCGATCCGGTTGCCGGGCGACACGTCCGAGTACTTGATCGGCCTGTTGGAGCGCCGCTTGGCCACGGTCGTGTATCGCATGAAGTTCGTGCCGACGGTGTTCGCCGCGCGCCAGATGGTCAACCACGGCCACGTGACCGTGAACGGCCGCCGCATGGATACCCCGAACGCGCTGCTCAGCCCGGGCGACGTGATCCAGCTTGCCAGCCACATGATGCAGAACGCGAACGTCTTGGAAGCGACCGCTTCCAGCGAGCGCGACGTGCCGGAGTTCATCGAGGTCGACCACAAGGCGATGAAGGGCACGTTCCTGCGCGTCCCGTCGTTCGCTGAAGTGCCGTACCCGGTCCGCATGGAACCGCACATGGTCGTCGAGTTCTACTCGCGCTAACCGCGCGGATACACGGTTACGCAGCAAGCCGCGGGCATCCCCCGCGGCTTGTTCGTTTCTAGGCCGGCCGCGTTGCCACGGGCGGCCGGCGCAGGGCGTACCAGCCGATCAGCACGGTGGCGGCCACCAGCACCGGCACGGCCACGTAGTTGACCCCCGACCAACCCATCGCCGCCAGCAACACGCCGGACGAGAACGACGCGGTGGTGGAGAACGCGAACACGATCAGGTCGTTGGCGGCCTGGACCTTGGCCTTTTCCTCGGGCCGGTAGGCATCCACCAACAGGGTGGTGCCGCCGATGTAGAGGAAGTTCCACCCGATCCCAAGGAACGTGAGCGCCGACAGGAAGTGGGGCAGGGTAATGCCCGCTTCCGCGATGCCGACATGGGTTGCCAGTAGCATCACGCCCGCCAGCATGATGCGGGTGACGCCGAAGCGCTGGATCAGTGCGCCGGTGAAGAACGACGGCACGAACATGCCGAGCACGTGCAACTGGATCACCCGTGCCGCGTCCTCGACCGCGTGGTGGTGGGCGGTCATGGCAATCGGCGTGGCCGTCATCGCCAAGGTCATCACCCCGAAGGCTGCGGCCGCGCCACCGCACGCCACGAAGAACGCCGGTTGCCGCAGGATCGTGAGCAACGGCCGCCCCGTGGAGTCGGATGCCGCCCGGCGCACATGCGGGATATCCACGAACGCCATCACCACCATGGCCGCGACCATGAGCCCTGCCGCGATCAGGAACGGCGCCACGTAGGCCACCGCGCCCCAATGGGCCGCACTGCGGGCGATCTCGGGCCCGGCAACCGCCGCGACGACGCCGCCCACCAGCACCCAGGAAATGGCGCGGGAACGGAAGTCGGGGCTGGCAACATCGGCGGCGGCGAACCGGTAGTACTGGGCGAAGCCCTGGCATGCGCCCACCAACAGGCTGCCGCTAGCGAAACCGGCGAAGCTGCCGTAGTGCACCGACACGGCACACGTGACGGCGCCGGCGAACCCCAGGGCAGCACCCAACACGAACCCTGGCCGGCGCCCGTAGCGCTGCATGAACAGCGAAGCCGGGATCATCGTGAGCGCCGTACCCAGGATGAAGTTGGCCGCAGGCACCGTGGCCAGAGAGGCCACTGGCGCCAGCGTGGTGCCGACCAGGGCGCTGAGCGTGATCATCAGCACGACCACGGTCTGGGACAGGGCCTGGCCGGCGGCTAGGATCAGGACGGTCTGGCGCTGGGACGTCACGGGGCCACCTGTGGGCTAGTGCTGAAACAGTTCGGGCGGCGCATGGTCTGCGCCGCCCGAGCAGGAAACCGAACTGGGCGCGCGCCTAGGCGGCGGTGGTGGCGATGCCTTTTTCCTTGAGCAGCGCTTGCAGCTCGCCAGCCTGGGTCATCTCTTTGACGATGTCGGCGCCGCCGATGAATTCACCCTTTATGTACAACTGGGGAATGGTCGGCCAGTCGCTGAATTCCTTGATGCCTTGGCGCAACTGCGGGTCGGTCAAGACGTCGATGCCCTTGTACTTCACGCCGAGCGTGCCGAGCACATGGACGACCGCGGCGGAGAAGCCGCACTGCGGAAATGCCGGGACGCCCTTCATGAACAGGACCACCGCGTTGTCGGTGATTTCCTGTTTGATGCGGTCGAATACCGGGTTCTTGGCGTCCTTCGCCGGAGCTTCCATGTTCATGGCACGTCCCTTTCCCGCGCAACGCGGAGTTGAACCGAGATTACTCGCCGGGGGCAAACGTTTGCAGGGCGAGCGCGTGCAGCACTCCGCCCATGCGCCCCTGGAGCGCCGCGTACACCATCTGGTGGCGCCGTACGCGCGGCACGCCCGCAAACTTGGCCGACACGACCGTGGCCGCATAGTGATCGCCGTCGCCGCGCAGGTCTTGGATGGTGACCTCGGCGTCCGGCAGCGCAGCTTTGATGAGGCTCGAAATGTCCTCGGCGTTCATCGCCATGGGGTGTGCAGCCTTGCGGTTACTGGCGCGACATATATTCGGGCAGCCACGCTTCGTGGGCCGACCGAAGGTCTGCGACGGATATGGGCCAATCGCCGTTCACTGTCAACGTAACGCCACCGGTGCGGCCGATCCGAACGGCGGGAATCCCGGCCTTTTGTGCGGATTCCAGCAGGGCCGCCGACCCATTGGGATCGACTTCCAGCACGTAGCGCGCCTGGTCTTCGCCGAACAGCCAGGCATGCAGGGGCACGGTGCCGGCCGGCACGGTCAGCGCGGCCCCACGGCGCCCCGCCATGGCCATTTCGGCGACCGCGACATAGAGGCCGCCGTCCGACACGTCATGCGACGCGCGAACCTTTCCCGCCGTGATCAGGCCGCGCACGAAATCGCCGTTGCGGCGCTCGGCCGCGAGGTCGACCGGCGGCGGTGAGCCTGCTTCGCTGCCCGTGATTTCGCGCAGGAAGATGGACGAGCCAAGGTGGCCGGCAGTGGCGCCGATCAGTACGAGGTCGCTGGCGTCAGCCTTGAGGGCGACAGTGGCCATCTTGTCGGAGTCGTCGAGCAGCCCCAGGCCGCCGATGCTGGGCGTGGGCAGTACGGCGACGTTGTCGGTCTCGTTGTAGAGCGACACGTTGCCGGACACGATCGGGAAGTCGAGGGCGCGGCAGGCATCGGCGATGCCTTCGAGGCACCCGACGAACTGGCCCATGATCTCGGGCCGCTGCGGGTTGCCGAAGTTCAGGCAGTCGGTGAGCGCGAGCGGCCGGGCGCCGGTGGCAGTGAGGTTGCGCCAGGCTTCGGCCACGGCTTGGCGGCCGCCCATGACCGGATCGGCCTCGCAGTAGCGCGGGGTGCAATCCGCGGTGAGGGCGAGGGCAGACTTGGTGCCGTGGATGCGCACCACGGCCGCGTCGCCGCCGGGGCGCTGGATCGTATCGGCCATCACCATGTGGTCGTACTGTTCCCAGATCCACCGCTTGGAGGCGAGGTCGGGAGAGGCGAGCATCGTGCGCAGGGCTTTGGCGTAGTCAGCCGGCGCCGCAACCGAGGCGGCGGCGAGGGCCGGCTTCGGCGCCGTGCGCTTGACCGGACGGTCGTAGACCGGTGACGCCTCAGACAACGGCGCGATCGGCATGTCGGCTTCGATCTTGCCGTGGTGGCGCAGCACTAGGCGGCCGGTGTTGTTGAGGCGGCCGACCACGGCGAAGTCCAACTCCCATTTGGCGAAGATGCGGCGCGCTTCTTCTTCACGCCCTTCGTGGAGGACCATGAGCATTCGCTCCTGGCTCTCCGACAGCATGATTTCGTAGGCGCTCATGCCGGTTTCGCGCTGCGGCACGTCGTCGAGGTTCATCTCGAGGCCCAGGCCGCCCTTGCCCGCCATCTCGAACGACGACGAGGTGAGGCCGGCGGCGCCCATGTCCTGAATCGCCACGATCGCGTCGGTCGCCATCAGTTCCAGGCACGCTTCGATGAGCAGCTTTTCGGTAAACGGGTCCCCGACCTGCACGGTCGGGCGCTTGGCTTCCGCGTCGGCGCCGAACACGGCGGAGGCCATGGTGGCGCCGTGGATGCCGTCGCGGCCGGTCTTGGAGCCGACGTAGACGACCGGGTTCCCGATGCCCGCCGCCTTCGAATAGAAAATCTTGTCCTTGTCGGCGATGCCCACGGTCATCGCGTTGACCAGGATGTTGCCGTTGTAGCGCGGGTGGAACGTGCACTCGCCGCCCACGGTGGGGACGCCCACGCAATTGCCATAGCCGCCGATGCCGGCGACGACGCCGCTGACTAGGCGCCGGGTCTTGGGATGGTCCGGGCTGCCGAAGCGCAGCGAGTTCAAATTCGCCACCGGGCGCGCGCCCATGGTGAACACGTCGCGCAGGATGCCGCCGACGCCGGTGGCGGCGCCCTGGAACGGCTCGATGTACGACGGGTGGTTGTGGCTCTCCATCTTGAACACGGCGACACGGCCGCCACCGATGTCGACCACACCGGCGTTCTCGCCGGGGCCGCACACGACCCACGGCGCAGTGGTGGGCAACTCGCGCAGGTACTTCTTGGAGCTCTTGTAGGAGCAGTGCTCGCTCCACATCACCGAGAAGATGCCGAGCTCCGTGACGTTGGGCTCGCGCCCCATGATCTGTTGCGCGAGCGCGTATTCGTCGGTCGACAGGCCGAACTCCGCGGCGAGCTTCGCTTGGCTGCCCAGGGTCAAAGCGGCGGTCATCCCAAGGCCTCCGCCATGCCGGTAAAGAATGCGGCGCCGTCGCTGCCGCCCAACGCGGGCTCAATCACCCGTTCGGGATGCGGCATCAGGCCGAGCACGTTGCCCTTGGCGTTCAGAACGCCGGCGATATTGCGCAGGGACCCGTTGGGGTTGCTCGCCTCTGCGGCCTCGCCACCTTCGGTGACGTAGCGGAACGCCACGCGGCCCTCGCCTTCGAGACGGGCGACTGTTTCCGCGTCGGCCCGGTAGTTGCCGTCGGCGTGGGCGATGGGGATGCGCAGGACTTGGCCTGCGGCATAGCGGCTGGTGAACGCAGACTGCGCGTTTTCGACCTTTACGTGCACGTCGCGGCAAATGAAGTGCAGGCCGGTGTTGCGCATCAGGGCGCCGGGCAGCAGGCCCGCCTCGGTGAGGATCTGGAAGCCGTTGCAGATGCCCAGCACGGCAACGCCGGCGTTGGCGCGCTCGGCCACCGCCCGCATGATCGGCGAGTGGGCCGCCATGGCGCCGGAGCGCAGGTAGTCGCCGTAGGAAAACCCGCCGGGCAGCACGATCAGGTCGACCTTGGGCAGGTCCGTATTGCGGTGCCAGACCATGGCCGGGGCGGTGCCGGTGGCGCGCTCCAGGGCGACCGCGACATCGCGGTCGCAGTTGGAGCCGGGGAATACGATAACCGCGGCTTTCATCGGGCGGGCGCTACGAGCAAGGGGTGGCCAGACAGCAGATAGGACGGGCGGATCAATCGACCAGTTCGACGGCGTAGTTCTCGATCACCGTGTTCGCCAGCAGGCGTTCGCACATCGACTTCACCTGGGCTTCCGCCTTGGCGCGGTCGGTCTCGGCGATCTGCAATTCGATGAACTTGCCTTGGCGCACGCCCTGAACGCCGGCGAAGCCCATGCCGCCGAGAGCGTTGGCGATGGCTTTGCCTTGCGGATCGAGGACGCCGTTCTTCAGGGTGATGTGGACGCGTGCTTTCATGGGCCAATCCCGTGCTTGGGCTACTGCATTACCTTGGGGCCCTGGATATCGCGGGGCCCGCTTTCGGGAAGAATGCCCAACCGTTGGGCCACTTCCTGGTACGCCTCGGCGACGCCGCCAAGGTCGCGGCGGAAGCGGTCTTTGTCCATCTTCTCGCTGGTCTTTACGTCCCACAGGCGGCACGAATCCGGGCTGATTTCATCCGCCAGGATAATGCTCACGTCGTCGGTCTGGCTGTTGTAGAAGCGTCCGAACTCGGCTTTGAAATCGACCAGCTTGATGCCGACGCCGAGGAACAGGCCGAGCAGAAAGTCGTTGATGCGCAACGACAGCGACATGATCTCGTCCATCTCCTGGGCGGTGGCCCAGCCGAACGCGGTGATGTGTTCTTCGGAAACGAACGGGTCGCCCAACTCGTCGGCCTTGTAGCAAAATTCGACGATCGAACGGGGCAGGGGGGTGCCCTCCGGAATCCCCAGGCGCTTAGAGAACGAGCCGGCCGCGACGTTGCGGACGATGACCTCGACCGGGACGATTTCGACTTCCCGGATCAGCTGCTCGCGCATGTTCAGGCGCCGGACAAAATGCGTCGGCACGCCGATCTCGCCGAGCTTGGTCATCAGGTACTCGGAGATGCGGTTGTTGAGCACGCCCTTGCCGGTGATCGTGCCCTTTTTCGAGTTGTTGAACGCGCTCGCGTCGTCCTTGAAATATTGAACGAGAGTGCCGGGTTCCGGACCCTCAAAGAGGATCTTGGCCTTGCCCTCGTATACCTGCTTGCGGCGCGACATCGGTGAGAGAGAGCCTCGGCGGAAAAGGGCCTCGAACTTACCCGAAAGCACGGGGGGGTACAAACCGGCCAGGCGTGCCGCGGCGATCCGCCCCAGGTTGATTTGCGCGCGGGCTCCCGGTATCCCTTGCAGCCATCCGCCAGGAGGTCCGTATGCCCACGTTTGACGACCGCGAAAAAGGCTTCGAGAACAAGTTCGCCCACGACAAGGAACTTGAGTTCAAGGTTGAGGTCCGCCGCAACAAGATGTTGGGCGAGTGGGCCGCGGGCCTGATGGGTATCGCGGCGAAGGACGTTGCCGCGTACGTCGCGAGCGTCGTCGAGTCCGACTTCAAGGAACCGGGCGACGAGGACGTGTTCGTCAAAGTGTGGGCCGACCTGAAGGCCAAGAAGGCCAAGGTCACCGAGGCCGAACTCCGCAAGAAGATGACGGACTTGCTGACGGCCGCGCGCACCCAGGTGATGAAGGAATAGGGCTTAGGCCCGCCCGAACACCCGCTTGAAGATCGTGTCGACGTGGCGCGTATGACGCGTCAGGTCGAACGCTGATTCCAGCGCGGCAGCCTTTACCACGCCTTTCACGTCCGGATCGGCCTCCACATACTCGCGGAAGCTGCCGCCGTCCTTCCACACCTTGGCGGCGCAGCGCTGGACGACGCGGTAGGCGTCTTCGCGGGCGACCCCTGCCTCGGTCAGCGTCAGGAGCACCGCGCCGGAGAACACCAGGCCGCCGAGCGATTCCAGGTTCGCCAGCATGCGGTCCGGATAGACCACCAGCTTGTCCATCATGCCGGTGAGACGGGCGAGGGCGAAATCCAAGGCGATCGTGGTGTCGGGGCCGATCACGCGCTCCACCGCGGAGTGCGAGATATCGCGCTCGTGCCACAGGGCGACGTTTTCCATGGCCGGGATCACGGCGCCGCGCACTAGGCGGGCAAGGCCGGTGAGATTCTCGGACAAGATCGGGTTGCGCTTGTGGGGCATCGCCGATGAGCCCTTTTGGCCGGGCGAGAAAAACTCTTCGGCTTCGCGCACTTCCGTGCGCTGCAGGTGGCGAATTTCGGTGGCGAGGCGCTCGATCGATCCGGCGATGACGCCGAGGGTGGCGAAGTACATCGCGTGCCGGTCGCGCGGGATCACCTGTGTCGAAACGGGCTCAATGGTGAGCCCCATGGCCTTGGCGACGTGGGCTTCGACGCGGGGATCGACGTGGGCAAAGGTGCCGACCGCACCGGAGATGGCGCATGTGGCGATGTCGGCGCGGGCGGCGACTAGGCGCTGTTTGGCGCGGGCGAACTCGGCGTAGGCGACTGCCATCTTGAGGCCGAACGTGGTCGGTTCGGCGTGGATGCCGTGGCTGCGGCCAATGCAGATGGTGTTCTTGTGTTCCTTGGCGCGGCGCTTCAGCACCTTGAGCAGGGCATCCAGATCCGCGAGCAGGATGTCGGAGGCACGGCTGAGTTGCACGGCGAGGCAGGTGTCCAGAACGTCGGACGAGGTCATGCCTTGGTGCACGAAGCGGGCGTCGGGGCCGACGTGTTCGGCGACGTTGGTGAGGAATGCGATGACGTCGTGCTTCACCTCGCGCTCGATGGCGTCGATGCGGTCGATCTCGAACGCGCCTCTTTCGCGCAGCGCCTTGGCGGCGGATTTGGGCACGTGACCCAGCTTGGCCATCGCCTCGGTGGCGTGGATCTCGATTTCCAGCCAGATGCGGAAGCGCGACTGCGGCTCCCACAGCGCGGTCATTTCGGGGCGGGAATAGCGAGGAATCATTGGGGTTTCGCCGGGTTGTGAACCGCTATGGTAGGCTAGCACGTAGCGTCGATCAGGACCGGTCCCATGAGCACAAGCATCGGATGCCGCTGCGCGCTGGCCGTGTTTCTCACGGCGGCACCGCTGTTCGCAAGTGCGGCCGAGACCTACCAGTGCGTCGAGAACGACCGCACCGGGTTCCTGTGGAACGGCCAGAACATGGAACGCGGGCGCCTGCCGGGCGCCAACATGGTGCTGGCCGGCGAGTTCCCGCTAGAAGGCGGCACCCCGACCGAGGCTGTGCTGCAGATCGAAGGCATCCGCTCGCCGCTGGCGATGGGGTGTACGGTACCGTTCTTCGGCCAGAAGCCAGTGCTGTGCACGAGCGGCAGCCACACCCTGGTGCTGGACCGGGATTCGGGCCGGTTTACGCTGGCGCGGCAGTTCGGCTGGGTGTTCGAAGATCTGCACACCGGGGCTCCGAACGAGGACACGTTTACCGTCGGCTGGGGCATGTGCACCCGCGGGCCCGGCGCGGCCAAGTGACGCGCGAATCCGGCGGCAGTAGCGCAGTGATGCTATGATGCGCGCGGAACCGATCCGGAGCCTGACTGTGACCACACCCGTGCCCGTTCGTTGCGCGGTGGCCGTGCTGCTCGCGGCCGTTGTGACTACCGCGACCGCCCAGGAGCAGTGGGAGATCTACGTCTGCACCGAATCGGAAGAGGCCGGCTATCGCCTGCAGGGCGATACGCTGGCGCGCAACCGGTACGAGGGCGCGACCTTTACGTTTTCGCTGTCCGCCACGGATCCGGTTGGGACCTTGGAAGAGCACGGCACGGGCGGAATGCTCTACATGGATTGCCTGATCCCCTACGAGGACAAAGCGCCGACGACCATCTCGTGCACCGAGGGGGCGCACACGTTTGTCATGGACCTCGAATCGGGAAGGTTCGCCTTCAGCCGCCTGTTCGGCTACGTATTCCCTGACCCCATCACCGGCGGCCCGAATGGCGACGCTGTGACTGTGGGTGTCGGCCTGTGCAAGCCTAGCCAAGGAATCTGACGCGTGAAACGCACCCTCCCATGGACGGCCGCTGCATTCGCGGCGATGACCAGCGTGACTGCGCCCGCTCTTGCCGCGGATGGCTGGCTGGAGTTCGGCTGCAATGAAATCGAAGAAACCGGCTACCAGATGGTGGACGGCAAGATGGTGCGGCAGCTTTACGAGGGGACGCAGTTTCTGTTCGCGCTACGCGAAGCCGACATGACCGCGATCCTGCAGCTGGTGAACAACCAGCGGTTCTATATGGACTGCCGGATCGCGTTCCGGCTGGCGCCGGACGCGGTGGCGTGCACCGACGGCGCCCACGCGTTCGTCATCGAAAAGGTGTCGGGGCGGTTCACCTATACGCGCCACCTTGGCTGGGCGTACCCCGATGTCCGCGTGCCCACCAACGCCAATGGCGATCCGCTGACGGTCGGTTACGGATTCTGCATCGTAAAGGGCGGCGCCTAGCGTACCGCTGGCGGGTTGGTTAGCGCAGGGCCTTAGGCTCCGGCGGGAACGTAGCGGCAGGGCGTTCGCGCTTCGGCCGCAATTCGCCTTTGGCGACGGTGACACCCATCTCGAGGCTGTCGGCGATACGGTGGGCGCGCTCCAGGAAGTGGGCGGCCGCAGCAGGGGGGCACCGTTCCCGCGCCGTGGCGGCGAACAGTTCCAGCCAGCGGTCGAACTCCGGCGTGTCGATCGGCAGCGGCAGATGGGCCGCCATCGGCTGGCCGTGGTAGCGGCCGGTGAGCAGCGCCACCGACGACCAAAACGCGCTGATCTTCGCGATGTGCGCCTCCCAGTCGCGGACATGCGCCTGGAAGATCGGCCCGATGAGCGGGTCGAGGCGGGCGCGGCCATAGAATGTGCGCACCAGGTCTTCGATCATCGCCTCGGTGATGCCGGTGCGAGCCGCGATCTCGGCAGTGATCGCCGCGCGCCGCTCTGCCTGTTCATCCATCGCTAGAGCAACCCTTGCGCGCGGAAGCTGACATGGCGCCCGCGGCCGATCACCAAGTGGTCATGCACGGTGATGCCAAGCTTCTGGGCGGCGTCGCGGATTTCCCGGGTCATGGTGATGTCGGCGGCCGATGGCGTAGGGTCGCCGCTCGGGTGGTTGTGCACCAGGATCATCGCGGAGGCGTTCCGCTCCAGGGCGAGGCTGAGCACCTCGCGCACGTAGACCGGAACATGGTCGACCGTACCCCGCGCGACTTCGTGGTCGTGGACGAGCGCATTCTTCTTGTCGAGCAGCAGCACGCGGAACTGTTCCTTGCCTTCGAAGCCCATGCGGCTGACGCAGTAGTCGAGAACCTGCTCCAGCGACGACAGGACGTCTTGCTTGCGGATTTGTCCGAACTTCAGACGGTGCGCTGCGGCGGCTACCGTCTTCAGCGCAGTCACCGCTCCGGGCGTAACGCCAGTGACCTTGCGGAGGCGGGCCGGGTCCGCGGAAACCACATCGGCGAATGTCTTGAATTCAGCGAGCAACGCCTTCGCGAGTGGCTTCGTGTCCTTTTGCGGGATGCCGAGGAAGAGGATCAGTTCCAGCAGTTCGTAGTCGGGCAGGGCGTCGGCGCCGCCCTCAAGGAAGCGCTGCTTGAGGCGCTGGCGGTGCCCGGTGTGGCCGGGCGGGCGAGGCGGTGGAGCCTCAGGCGGCATACGGGGGTTTGTGCATGCCCTTGGGCGAAGTGGTGAAAATCTCGACCCCCGTTTCGGTCACGCCCACTACGTGCTCAAACTGCGCCGACAGCGAGCGGTCTTTGGTGACCGCGGTCCAGCCGTCCTGCAGCATGCGGATCTGCCACTTGCCGAGGTTGATCATCGGCTCGACCGTGAACATCATTCCGGCCATCAAGCGCGGGCCTTCGCCTGGCTCGCCGTAGTGGAGGATGTTGGGAACGTCGTGGAACACCCGGCCGACGCCGTGGCCGCAGAAATCGCGGACCACCGAGTAACGGTGCTCTTCGGCGTACGACTGGATCGCATGGCCAATGTCGCCGACCGTAGCGCCGGGGCGGACCTGGGCGATGCCGCGCATCATGGCTTCGTAGGTAACGTCGCATAGGCGCGCCGCCTTGCGGCCGACTTCGCCCACGAAGAACATGCGGCTCGTGTCGCCATGCCAACCGTCCAGGATGGCGGTGACGTCGATGTTGACGATGTCGCCTTCGAACAACTGCTTGTCGCTCGGGATGCCGTGGCACACGACGTGGTTCACTGAAGTGCAGATCGACTTGGTGAAGCCGCGATAGTGCAACGGCGCCGGTACACCGCCGTGGTCGAGGACAAACGCGAGGCAGGCGAGGTCGAGGGAGTCGGTGGTCACGCCCGGCTTCACGAACGGCGCGATGTAGTCGAGCGTGGCCGCAGCCAACTGGCCGGCGCGGCGCATGCCGTCGAACCCTTCCGGGCCGTGAATCTTGATTGCGCCGTTGCGGCGCGGCCGCTCGATGTCGAGCACGTCCTGGTCGGGCGCGAAGCCTGCGTCTGCGCTGAGTTCGATCATGGCAGCCTACGGTGCAAAGGGCAGCGCCTTGTCTAGCACAATTTCGGCCGGCGAGAGAGCGCAGCAGTAGGCCAGCAACTCAACCCCGGCTGCCTGCGCGGCCTGCGCCGCCGCGGCAAAAGCCGGGTCAACGTCGGCGGCGATGGCAAACGCGCGGGCATCGCTGCGCTGGACCAGGAACACGACCGCCGCGCGAGTTCCCGCCGCGGCCAGGGACGCCAACTCGGCCATGTGCTTGGCGCCGCGCTCGGTAACGGAATCGGGGAACTCCGCCAGCCCGAGCGTCCGCATTAGGTGCACATTCTTTACCTCGACGTAGCAGGGGCCGCGGGCGGGGTCGTCGAGCACGATATCCACGCGGGAACGGTGGCCGTAAGGGACCTCGCGGCGTAGCGCGGCATACCCAGCGAGTTCCGGGATGGCGCCGGCGGCGATGGCCTCCGCGACGATGCGGTTGGGGTGTGCGGTGTTGATGCCGACCAGCCCGCCGCCGGCCGCAGCCAATTCCCAGGAATACGCCAGGGCGCGCTTGGGGTTGGCCGACCGCGACAACCACACGGGCATGCCGGGCCCGGTCAGACCGGTCATCGCGCCGGGGTTGGCGCAGTGGGCGGTGACGGCTTCGCCGCTATCCAGCACCACGTCGGCCAGGAACCGTTTGTAACGCCGCGCAAGGCGCGCCGGCACCAGAGGACTCTCAAACCGCATGCCGGGCAAGGTAAGGCGCGGGCCGTGCGGTTTCCAGCGCAGGGCAAGGTCCCGTTGGGGTATCCTGCGGCCATGAAGACTGCGGCGCTGGTAATCATCGGCAACGAGATCCTGTCCGGGCAGACCCAGGACCGCAACGGACCGTTCCTGGCGCGTCGTCTCGGCGAGCTCGGCGTGCGCGTGGCGGAACTGCGCGCGGTGCGCGACGACGAACCGGCGATCGTTGCGGCAATCAACGAGCTGCGCGCCAGTTGCGACTACGTTTTGGCGACCGGCGGGATCGGCCCGACCCACGACGACATCACCGCCGCTGCCATCGCCAAGGCGTTTGGCGTCGCACATGCGGTTCATCCCAAGGCGCGCGCCTTGCTGGCGGCAAAGTATGGCGCGGACCTGAACGCCGCGCGTCTGCGCATGGCGACGGTGCCGACGGGCGCGGAGTTGATCGACAACCCGATCAGCACGGCACCGGGATTCGTCATCGGCAACGTCTATGTGTTCGCCGGAGTGCCGGAGATCATGCAGGCGATGTTTGAAAGTGCCCGCCATCGCATCGCCGGCGGCCCGCCGGTGCGCTCGCGCACGGTTCTGGCCACGGCCACCGAGGGCGTATTCGCCGACCAACTCGCGGCGGTCCAGGCGCAGCATCGCGACGTCGAGATCGGCAGCTATCCGTCGTTCGGGCGGGCGAAGGTTGAGACTCGCATCGTGATGCGGTCGACGGACGCCGCGCGGATCGACGCGGCGGCGGCGGCGGTGGAGAACATGTTCCGGGCGCTGGCCGTCCCGGCCGTCTCAGAACCCGGCAGCGCGCCATGATCCGCACCGGCTACCGGATCCGCGCGGCCTCGCCGGTCGATGCCAGCGCGATTGCCCACGTGTATGTGGCGACCTGGCGCACGAGCTACCACAACCTGCTGCCGGCGGCGACGCTGAGCAACATGAACGAGATGCGCGAGACGCTGTATTGGTGGACCGCGCTGTGCAGCGCGCGGGCAAGCACGGTGACGCTGGTCGTCGAGAATCCCGAGGGGCGGGTCGTTGGATTCGTGTCCGGCGGGCCCGATCGTGGCCAGGGTGCGGCACGGCGCGCCGAGATCTACACGCTGTACCTGCTGCAGGACATGCAGCGGCGCGGGTTCGGCGCCGCGCTCTTGTCGGCTTGCGCGGCCCGGCTGGCGGCGCTCGGGTTCAACTCTCTGGTGGTTTGGGTTCTGGCGGCAAACTCCGCGCGCGGATTCTATGAATCGTTCGGCGGGATCGCCGCCGCGTCCAAGACCATCCGGGTCGGCGACCGGCGTGTGGAGGAGGTCGCCTACTTATGGGCCGACATTCGTTCTGCCGCCCAGGCAGTCGCCGATTCCGGCGACGGCGTGGGCGACATATAGCGGGCCATCGAATACACGACGGCGCAGCAGAACCATCCGCGGACGTGGCGAAACTGGCAGACGCAGCAGACTTAAAATCTGCATCTCGCAAGGGAGTGTGGGTTCGAGTCCCACCGTCCGCACCATAATCCTAATGAAAGTCTCGGCTCTTCGGTGCCGGCGCCCTGCCGTCCGGGACGGAGAGAGAAGCGGGCCGTGCTTCGCCCTGGGACAGCAGATTCAGCCGGCTGCTGAGATCGACGAATGTCTCGGCGACCACGTGGATCACCTCGCCTTCGCGCTGGATACGCCCGCGCACCAGCAGGAACTTGGCGCTTGTCACCACGCGGCGATGGCCGGCGAACACCTTTGCCCACACCACCACGTTGACGACGCCGAACTCGTCTTCCAGCGTCATGAACACCACACCCTTGGCCGTTCCCGGCCGCTGCCGCACCAGCACCAGCCCAGCCACGGACACACGCCGGAGCACGCGTTCCGCCTCGCGATGCTGGGCACTGGTGATCACTCCCATCTGCCGCAACTCAGAGCGGAAGAGTCCGCACGGGTGCGCCTTCAGCGATAGCCCGGTCGCGGTGTAATCTTCCACCACGTGCTCGCCCAGCGTCATGGCCGGCAACGTCACCGCCGCCTCGTGGAACAGATCGCCGGGTGGGATCGCAAACATCGGCGCGGCGCTTGCCATCGCCGCGGCTTTGCGTTGCAGCGCGCCGCCCTCCAGCCCCTTTACCGCCCACAGCGCTTGGCGGCGATCCAGCCCGAGCGAGCGGAACGCATCCGCTTCGGCGAGCCGCACCAGTTGCGCCACCGGCACGCCGCCTCGCGCCCACAGCGCGCGGAGTTCGGTGTATCCTGCGCCGCGCGCGGCCACGAGTGCGCGTGCGTGCGCCTCGGGCATGCCGTTCACCTGGCGCAGCCCCAGGCGCACCGCGCGCCACTTGCCGGCAGTGGCGGGCTCCAGCGTGCAGTCCCAGTCGCTTGCGTTCACGTCCACCGCGCGCACCTCGACGCCGTGCTCGTGCGCATCGCGCACCAGTTGCGACGGCTGGTAGAAGCCCATCGGCTGGCTGTTGAGGATCGCGGCGCAGAACGCATCCGGGTAGTGGCACTTGAGCCACGCCGAGACGTACACCAGCAGCGCGAAGCTGGCAGCGTGACTCTCGGGAAATCCGTATTCGCCGAAGCCTTCGATCTGTTTGAAGCAGCGCTCGGCGAACTCGGCCTCGTAGCCGTTCTTGACCATGCCGCCGACGAACTTCTCGCGGAACGTGTGGATGGTGCCGGTGTGGCGGAACGTTGCCATTGCCCGGCGCAGCTGGTCGGCCTCGCCCGGACTGAATCCCGCCCCGACGATGGCGATCTGCATCACCTGCTCCTGGAACAGGGGCACGCCGCAGGTCTTGCCCAGCACCGTCTTCAGCGCCTCGGACGGATACTCGACCGGCTCGGTGCCGTCGCGGCGCTTCAGATACGGATGCACCATGCCGCCCTGGATAGGCCCCGGTCGCACGATCGCCACCTCGATCACCAGGTCGTAGAAGGTGCGCGGCTTCAGCCGCGGCAGCATCGACATCTGCGCCCGGCTTTCCACCTGGAACACGCCGACCGAATCGGCGTGGCACAACATGTCGTACACCGCCGCGTCGTCCTGCGGCACCGTGGCGAGCTCGAGGTCGCGGCCGTGGTGCCCACGGATCAGGTCGAATGCTTTGCGGATGCAGGTGAGCATTCCCAACGCCAGCACATCGACCTTGAGCATGCCGAGGGCGTCGATGTCGTCCTTGTCCCACTCCACGTTGGTGCGGTCTGGCATCGCCGCCTTCAGGATCGCCCCGGTCTCGTCGAGCCGCTCGCGCGTGAGCACGAACCCGCCCACGTGCTGTGACAAGTGCCGCGGAAACCCGATCAGCGTGTGGGTCAGTTCCAGCGCTAGGCGCAGTTGCGGATTGACCGGATCGAGCCCGATCTCGCGCACGTGGTGGTCGGGCACACCGTCGTCGCCATAGCCCCATATGGTGCCGGCCAGCGCGCCGATCACGTCGTCCTTTAGCCCCATGGCCTTGCCGACGTCGCGGATCGCCATGCGCGGGCGGTAGTGGATCACCGTCGAGCAGATCGCGGCACGCTCGCGGCCATAGCGCAGGTAGAGGTATTGGATTACCTCCTCGCGCCGCTCATGCTCGAAGTCCACGTCGATGTCGGGTGGCTCGCGTCGCTCCAGCGACATGAAGCGCTCGAACAGCAACGCAATCTTGGTGGGATCCACCGCGGTGATCCCGAGGCAGTAGCACACCGCGCTGTTGGCCGCCGACCCGCGCCCCTGGCACAAAATGCCACGCCCGCGCGCGAAGCGGACGATGTCGTACACCGTGAGGAAATAGCGCTCGTACGCAAGTTGCGCGATCAGCGCCAGCTCCTTGCGCAACACCGTACGCACAGCATCAGGCACGCCCGCCGGGTAGTGCTTCGCCGCACCCTTCCAGGTCAGTTCTTCCAGGTACTCCTGGGGCGTCCTGCCCGGCGGCACCGTCTCGTCCGGATACTCGTAGCGCAGTTCATCGAGGCTGAATCGAACCTGGGCGGCGATCGCCACCGAGCGCGCGACCGCGTCCGGCAGCCGCGTGAACAGCCGCGCCATCTCGGCTGCGCTTTTCAGGTAGCGCTCGGCGTTCGCCGCCAGGCGGAACCCGGCGTCGGTGATGGTGCATTTCTCGTGGATGCACGTGAGCACGTCGGCCAGCATGCGCCGCTCCGGCACGTGGTAGAGCACGTCGTTGATCGCCACCAGCGGCGCGCCTGCTGCCCGCGCCAGTTCGTCGAGCTCGCCCAACCGCCGCCGCTCGTCGCCGTGATACGGAAACGTTGCCGCCAGATATGTGCGCCCCGGTGCCGCGCCGGCGAGTTCGCCCACGTGCCCGGCAAAGTCTGCGCTCACCACCGTCGGTGGTATCGCAATGAATATCTGCCCCGTGCTTGCCGCCACTAGATCGGCGAAGCTGAAATAGCAGGCGCCCTTGTGCGCGCGCTGGTTGCCGTCCGTGAGCAGCCGGCACAGGCGCCCATATGCTGCGCGGTCGCTCGGGTAGCACACTGCCTCGAACCCCTCGACGGTGACCAGCCGCACTCCCACCAGCAGGCGGATGCCGCGCTCCTTCGCCTCCACATGGGCGCGCACTACGCCGGCAAACGTGTTGCGATCGGCAATGCCGATCGCCGCCAGGCCGAGTTCTGCTGCCCGCGCCACCATCTCGTGGGCATGAGACGCCCCGCGCAGGAACGAGAAGTTGGTTGCCGCCGCCAGCTCGGCGTACTCCGCGCTCACGCGAACACCCCGTGCACGAACCAGTTCGGCACCGGCCCCGCGCCATAGTGCCCGGCGCGGTACAGCCAGAACCGCTGCCCCTGGCCGGTCTCCAGCACGTAATAGTCGCGCTCCGCCTCCATCTCCGCGCCCGGATTGCGCCACCACTCCGGCGCGATCCGCTCCGGCCCTTCCGCGCCCGTCACCTGGTGCAGCATCCCGCGCCAGCGGAACTGCTGCGGGGGCCCCTCCGGCACCAGCGCCATCACCTCCGCCAGCTCCGGATACGGCAACAGCAGCAGCGGCCGCGCACGCCCGTTCGTGTCGCCCCAATCCGGCGCCGCGTCGCCCACCGCCTTCGCCGTTACCGCCCGCTCTGGCACATGGCTTTGCCGCGGATGCAACCGCCGTACCGCATGTTCGCCCAGGCGCTGCTCAAGCCGGTCGATCAGTTGCGCGAACCCGGTCTCCGCCAACGGCTCCTCACTGAGGCCAAGCAGCGTCTGCTGTTCGGGCATCGGCGCCACGGCCAGCACGTGCACCGCGATCGCCTCGAAGCCGAAGTCCGCCTCCAGCCCCTCCGGCTGCCGCTCCAGCCGCAACGCGATCAGCCGCGCCATGTGCGCCGCATCGCGGCTCGGGCGCGCCAGGCCGAACGTTACGGTCAGCACCTCGCCGTCCAAGCGGAACAGCAGCAGCCGCACTTTTCGCGCGCCCACGCGATCGCGGGCCAACTCCTCCGCCACCGTATCCAGCAGCTGCCGCGCCGCCTCCACCACGTGCTCTGCCGCGGTGAGCGCATCCAGGAAGCCCGCGCGCGCGTGATAGACCGGCGGCGCCACCAGCGGCGAAATCGGCTCCGGCGCCGTTCCCAGCGCTTGGTCCAGGCGCAGCAGCAGGCCGGCGCCGAACCGCGCCGTGAACGGCCCGCGCGGCTGGTCCATCACATCGCCCACCCGCCGCAGCCCCAGCCGGTGCAGCAGCGCCCGCGTTTCGCCCGGCAGGCGCAACGCCGCCGCCGGCAACCCGCGCAACGCCGCCGCCTGCGCACCGGCCGCGACAATGTGGAACCCTGCCGGGCCGTAATGCGCTACCCCCCACGCCGCGCCCGCCGTATCCGCAATCGCCACCCGCGGGTGCATGCCCAGCCGGCGCAGGCCGTGCTCGATCAGGTCCAGCATGCGCGCCTCGCCACCGAACAGGTGCGCGCAGCCGCTGCTGTCGAGGAACACTCCGCTGGCGTCGTCCTCGCGCCACGGCGCGGCGAACGGCGTGTACCGCACGCACCACAACGCCAGCCGCCGCAACCCGGCGTCGTCGGCGGCTGGATCGGCGTCCCGCGTCTGCAGGTCCACCGCCTTGGCGCGCGCGCTCGATACCAGGTCGCCGAGCTTAATCCCCACCGCCCGCGCGGCCCGGTTCAGCGCCACAACGCGCGGCCCGCCGGTGCCCGGTGCCACCAGCACGAACGGGCGCTCCCGCTGAATCGCGTCAGCTGGTGAGCCGTCGCCCGCCTTCTTCGCCAACCGTGACTGGTTGGCGAAGAAGCGGGCGATCGGCCACGACCGTAGCCAGATCGAAACGATGCGCGACATGATTCCATTCCAGCAGCCACCGCCCCGTGCGGCCGTACCGGCTGCGTTCCAGATCCACCTGCCAGCGGCTATGGGCGAGCGACCCGAACCGGTCGCGCGCCGCCGCCGCCGTACTGATGCGCCAGCGGGTGGCCGCCGCCGTCGCCGCCACCCCCCTGGGCCGGCGCAGTAACAAGAGCGGTGCCCCGCACCCGGCCGCGGCCAGATTCAGCCGCCGGCTCTGGGTCAGGTCCGGGTCACCGGCCAGGGTGCCCGCGACCACCGCCACCCCGGCCTTGGCGCGGCACACTTCCTCGATCGCCCACAGCGCATCCCGATCGTCGCGCGCCGACACTAGGATCAGCCGGCCGACGTCCAGCCCCAGCCGCCGCAGCCCCTGGCCGTACAGCCGCCCCCAATCGGCAAAGCCGTAGCGCGAAGTCACCAACACCGCCGGCCCACACCCGCTCGCCAGGGCCCGCACCATCACTGCGGCCGCGAACCCGATCGCCGCCGCTTGGTCGCGATACGACGCCGCCACGATCTCGTTCAGCGCGCTGCGGAACAGGCCTGAGGCGAGCGGATTGGCGTGCTCCTCGCGCAGCCCTAGCGGCAGATAGGCAGGCGCTGCCGCGCCCGGTGAAGCCTGCTCCAGCTTCGCCACGGTCAACCGCAACGCGGCAATATTCTCTGCACTGGCCCCAGGCATGGCCGCGCCTTCCGTCCGTGATCTTAGGGATTCCGATTCCTAAGAACAAAACGAGAACATGTCAACGAGGCACCAGCGTCCAACGGTGCCTCCGCGATTGGAAACGCTGCGCAAACCGTGTCACGGTGCGAATTCTGGGCCCAACAATCTGCTCCCGCCCGGGAGTGTGAGTTCGAGTCAATTGGGGAGTGCCTCATGCGAATCACAGCGGTCTTGGCGGCAACGTTCCTCGTCCTGGGATCGGCCGTGCCGGTTGACGCCCAGGTTGCAAAGGATGCTGCCGGACCAGGTGCCGAAGCGGTGCAGGGTCAGAAGCCCGATGGCGCCGGTCCGGGAGCAACCGGTGCGCCGCCCGCGGTTGGCGCCGGTCCAGCGGGCACGCCAAAGGGTCTGGGTGCCGGGACACCCAAGGGTCCGGGCACCGGTGCAGCCCCAGGCGGGGCCGGTGTGGCTAAAGGTGGTGCAGCCGGAGGTACTCCTGGCGGGGCAGCAGGCGCGGCGAAGGGCCCTGGCGCCGGCGTGGCTAAGGGAGCTGGCGCGGCGAAAGGTCCGGGCGCAGGCGCGCCGAAGGCCGGTGGTGGCGCGAAGGGCGGCTGACGTTAGGTGCCGCTGAGGCATCCTACGCGGACAGCTTCAGGTAAACGTGGCTGGTCCGCCACCAGGTACTTGAACACCGCCCGGCAGATCGTTTCCATCTCGGCGTCGCTTTGGGCGGTTATACCGGAAGTGCCGAGCCGATCGAACTAGCCGACGGCCGGGGAAAATATCCTAGATGTCAACGCCGGAGTAAAAATGCATCGGTGCGCCGGAGCAAAAGTGCATCACTGCTGATGGCAGTAAGGCCCCCCGAGGGGGGCCTTACTGCGTGACCGTTTATTGCTCGGGCGGGCTGTCGGGAAGGTCCGCGGCGCGGTCGGCGCGC